>CAZFAM010000009.1:45659-47601 GCA_964516425.1 uncultured Bacteroidales bacterium | reverse complement strand
GTCAATTCAAATGTACGAGCAACGCAATAAAGATATCAATAAAGCGAGCGTTGACGCACTATATAGACTATCCAAGACACTTGGATGTTCAATGGAAGACTTAATTGAAAAATAATGATTGAATATAACAAAAAGATATAAGCATCTATCAAAAAGGAAGTACATTCAAGTAAGATATGAAAGAAAGTATTATAAACTTTGCGAACAAACAATATTAATTGAAGGATTAAGGTAAGAATATATTAATGAAAATACAGAATATAAGATATGAAGAAAGTAAATATAAACTTAAGAGTAATAAAATACTAATATTAATAGTTACACTTATTATATTGCTATTATCGTTAAGTAGTTGTTTTCGTACACCTAACGATCAAATTGAAAAAAAGGATATATCTGATTTTATTGTAATACTTCATGCAGGTGGCGGTATCGATGATCTCAGTTACATGAATGCACAAGAGACTTTTTTGTATTATTATGATTTAGGATATCGATATTTTGAATATGATCTTAAACTTTCGAGTGATGGAAGGCTCATTGGTACACATGCAGGTGAAAATATTGATACATCTGAGTTCTTAAATTTTTCATCGCTTACATATGAAGAGTTTAAAAAAATAAGATTATTAAATGGATATACCCCCGTTAATGAAGAATGGCTTATGGATATTATAATGACCTATCGTGATATTAAAATTATTGTAGATGCAAAAGGTGATACCATAGAAGAAGATTTATTGATTGTTCAAAGATTTGAAGAACTTGAAAAAATATATAACACTGATATTTCTTCTAACATTATTCCTGAAGTATTTAGTGTTGAAATGTGGGACACATTAAAAGAAACAACTACATATGATAAGTATTTATTCTCTCATTATAAGGTTTATTATACTGTGGACACAATGTTGGAATATTTTTTGGATGATCGAATATGGGGCATAGCACTGCCAACATGGTCGGATGAAGATATTCGTTCGGGCATTTCCAAGTTAAAACAAGCAGGTAAGGAAATATTTGTTTTTACAGCATATACCGATGATGATATTCTTGATATCATTGAAATGGGTGGAGATGGTTTCTATATAGATGATCCAACTTTAATCACTGAAAATTATATAAAATATTAGGATATAATTTTTCCAATAAGTGGCATGTTATTTTAATGTAAAATTTAAAATGATAAGTTTGATACTATTTGTATCAGACTTTTTTATGATTTATGTTATTCCAAAGGAATGTGTATATTGAAAAATGTAAATTTTCGTGCTATAATAGGTTTAATAATAAAAAAATATTTTAGAGATTGGAAAAAATAATTATGGCTTTTGACTTTAAGAAAGAATATAAAGAATTTTATATGCCTAAAAATAAGCCTCATATTGTAGAAATTCCCAAAATGAATTATATTGCAGTTAGAGGAACAGGAAATCCGAATGAAGAAAATAGCGATTATAAAAAAACAATCGGATTATTATATGGAATTGCTTATACAATAAAGATGAGCTATAAAGGAAATCATAAAATAAAAGGTTTTTTTGAATATGTGGTTCCGCCCCTTGAAGGGTTTTGGTGGCAAGATGGAATGAATGGGACTATTGATTATCAAAATAAAAATGACTTATGTTTTATATCAGGGATTAGATTGCCAGATTTTATAACAAAAGCGGACTTTGATTGGGCAATTGAAGAAGCTACGCAAAAGAAAAAACAAGATTTTTCAAGAGTTGAGTTTTTAACTTATGATGAAGGATTATGTGTTCAATGTATGCATATTGGAAGTTATGACGACGAACCCATAACTGTTAATTTATTGCATGATTTTTTAAAAGATAATGGATATGAATTAGATATCACAAATATAAGATTACATCATGAAATATACTTAAGTGATCCAAGAAAATGTGATGTAAATAAATTAAAAACAGTTATTAGACAT
>CAZFAM010000009.1:0-45559 GCA_964516425.1 uncultured Bacteroidales bacterium | reverse complement strand
CTTAAGTGATCCAAGAAAATGTGATGTAAATAAATTAAAAACAGTTATTAGACATTCAGTAAAATTTATAGGTAATAAAAGTAATTGATTTAAATTTGTTCATAAATGAATGCACAATATTTTAATGTAATATTATTTTTTTTAATCTTTATTGATGATAATTATTTATTTAATATTATTATGAATATTTAAAAAATGATGTTATATTTAATGATTATGAAATTTATATAATAATAATAGAAAGAGGAAAAAATAATATTTATGAGAAATTATATTGTTGAAAAAGAAATGTATAAACAAGCGGTAGAACTAATTGAAAAAAGATATCCTACTGGATGGGGTGGTGCAGGTGTTGTTCATACATTAAATAATCATTATTATACAAGTGTATCTATTGATACTGCTAATGCATCTGCTGTTTTATGCATTGAAACAGGTGCAATGTTAGAAGCTCATAAATATAATGAGAAAGTAACGCATTGTATGTGCCTTGTTCGTGAAAATGAATTGGCTCCCTTTAAAGTTTTATCACCATGCGGTATTTGCCAAGAAAGACTAAGATATTGGGGTGAAGATGTTCAAGTTGCTGTCACAAGTGATGAGGAAGAAATAAAATTTGTAGAACTAAAAGAATTACAACCATATCATTGGACAAAAGCGTATCCAAATGATGAAATTGAACACTGGAAAAAAGATTAATAACGGGAGCTTAGGATGAGTAAGAAAATTGATATTGAAAAAATTAATCCTAATTATTTCGTGTGTGAATTGAGACATGAACATATTAATGATATATATGATTTTTGTGTTGTAGATAAGGATTATTATAAATTAGTTCCACCATTAATTACAGAAGAAATGGTAGAATTTGAGATTGACAAAACTTTTTTTTATTCTAAATATGGGGACCGATATTATTTAGGATTTTTTGATTTTGGCCTTTTGATAGCAATAATAGATTTTTTTGAATTTCCAAATCAAAGTGATACGATTTTTATTAATTTTTTTATGGTTTATAAAAATATTCAAGGCGATGGATATGGAAAATCGATAATTAATAATTTATTTAAATATCTTAAAAATAATAATTATCGTTATGTGGAAATTGATGTAACAGAAAATAATACAAAAGCATTATTCTTTTGGAAAAAAATAGGGTTTATGGAAATTAAACGTATGAATGAAAAAATTCATTTAGTAAAAGTGTTATAACTTAAAAATGTTTTTAATAATGAGTTTATATTAATATTTATGGGAGATAAAATATGCAAATATCTAAATATTTAAAAAATTGTACAGAGGTTTATCACACTACATTTGATCCTGAGACGCCAGGAGTATGTAGAGTACATTTAATTCCTCCTAAAAAACTGAAACAACGAAATCCATGGTTGGTAATTATTAATGGATATTCATTACTACCATTAAATAGTTCATGGGGTATATTGTTAAAGGTATTTATTGAAAAATTGAATGATACGAAATGTGGACCGCTTAGTAATATAGATATTAAAAAATTGATTAATGAATCTGTTGTAGAATTACATACGTTGTTTCCTAATGTTCCGAAGACAACTTTATCTAACGATTTAAAAAATATTGTTCAAACACTAAAAGATATTGCTTTAGGTAAAGAACCAGATGAAAAAATAGGATATATGTCATTAGCTAAATATGCAAAACAAATGAAAGCTCCACATCGAATGGATTTAATGGTAAGTTCAATGGTGAAAATGAAAAAATGGAATTGCAATCAACATTGTTTGCATTGTTATGCTGCTAATGAAGAAATGTCAGAAACAAAAGAATTGAGTTTAGATGAATGGAAAAGAATAATTGATAGATTAAAAGATGCTGGCATTCCACAAATAACTTTTACTGGAGGAGAAGCCACATTACGAAAAGATTTATTTGATTTAATTAGCTATTCAAAATGGTTTATTACTAGACTGAATACTAATGGTATACTATTAACTGAGGATTATTGTGCTAAGCTTAAAGAAGCAAGTCTAGATAGTGTCCAAATTACATTATATTCTAGTGATGAAATTATTCATAATTTATTAGTTGGAGGCAATCATTTTAGAGAAACAGTAGATGGAATTAAAAATGCTTTAAAATCCGGATTAAATGTAAGTATCAATACTCCACTATGTAGCTTAAATAGAAATTATGTTGAGACAATTAAGTTTTTATGCGAATTAGGTGTTAGATATTTTTCTTGCTCTGGATTAATTCCAACAGGTAATGCTAAAACAGAGGAGTCGCAAGTTACTAAACTTTCAAAAGAAGAAATTACTAACAGTTTAACAACAGCATATAGATTTGCGAAAAGCAATGAACTGGAAATTTCTTTTACTTCTCCAGGGTGGGTTGATGAAAAAGTTTTAAAATCTATGAAGATGGTTGTTCCATCATGTGGTGCATGCTTATCAAATATGGCAATTGCTCCTAATGGTGATGTCATTCCATGTCAATCTTGGTTAAATGGCATGACACTTGGAAATATATTAAATAATAAATGGTCTACTATATGGAATAAGAAGGAATGTAAAAACATTCGTAAAAAAGCAATAACTCATCAACAAATTTGCTTATTGAAGGAGGTAAAATAATGAAGAAAATACTTTCTTTTTGTTTTTTATGCTTCTTTATTCTATTTATAAATGGTATTCATGTGCATGCTATAAAAGATTTAGACCGTATTTTAGAATATGATATCTCTATTGTACCTAATGATGATGCTACATTGAAAATGAAGTATCATATAAAATGGAAAGTCTTAGATTCGGAATCTGAAGGTCCACTTACTTGGGTTAAAATTGGAATTCCCAATAAACATATTTCACAAATTAAATTTGATGATGAGGTTATTAAAAAAGCGAGTTATTATTCTGATGGTGGTGCATATATTGCAATATATTTCAAACAAAAATATTATGAAGGAAGTATAGTTGATTTTTCTTTTTCATTTGTACAAGATTACTTTTTTACAAAAGATGGAAGAAATATTGAATATTCTTTTACACCAGGTTGGTTTCCAGAAATAAAAGTTTTATCATATCGAGTATCATGGTCGAAAAAACTAGGAATACCATTATACTCTAACTGCCATTCAGAAGATGATAATAAATTATATTGGGAAGGCTCATTAGATTACAATGAAAAAATTAATGTTGCTGTAAAATATAATGGTGAAATTTTTACAAATGCAAATTATAATAAACAATATTCTAGTACATATATTAGTTTTGGCGATATTATGACTATTGTTTTTGTTGTTTTAATTATTATGGGATTCATTATAATTATTTATTATGCTAGTTCTCGTCAGTATGATGGTTATTATATGTATCGTGGATTTACAGGAAGAAGGCATACGTTTTGGATGTTTAGACGTAGAGGATATAAAAAAGATGGTCAAAAAGTATCGCCACCTCCAAATACAAATAATGGTTCACATAGTGGAGGTCATGGTGGTCACTGTGCATGTGCATGTGCGTGTGCTTGTGCAGGTGGAGGAAGAGCGGGGTGCTCAAGAAAAGATTTCACTATAGTTGATACAAAAGGAAAGAATTTAAATGAAAATTAAAAAAATATTAATGTCTATTTGTTTTTTTGGGTATTTTATTATGATATTGTTGTTGCAATTAGATGTAGAATTAGTTGCATCCACAAATACAAAAGTTGGGTTATACTTTATTAATAAATTGTTTTATACTGGTAAAATTAATGAATTTTGGGATAAAGTTGCGGATATTTTCTTATTTGTTGGCATATGCATAATTCTTATTTTTATAGTATTAGGGTTTATTCAAGTGATGAAGAAAAAAAAATTATCTTTAGTTGATAAAGATATAATTTTATTTGGCGTAAATATTATTTTTATTGCCTTTGTATGGATACTATTTGATAAAATATTGATAATAAATTATCGACCTGTATTAGTCGATGGTGAACTTGAAAGTTCATTTCCCTCAACACATATTCTAATTATTGCATTTACTTATTTATCTTTTGCGAGAATGTTATTTAAGAAATTTAAAAATCCGAATAGTAAAATTCTTATTTATGGATTAGTTATATTATTAATTATATTAGCAGTTATTGTTAGAATTCTTTCTGGTTTACATTGGTTTACTGATATTTTTGCGGGATTACTTATAAGTGTTGGGTGTTTTTTAGAGTACGATATAATACTTAATAAAGAATAAAGAATTTTTAATTCTTTATTTTTTTTATTTATTAGAGTATAATATATGAAAGAGGCAATTTTATGGATAAAGTTATACGATTTTTTAAAGAACATATTAATAAAAAAATAAAATTAAAAAACATTCATGTTTATGGATGGCAATTTGATTACGATTATCTTTTGGTTCCAAGTGTATGTGGATATTTATTTGAAGATTTTACAAAAATTGAGAATATCGCTCCTTTAACTAATGATAATAGACCGGGAAATAAAAAACATAAGTATTATATTACTATTCATGATACAGGTGATACTGATGAGAATCATACCGCTAAATTTTGGAGTAATGCTGTTAAAAATGAATATTGGGAACAAGGAAAATATGCATGTAGTTTTCATTATGTTGTTGGAAACGATGGCATATATCATAACATTCCTGATGATGAAGTAGCTTGGCACGCGGGAGACACAACTCTATATGATTATAAATTATATGAAACAAATGTTAAAGGAAATAATGAACATCCTCAAATTAATATATCTAATGATGGATTTTATGAAATTGATGATCAAAAAACAATAGTAAAAGCACCAGTAAATAATAAAAATGAGGTTTTGAATGATAGTAATTTTAATGATCAATCAATTCTTTGTAAATTAGTTAATGGTCAATACTATATAGGGGAAACATATTACTCTAACAATTATCATTTAATAGCAAATAGAGGTGGTAATAATAATTCTATTGGTATAGAAACATGCATTAATATCAATTCGGATATTTATTTAACTTGGCAAAAATGTGCAAAATTAGTTGCTCATTTATTAGTAGAAAATAATTTAACAATGGATGATATTAAGCAACATCACTACTTTAGTGGTAAGAACTGTCCTCAAACATTAAGAATGAATCACTTATGGGAACATTTTTTGGAATTAGTAAGAGTTGAAACTCAAGTATTAAGCTTTTTAAACGAAGGTTATACTTTTGAATTAAAACCACTTAGTAATAATATTTTAAATAACGGTCGTGTAATAAATGACAATAAACCAATTAGATTTAAAATTATTATATGTAAAGATAATAAAAAAGAAGAAATTGAATTTACATCTTCTTTTTCAAGTGAAAATTAATGAAAAAGTGTATTCAATTATTTATATCATTCTTTAAGATTGGCTTATTCACATTCGGTGGTGGTTATGCAATGATTCCCTTGATTGAAGAAGAAATAATTCATAAAAGACAATGGATGAATAAAGAAGATATAATAGAAATAATAGCTATATCAGAGTCAACTCCTGGACCTTTAGCTATTAATTTAGCAACTTTTATTGGCTATAAACAAAACAATATATTAGGGAGTATTATTGCTACCATTGGTGTTATTTTACCATCGTTTATTATAATTCTTTTGGTGTATTTGTTTTTATTTTCCTTTTTGGATAATAGAGTTGTTCAATATGCACTAAAAGGAATTAATTGTGCAGTTGCAATTTTAATAATTAAAGCCGCTTTTAGTTTATTTAAAGATATTAAGAAAAATATTTATAATATTATTGTGTTATTATTAACAATCATCATTATTATAACAATTGATGTTTTTTCTTTTGATGTTTCATCAATTGTATTAATCTTAGTTGGTGGAATTTTAAATATTGTTATTAAATCATTTTTAGAAAAGAAAGTTGGTAAAAATGATGATTTATCTTAAACTTTTCTGGGAATTTTTTAAAATTGGCTTATTTACTTTCGGCGGTGGATATGCGATGATTCCACTTGTTAAAGAGACGGTTATAAACAATGAGTGGTTGACAATAGATGAATTCTATAGTTTCTTGGCTATTTCTGAATCCACTCCTGGATCATTGGCTGTAAATATGGCTACTCTTGTTGGTGAGATTAAAGGTGGCATATGGGGGGCAATTTGTGCAACATTGGGTGTAGTTTTACCTTCTTTTGTTATTATAATTTTGATTATTACAATTATTCAAAATTTTTTAAAAAACAAGTATGTCATTAGATTTATTGAAGGTATAAAACCGGTTATTATTGGTTTAATTGTAGCGTCAGGTTTTTTATTAATTTATAAATGTGTTTTTACAAGTTATGAAAAAATAATTATTAATTATAATTCAATATTAATTTTTAGTATTTTATTAGTTATAATGTTAATATATAAAAAAATATTTAAAAAAAGTATTAATACGATTATTTTTATTATAATTGCGGCATTTTTAGGAATTATTTGTTCGTTTTTATAATTAATATTGTGAATATTAGAAAAGAGGAAATTATGAAATTTAAGTTTAAAAAATTTGTTAATTTTGATGAAATGCAAGAAGAAAATGAAATGAAATTTAAAAATAATACCATTAAAAATAAAATATGTGCCATTACTCCATTTTTGTGTACTATTGCATATGTATTAATGGGGTCTTTAGCTAATTTGTGGCATCCTGGATGGTTAATTTTTTTATTAATTCCTATTGTGCCAATTATGCTTTATACGCATAAGAAAAAGATAGTTGTTGATGTTATTAATTTAATTATATTTATAAGTTACTTTGTTGTCGGTTTTATTTTTGACATTTGGCATCCAACATGGGTTGTATTCTTATTGATTCCTGTTGTTGAAATATTGTTTGGTTCTGGAAAATAATGGAAAATTTTCAATTACTAATAAATAATATTTTTGTTAATCAAAGTAAGCAAGATAGTTATTGTTTTTCTTTTCCAAAAAACATATCACAAATAACAAATGAAATAAAAAAATGCGAGTGCTTATATGATGAATCGTTTTCTAATATTATTATTTATAAATTTAAAAATAAAAAACTAATCATTTTATATTTGAATATTAAGAATGTTGAATTCTTAAATTCTTTTATAAAAGATTTTAAGAAATATAATATTTTATTAATTTTGCCTGAAAAAAACACTTTGAATAATCTAATTAAACTTGATTATCAAATTGTTCATATGTACAAGCTTCAATTGAATAATAAAGATGTAAATGATGATTTAGTAGTGCTAAAATATCAACAATATTTAAAAGAAGATTATTACAATATTCATCAAGATTGTTGGTATGATTTAAATGAGATTACAAAAAATAAAAATTATAAGATTTATGT
Organism: uncultured Bacteroidales bacterium; assembly: GCA_964516425.1. Lineage (GTDB taxonomy): Bacteria > Bacillota_I > Bacilli_A > ML615J-28 > CAG-698 > CAKOMG01. The sequence goes on along the minus strand of CAZFAM010000009.1, from coordinate 38,229 downwards.
GGTTATTTATAATAATGAAATTGTTGGTTATGCGGATGTGGATTTATATAATGATTGTCTCATCAAATCTTTATATTTTTTGTCTCCATATTTTAAAAAGCAAAATATTAATACTTTGATTAAATACATTATGAAGAATTTGAATGTTAAGAGTATTAATATAATAGTTGAAAATACAATATTAAATGATTATTGTTTAAATGTGGATAGTCAAAAGATTTCATCATTTAAAAGTTTTCAGCTAAATTAAATAATTTATAATTTAAGAGTTATAAAAAAACTTTATCATCTAATTTGAAATAAAAGTTTTTTTAAGGTATAATACTATTATATTATACGAGGTGTAAAATGAAGAAAAAATTTGATGTCAAAGGAATGAGTTGTGCAAGTTGTGTGAGTCATGTAGAAAAAGCAGTACTTAAACTTGGACATGTGAGTAATGTTAATGTTAGTTTACTGAATAATACTTTAGAACTAGAAACGGATGTTTTATCTGATGATGATATTATGAATGCTGTGCGTAAAGCAGGATACAAAATATCTATTGCAACAGAAATGAAATATGAACAGATAAGTAATAAAAAGAAAATTAAACTTATAATTTCGATTATCTTTTTGATTTTATTATTATATGTTGCTATGGGATCGATGATTGGATTGCCATTACCATCATTTATTTCTGGTGTTGAAAATAGTGTTTATTTTGCATTAACACAAATTGTACTTTTAATTCCTATTATAATATTGAATTTTAATTATTTTTCAAGTGGATATTCAAAATTGTTTAAAGGCAATCCTAATATGGATAGTTTAGTTGCTGTTGGTGCAACAGCAAGTGTATTATATGGTATATTTGCAATTACAATGATCATAATAGCGTTAAAGAATAATGACTTAGATACTGCACATAAGTATCATATGGATTTATATTTCGAGTCAGCTGGTACAATTTTGACTTTGGTTTCTGTTGGAAAATTTATTGAAGCAAAATCAAAAGGAAAAACAAGTAATTCAATTAAAATGTTATTAGATTTAAGCGGTAAAAATGCAAATGTTGTTGATGTTAATTATGAAAATTTACATACTATTTCTGTAGAGGACATTAAAGTTGATGATATAATTAAAGTATGTGCAGGTGAAAGTGTTCCTGTTGATGGAATTATAATTAAAGGGGAAGCATCATTTGATGAGTCTAGTGTGACTGGTGAAAGCATTCCAGTTCATAAAGATATTGATGATAGTGTTGTTAGTGGTAGTATTAATACTGATGGTATAATTTATTTTAGAGCAACCTCGACAACTTCAACATCCACGATTGCTAAAATTGCCAAATTAGTAGAAGAAGCAGCAAGTAGTAAAGCACCTATTGCTAGGCTTGCGGATAAAATTAGTAGTAAATTTGTTCCTGTTGTTATGATTTTGTCACTAATAACATTTGTTTTGTGGATCATATTTTCTAAAGATTTAGAACTTTCATTAAGTATTGGAATTTCGGTTTTAGTCGTTTCATGTCCATGTGCTTTAGGATTAGCTACGCCAATTGCTATTATGATTTCTACAGGTGTAGCTGCTAAAAATCATATATTGATTAAAGATGCACAAAGTTTAGAAAATCTTCATAATATTAATACAGTAGTGCTTGATAAAACGGGAACAATAACTAGTGGAGAATTAAGTATTGTTGAAATAAAAGAATACGATTCAAAGTTTTTATCTATTTTAGGTAGTTTAGAAAAACAATCATCTCATCCTATTGCGAAAGCAATTAATGAATATATTAGTACTAATAATATTAATACATATGAAGTTGAAAGCTTTCTAACTGTTCCTGGATTAGGTGTTGAAGGTATAATTGATGGTGAGAAGTATTATGCTGGAAATAAAAAATATATTTTAAATAAAGTAAAAAATATTGATATTGATTCTTCATTGGGGCTTGTTATTGTTGCTGATGAAGAAAAAGTTTTGGGCTATATTTCAATTAGTGATACAGTAAAGGATAGTAGTATTAAAGCAATTGAAAATTTTAGACGTCAAGGTATTAAAACTATAATGTTAACTGGTGATAACATTAATAGTGCTAATTATGTAAAAAATATTGCTCATGTTGATGAAGTGATTGCTGAAGTAATGCCTGATGAAAAAGGAAATGTTATTAAACAGCTAAAAGAAAAGAGCAATGTTTTAATGGTTGGTGATGGAATTAATGATGCGGTTGCATTAGAAGAAGCAAATGTTGCTATGGCAATTGGCAGTGGTAGTGATATAGCTATTGAGTCAGCTAATATTATTCTTGTAAGAAATAATTTAAATGACGCTTTTTTAGCGTATGAATTAAGCAAAACAACAATTAAGAATATTAAAATGAGTTTATTTTGGGCATTCTTTTATAATATTATATGTATACCTATAGCTTGTGGAGTTTTATATCCTCTTTGGGAAATTAAGTTTAATCCAATGCTAGCGTCATTAGCAATGAGTCTTAGTAGTATATGTGTTGTATTGAATGCACTACGATTATTTAATTTTAATAAAAAAGGAGAAGAAAATGGCAGTTATAAAAGAAATTAAGGTTGAAGGCATGAAGTGTGCAATGTGTAAAAAACATGTTGAGGAAGCATTGAAAAGTGTTGATGGCGTAAAAAAAGTTAAAGTTAATTTAGAAACAGGAATTGTGGAAATCAAATCAAAAGAAGAAATAGATAACGAACAAATTAAAAATAAAATTGATGAGTTAGGATTTAATGTAGTTTTTTAAATAAAGACTCCAATAAACATCAAATAATAATTAATATTATAGGTTTAGTAGCATTTTTAATTCTAACTATTATATTAGCAATTATATTAATTCCTAATATTCAAAGGTTTATCAATGATCCGCTTTTATTTAGAGATTATATTAATGAACATGGAGTTTTTGGAGTCTTTATATTTCTTGTGCTTCAGTTTTTACAAATTGTTATTTCAGTAATTCCAGGTGAATTTATTGAAATTGCAGCAGGGATTTCTTTTGGATGGTTTTGGGGATTTATTTTATGTGAAGTGGGCATTTTTATAGCTTCTTCATTTATATATTTTATCTCTAAAAAATTAGGTAAGCCTATTATTCAACAATTTGTGGGAAAACATAAATTTGAAAAATTAGAAAGGTTTAATAACAGTTCTAAAAGGGATAAAATTATATTTTTGATATTTTTCATTCCTGCTTTACCTAAAGATTTATTGACATATGTAGCATGTTTTTTTGATATTAGTTATTGTAAATTAATGATGATTATTTGCATTGCTCGTATTCCGTCAATTATTACTTCTACAATAGCAGGTAATTATTTAATTAATAAACAATATTTAGCTGCTATTATTATTTTTGTTATTACAGGATTAATCGCCATAATATGTTATTTGTTGAGCGATAAAATAATGAACAGAATTGATAAAAAACATAGTGAATCTAAAACAAATTAATCTTAATAAGAGATACTCTTGTTAAGATTTTTTTAAAAAACAAATATTTTTCAAAAAAAGTATTGACATAATAAACAAAAAGAGTATAATATTATTAGCACTCAAGATTAAAGAGTGCTAATAATATTAGGAGGTAGAATTATGGAAGGAATGGAAAACTATAGTCAAGATGAAAAAATTCTTGAAAAGTTTGGCCGTGACATTGTTGAAGATGTTAAAAATGGTAAAATTGATCCTGTTATTGGCCGTGATGAAGAAATAAGAAGAATAATTCAAATCCTTGCTCGTAAAACTAAAAATAATGTAATTTTAATTGGTGAACCAGGAGTTGGTAAAACGGCAATAATAGAAGGTCTTGCAGAAAGAATTGTAAAAGAAGACGTTCCAACGACATTAAAAAATAAAACAATATATGAATTAGATATGGGAGCGCTAGTTGCAGGTGCTAAGTATCGAGGTGAATTTGAAGAAAGACTAAAAGCAGTATTAAATAAAATTAAACAAAGTGAAGGGAAAATAATTTTATTTATTGATGAGATACATTTAATTGTTGGCGCAGGGAAAACAGATGGAGCATTGGATGCAGGTAATATGTTAAAACCAATGTTAGCACGTGGTGAAATTGATTGTATTGGTGCAACAACATTAAATGAATATCGAATGTATATTGAAAAGGATAGAGCATTGGAACGTAGATTTCAACAAGTTCTTGTAAAAGAACCAACTGTTGAAGATACAATTTCAATTCTTCGTGGTTTGAAAGATAGATTTGAGTCACATCATGGAGTGAAAATTACAGATGGAGCAATTGTCGCTGCTGCTACATTATCTAATAGATATTTAACTGAAAGGTTTTTGCCTGATAAAGCAATAGATTTAATAGATGAAGCTTGTGCTAATATTAAAGTGGAAATTGAATCTATGCCCGCAAGTTTAGATGAAGTAACTAGAAAAATAATGCAATTAGAAATTGAAAAGGTTGCTTTGTCAAAAGAAAATGATAAAAATAGTAAAGAACGTTTATCAAAAATTACTAATGAACTAAAAGATTTAAAAAATGAAGAAAATGAATTACGTAAACAATGGTTAAATGAAAAACAATTGATTAGTAATGCTAAGGAAATGAAAAAGAAACTTGAAAAAGCAAGATTTGATTTAGATCAAGCTTTTAATAGTGGCGATTATAAAAAGGCTTCTGAATTAAAATATCAAACTATTCCTGATTTGGAATCAAAATTAAATGATTATGAAAATGAGGAAAAAAGTGATTCCCTAATTAAAGAAATTGTAACTGAAGAATTGATTGCTAAATTAATATCTAAAAGTACAAATATTCCAATTAATAAAATTATGAAAGGTGAAAAAGAAAAATTATTGGGATTAAATAATATTTTAAAACAAAGGGTTATTGGTCAAGATGAAGCTATTGAACTTGTAAGTAATGCTATTTTAAGACAAAGGGCAGGAATTAATGATATTAATCGTCCAATTGGATCATTCTTATTTTTAGGACCAACTGGTGTAGGTAAAACGGAAGTTGCAAAAAGTTTAGCTGAAGCTTTATTTGATAGTGAAAGCCATATTATTAGATTAGATATGAGTGAATACATGGAAAAGTTCTCTGTTAGTAGATTAATTGGTGCGCCTCCAGGATATGTTGGTTATGAAGAAGGTGGACAGTTGACTGAACAAGTTAGAAGAAATCCTTATTCAATTGTTTTATTTGACGAGATTGAAAAAGCACATCCAGATGTGTTTAATATTTTGTTACAAATATTAGATGATGGTCGTTTGACTGATTCTCAAGGAAGAATTGTTGACTTTAAGAATACAATTATTATTATGACATCGAATTTAGGTAGTCAATTTTTATTAAATAATGATGGAGATGAAAAAGTTCAAGAGTTATTGAAAAATACATTTAGACCAGAATTTTTAAACAGAATAGATGAAATTATTACTTTCCACCCTTTAACAAAAGAAGTGCAAGTGAAAATTGTGGACAAAATGTTATCGCAATTACAAAAAAGATTAAAAGAACAAAATATAATTATTGAATTTTCAAATAATGTTAAACAATATATTATTGATAAAAGTTATACATTTGAGTATGGTGCACGACCAATAAAAAGGTATATTCAACGTGAAGTAGAAACTATTATAGCAAAAGCATTAATAAGTGGTGAGATTCAAATTGATAAAAAATGTATAATGGATATTATTAATGGAGAGATGAAAGTATATTAAAAAAATCTTAAAAATTAGCACTTACTACTTGACAGTGCTAATTTTTAGGAGTATAATACATATAGATTTAGAAAGAGGTGTTAATAATGGCAGAAGTTATGCAATTTAAAACAGAATCAAAAAGATTGTTAGAATTAATGATTAATTCTATTTATACAAACAAGGAAATATTTTTACGTGAGATTATTTCTAATGCTAGTGATGCAATTGATAAATATCACTATATTTCTTTAACTAGTGATAAATTACCAAAAAACAATGATTATGAAATTAATCTTATAATTGATAAAGAAAATCGACTATTAACAATATCAGATAATGGTATTGGTATGACAAAAGAAGAATTAATTAATTCATTAGGTACTATTGCTAAGAGTGGTTCTTTAGAATTTATTGAGAAATTAAAAGAAAATAAAGAAAAAGCAGCTGATATTGATATTATTGGTCAATTTGGCGTTGGTTTCTATTCGGCTTTTATGGTTGCTAATTTAATTGAAGTAAGAACTAGATCTTTACTTGACAATAAGGGATATTTATTTAAATCTACTGGTGAAGATACATTTGAAATTTCAGAAATTGAAAAAGATAATAGCGGAACAGAAATTATTTTACATTTAAGACCTAATGATGATGAATTTGAGTATGATACATTTTTGGATGAATGGAAAATTAAGGGATTAGTTAAACAATATTCTGATTATGTAAGATATCCTATAAAAATGGAAGTTACAAAAAGTGTTGTAAAAGAAGGGACAGAAGATAGTGAAAATCCAGAATATGTTGATACAAAAGAAATAGAAGTACTAAACAGTATGACTCCTATTTGGAAAAAATCTAAATCTGAAGTTACTGATGAAGATTATAACAATTTTTATAAACAAAAATATTATGATCACAATGATCCATTACTTCATTTAGCAATAAATGTTGAAGGTAAATTAGAATATACAACACTACTATTTATTCCAAGTGAACCACCATATAATTTGTATTCTGAAAAATATGAAAAAGGATTACAATTATATTGTAAAGGCGTATTTATTATGGATAAGTGTAAAGAACTTTTACCTGATTATTTACGATTTGTTAAAGGATTAGTTGATTCAAGTGATTTGAATTTGAATATAAGTCGTGAATTATTACAAAAGTCAAAAGTATTAAAAGATATTGCTAATAATATTGAGAAAAAAGTAGTGAATAAATTAGAAGCATTAATGAAAGATGATTTTGATAAATATCTTGAATTCTATAAGCATTATGGTTTGAATTTGAAATTTGGTATTTATGAAGATTTCGGAATGAAGAAAGATTTATTAAAGGATTTAATATTATATAACACAATTAATGAAGATAAAATGGTTTCTTTAAAACAATATGTTGAAAATATGAAAGAAAAACAAGAATTCATTTATTATGCATCAGCTAAAACAAAAGAACAAGTTAATGCAATGCCACAAATGGATTTGGTTAAAAAACAAGGATATGATGTATTAGTTTTATCTGATGATGTTGATGAATTTGTTTTAAATATTTTAATGGAATATGAAGGACATAAATTTAAATCAATTAATCAAGGTGATTTAGATTTATTAGATGAAGATGAAAAGAAAAAGATTAATGAATTAAATGAAACTAAAAAACCACTTTTAGATTCTTTGAAAGATGCTTTGAAAAATGATGTTAAAGATGTTGTTTTATCAAAACGTTTAACTGACTCTGCTGTTTGCTTGGTAAGTAGTGATGGTATGTCTTTTGAAATGGAAAAAGTTTTATCAAATATGCCAAATAATAATACAGATTTAAAAGCGGAAAGAATTTTAGAAATTAATCCAAATCATGAATTATTCAATGCTTTAGAAAAAATATATTTAGATAATCCAAATGATATTAATAAGTATGCTGATTTATTGTATAATCAAGCATTATTAATGGAAGGATTTAATATTAAAGATCCAGTTGATTTTTCAAATAAAATGTGTGATTTAATTATTAGAGCTTCTAAATAGTATATATAATAAGAAATAGCATTTTAAATGTTATTTCTTTTTATATTGAAGGAACGATTAAAATTTGGTATAATTATATAAGAATAAATTTGGTGAACAAAATGATGAAATGTAATATAAGTAATAAATGTGGTAGTTGTCAATTATTAAATAAAGAATATAATGAAACTTTAAAATATAAATTAAATTATGTAAATGAATGTTTAAAAAAGGAAAAAATACCATATAAAATTAAAGATATTTATCGCTCTGAATTTGATACTAGATATCGTAATAAAATGATTATAGGTTTTAAATATTGTCAAGGAAAAATAATTGCTGGGTTTTATGAAGAAAATAGTCACAAAATTATTGCGATGGATAATTGTATTATGCACAGCGAATGCCAAAATAAAATTGTTCATGATGTGCTAAAGTTGATGACTATAATGAAATATTATCCTTATGATGAAGATAGGAAAACTGGTTTGTTTAGATATTTGCTTGTTAAAGAAGCTCATAATACTAACGAAATTATGGTTGTTATTATAACAGGGCAAGAATTATTTCCCGGTAGTAAAAATTTTTGTCAAAAATTAATAGCACTAAATCCTAATATTAAATCGATTATACAAAATATTAATGGACGTAAAACAAGTGTAGTTTTAGGAGAAAAAGAAAGAACTTTATTTGGTAATCCGTATATCACTGATTTTTTGTGTGATTTGAAATTTCGTATAACTTCTAAATCTTTTTATCAAGTAAACCCTATACAAGCAGAAAACCTATATAATCAAGTATTAAATTACAGTAGATTAACTGGAAAAGAAGTTGTAATTGATGCTTATTCAGGAATCGGTACTATCGGTTTATATTTGAGTAGTAACGCAAAGAATGTGATTAGCGTCGAGAATAATAAGCAATCACATATGAATGCTATTTCTAATGCAAAAATTAATAATATTAATAATGTTATTTTTTATAATGATGATGCAACAAAGTTTATTAGTGATATTGCACTGAATAAAGAAAAAATTGATGTTATAATAATGGATCCACCAAGGAGTGGATCTACCGATCAATTTATTACTGTTTGTTATAATCTAAAACCAAAAAGAATAATATATGTTTCTTGTGGTCCAGATACATTAGCTAGGGATTTGAAATTATTTTATAAATATGGATATAAAATAGAAGAAGCAAGTTGTTTTGATATGTTTTGTTATACGAATCATGTAGAGACTGTTGTGTCATTAAGTCTTTAGAATGGGGATTAATCGGAGGATGATATGCAAAAAAAATTATTAATTACAGTATTGATATTATGTTTTGTTTTTATAACAGGTTGTAATTTAATAACGACATATGAGGATACAAATGGAGAAAACAATTATTCGTTAGAATCTATAAATGAAACTATGATATTAAAAAGCAATAGTTATGTTGAAGTTGGTTCTTTTACAACAAAAAATAATAAAAATATAAAATATAGTGTGAATAAATTTGATGGAGTTAAAACAGTTGAAACATTTTTAACTAATAGATATACATTAGTAATGGATTTTATTGTTGAATCGGGAAATGCAGATTTAGTTTTGTGCACAAAAACTGAAATTATACACCATTTTTCAGTTAATGAACAGAATCAAAAATATTATGTGGATTCTGATGCAAAGATATATTTGAAAATTGCTGGTGAAAGTTGTAAGTTTTGTTTAAACTATTGTATTATAAAAAATGAATAAGGATTATTTATGTTTGAATTATTAATAGGGAAAGATATAATTTTAAGAAAAGCTGTTTTATCAGATTTAAATAATATATATGAAAATGTATGGTCAAATAAGAATTTATTCACTTATACCTTTTTTAAACCATCATTTACAAAAGAAGAAGCAAAATTACGATTAAATAAAACAATAGAATATCAAAAGCATAATTTTTCTTATTTTATATGTTTACGAGATACAGATGAAGCAATAGGTTTTTGTGGTGTTAAAAAGGATAATAATAGTTATCAAGAAACAGGAATCATTATAAGTGACAAATATCAAAATAAAGGATTTGGTAAACAGGTATTAAAACTTTTATTAGAACTTGTATTTGTAAATTTAAAGGGGAAGGAATTTATTTATTGTGTAGATAAAAAAAATATTATATCCCAAAAACTATGCTTAAGTTATAATTTTGAATTATTTGATGAGCAAATAATTGAAAATAAAGTGATTTTATTTTATACATTAAATAGAGCTTCATATAAAGTAAATAAAACAAATCATTTGAAGCGAAAGTGTTTAACTGGGGAAGATGTTGATTTAATGAATGATAAAAAAACTTTAAAACATCATAATGTATGTGATAATCATTGGGATGGAGCATAATAGGTGATTTAATGAAAAAAATATTATTTATTTGTCATGGGAATATTTGTAGATCGCCAATGGCTGAATATATAATGAAATATTTAACGAAAGATTATAATGATTTTTATGTAAAATCAAAAGCAACCTCTACAGAGGAAATTGGTAATGATATATATTCACCTGTGCAACGTATTTTGAAGGAAAATAGTATACCATTTACTAAGCATTATGCAACAAGAGTTGAAAAAGAAGATTATGCTTTTTATGATTATATCATTGTGATGGATTCAAATAATATGTATAATATCAAAAGAATTATTGGAGAAGATAATGATAACAAAGTTTTTAAACTATTAGAGTTTGTTGGTGAATCTAAAGATATAAGTGATCCATGGTATACTGGTGAGTTTGATAGATGTTTTAATGAAATCTATCGAGGGTGTGTGGGTTTATTAAAATATATTTTAAATAAAAAAGAGTAGTTAACTCAATTCATCCTTAATTTGATGATATTCGTAGTTATCTACTCTTTTAATTTGGCATTAAATTTACTTTTTCGATAGTAATAGTATTGTATTGTATATTTGCGTATGTCATTGAGCAATTATATAAAGTGTCAGTAAATAATCTTGTTTTATCAACTCCAGTTAATAAAGCTTTAATGGTGTGAGAGTGTGCAACAATTATAATTCTTTTATTTGGGTAAGTATTTGCGAGTTCTAGGACTCCTGATATAACTCTTTCTTGAATTTCAAACGATGTTTCTAAATTTGGTACATCATTTGCAAGAATTTTTTTAAATATTGCCTCAGTAATATCATGCCCTTCAGCTTCTCCAAAATCTCTTTCAATAAAATTTTCGTTTTTTATAATTGGTTCTTTAATACCTAAAGTATTTTTTATTATAGTGGCTGTTTCATAGGCTCTATCTAAAGGACTTGAAATAATATAATCCCAATTGTTATCATTATTTTTTAAATATACAGCGGTTTCAAGTGCTTGTTTTCTTCCTGTATCATTTAATAAATGATTTTGTCTACCTTGAATTTTTTTAATATTGTTAATATTTGTTTGTCCATGTCTAATAAATAAAACTTCTAACATTTTTTATTCATTCTCCTTTTACTTATAATACTAGATTATATCATAAAATAATTGTCTTTTAAAGTTTTAATTTTATTTATTTTATAAGTTTTTTGTGTTATAATAGTATTATCTTAAAAATATGGAGGCATAAATGAGAGTTGTAGATATTATTACAAAAAAGAAACAAGGATTTGCTTTAAATCAAGAAGAAATTCATTATATAATAGATGGCTATGTAAAAGATTTAATCCCTGATTATCAAATTAGTGCATTGTTAATGGCTATTTGTTTTCAAGGGTTAAATGATGAAGAACAAGTTTTTTTAACAAAAGAGATGCTTGAAAGTGGTGAACAAATTGATTTGTCATCAATTGATGGTATTTGCGTTGATAAACATTCTACAGGTGGAGTTGGCGATAAAACGACATTAGTTGTAGGCCCTTTATTAGCAAGTTGCGGATTAAAATTAGCAAAAATGAGTGGTAGAGGTTTAGGACATACTGGAGGTACATTAGATAAGTTAGAATCAATTAAAGGTTTTAATATTAATATAGATAGTGATTCTTTTTATAAACAAGTTAGGGAAATTTCACTAGCAGTTATTGGTCAAACAAAAAATATCACTCCAGCAGATAAAAAACTATATGCTTTAAGAGATGTTACTGGTACTGTTGATAATGTTGGTTTAATAGCTAGTTCAATAATGTCAAAAAAATTAGCCAGTGGTGCACATTCTATTATTTTGGATGTTAAAGTTGGTGAAGGCGCATTCATGAAAAATATAGAAGATGCAACTGTTTTAGCACAAGCAATGGTTAAAATTGGACGTAGTTATGGACGGGATATGGTTGCAGTATTAAGCAATATGAGTGAACCTTTAGGAAATATGGTTGGAAATAGTTTAGAAGTTATTGAAGCAATAGAAACATTAAAAGGAAAAGGACCTGAATCTTTTAGAGATTTTTGTTTACAATTAGTTGCTGAACTTTTAGTGGAAACTAAAATTGTTAAAACAAAAGATGAAGCTTTAAAATTAGCTATTTGTAAAATAGAAAATGGAGAAGCATTAGAAAAATTCAAACAAATGATTGATTATCAAGGCGGTGATTCTCGTGTTATTGATGACTATACATTATTTCTACAAGCAAAAAATAGAATTGAAGTTTTGGCAACAAAATCTGGTTATATTAAAGATTTAGATGCTTTAGAAATTGGTGTTGGAGCAATGTTACTAGGCGCTGGAAGAGAAAACAAACAAGATGTAATTGATTTTGCGGTTGGCGTTGAGTTAAAGAAAAAAGTTGGAGATTTTGTAAAAACAGGAGAACCATTAGCTATTTTATATAGTAATGAAAAAAATGAAGAGCAAGCATATAGTAAAGTATTTAATGCGTTTCATGTATCAAAAGATTTTGTGGAAAAGAAAAAATTAATATTAGGAGTTATTAGATAAGTGAAGTATAAAAAAGTATTAATAATGTTAGTTGTTTTATTTCTTTTTTCAGTTGTAGGGTGTAACGTAGAAGAACCACCTGTTCATGAATGCACTGCATCAGAATGGCAATTTGATGATGAATATAAGTGTGGTGACTTAGCACATCAATTTAAAGAATGTATTGAGTGTGGTGCATGGGTAGAAGAACGTGATATTCAGTTAGAACATAATTATGAAGAAACAATAAATAGAACTGCAAGTTGTACTAGTTCGGGGTTAATTCAATATACTTGTACAATTTGTGGTAATATTAAAAGTGAATTTTCACCATCTTTAGGACATAAGTTTGGTAGATTTATTATTGATCAAGTGCCAAGTGAAGAACATCCAGGAATTAGACATATTAATTGTTTGAATTGTGGTGAATTGTTATATACTCAAGAAGCTTATGTGGATAATGCATTTTTTGCTCATGGTAAATTATCAGTTGATGGACGTGATTTAGTTGATAAAAATCATAATCCATTTCAATTGTATGGGTTAAGTACACATGGTATGCAATGGTTTAGTTCTTATGTTAATTTTGATACTATGGCAGCGTTGCAATCTAGTTTTGGTATTAATGTAATTCGATTTGCATTTTATACTGATGAAGATGGATATTGTGATGGAGATGCAACTAAAAAACAAACAATGTTAAATAACTTGGAAAAAGGTATAGAATATGCTACTAGACTTGGTTTATATGTTATCATAGATTGGCATATGGTTGGCGCTGAAAATCCACTGGATAAAAATCCGTTAACATATATGGCAGAAGCTGAAGAATTTTTCGGATATATTAGTTCAAAGTATAAAACTTATAATAATATATTATATGAGATTATGAATGAGCCAAATGGCAGCACTACATGGGGACAATGTAAAAAATATGCGGAAACGATTATTCCAATTATAAGACAAAATACAGACGCTATTATTTTGGTTGGAAATCCTAAATGGACAGCTGATTTAACATCTGTAATGAAAGATCCTTTAGTAGGATATGAAAATATTATGTATACATATCATTTTTATGCAGCAGATCATAAAAATACATCACAAGTAGAAGAAGCATATGATAATGGTTTTCCTGTATTTATTAGTGAATATGGATTTATGGATTCAGATGGTGATGGAGATTTAGATTTAACTTCAGGCGAAAATTGGTTAAAAGTTCTTGACGAAAGAAATATAAGTTACGTTGCATGGAATATTTCCAATAGCAAAGGAAGTGCATCTATTTTTAAATATAATTCTAGTAGCAAAACAAACATGGATGATAGTAATCTTAAAGATTGGGGAGTATATTTGAAAAAATTATATAGTAAAAAAGCAGGATTAAGTTTGTGATTCTCTATGATTTATAATGTTACAAAGCATTATAAATCATTTTTTATTGAGAATATAGTAGTTTTTAATTTTATTTTTTTTAAAAATAAAATATAAAAATACTTTTAATTTCAATTAATTTGTGGTATAATATTAATGTTGTTGCCGCTATGTTGAAACTGGTAGACAAACTTGACTCAAAATCAAGCGCTGAAAGGCGTGCCGGTTCGAATCCGGCTAGCGGCACCATTAAAAATGACTAGTCTTGATACAATGAATAAAAGGTGTCAAGACTATTTTTTACGCTTTTTTAGTTGTTTTAAGGTCAAAATAGGAATATTTTAAATGAATTTCCATCAGATTTTATGGTCTGGTGGATTTTTTATTGGATTTTGTATTAAAATTGTAGCCTTTCTAACTGGTTTTAGCAGTAGGTTTTAGAACGATTATTCCGACACCCCTAGAAGATAGATTACAACGTTTAACATAGTCTCTAGACCATCTTTTTACATATAACTTAAAAAATTATGTATATAGTAAAGTCCTATAAGAAGACCCTGTTAGACCTTGTAATTGATGGTATTAAATCAATAAATACTGATGCTATTTATATTTTCGATTTAAAATAATCTGACCTAAAACTTACAACGTATTTGTCAAAACTTTGTTGTTTAAATAATTCTTTTAACTTGATTTTAAGGTAACATTTTGGTATAATATAGCTAAAAGTAGCGACGTATTTGTCGCAAGTTCGATGTGAAAAATTGATTAATCGTAATTCTTATTTAGAACGTATTATTCGCAATATGTGGAATGGTGAAATTAAAGTGATTACAGGTATTCGTAGATGTGGAAAATCAGTATTACTTTTTGATTTATTCTATGAATATTTACTTTCAAAAGGTACATCAGAAGATCATATTATTAAAATTGAACTTGATCAACGTAGATATTATAAATTTAGAAATCCAGTTATGCTTTGTGAATATGTAGAATCTATTGTTTCAAAGAACATAAATGAGAAATTTTATCTATTAATTGATGAGGTGCAATTCACTACAAAAGTTGTTGATGAAGATAATGGTGGTATTGAGGTCACAATTTATGATATGTTGAATGAACTCAAAGCTTATAAAAATCTTGATGTTTATGTCGCTGGAAGTAACTCAAAAGGATTGTCGAAAGATATAGCTACTGAATTTAGAGGACGTGCAACACAAATTCATGTATATCCATTGTCTTTTGAAGAATTCTATTCTTACATTGGTGGTGACGAAAGAAAAGCACTTGATTCATATATGCTTTATGGTGGAATGCCTCGTATACTAGCTTTAAAAGATGAGAAGGATAAAAAAGATTATTTGACTTCTTTGTATAATGAGTTATATGTAAAAGATATTATTGAGCGTAACAATATTGAACGTGAGGATATTCTTGAAGAAATACTAGACTTTCTTGCTTCACAAATTACTTCATTAACCAATGCAACAAATATTGCAAATGCACTAACCAGTCTGAAAAATGAAAAAGTCAACTCTGTTTTAGTTGCAAATTATATTCAATACATTATGGATTCATTTTTAGTATCTATTGCAAAACGATATGATGTTAAAGGAAAGACTTATTTTAAATATCCAAATAAATATTATTATTCTGATATTGGTCTTCGTAATGCCCGTTTGAACTATCGACAATATGATCCAGGACATATTATGGAAAATATTATTTATAACGAATTGGTATGTAGAGGCTATTCTGTGGATGTCGGTGTAGTTACTGATCGTACTGGTGGAGCTAATGTGCAAAAAGAGATTGATTTTATAGTAAATGATAATGATAGAAAAATATATATTCAGTCTGCATTCCAAATGGATAATGAAAAAAAAGAATCAACAGAATTATCATCATTGCTTTTAACACGAGATTTCTTCAAAAAGATTATTATTCGTATGGATATTCCACATAATTTCTATGATGACAATGGAATATTTCATTGCAATTTAATTGATTTCTTACTTGGACGTGTCGAATTATTTTAAAAGTTAAATTATATGATTAGAAAAAATAGAGTGACTATTCATGAGTTGCTCTTTTTTAATATTGAAAAAACAGGGGTGTGAACTTTTTATTAAAGGGTGCGAAAAAAATTGACTATGGTGATAACAATTTTTGGTAGGTGTTAGAAACGATTACTAGGGGTGATAGAACGATTATTCCGACACCCCTAGAATAAAAAAGTAGAAGTATTTATTGACGTTATTATACCTGAAGGAATATAAAAAAATAAAAAAATTGAAATTTTCGGCATATATTGACAAAAACAAATTGAATTTTTAGGCAAATTTCAAGAAGTAAAACTTTAAATTTTCGGCAGAGTGTGGTATAATAATATCAAAAATAGGAGGCATACTATGGCTGAGAGAATTTTTGAACGCAAAATATATCAAAAAATGCTAGATTGGAAGAAGAATTCTAATGGAAAAACAGCTTTATTGATAAAAGGAGCAAGACGTGTTGGTAAGTCTACAGTTGCTGAGGAATTCGCACAAAAAGAGTATTCAAGTTATATTCTTATTGACTTTTCAATTGCTCCTAAAGAAGTGCATGATTTGTTCAAAGATTTATCGGATTTGAATTATTTGTTCTTACGCTTGCAACTTATATATCATGTTAATTTGGAAAATAGAAAATCCGTTATTATTTTTGATGAGGTGCAAAGAGAACCGCTTGCTAGGCAAGCAATAAAACATTTGGTTAAAGACGGCAGATATGATTATATTGAAACGGGTTCATTACTTTCTATAAAGAAGAATGTCGAAAACATTATTATTCCAAGTGAAGAAACAAGACTTGAAATGGTTCCTATGGATTATGAAGAGTTCCGTTGGGCATTAGGAGATAAAGCTACAATTCCAATGCTTAGAACTGCGTTTGAAAATAAAATGTCGCTTGGTGATGATGTGAATCGTAGACTAATGCGGGATTTTAGGCTTTATATGTTGGTTGGTGGAATGCCTCAAGCAGTAAACGAATATATAGATACAAACAATTTTAGTAAAGTAGATCAAGTAAAGCGTTCAATTTTGGAACTTTATCAAGATGATTTTAGAAAAATTGACGCTACAGGAAGAGCATCGTTAATGTTTTCTGCTATACCTTCGGAGCTTGCTAAAAATGCATCAAGATACCAAGTGTCAAGTGTTATACCTAATGAAAAGCATAATAGAGTTCTGGGAATTATTGCCGATATGAAAGATTCGTTGACTGTTAATATTGCTTATCATGCAAATGATTCTAGTGCTGGTATGTCGTTACATGAAGATATAGACAGATATAAAATGTTTGTTGGTGATACTGGACTATTTACAACACTAGCATTTATGGATAAAGATTTTATGGAAAATGTGATCTATGAAAAACTATTAAGCGATAAGCTTGATACCGATCTTGGCTACCTATATGAGAATATAGTTTCTCAAATGCTTTATGCAAATGGTAATAAATTATTTTATTACACATTCCCTAAAGAAAATTCTAGTCATAATTATGAAGTTGATTTCTTGATTGCAAAACGTAATAAAGTATGTCCTATTGAAGTTAAATCATCTGGTTATAAAACTCATGCGTCAATAGATGCATTTGTAGATAAGTTTTCAGGGAAAACAGGCCAAAGATATTTGGTGTATACAAAAGATTTACTAAAAGACGGAGAACTTCTTTGTATACCGATTTATATGACGATGTTTTTATAAGAAATATAACTTAATAAAAATATAAAAGGCATCTGCACAAATGTGTAGGTGCTTTTACTATGCCCAAAAATACGATTTCAAAAGTGTAGTGATAATTTAATATACTATAATCATGTGGAGGTTTTGCTAAAACAATTTATATTTAGTCACGTTAATCAATGATTGAATATTAAAAAATCAATAGTAGAAATAAATGAGAAAATGTGCTATACTTATGTCAACTATAGGGTGACAAAATTCCACTTTTGATTTGTAGACTTTAAAAACACTAAGATTATATAATTTTATTATAAATTATACAAGGAAGGAGATTTATATGACATTGGGTAATAAAATACAAGAAATTAGAAATCAAGCAGGATTATCACAAGAAGTCTTTGGTTATAAAATCGGAGTTACACGTCAAACAGTTTCTAAGTGGGAGTTAGACCAAGTATATCCTAAATTGGAAAAAATTGTTTTAATAAGTAGAATATTTAAAGTGACTACTGATTCATTATTAATTGAAGACATTGATTCGTTTGATACAACTTATGCTAGTTTTATATATGAAAATTATAAGACAAAAAACCAAAATTGTAGTTAATAATAAATAAACACTATATTTTTAAATGGATTGATGCAAATTGATATTAATACTTTAAATTGAATATATCATTAATTAATGAAATAAAATATAGGAAAATAAAGGTATGATAATTAAAATAAAAAAATTTTTCTGATGATTTAAATATTAAATAATTTATTATAGAAATATATAGTCCAATAATTATTTAAAAAATGAATAAAATTGCAAAGTGTTAAATTAAAGATTAATATATTCAATAAGTGGAATACCTTTTTAATTAATGAAATAATTTATGGCATAATAGTAAAGAAAATGTTATAGATTAATCATAAAATTAAATAGTAAATTAAACTTGTACTTGCATAAATGTAATTTATTCTGTATAATATAATTGAAAAATAGATAAAATAGATTTTTAAAGAAAGGAAATAATATGGATTTAGAACAAGATAACGAAATTGGTTATTTGCCAGGTAAATTTAAAATTTCCAAAAAGAAAATATCCAATATAATAGAAGTTTTGGAATTAGAAAAAAATGAGATTAAACAAATAAAAAAGAATAGAAGAAAAGTGGCAATGTCTGTAAAGACGGGTGATACGCAATTGGCCAAAGTAATTAGCCTTAATCCACTTTTAATATCTTGTTATTCTGATGAGTTTGATAGTGTTTTAATATACAAATACCCCATAGAATTTATTCAAATGTATAATTTATATCTTAATCAAATATTGGTTACATCCAACATGTATTGGCCTAAAAATGGCTTTGATTTGGAAGCTGATATTTTGAAAAAGGAAGGTCATAAATACCTTTGGCGTGATCCTATAACATTTATTCCTTTATTTTTATGTGATAATGATGAATATATAAATAATTTTACTAAAAATAAAATTACAAAAAAATCTATAGAAATATTAGATAGTGCTACACAAGAATATTTAGAAAATAAACCTAATTGCATTAGAGATGGTTTGAAAACACTTATTTATTATTAGGAGAAAAATGATGAATTATAAAAAAATAAAAGAAGAAGTTTATAATGCTGGATATTGTGATGAAAGAAAAATAATATGTCATAGTTATCGTAGTTATGCTAAAACAGATAGTTATCTCATTATGATGGGTTTTAAAGAAATTAGAAATAGTATGCTTGTACCACAATTTCATATTTTATCTATTAAAGATGATAAATTATATATTAGTTATGCAAAAATGTTTGGTGGATTTAAAAAATATTATGCATCTATAAAACTAGAAAGATTGAAATATAAGTTTTCTCGCTCAGTTGATAAGACTGTTACCGTTCATTGCTTTGAATTGGATGATGAGTTACAAGCTGAGTCACAATTTTATATTATTGCAATAAAACACAAAGAAGATGCACAACTTCTAGTTGATGCTATTAAAGAATATAATAAATAATCTATAAAAATATAACAAAGTGATAATTGATTGTTAATGTTTTCATCTATTATCTCTTTTTTTTAATAATATATGTGCTTCAAGAAATTTCATTTTAATATTATTAGATAGAAAAAAGGAGGTTTGCAACGTGAAAATAAAAGTTGTCGGCTGGACAGATTATGATTTTTTTGAATTTAAAGAAGGTGAGAATAGTTCGGCTGTTCGAATGGCTCTTGTTGATGAAATAAAGAAGAATGGCTATTTATTTACTGGATATGATCATCAAACGCGAAGTAATTGTGCTCCTGTTTTTAATGATGGTAAAATGCGACGATTTAGTCAAAGAGGCTTTGCGGATATAATGGCAGAAGCACAAGGTAAAACAGATTATATGGCTTATGCTATTTATATGCACGGTTTTAAAGAAAACGCATGTTGCTTTCCTAAAACAGAAGTATTTAAAGGTGATTTTAAAATTGAAACAAATCTTTCAGAAACATTTGAGTTACAAGTTGATGACGATTATTTTGAAAAAGCATTGATTACTGAAAGTATAACAATAAATAATATAACAATTACTAAAAAAGTAATTAAACTTGATGATGTACCAGAACTACGATATATTGATAATGGTGATACTTTGGTATTGAAATGCAATGGCAAAAGCAAAGCATTTTCAATTTTAGGTGTTAAACGTGAACGTGATTTAACTAACAAAGAACGCATGAAATATATGTCAATAATGAGTTATTCAAACGATTCTACAACATATAATAAAGCAAGACAAGAGTTTATGGCAATACCAATTGTGTTAACATTAACTGTTAAACAAAGAAGAAAGTGGTAATTAAGTTTTTTGCCAAAATAAGAATCATAATATATAGTCTATTATATAATAAAGTTTATTATAAATTCTTTCGTTAATCAAAGGAACAATTAATAAGTATGAAAAAAAGTCATCCAACTAAAGATGACTTTTTTCATTTGTATTATTTTAAGGTCTTAATCCTAACCCGCCTTCTAAAGTAATAGTTTCACCAGTCATGTATTTAAAATCAGGAGAAGCTAATTGAACGCAAACTCTTCCAATTTCTGTTTCAGCATCACCTATATGACCGATTGGTGGGATATGGACATTGGCTTTATATGCTTCTGGATATGCTTCTTTAAATTTTTCAAGTTGGCTAGTCCATGCTAATGGGCATACAACATTTACATTAACACCATATCTTATCCATTCATTAGCAGCAACTCTTGTTAAACCTCTGATTCCTTCTTTACTTGCTGCATATGATGCTTGGCCAAAGTTACCAAATAAACCAGCACCACTTGCAAAGTTAATTACACTTCCTTGTGTTTCTTTTAAATATGGAAATGCATATTTCATATAATAAAATGTAGCATATAAACCTGAGTAAATAGCTAAATTAAATTGATCAGTTGTGTGATCGGAAAGTTGAACACCACTTGCACTAGCTTGTGCATTATTAATTAAAACATCTATACGATGAAATGTTTTGATAGTTTCATCAATTACATTTTGTACAACTTTTTCATTATCATTATTTGCACTAACATCAGCTTGAAGAGCAAGAACTTTTACATTATATTTTTCTTCTAATTCTTTTTTTGCTTCTTCAAGTTTTGTAACATTTCTTCCTGTTATTACTAAATTTGCACCTTCTTTTGCGAACGCAGTAGCAATGCCATATCCGATTGAACCACATTTTCCGTCACTTAAGACGCTTCTACCAGCGCCTGTTATAATAATTACTTTATCTTTAAAATTCATATTTTTTCCTTTCTTTAAATAAATTATATCACTTTTAAATTCATATGTAAATAAGTAATAAAAAATGTATATATTGTTGACAAAGTAAATATATAGGTATATAATAAAATTACATGCGTTGCATTACGTATGTAATTTTATAAGGAGGGTATAATGCCTAGGAATTTTTTATTTACAAAAGAAGAAATAATCGAAGCTGCAATTAGTTTAACAAAAGAAAAAGGAATTAATGCTTTAACGGCTAGATCTTTAGGAAATAAGCTTGGAACTTCCTCACGACCGATTTTTAGTTATTTTAATAGCATGAAAGATGTACATGATAGTGTAATAGAAGAAGCTAATAAAATTTTTTCTAATTATATATCAAAAGAAATAGAACAAAAAAAATATCCACCATATAAAGCAAGTGGAATGGCATACATTAGATTTGCGAGAAATGAAAAAGAACTTTTTAAACTGTTATTTATGCGTGATCGAACAAATGAAGACAAAACAAAAACTTCAAAAGATATGGATATGTTAGTTGATATTATTTGTAAACAAGTGAATATTTCGAAGGAAAATGCTATTTTATTTTATGTTGAAATGTGGGCATATGTACATGGTATTGCTACTATGATAGTCACAAATTATTATGACTGGGATGAGGAATTTACTAGTAAATCATTAACTGATATGTATCAAGGATTAAAATATAAATACGAAAGTTAAAAGAAAGAAGGAAAGATTATGGGAAATATTATTGAAATTAGAAATTTGTGTAAAAGTTTTAAAGATGTAAAAGCTGTTAATTCATTAAGCTTTGATGTGAGAGAAGGAGAATTATTTGCTTTTTTGGGGGTGAATGGTGCTGGTAAATCGACGACCATAAATATTATATGTGGGCAATTAGAAAAAGATGGTGGCTCTGTAATTATTAATGGACATGATATGGATAAAGAAAGTGATATTATAAAAAAAGATTTAGGTGTTGTTTTTCAAAATTCAGTATTAGATGCATCATTGAGTGTTTATGATAATTTAAAGAGTCGTGCGTGTTTATACGGTATTATAGGAGAAGAATTTGAAAAGCGTGTAAACGAATTATCAGAATTGCTTGGATTTAAAGATTATATTAAACGTCAAGTTGGAAAGCTATCTGGTGGTCAAAGAAGACGAATAGATGTTGCTAGAAGTTTATTGCAAAAACCAAAAATATTAATTTTAGATGAACCAACAACAGGACTAGATCCGCAAACTCGTAAAACATTATGGGGTGTAATTGAAAAATTACGAAAACAAGAACATATGACCGTTTTTTTAACAACACATTATATGGAAGAAGCTGCTGATGCAGATTATATAGTTATAATAAATCAGGGTACAATTGTTGCTAATGGAACACCATTGCAGTTAAAAAATGAATATGTTAGTGATTATATAATTCTTTATAACACAAAAGAAGAGGATGTTAAAAAATTAAATTTAGAATATGAATCAATAAAAGATGCATTTAGAATTTTAGTTCCAAATGTAAAATGCGCAACAGAATTAATTATTAATTATCCTGAAACATTTAATGATTATGAAATAATAAAGGGAAAAATGGATGATGTATTTTTAGCTGTTACTGGTCAAAGATTAGGGGGAATAGAAAAATGACAGTTTTTTTAACATTAGTAAAAAGAAATATTAAATTGTTTTTTAAAGATAAAGGATTATTTTTTACTTCATTAATAACACCTGCAATATTACTTGTTCTTTATGCTACATTTTTAAGAAATGTATATCGTGATAGTTTATTATCTTATTTATCTAATAATATTGATGTTTCAAGTAGTATTATTGATGGTATTGTAAGTGGGGAATTGATTTCGTCTTTACTTGCTGTTTCATGTATTACAGTAGCATTTTGTTCTAATTTCTTAATGGTACAAGATAAAATTACAGGGGCTATTAATGACTTTCGTATATCACCCGTTAAATCAACAACTTTATCTTTAAGTTATTATTTTGCTAATTTAATAACTACGTTAATGATTTGTTATAGTGCTTTTTGTTTGTGTTTAATTTATGTTGCTTTTTCGGGATGGTATTTAAGTGCTATGGATGTTTTATTGTTATTTTTAGATGTTACATTATTAGTTCTTTTTGGTAATGCTTTATCATCAGTTATTAATTTCTTTTTGAATTCTCAAGGACAAATTTCAGCTGTTGGAACTATTGTTAGTTCGGGATATGGATTTATATGTGGTGCTTATATGCCACTTTCATCTTTTGGTGAAGGGTTAAGAAATGTGCTTACTTTTTTACCAGGTACATATGGAACATCAATTATTCGTAATCATGCAATTAGAGGTGCTTTACTAGAAATGAAAGATAATGGTATACCAACAGAGGCTATTAAACAAATAGAAGATGCAATGGATTGTAATTTGTATTTTTTTGAAAATCAAGTTTCAATTGGAACTTGTTATCTTATTTTAATTGTTTCAATTATTGTGTTAGTAGTAGCATATACTTTACTTAATATCTTTTTAGTTAAACGCAAAAAGAAGTAAATGAATTTTAAAAATATAAGTAATGAAGAGAGGTTGAATTAATCTCTCTTTTATAGTATAAAGGTATAAATTTATATTTTATAAAACGTTTTTGTTTTGACTTATTTCCTTGCTTTATATATAATATACATATTGTGTATATTATAGGGAGGTATATGTGTTAGCTATATTAGCATTTATTCCCATTGTAGTAACATTAGTTCTTATGATGGTATTTAATTGGAAGGCAAAATGGTGCTTGTTAATTTCATGGGTTATTGCATCAGTTTTTGCTATTTTTATTTGGAAAATTAATTTTTTAGAAGTTTTAGCGAGTTCTGTATTTGGAATGATTAGTACATTAGATATTTTAATTATTATTTTAGGAGCAATTCTTTTAATGAATACATTGAAAGCATCTGGTGCTACAGCAAGTATTAATCGCGGATTTATGAATATATGTCCTGATAAAAGAGTACAAGCTTGTATAATTGGTTTTTCTTTTTGCTCTTTTATTGAAGCAGCAGCAGGTTTTGGAACACCAGCAGCACTTGCTGGTCCGTTACTTGTTTGCTTAGGATTTCCTCCTTTAGCTGCTGCTATGATTGCTTTAATTTGTGATTCAACAGCTGTTTCATTTGGTGCTGTTGGAACTCCTATTACAGCTGCATTAAATGCATTAGGATTGACTATGGATGAACAATTTATTTCGCAATTCTCTTTTTGGACAGCACTTCCACATGCTATAATTAGTACATTTTTACCATTACTTGTATTGTTAATGACTACAAAAATATTCGGTAAAGAAAAGTCTTTTAAACCTGCATTAGAAGCAGCACCCTTTGCAATTTTTACAGGATTATCATTTTCTATTCCATTGCTTTTAACTTCTATTTTAATTGGATATGAATTTGCATCATTAATTGGGGCATTAGTTTCCATTGCTTTAACTGTTTTAGCAGCAAAAAAAGGTTTTTTAGTTCCTAAAAAGACATGGGATTTTGGTGATCAATCTGAATGGGATGATGAATGGAAAGCAACTTGTGAAGTTACGCCAGTAGAAGAATCAACAATGCCATTAATTAAAGCATGGATTCCATACATTCTTGTAGCATTAATTTTAGTTGTAACAAGAATTCCTGAACTTGGTATTAAAGATTTTCTATCAAATACTTTTCCTTTTGTAATTAAATTTAATTTTGAAAAAACTTTTGGTATTGAAGGATTAAATTATAGTTTAAAGTGGGCATATTTACCTGGTACATTTTTTATAATTGTTGCTATAATTACTAATTTTATTCATAAAATGGATAAAGAAAAAATTAAACAATCATGGAAAGATACAATTAAACAAGTATCTGGTGCAGCTTTCGCATTATTATTTGGATTAGCTTTAGTAGAAGTTTTGAAGTATAAAAATAGTGATAATGTTAGCATGATGATTGAAATGGCTAATGCATTAGCCAAAGTTGGGAAAGAATTATATATTTTAATATGTCCATTCATTGGTGTTTTAGGTGCATTTGTTTCTGGTTCCGCAACTGTTTCGATGAATTTATTTACTAACTTACAATATGATACAGCTAGTGTATTAGGTATTCCGGTTGTATACGCTGTATCAATGCAATGTGTTGGAGCAGCAATTGGAAATATGGTTTGTATAAATAATGCGGTAGCAGCTAGTGCTACAATTGGTACTAGTGGTAAAGAAGGAAAGTTGATCAAGATTAATGCTATTCCAATGGCTATTTATGCTTTGTTAACAGCTATAATATTTTATATTGTTATATATGTATTTTAAATATATATCGGAAAATTTCATTAAACTATTTTTATAAATATAAAAATAGTTTTTTTTATTACTTAAAATTTCTTGAATAAAATGCATTAATATAGTATAATATGTTTGACAATCGAACAATTTATTTGGAGGTTCATATGAATGACTTCTTTAAATCTACTCCATTGCACAAGGAGTGGTTAATATTAACAAAGTTATCAAAAGAAAATAATCTTACTCAAAGAAAAATTGCGAAAGATTTATCGCTTTCTGTTGCTATGGTTAATTCTTATTTAGAAGAGTATAAAAATAAAGGATTTATTGATGTTGAGTGTTTATCTCCTAAAAATGTTATTTATTCATTAACTTCTAAAGGCGAAGAAAGAAAAAAATATTTAAACATTAGTTATTTAGAGTCGGTTTTAAAAGTTTATAAAGAAGCTAAAGAAGAGTGTTATCAGATTTTTAAAAAAATTGTGGATAAAGGATATAAAAATATATTGATGTATGGTGCTGGAGAAGTAGCGGAAATATTATTGTCAGTATTTAATGATAGTGATGAACAGTTTGATATTATTGGTATTATTGATGATGATAAGAATAAGATTGGAACATTGTTATATAGTAAGCCAATAATTAGTCTTAATAGTATTAATGATTTAAAATATGATGCTATTTTAATAAGTAGTTATACTAATAATGAAGTGATTTATCAAAAATTATTAAACTATGATAATGTTAATATGAATTGTGTGATTCAGTTTTTTGATGAAAAATATGAGTAAAAAGAAAGTTATAGCAAACGAGAAATCATTTATTAATATTGTTTTATTAGGTTGAAAGAAAAACTCTAAGGATATGGAGGAAATAATGAAAAAAAAGTTATTTTATTGCTTTATAAAGAGATTTTTTGATTTTATTTTTGCATTAATAGCTTTAATTATTCTATTAATACCATTTATAATTATTTCATTAATTATAAAAATTGATTCAAAAGGTCCTGTTTTTTTTAAACAAGATCGAATTGGCAAAAATAAAAAAATATTTAAAATTTTAAAATTTAGAAGTATGTATGTTGACACCGATCCAAATGCACCTACACATACTTTAGGAAATGCAACAAGTCATATTACAAAAGTCGGAAAATTTATTAGAAAAACTTCAATAGATGAATTACCGCAATTAATTAATATCTTAGTTGGTCAAATGAGCTTTGTTGGTCCTAGACCAGCATTATGGAATCAATATGATTTGATTGCTGAAAGGGATAAGTATTATGCAAATGATATAAAACCAGGCTTAACAGGATTGGCACAAATTTCTGGACGTGATGAATTAGAAATTTCAGAAAAAGCAAGAATTGACGGGGAGTATGTTAAAAAAAGAGGATTTTTCTTTGATATAAAATTGATTATTTTAACTGCTGTTTCGGTATTAAAAAGTGATGGTGTTGTAGAAGGTGGAACTGGAGAATTGAAATCTTCAAATAATCATTGCGAACAAAAAGAAAAAAAAGGAAATGATTTGTAATGAAAAAAGTATTAATTACAGGTGCTAATAGTTATATAGGAACTAATGTTGAAAAATGGTTAATTGATAGTGGATTTCAAGTTGATACTATTGATATGATTGATGGAACGTGGAAAAATTATGACTTTTCTAAATATGATGTTGTATATCATGTTGCTGGTATAGCGCATGATACACATAAAAAGAAAAATGCTGATTTGTATTATAAAGTAAACACTGATTTGCCTTGGAATGTTGCAATTAAGGCTAAAAAAGAAGGTGTTAAACAATTTATATTTATGAGCAGTATGTTGATATATAATGGCTGCAGGGAGAAAGTGATTTCAAAAGATACAAAGCCTAAAACAAAAGGGTGCTATGGCGATAGTAAATTGCAAGCTGACATAAAACTGCAACAATTAAATACAGAAACTTTTAAAGTTTGTATAATAAGACCACCAATGATATTTGGGCCCAATTGTAAAGGAAATTTCCCTAAGTTATGTAAATTAGCTAAATTATCACCTATATTTCCAAACTTTAGTAATGAAAGAAGCATGCTATATATTGATAATTTATGTTACTTTGTTAACGAGGCAATTAAAAATGAATATGATGGTATATATTGTCCACAAAATGCTAAATATTTTTCGAGCACTGAAATAATAAAAGTTTTATCTGATGAATATGGTAAAAAAATATTTTTTACAAAATTATTTAATTGGATGATATATGTTTTAAGACCCGTTAGTAAGACCATTAATAAAGTATTTGGTGATTTAAAATATGATGATAGTGTTTCTCAAAAGATAGCGTATGTTTCTAATGAAGAAAGTATTAGGAAGTCAAAAATATGAGTAAAATTTTGTTTTTAGTAAATCATGATGTTGTTATATATAATTTTCGTTTGGAATTGGTTGAAGAACTTTTAACCTTAGGTTATGAAGTGCACATTTCGTCTCCTTTTGGCGAAAGAATAAATGATTTAATGAGACTTGGGTGTACATATCATGAAACGAATATATCAAGGCATGGAACTAATCCATTAAAAGATTTTGCTCTATTAAAAAAGTATATCAAAATTTTAAAACAAGTTAAACCAGATTACGTCTTTACATATACAATAAAACCTAATATTTATGGTGGTATAGCATGTAGAATGAGAAAAGTAAAATATGCATCGAATGTAACTGGATTAGGTAATTCATTTTATAAATCAGGTTTGTTGGCTATTATTGCCAAAAAATTATATAAATTTTCACAAAAAAAAGCATCCAAGGTTTTTTTTCAAAATAAATCAAATATGGATTTCTTTTTGAAAAATAAAATTATTAAAGATAGATATAGTCTTTTACCTGGGTCTGGAGTTAATTTGAAAAAGAATTATTTTGTTAAATATCCTATTAATAATGGAGAAATTAAGTTCCTATTTATCGGTAGGTTAATGAGTGAAAAAGGGTATAGTGAATATGTTAAAGCAGCTAAAATTATCAAAGAAAAGTATAATTTTGTTAAGTTTGAGTCAATTGGTTTTTTAGAAGAAAATTATAAGGATGAATTTTTGAATTTGGAATGTGATAAATATGTTAACCATTATGGAATGGTTAGAAATGTTCATGATTATATAAAAAATGCTCATTGTATAGTACTGCCATCATATCATGAGGGTATGGCTAATGTGTTATTAGAGGCTGCAGCAACAGGGAGACCTATTATTGCAAGTAATATTCCAGGTTGTAAAGAGACAATGATACAAAATGAATCCGGTTTTTTGTGCGATCCAAAATCAGTGAAATCTTTGGTAGAATTTTTAGAAAAATTTATTTTATTGTCCTATGAAAAAAAAGAAAGAATGGGAATAAGCGGACGATTATATGTTGAAAAGAATTTTGATAGAAACTACGTAATTAAAGAATATTTAGATCTATTATAGAAAGGTGAAAAAAATGAATTTATTTCAAAAAATAATTGATAAAGAAGAAAAAATTGCTTTGGTAGGACTAGGATATGTTGGAATGCCAATTGCTGTTGAATTTGCAAAACATATTGATGTAATTGGCTTTGACATTAATAATGCAAAAGTAGAATTATATAAAAAAGGAGTTGATCCAACAAAAGAAGTTGGTGATGAAATTATTAAAAAATCAAAAGTTGAATGGACAAGCGATGAAACAAGACTAAAGGAAGCTAAATTTATTATTGTTGCTGTACCAACACCTGTAAAAGATGATACTACACCTGATTTATCACCTGTTGAAGGCTCAAGTAGAATTGTCGGTAGAAACTTGACAAAAGGAAGCATTGTTGTTTATGAGTCAACTGTATACCCTGGAGTTACTGAGGAAATTTGTATACCAATTCTTGAAAAAGAATCAGGATTAAAATGTGGAGTTGATTTTAAAATTGGTTATTCACCAGAAAGAATAAATCCTGGAGATAAAACTCATAGGTTA
Source organism: uncultured Bacteroidales bacterium (assembly GCA_964516425.1). GTDB lineage: Bacteria > Bacillota_I > Bacilli_A > ML615J-28 > CAG-698 > CAKOMG01. The sequence goes on along the minus strand of CAZFAM010000009.1, from coordinate 8,498 downwards.
ACTACAATTAAAAAAATTGTATCAGGCATGGATGAAGAAAGTTTAGAGGAAATTGCAAAAGTTTATGAAATCGTAGTTGAAGCGGGAGTTCATAGGGCTGAATCAATTAAAGTTGCTGAAGCTGCAAAAGTAATTGAAAATTCACAAAGAGATATTAATATAGCGTTTATGAATGAATTATCAATAATATTTAATAAAATGGGTATTGATACAAATGATGTTTTGAAAGCGGCAGGAACAAAATGGAATTTCTTATCCTTTAAACCAGGTCTTGTTGGTGGACATTGTATTGGTGTTGATCCGTATTATTTGACTTATAGAGCACAACAATTTGGATATCATTCACAAATTATTTTATCTGGTAGAAGAATTAATGATGGAATGGGGAAATATGTTGCCGAGAATATTGTTAAACAATTGATTTCGGTAGAAGCTCCTGTTAAAAATGCAAGAGTAGGCATTTTAGGTATTACATTTAAGGAAGATTGCCCTGATGCAAGAAACTCAAAAGTTGATGATGTAATTAAAGAATTAAATGAATACGGCATTGAACCAATTATCTATGATCCTGTTGCTGATAAAGAAGATGCTGAAAAATTCTATAATATTAAATTACAAGGAATAGAAGATTTGAATAATTTAGATTGTCTTGTTATTGCTGTTGCTCATAAAGAATTTATAGGAATTTCTAATGAAAAATTAGGAGAAATGTTTAAGGATGTTCCAAACAATAAAAAAGTAATAATTGATGTAAAAGGAATAAAAAATAGACAAGAAATGTTAAATATAGGATATAAATATTGGAGATTATAATTATATGGGATACAAAAATTTAGAATTTCCAAAAGATAGTGTATTTTTAGTGACTGGAGGAGCTGGTTTTATAGGTTCAAATATCTCTGAGGCACTATTAAATATGGGATATCAAGTAAGATGCTTAGATGATTTTTCTACTGGAAAAAGAGAAAATATAGAGTCATTTTTAAATAATTCTAATTATAAATTAATAGAAGGAGATATTAGGGATTATAATACATGCTTAAAAGCTACAAAAAGTGTAGATTATGTATTGCATCAAGCAGCATGGGGAAGTGTTCCAAGATCAATATCAATGCCTTTAGTTTATGAACAAATAAATATAATGGGTACATTAAATATGATGGAAGCTTCTAGACAAAATAAAGTTAAAAAGTTTGTTTATGCATCATCTTCATCTGTTTATGGGGATGAACCAAATTTACCAAAAGTTGAAAATAGATTAGGTAAATTATTATCTCCTTATGCATTAACAAAAAAAACAAATGAAGAATATGGAAGACTATATACTAAATTATATGGTTTAGATACAATTGGATTAAGATATTTTAATGTTTTTGGAAGAAGACAAGATCCTTTAGGTTATTATGCAGCTGTCATCCCTAAGTTTGTAAAGCAGTTACTAAAAGGTGAACAACCTGTGATAAATGGCGATGGTAGTCATTCTAGAGATTTTACTTATATTGAAAATGTAATTGAAGCAAATCTGAAAGCTTGTTTATCAGGGAGTGAAGCGGCTGGAGAAGCATATAATATAGCTTATGGTGGAAGGATATTTATGTCGGATTTATATAATACTATAGCAGAACTACTTGAAAGTGATGTTAAGCCAATTTATGGTCCAGATAGACCTGGTGATATTAAACATTCAAATGCTGATATAACAAAAGCTAGAAGATTATTAGGGTATAATCCTGAGTATTCATTTTATGATGGAATTAAATTGTGTGTTGAATGGTATAAGGAGAATTTATAATGTATTTAATACGCTTGGATGATGTTGCATCATATATGGATATAGAAAAATGGGGAAGAATGGAACAACTTTTAGATAAGTATAATATTAAACCTTTGGTTGCAGTTATTCCAAGGTGTGAAGATCCTGATTTTATACAAAAATATGAATACAATAAAGAATTTTGGGACATTGTTAAAAGATATAGTGAAAAAAAATGGGCTATAGGAATGCACGGCTTCAAACATAAATTTCATAATATTGAATGTAAAAGTAAATATATTAATGATTATTCTGAATTTGTAGGTTTATCACTGGACGATCAAAGTACTATTATTAGAAAATCGTGGAATATTTTTTTGTCTAATAATATTATCCCAAAGTGTTTCGTTGCGCCTGCACATACTTTTGATGAAAATACGTTGATTGCGTTGAAGAATGAAACAAATATACGAATTGTTAGTGATACCATTGCATTTAATATTTATAAAAATAATGATATATATTTTGTTCCGCAACAAACAGGAAAGTGTAGAAAATTGCCATTAAAAGTAGTTACATTTTGTTATCATCCAAATAACATGAATGATAATGATTTTGTATATTTAGAAAATTTTATTTCTAAAAATATAACAAAATTTAAAAACTTTAATGATATAAAGTTGAAAAATAAAAGAAAAACTATGATTGATAAATTACTTAATATTTTATATTGTATTATGAAGTCTATAAGGAGGAAGAATGGTTAGAATATTACACGTTTTAGGTTCTTTATCCTTTGGAGGAACTGAAACAATGATTATGAATTACTATAGAAGAATAGATAAAAATAAAATTCAGTTTGATTTTGTAGTTCATTCAAATGCCAGGGAAAAAGTTGGCTATTATAATGAAATAATTAAGCTTGGCGGAAAAGTTTATTTTTGTCCTAGATATAATTTAAAAAATCAATTTAAGTATAAAAAATGGTGGAATAAATTTTTTAATGCTAGTGATGAATATAAGATAATTCATGGCCATGTAAGGAGTACTGCATCGATATATTTAAATATTGCAAAAAAACATAATTTATATACTATTGCACATAGTCATAGTACATCATCTGGAAAAGGAATATCTGCAATTATAAAAAATATATTTCAATATAAAATTAGATTTATTGCAGATTATTTTTTTGCTTGTTCTAGAGTTGCTGGGGAATGGTTATTTGGGAAAAAAATTGTTAATTCTAATAAATTTACAGTTTTAAAAAACGCAATTAATGTTTCAAATTATATTTTTTCACCTGAGGTTAGATGTGAAATGAGAAAGAAATTCGATTTTTCTGATGATGAATTTGTAATTGGTTTTGTTGGTGGTTTGAGAAAACCAAAAAATATTTTCTTTTTATTAGATATTTATAAATTTATTAGTGCAAAGAAAAACAATTGTTCACTTGTTATAGTTGGTGATGGTCCGCTAAAAGACGAATTAATACAATATTCTAATAAAATAAGCAAAAACATATATTTTTGTGGAGAACAATCTAATGTAAATGACTATTTACAAATGTTTGATTGTTTTATCTTTCCTTCTTTTTGGGAAGGTTTAGGTATTGCTGCTATAGAGTCACAAACTTGTGATTTAATGACATATTGTTCTAATGGAATTCCGGTAGAAGCAAATCTAATTAAAGATAGATTTAAAACTATCTCATTAACTTTAAAAGCTGATAAATGGGCTGATATTATTTTGAATGATAATACACATTATACAAGAATTGATAGATCATGTGATATCATAAATGCTGGATACGATATTGGATATAATGTGTTATATTTAGAAGAATTTTATATAAAAGTTATAGGTGATATTAATGAATAAAGTAATTATATTGGGCGGAAATCATCACAACGGCTTGGGCCTGTTAAGAATTTTTGGGCTTAACGGAATTAAACCATTTAGCTTTGTCGTCGGACCCACAAGAAAATCTTTTTTATCAAAATCAAAATATTGTCAAAGCTGTGACTGTTTTACAAATTATATTGATGCATTAGATGCTATAATAGGAAAATTTGGTTTTGAAGATGATAAGGCAGTATTGATTCCATATTCAGATGGAGCTGCACAAATAATTGATGAAAGATTTTCAGACATTCAAAATAAATTTCTTGTTCAAAATATAAATTATAAGAGCAAAGAAATAACACTTTTAATGAATAAAATGAATCAATATAATATGTGTATAAATAATAATATTTTAATGGCGAAAACTTTTATTTATGAGTTTGATAAATGTTATGATGAAAATATCAATTTTCCCGTAATTATTAAGCCTGTTACAAGTTTTGATGGAGATAAGAAAGATATTACAACTGCATATAATCAAGATGAATTTATTGATAAGATAAATATTTTGAAAATAAAAAAATATAAAAAAATATTAATTCAAGAATTATTAAATGTGGATTTTGAAGTTGATGCTTTTGGGTGTATTTATAAAAATAAAGATTATACGCTTATACCAACAAGAACAATAAGGTCTTGGCCAAAAATGGGAGGCACAAATTCATTTTCACAAATTACTTTGGATAAGGAAATAGTAAAATTTTGTGAATTAATTGTAAATACAATTTCTAATATAGGTTTTTACGGCTTTTATGATTTTGAAATATTATCAGTTGATGGAAAACTATATTTAAATGAAATAAATTGGCGTAATTCCGGAGATGTATATATGGGCATTAATCAAGGAATATATTATCCATATTACTGGTATTTAGATGCTATCGGAGAAAGAAAAGAAAGTATTAAATATCCATTCTATGAAACTTATGCTATGACGGAGTTATCTGATTTTAGAAATGTTTTAGCTAAAAATGTTAAAATTAAACAATGGCTGAAAGATTATAAAATGACTACTGATTTTGCTATCAAGTTTAAAGGTGATAATAAACCATATTTCAATAAGATTTTTAATTTTTTTATAAATAAGATAAGATTAAAATCAAGGGTGAAAAAATGACGGTTTTTATTAGTTTTTTAATGTATGTTGTAATTTGTTTATTTGCATATTTGATTTTTTCTGGAAAATTTAGATTAACTATAAATAATAGTAATAACATAGAGAACTATAATTGTTTTTCTTGTAAAAATATTATTTTGATATCTTTATTATTTACACTGTATAATGTTTATTGCACGAAAACGTCACTTTCTTTTGGCGGAGATAGATTGAATTATGAAAATTATTTTGTAAATAATATAACTACTAGTTCTTTGGGATTAGATTTTATTTATAAAATGGTTAGATTTATTGGCGGAGATTTTTATCACGTTTTATATATTACTACGTTTATTTCATGTTTTATAACTTTTATTGCATTAAAGAAACTAAACACGAACAAAGATATAATATTTATTTTGTTAATGTTAACGCAATTTATTTTTAATACATTTACGTCTCTTAAACAAACTTATGCATGTGCTTTTGGTTCTTTGTTTTTTGTTAATGCTTTTAAAGATAAAAAATTTAAAAATGTTTTGTTATGTATAATATTAATTGTTATATCATGTTTATTTCATTATGCTAGTTTCATATTAGTACCAATATATTTTTTATTACTAATATATAAAAAAAATTTTGCTTTAACTCTAATTTGTTTACTTTTATTTATTGTGTTATTTGCACCAATATTAAATTTTTTAATGAGTATATTGAAACCAATTTTTCCTGTATTAGTTGAAAAAATTAATCAATATTTCTTTTTAGTTGAAGAAATGGAAGTGTCAAGGATTTCATTTATTAAAGGTGCTCCTTTTTATTACATTACCTTTATATTGTTTATACATAGAAAAAAATATGTGGACAATATAAAAAAATATGATAAGTATTTCTTTATATCTTTTGTGGCAAGCATAAGTTTGTTAATGTCTATTTATAGTTATTGGCTTCAAAGGTTAATACATTATTTTTATTTGCCAGTTTTTTATATTTTCACTTTAGTTCAATCAAATGAAAAAAAATATAAACTGAAAATGTTTAATTATATTGTTGTAATAGCTCTATTATTTATAGTTCTAATTAGATGGTTTATCTTAACATATATTAATTATGGAGGTTTTTAATGAATAATAAGATTTTAACAATTTATACTCCTACATATAATCGAGCTTCTTTGTTGAGACGTTTATATAATTCATTAAGATGTCAAATTAATACACAGTTTATATGGCTTGTAATTGATGATGGTTCTACTGACTGTACATTTAATTTTATTCAAAAATGTAAATTAGATGGAATTATAGATGTTGAGTATATATATAAAGAAAATGGAGGAGTTCATACAGCAAGAGATTTAGCATATGAACTTACAAATACAGAATTAGTAGTTGGAATTGATTCTGATGATTATATAACTTCGGATTTTGTGGATATAATTATTAATACATGGAAAGAAAATTTAAACGCGGATTATATTGGAATTATTTCTCCAGTGGAAGTTCTTGGACAAGTAAAAAAAAGAAAAGAATTTCCGAATAAAAAATGTATTACTTTTCAAAGTTTGATGTTTAAAGAAAAATATAATTATGATGTAAACATCATTTTGAAGTCATCTGTTATAAAGTCAATCCCTAAATATCCAGTATTTAAAAATGAAAAATTGGTTCCTGAAAGTTTTAAATGGATGCAGTTACCTAATGAAAAATTTATTCTTATAGATAAAAAAATTAAGATAATTGAATACCAATCAGATGGTTATACTGCAGATTATAGAAAAGTATTAATAAAGAATTTAAATGGTTTTATTGCTGTAAGCCAAATAACAATGACAAATTGTGTTTTTTTTAAACAAAGGATTAAGGCATGTCTAAGATATTTGATTTGTTCTTTTATTCAAAAAAGAAAGTATATAATAAGAAATTCAAATAAGAGATTTTTAACATTTTTGCTATATCCGATAGGATTAATGGGATATGCTTATTTTAAAATGAAATATATTAAATAAAGGTAGTGCTATGAATGATAAAGTATTTAAAAATGCTTCATGGATTGTTGCGTGTAAATTAGTTAAAGCTATTTTAACAATATTTATAACTATGTTCACGGCTAGATATCTAGGACCGAGTAATTATGGTACAATAAATTATGCTGCTAGTTTAGTTGTGTTTTTTGTTCCATTGGTAAAGTTAGGGTTCGATTCTACGATGGTTCACAATTTTGTAGATAGTCCCGAAAATGAAGGTGAAATATTAGGGACTTCAGTTTTTTTGAATTTTATTTCAAGCTTGCTATCGATAATTGGCATGTATATTTTTGTTTCAATTGTTAATGCTGGTGAAAAAGTAACTATTATAGTGTGTTTTTTATACAGTATTCAACTTGTTTTTCAAGCACTTGAAATGATTATTTATTGGTTTCAATATAAATTATTGAATAGGTACTCATCTATTGCTATGTTGTTTTCATATTTAATTGTTGCAATATTTCAGATATATTTACTAGTGTCTAATAGTAGTATATATTGGTTTGCTATTTCTAATTCAATAGATTTTTCTATTATATGTATTTTTTTGTATATAATTTATTTAAAACATGGTACACAAAAAATAACTATTAATTTTAAAATCATACCTATGTTGTTGAATAAAAGTAAATATTATATTATTTCAAGTTTTATGGTTACAATTTTTTCTCAAAGCGATAGAATTATTTTGAAACTATTTGATGGCGATGAATCGGTTGGCATTTATGCCGCAGCAGTTAATTGTGCTAATATGGCTTCATTTGTATATGCAGCTATAATTGATTCTTTTAAAACTCCTATTTTTGAATCTAAAAAGAATAATCTTTCTTTATATAAAAATAACATTGTTAATTTGTATTCGCTTGTTTTGTATATGTCTATTATAATGTGCATTATTATGACTATATTTTCAAAACTTATTATTCAAATATTGTATGGACAGGATTATTTGAAAGCATCAAGTATTTTGAAAATCATTGTTTGGTATACTATTTTTTCTTATATAGGATCTATCAGAGATGTTATATTGTTAGCTGAAGAAAAACAAAAGTATTTATTGCTAATTAATGCATTGGGAGCACTTTTTAATATTACTTTAAATAGTATTTTAGTTCCAAAATTTACTATTGTTGGTGCAGCTATTTCTGCTCTTTTGACTCAAATATTCACAAATTTTATATTAAATTTTATATTCAAACAATTAAGGTTTAATAATATGCTTATTTTAAATGCACTTAACCCCAAAAATATTATAAAAATTTTTAAAAAAATTTTTCATATAAAAAACAACAATTAAAAATAATGGTAATTTAAAATGATAAGAGGAATACTATTTTTGATAATTTGTTGTTTTTTTGCTTATTTTAATCATTAAATGATAATTTGGAATGAGTGGGGATTTCGCTTTATATTTTGCTACGTTAAAATTTTGTGCGACCATCACAAGAGTTTTTGATTGATAGCTATATCACAAGAATTTTCGACGGAACTATTAGTTTAATCATATTAAAAACGGAAAAGGAAATAACCATATTATGTTATCCTTTTCCGTTATTTTACATTTGCTTCTTAATTTTATAAATGAACTATTAGTAACATTATTAATTAAATATCTCCCTTTAAATATTCAATAATACAAGTAATTTGTTCATCAAGAGATTTATCAGAAGTATTAATCTCATCAACCGCAAAATAATTATCAATATTAGTTTCTAAATATT
>CAZFAM010000008.1:0-54753 GCA_964516425.1 uncultured Bacteroidales bacterium | reverse complement strand
CCCCCACTTATTTTATAGATACTTTTGACTAACCCCCCAGTTATTTTAAATTACCCCTAATTCTTAAAGCTATATAAGATTCTATTAACTTTCATATTTCTATAATTTTTAGTTCTTTTGTTCTTTATTCGGTGTGAGTTGTGAAACTAAAATAGCCACAAACATTATTGCACATCCAACCATTTCAAAGACGCTTAAATGTTCATTTAGTATAATAACTCCCGCAATAACTGAGAAAACCGATTCCAAACTTAATATAACAGCTGATATAATAGGGTTTTCTGAATACTTTTGTCCAACTATTTGTAATGTAAAAGCTACTCCACTAGAAATAACACCTAAATATAAAACTGAATACCAAGCTTCTAATATACTATTAATATTAGGTTTTTCAAATATTAACATACTAATAAACGATAATAAAGAACTAGTTAAAAATTGCACAAAAGACATTTTTATTACATCAACTTTTTTCGCAAAATGATCAATACATAAAATTTGCCCCGCAAATCCTAACGCACAACATAATATAACTAAATCCCCTAAATAAACACTATTAATTCCGCCTGTAAAACATAAAAAGTATAATCCAATCATTGCCAATATAACGCTAAGCCAATTAGTAATCTTAACCTTGTGTTTAAAAACCAAACCAAATATCGGAACTAAAATAACATATAAAGCAGAAATAAATCCTCCTCTGCCAGAGGAAGCGGCGCCTTCAGGATACAATCCTATTCCATATTGTTGGAAATTGGAGCCAATAAATAAAAATACACCACACAATACCCCTGCTAAAACAATATCTTTCAAATCATTTTTATTTTTATTAATAATTGGCTCTTTATTAATTTTACTACGAATTAAAATAACTGGAATTAAACAAATAGCACCTATAATATTTCTTAAAAAATTCAAAGTAAAGCCATCCATATTCTGAGATGCAATAGTTTGGAAAGTAAAACCAAATCCCCATATAATAGCTACTATTAATAATAATATATTGCCAACAAGGGAATATGTTTTATTTTTATGATGATTTATTTCAGACATTGTTCTCTCCTTTTATTCTTTTTATTATTTATTATCCTTGAATATTTTACTGCTTTTTTATAAAAGAAATCTATTTGTTCTTTTGTTAACTGATTTTTATCAATTATAAATATTTTATTATCTAAATTCATAATTATAACATTTTGATAGTCATCATATGTTTTAAATGCATTCCATTCTATATTATCTGTTCCTTCACTACTTCCATTCATTAAATGAACGAACATATGATCTTCAAAAACAGAAATTTCTTGTTTGGCATTACTACTTATACTTTTAATAGTATTTTGATAATTGTTTTTTTGCAAAATAAGAACAACAAACAATAATAATATTAATAAAATAGTAATTGTGGAAAAGATGTAAAACAAAATATTAGAACAAAAATGCATTACTATAGTTAACACAAACATAATAGAACTAACGAATAAAGCAATATATATTAAATTTTTTTTCATTCTATCAAAAAATAATTTTATCAATTGTTCATTGACAGGATTTATAAATTTAAAAAGTATTTCATTCATGATAACCACCTTTTACATTATAACAATTATACCATATTTACTAAAATAAAGCAAAGAAAATAAAAAAGGCCTTTTAAGCCCTTATTATACCTATTTTTTAAATAGTTTTGCGATTTTTAACACAATTGCGGACAAAAACTTAGGTAGTTTGATGCATATTATTTTCATAAAATATTCTCCTAATAAATAATATGCTTTCTAATTAGATTTTATCACTAAAACTTTATGATTAACTATAAGTTCTCCCTTTTCAATTATTTCATTACTTAAACATAAATTATCATACCTATTTAAATTATAGTTATTCACTGAATATTTAAATCCTTTTAATGTTATAATTGTTTGATCATTAACACTATAAAAAGAAATATATTTATAATTATCTTTATCAAAACAATTCTCATACGAACTCATAAAAAGCAAATTATTATTATCAATTATTTGAATATTATAATTTTGATATTTAACCAAAGTATTAAGAATAGCTTGATAATGATCTAGTCTGCCACCAGTAGCATTATAAACAACGACCTTTTCTTGTTCTGATATTCTTTTTTCTTTTATCAAATAGTTAATTACCAAATCAAAATCGCTATCATCTTTTTGCGTAGGAAAAATATGAATATTTTTTATTTCTGGATATAAGCCTTCTAAACTATCGCAATCCCCAAAAAAAGCATTTACTTTAATATTATTTGATTGTAAAACATTATAACCACCATCAATAGCTATAATATATTCATCTTCTTCTTTTTGATAATTATTAATAAAACTATCATTTCCAGCACAAATTAATTTATAAATCATAATCTTTTTAATTCCTCAATTAAAGTATTTCTATTATTACTATTAAAGACATATGTTCCCGCAACAAAAATATCGCAGCCCTCATTTTTACATTTCATTAATGTTTGATCGTTAATTCCTCCATCAACTTCAATTAAATAATTGTAATGATATTTTTTTCGCATTTCTGATAAATATTTTATTTTTTCTAAACTATTTTCCATAAACTTTTGTCCACCAAATCCTGGCTCAACAGACATTATTAAAATAACATCTATTTTATCTAAATATTCATCCAATACTTGCACATTTGTTCCTGGTTTAATTGATATTCCAACCAAAACATTTTGATTATGAATATAAGTAATCAAGGAATTGATTTCTTGTTGTGAATGCATTGCTTCATAGTGAAATGTCAAAACATCACTTCCAGCTTTAATAAAATCCGGAGCATATTTAATTGGGTCACTGATCATTAAATGAACATCTAACGGAATAGATGTATATTTTTTTAAATTTTTATATACACAAGGTCCAATAGTTATATTAGGAACGAAATGTCCATCCATTACATCAATATGAATATAATCAGCTTTATTTATTGATTTAATTTCTTCACCTAATGATAAAAAATCGCAAGATAATATTGATGGTGCAATTTTATTCATAATTTTCCTCCTAATATTTTTTCTTTTTATTAATTTCATTCACGAAAGCTTGATAGTTTTCATATCGTGAACTACGAATCTCGTTAGTCTTTACTTTCTCTTTTACTAGACAATATGGTTCATTCAGATGAGTACATGGATTATATTTACATTGACATGAGAAAAATTCTCTAAATGATTGCGATAAAGAAACAACATCCATATCTAAATCTAATGTTCCAAATCCTGGAGTATCAGCTATATAACCAGTTCCAACCTTTAATAATTCACTACATCTTGTTGTATGTTTACCTCTACCTAATGCTTTAGAAATAGCATCTGTTTTAATATTAAAATCATCAAATAAATTAATTAAAGTAGACTTTCCAACACCGCTTTGTCCAGCAACTACACAAACTGAATCATTAATTTCTTCTCTTATACTTTTATAATCATTAGGTGTTATAAATACTTTATATCCTAAATTTTTATAATAATTAATAACATCTTGATATTCATTAATATTAACTAAATCAACTTTAGAAAAAATTATAATAATTTCAATATTTGCAAACTCTGCTTGACAAATTATTCGGTCTAATAAATTTAAATTTAAATCTGGTTCAACTAAAGAAGTTACAATAAATACTTTATCCACATTCGCAACTACTGGTCTAATTAATTCATTTTTTCTTTTGTAAATTTCTATAATAGTATTATTTTCAATATTAACAATATCACCAACGCGTGGAGATATTTTTTTATGGCGAAAAACTCCTAATGGCTTACAACTATATATTTCATCATTGACATTAACAAAATATTCACCACTAATAACTTTTACAACTAACCCTCTCATAGTTTACCTTGCAATTTCTTTATTCTTAATTGACCACATGCCGCATCAATATCATGACCATGTTCTTTACGTAATGTAACATTCAAATGGTTTTGATTTAATATTTCATAAAATCTTCTGCTTTTAGTTTCTGTACTTCTTGTAAAGGAATTAACTGTAGAATTCATAGGAATTAGGTTAATAAAACAATTGATACCTTTAACTAATTTAATTAATGCTTTAGCATCTTCTTCACTATCATTAACATCTTTAATCAAAATATATTCAAATGTAATTCTTCTATTCGTTTTACTATAATAATATTTAATGCTTTCCATTAGTTCATCTAAATTATAAGCACGATTGATTTTCATATATTGACTTCTTTTTTCGTCACTTGCAAAATGTAAACTAATAGCCAAATTAACTTGTAAATCAAAATTACTATATTCTATAATTTTAGGAACTATACCACATGTAGAAACTGTAATGTGGCGGCACCCAATTTCTAATCCCTTAGCGTCATTTATGATACGTAAAAAATTTATAACATTATCGTAATTATCAAAAGGTTCACCAATTCCCATTACAACAACATGACTAACTCTTTTATTTTCAACTGCTAATAATTCATTAATCATTTGTACTTGTAACACAATTTCATGTGTTTCTAAATTACGAACTTTTTTATTTAAACCACTCGCACAAAAAGCGCATCCCATATTACATCCAACTTGTGTTGATACACACACACTTAATCCATATTCATGATTCATTAGAACAGTTTCAATGAAATTACCATCATTCAATCTAAACAAATACTTCCTAGTACCATCACTTGCAACTTGTACATTTTCCATTGTTAATTTATCGAAAGAAAATATTTTATTTAAATTAGGAATTGAGCTTTGTTTTATATTAGACATTTCAAAAAATGAATTCACATTTTTTTTATATATCCACTCATAAATTTGTGTTGCTCGAAATGGTTTTTCATTATTTGCAATTAAAATATTTTCTAAATCTTTTCTTGTTAAACCATAAATATTTGTCATCTTTTATTCACCTTTTTTTAATTTACATATAAAGAACCCATCTGTACCATATTCATATGGTAAAATAGTTTTTTGATATTCAACTTTTAAATCTTTATATTTATCAATTAACCATGCAATTTGTTCTTCATTTTCACTCTTATTGATTGTGCAAGTCGATACAATTAAGTATCCATTATCTTTTATTAATGGATAACTAGCATCTAAAATTTCTTTTTGCAATGCAATTATTTCAGTAATTGAATCATATGTAATATTATATTTCAAATCACTTTTATGACTCAAAACACCTAATCCGCTACATGGCATATCTGCCAACACATAATCGAATGATTTTTCCTTAACAACATCTTTTACTTTTCTCGCATCTATTAACTGTGTTTTGACATTTGTAACACCTAAGCGTTTAAAGTTCTTGTCCATTAATTTTATTTTATGAGCATAGATATCACATGCATATATTGTACCCGTATTGTTCATCCATGCAGCCATATGAGCACTTTTACCACCTGGCGCACTGCATAAATCAATTACTACACTATTTAATTCTGGATTAGCAATTTCAGTAACCATCTGACTAGCAATATCTTGAACAGTAATTTTCCCTTCTTTAAACAATTCATGATCAATTAAAGATTTTTCCACAATTAATCCATCATTTACTAAATCACTTTGTTTATATGCAATTTTTTCTTCATCTAATACTTTTTCAACTTCTTCAGTTGTTGTTTTTAAAGTATTAATACGAATAGCATTATTTTTCACTTCATCATTAAATTCTAATATTTTAACTATCGTTTCTTTATCATAGTCCTTTAATAAGTAAGCAACTAACCAAGTTGGATAACTATATTTCACACTTAAGTATTTAATATCTTCTAAACCATCAAATGTACGAAGTTCATTTCTTAAAAAGTTTCTTAATACCGCATTCACAAACGAGCCAACCATTTTATCCGTCATATTAGCAATATTTACTGATTCATTAACAATAGTATATTCAGGAATATTCATATACACTAATTGATAAACACTCATCAGTAATAAACTATAAACATTATTTTTTTGTTTCTTTTTCAAAAATGGTTCTAAATAATAAGCTAATGTTATTTTTCTCTCAACCGTGCCTAAAACAAGGCGTGTAAATAACCTTCTTTCTTCATCAGTAAATTCATATTTATTTAAATATTCATTAATAACAATATTGGCATATCCATTTTTATATAATATTTTTTCGATTGCTTGTAATGCTAATTTTCTAATGTTCATTTAATGCTCCTAAAAATTTTTCTAAATCTTGTCCTTCAATTGTGCATTGGCCGATATCCCCATGACCAAAGTCATTAACTCGGTGAAAATCAGAACCAGCAGTAAATAATAAATTAAAGTTTTTAGTAAATCTTCGATACATACTTTCCTCATTTAATTTTGATGGATATCGCCCTTCAATTCCATCAATTCCCATATCTATAAAATCCATAATATAATTTTTGTTATAAAGACAAGGGTGTGCAACAACTGCAATTCCCCCGCTTTCTTTAATTAGGTCAATGCCTTTTTTGGTTATCATTTTAGATGAAGGAATATAGCAAGGACATCCTTGCCCAATCATTTTATCGAAAATTTCTTTTTTGCTATAGGCATATCCTTGAGATATTATTTCATCCGCGATTGTTCCTCGAGTTAATGAACGATTTTCTTGAATAAAACTTGTATCTAAAGTAATATTAAAATGTTCTTTTAAAAGAGAGACTATTGTTTTTGCTCTTTCAACTCTTTTTTTCTTTTGATTATTCATTACTCTAACTAATGGTTCATCAGTTAATGGTTCTTTAAAATAGCCAAGAATATGAACACTTTCATCATTTCTATATGTGGATAGTTCCACACCAAATATTATTTTAAAATCTTCATCAGAAAATTTTGCGGCTTCATATGCCCCATCAATTACATCATGATCTGTAATTGCTAATACAGAAACATTATTTTTTTTTGCTTTTGCAATAACTTCTGGAATACTCAAATTGCCATCAGAGTATAAAGTGTGGCAATGTAAATCTGCTTTCATATTATTTACCATTCTTTCTATCGTAATGCATCATTAAAATAGCATATTTTGCTTCAAATTCATAAACTATTTTATTAATTTTTTGAAATCTATTTTCATCATATTTAGATACTTTTTTCATAAAAAACTTGATTTTATTATATAACTCTATCCATTCATTATATTCTATAGAAATAATTGCATCTGTAGGAAAAAAGTAATTCCATGTAAATAATTCTTTTTGTGCATCGCTTTTTGTTCCTTGTACATAATGTACTAACAAATGAATCATAGAATCAATAAACGTCCCACTATAATAAAATATATACTCACTCGCTTCTTCAAATGATTTAAAGCCTTTCAATTGTTCACAAATATTTTCATATAGCGTTTCCAATTCTTCGTTTGTTTTATTTAAACAAACAGATACTGTTGACATACGCAAATAACTATAAGAGTTATTATTTATTTCTTTTAATTGATTGAGTAATCCTACTTGAAAAACTTCCATTTCTTTTACTAATTTATATTTAGTTAATACTTCTTCCTCAGTTGGTGTATATCCAATACGAATATTTTCTAGAAAACGATGTAAATTAAAACAATCTTTTTTAAGTTTATTAATATGTTTATCTAAAGATATCACTTGCATATTAAAATCTAAATCTTTTAAGCCAACTCTAGATAAAATTTTACAAATATAATATTCATTTGTTACACGATTATTTTTTTTTATTATTAATTCGTTTTTATTAATAATCTCGTTAATCATTTGTTCTAAGGATATATGTATAGGTTCTTCTTTTTCAATTACAACTTCTTCTTTTAATTCTTGTTCATGATACTCTAAATTTATTTGTTCATGCTTTTTTATTTTTTTCTTAAATAATACCATAATATCTCCTTAGTTGTAACTTCATATTATAATACAATTATACCACAATTACTAATAATTGTAAAAGAAAACCACAATATAAAAAGGAATTAAAAATATAATTCCTTATAATCTTTTAAGTTATGTATTAATAATATTTTTAAATATGTAAACAATAGTAATAATTTTTTGCATATTTAAAAAACATAATTATTATCATAACTTTATTAAATAGTTTGCTACTTAATTTCTATATTATAAAATGCTTCTAAACCTTTGTAAATAGCAGTTTCTGATAATTCATCTTCAATACGAATTAATTGATTGTATTTAGCTATTCTATCAGTTCTACTTAATGAACCAGTTTTTATTTGACCCGCATTGGCACCTACAGATAAATCAGCTATTGTAGTATCTTCAGTTTCACCGCTTCTATGAGATATAATAGCGGTATAGCCAGCTTTTTTAGCCATCTCAATTGCATCAAACGTTTCAGTTAATGTTCCTATTTGATTTACCTTAATTAAGATAGCATTAGCAACACCTTCTTTGATACCTTTTTGAAGACGTTTTGTATTAGTAACAAATAAATCATCACCAACTAATTGTATTTTTTTGCCAATTCTTTCAGTCAATAATTTCCAACCATTCCAATCATTTTGATCTAATCCATCCTCGATAGAAATAATAGGATATTTTTTAATCAATTGTTCATAGTAAGTAATTAATTCTTCTGAAGTTAATGATTTATTTTCGCTTTTCAAATTATATAAATGAGTTTTTACATTATAAAATTCTGATGAAGCAACATCAGTTGCTAACATAATATCTTTCTTTGGGGTATATCCTGCTTCTTTAATTGCTTTTACAACAATGCTAAAAGCATAATCATTAGAAGGCAATTTAGGAGCATATCCACCTTCATCACCAACAGCTGTATTATAACCATTTTCCTTTAATAGTTTTTTTAATGTTTGAAATACTTCAGCCCCCATTCTCACAGCTTCAGATATTGATTTAGCACCTACAGGCACAATCATAATTTCTTGAAAATCAATGCACCAATCAGCATGTGCTCCTCCGTTTAGAATATTCATCATTGGAACTGGCATTTCTTTTGCATTAAATCCGCCTAAATAATTGTATAATGATAATCCACATAAATCAGATGCTGCTTTTGCAACAGCTAAAGATACACCTAAAATAGCATTAGCACCTAATTTTGATTTATTATCAGTTCCATCTAATTCTATTAATGTTTGATCAATTCCTACTTGATCGAAAACATTCATTCCAATAATTTCCGGTGCAATTATTTCATTCACATTACTTACTGCTTTTAAAACACCTTTTCCATTATATCGTTCATTATCTTTATCACGTAATTCAACAGCTTCATATTTCCCTGTTGATGCGCCGCTTGGAACAATAGCACGTCCAAAGCCTTCGCTTTCAGTATATATTTCAACTTCAACTGTTGGATTTCCACGAGAATCTAAAACTTCTCGAGCATAAACTTCTTTAATAAACGGCATATTAATTTGATCCTTTCTTAATTAAACTAACTCCTGTCATTTCTTTTGGTTGTTCAACACCTAACAATTCAAGCATTGTAGGGGCGATATCACCTAATGATCCACCTTCACGTAATTCATATCCTTCTTTAACAACAATAAATGGCACTGGATTTGTGGAATGAGCAGAAAATGGTTTACCATTTTCATCTAACATTTTATCCGCATTTCCATGATCAGCAGTTACTAATAAAGTACCATTAACCTTATTAACAGCTTCTACTATTTTGCCTAAACATTCATCAACTGTTTCCACAGCTTTTACTGTAGCATCAAATACAGTAGTATGTCCTACCATATCACAATTTGCGAAATTCAAAATAATTGTATCATATTTTTCACTTTTAATAGCTTCTAAAACTTTATCACATACTTCGTAAGCACTCATTTCAGGTTGCATATCATATGTAGCTACTTTAGGAGAATTGACTAATATACGATCGGCACCTTGATATTCACGATCTACTCCACCATCAAAGAAATATGTTACATGGGCATATTTTTCTGTTTCCGCAATTCTTAATTGTGTTAATCCCGCATTACTAATAACTTCACCATAAATGTTATTTAATTCTTGAATGCCAAAGGCAATTTCCCCTTTAACATCAGCACTATATAACATCATACAAACATAATTTAATTCATTATATACTTTATAATTTTGAATCTTTGTTAGTGAAGGATTTGTTAAAGCAAGAGAAATTTCAATTGCTCTATCAGGGCGGAAGTTAGCAAAAATAACACTATCTTTTTCTTCAATGGCACTATCCACATTTACAATATATGGAACTACAAATTCATCAGTAATTCCTTGTTCATATGATTCATTAATACCTTCATATAATCCTTTAATAGGTGCTTCATTATAAACTAAAGCGTCATAAGCAAGTTGCACACGATCATAATTCTTATCACGATCCATAGCATAATATCTTCCACTAACAACACCAATTTTTGAATGTCCAATTTCATCCATTTTATCTTGAACTTGCTTTAAGTATAATACTGATGATTTTGGTGGTACATCTCTTCCATCTAAAAAGCAATGAACAACTACTTCTTTAACGCCACGAGTAACACATGCTTCCAATAAATATAAAATATGATTAATATGTGAATGAACTCCACCATCACTACATAATCCCATAATATGTACTTTTCCATCATTAGCAATTGCTTTATTAATAGCATTATCAATTGCGGGAACCTTATCCAATTCTTTATTTCTCACTGCAATATTTACTCTTGTTAATGATTGATAAACTATACGGCCTGCTCCAATATTCATATGTCCTACTTCACTATTACCCATTTGTCCTTCTGGCAAACCAACGGCTTCACCACTAGCACCTAAAATTGTATTAGGGTAATTTGCAAATAATTTATCCATAACTGGAGTTGAAGCAGCTTTAATAGCATTCCCATCAACTCTTTCTGTTATTCCATAACCATCTAATATTGCTAACATAACCAAATTTTTCTTTGACATTTTCTTGCCTCCATTATTATATATCTTATATTTATATTATACACTTTTTATTACTATTTTACAACTAAATTAATATAGAAAATATTTAAGAAAATGTTTTATACATTCATATATTTTTACAATTAATTAGAACGTTATAACAAAAAAATAATTTAAACATTAAAAAAGTCTTTTAAATTAATAAAAGACTTTTTCCTATATTATTCATTTTGTTCTTTCATTTTTTTATCATAATAACGTTGTATAACACGATCTAAAGTTAAAAGTGGCATACCACATGCAATAGATTGATCAGCAATTTCACGATCTGCTTTTAATGTGCATCCTGGGGATTCCTCTTCCACAACTGCTGGTGTAACATCAATATCCATTTCTAGAGGCATATTAGGTATTATATTTTTGTTAATATAAAAATCCATATATGACATTTGTGTACCATCTTTTCGAACATATATTTCTGACATTATGCTTCCCCAACAACGCATACTTGCACGAAAACAAGTTCCATTGGAGAATACTGGAACACCAGTTTCTCTTAATTGATGATCTTCTCCAGTAAATAAATAATTATGTTCCATTATATCTTCTTTAATTAAAGAAATCATTTTATTAAGTCCTTCTTTATCTAATTTTGGAGTTGGATATGGACAGTCAAAATGTGTCCATCCCACAAGTTTTAATTCTCCCATTTTTTTCTTCCTTTCATTCTTTTGTCCATGACAAATATTCTAATCTATTACATAACACATATAGTAAAGCACTATAAGGAATTGCCATACATAGTGAAATTGCACACTTTATAACAATGGTAATAATGGTTTGTTCAATTGTATATTGAAATATTAAAGCATCTAAATAGATTACTATACTATTAACAATTGTCACAAATATTGATGTAATAATTACAATTAATCCGAAATTTTTAATTGAAAATTTATGATTAGTAATTTTTTTAAATAAAAAGCCACAATTAAATCCCCAAAGAATTGGAGCCAACATCCATAAAGGAGTCGTTAAACTCAATCCATATTGCGAAGTTAATTGACTAATAAATCCAACTACAATACCTGCAAGTAGTCCTATACTAGGGCCAAACATTATGCTAGTAAACATTAATGGTAACCCATAAAAAGTAATTTTATAAGATCCTCCAACATTAAAACTAAGTTTTTCTAGAACTATAGATAAAGCACCCATAACACTAGCAATTACAATTTTCAACACTAAATTTTTTTTCATAAAAAAGACCTCCTAAACAGAGATCCGCATAGATAATATCTAACAGCGGAAGCATAAGAAAACCGCCACAATGTGTTCGTCCAAATTTTATCCTTCAATTTAGCACTTAACGCTTTCTTACAATTTCTGTTACTTCAATATTATACTACACTTTATTAACTTATTCAATATTTAATTATGATAATCACTGAAAATTGTTTTCAAAGCACTTTTTTCTAGTCTAGATACTTGTGCTTGTGAGATACCAATTTCTTCCGCAATTTCCATTTGCGTTTGATCTAAAAAATATCTCTTATTTATAATATCTTTTTCACGAGCTGATAATTTTTTCATTCCCTTTTCTATTGTCATTTGAAACACTCTTTTTTCTTCTGAATCACCATCATCACCTATTTGATCCATTAAATATATTTCATCATTTCCATTATTATATATTGGTGTATATATCGATACAGGTTCTTGCATTGCTTCAAGGGCTATGACAACATCAATTTCTTCTACTCCTAATTCTTTTGCAATTTCTTCTATTGTGGGATCTTTTTGAAATTCACAAATATATTTTTCTTTAAATTGCATTGATTTATATGCTATATCTTTTAAAGATCGAGAAATACGAATTGGCGAATTATCACGTAAGTATCTCCTTATTTCTCCAATTATCATTGGCACAGCGTATGTTGAAAAACGTACTCCATGACTAAAATCAAAATTATCAATAGCCTTAATTAATCCTAAACATCCAACTTGAAAAATATCATCTAAATTTTCACGTCGATTATTAAATTTTTTAACAACACTTAAAACTAATTTTAAATTTCCATAAACCAATTGGTCTCTTGCTTCATCATTACCTTCATGAGCCAATACCAATAATTCCATCGTTTCTTCATTACTGATAGGAATTAAATCAGCAGTATTAATTCCTGTTATTTCAACACGATTACGTGCCATAATAAAACCTCCACTATTTATATAATGGAGATTTTCATGTATTTTTATTCAATAAAAATTATTTTCTAGTTTGTTAATGGTATTTTTTCTGTAACAAAATGACGAATTTTATCAATAATTTTTTTCTCAAGTCGAGAAATGTAAGATTGTGATATACCTAGTAAATCAGCAACTTCTTTTTGCGTCATCTCTTCTTTTCCAAACAATCCATATCTCATTGAAATAATTTCTTTTTCTTTTTTATTTAAAGATTGAATTGCTAAAAAGAGTTTTTTTTCATCTTCCGCCTTTGTCATCTCATCCAATGCTTGATCTTCATTTGAACATAAGATATCAGCCAAAACCATTTCATTACCTTCACTATCAATATTTAACACTTCGTCCAAGCTCACATCTTGACGACTTTTTTGAGTTTTACGTAAGTGCATTAAGATTTCATTTTCGATACATCTTGAGGCATAAGTTGCTAATTTTATATTTTTTTCTATTTTAAAAGTTTGAACCCCTTTTATTAATCCCATTGAACCAATACTTATTAAATCTTCTATATTTATCTTCGTTGACTCAAATTTTTTTGCAATATAAACTACCAAACGTAAATTATGAGTTATTAATTTATTTCTTGCTTCTAAATCTCCATCTTTGGATAATTCTAAACATTTTCTTTCTTCTTCCTCATTTAAAGGTGGTGGTAAAATATTGGAACTATTAATATATAAACATATACTTTTCTTTTTAAACAATAAAGCTATTAATTTATTAATTCCTTTTAACATTCTTAAAACCTCCTAACAAAATAATAAATTATTTAATAAACACTCATTATCATCTAACTCACAAAAACAAATTAAACATTCTTTCGCAATCTTTTTATTATTTTCTATAAAATAAATTTTTTTAGGTTTATAACATGGAATATACTTTATGCTATCTACAGTCTTGATTAATACTTGATTATATATTTTATAATTAGTTTTATAATACTTATTATTTATGAATATAATAGGTGTATCTAAATAAGACGCTGTATTACCGGTATCTAAAAATCCATTAATCTCAATTGTATCATTTTCTATCTCTACAATTATTTTATATGTTAATTCTGAAAAAATATGTCTTTTTTTCGAATAAACCATTAATAACAAACATGTAATAAACAAAATAAGAAAAATAAAAATGCCTTTAATATTAAATATTGATAACAAACCTATAAATGTAAACTGTAATATATAGTACAATGATAAAATAATAACGAAACGTATTTTATTTATGAATTTAAAACCAATAAAAACAATAAAAGCCCCACCAAATATTTTGATAATATTGAAAATAATGTAATTTGTGAAAAAAGAAAATAATAATAAAATAGAAATGAATGATGCAAGTATTATTCTTAAAATATTCACTTTTTCATGAAACAAAATATAAATTAATTTTAAAAAACAATAATTAATAATAAAATTAGTGACAACCACAATATCTAAATATAAAACCATTTCATTACCTTTCTTAGATATTATATAATTTTATAAATGCAAATTTTGTCATTTATTATAAATATTAAAAAAAACATTTAAAATAAAAACTCTAGGGATTTCTCTCTAGAGTTAGACAATTTATTTAAATCTATTTTTTAACCATTCAGGGATTGATTCACCTTTTTCACGTCTTTTCTTAGGTGCATTATCAATTTCAATATTATTTCCACCGACATTAATAAAAGAATCATCTTCTTTTAATCCTTTTTGTTCTGCTTCCATTTTTAGTTGTTCTTCATCTTTTAATAAATTTTCTTGTTCTTCATTACTATCAAATCCAGTAGCAATAACAGTTACAATTAATTCACCTTGTAAATCATCATTAAATCCTGTTCCTATAACAACATTAATTTCAGATGATGAAGCATTTCTAATTTCATTAATAACATCGTATACTTCTTGCATTGTTATATCAATATCACTAGTAATAAAAACAATTGCATCAGTAGCACCATTTATATCAATTTCAAGTAACGGACTTCTAATGGCTTTTCTTGCAGCTTCAATTGCACGATTTGGACCGGTAGCAACACCAATACCCATTAAAGCAGTACCTTTATTTCTCATTACTGTTTTAACATCCGCAAAGTCGACATTAATTAAGCCAGGGTTAGTAACAATTTCTGCTATACCTTGAACACCACGTCTTAAAACATTATCTGCTTCTCTAAATGATTCAACCATTGTTAAATTACGATCAGCAATGGTAATTAATTTATCATTAGGAACTACTACTAAAGTATCAACTAATGGTTTTAATTTTTTTAATCCTTCAATTGCTTGTTGTTGTCTTTTTCTTCCTTCAAATGTGAATGGTTTAGTTACTATACCAACAGTCAAACAGCCTAATTCTTTAGCTATTTTAGCAACTACAGGAGCAGCACCAGTACCAGTTCCACCACCCATACCAGCAGTAATAAATACCATATCACTGCCTCTAAGGATTTCACGAATATCATCTTCTGATTCTTCTGCTGCTTGGCGACCAATTTCAGGATCAGCCCCAGCTCCTAATCCTCGTGTTAGAACTTTACCAATTTGTAATCTAGTTTCAGCTTTTGAAAGGCGCAATACTTGAGCATCAGTATTTATAGCCACAAAATCAACACCACGCACGTCATTTATAATCATTCGGTTAACAGCATTTCCACCGCCACCACCAACGCCAACAACTTTTAAAACAGGTTGTTCATTAAATGAATCTTGATTATTAAACATAGCATTCGCCTCCATCATACGGTATTTTTAATATGTATATTATACCATAGAATAATTAAAAAATAAATAGTTTTTTATTTTTTTTAAAAAGTATTTGCATCAATATTAATTAATACCCATTCACACTCTAATTTTATCTGAAATTTTTCATAAACTCTTTCTTTAATCAATTTTATTAATTTAATCATATCATCACTACTGCAATTATCTCTATTTATTAAAAAATTAGTATGAATATTAGATACCATTGCATTATTTATGCTATAACCTCGCAATCCTAAACTATCAATTAATTTCCATACCGAAACATTATTAATATTCTTAAATGTCGAACCTGCATTTTTCTCACATATCGGCTGTTTATTGAAACGATTGTTTTTGATTTTGGACATTACAGCTTCTATTTTCTCTTCCTCTTTTGGTTCTAAAATTAATTCAATATTTAAAATTATATCATTAATTTGCGAATCACGATATTTAAAATCATGATTCTTAATTACTTTAATTTTACCATTAGAATCAATGGTAGTTATAGAATTAATATAATGAGAAATAGTGTCATTATATGCACCCGCATTCATTTTGACCATTCCACCAATAGTTCCAGGAATATAAGATAATTTTTCTAACCCTCCAATATTTATTTTTTTAAAATAATTAATAATATCCATTAACATTACTCCAGCATTACAACAAACATAATATTTATTATTAAATGGATAATAACTGTATTTATATTTATTCTTTTTAAAGCAAACAACAATTCCTGTAAATTGTTTGGAAGAAGCTAACACATTACTACCATTTCCAATTATTACTAATGGCACATCTTTATATTGAAGATAAAAACGATAGAAAGAAAGAAAATATTCTTCTGAATACGGATAAAATAATAAACTTATTTTCCCACCAATTTTAAGAGTTGTAATATTAGAAAACGTTCCTTTTAAATTTATTTCTCCTAATTGATACTTTTTTATATAATCAATATATTTTTTCATATTAATTCCTTTATAGTATCAATGAAATCTTCTAAAGGATTATTTGTAATTAATAATTCCAAATTTCTTTCGATTTCTGTTTTTAAAGAATAATTAGAAAATAATTCATTTATTTTTTTAAATAATTCATTTTCCATATCTTTTTCTTCTATTAATACGCAACAATTACTTTTTTGTAAAAAAGCCGCATTTTTAAATTGATGATTTTCTGTAACATTTGGAGAAGGTATTAATATAGAGCATTTTTTTAAAGCCATAATTTCTGCTATCGTCGTTGCCCCACTACGAGATATTATTAAGCTAGAATCTTTCATAATATCCAATATATTATTGGAAAAAGGAATTATCTTGATATTAGGATATATATTTAAAATATTTTTAATTTCCACAATATGATCTTTATAATATTTTTCTCCTGTAATTAATGTTATTTTATATTTAATAATTTTATCAATATTATTAATTATAGTTTCATTAATTTTATAACTCCCTAAACTCCCTCCCACAATAAGAACAGAATTATAATCATCATAACTTTTAAATTTATCTTTTACATAGCTATATCTTGGATTACCAATTACTTTAATATTTTTGTTTCTTATATTATATATAGGGTATGATAATAATACTTTATTCACTTTTTTACATACCAAACGATTAGACAATCCCATAACACTATTTTGCTCATGAATAATCGTTTTAATCTTAGCTTTAATAGCTAAATGGATAACAACACCACTTATATAGCCACCCATTCCAATAGTTAGTGAAACATTATTTTGATTTAATATTTTTTTTACTTTCTTTTTACATTTAAAATATTTAATTAAAGTAATAAAATTTTTAAAAATATTTTTTCTATTAATGCCATCCATATCCAAGTAATATAAATCATAAAACATTTTGTTTACATTTTTTTCTTCAAAATATTTTTTTACTACTCCTTTTATACTTCCAATATAAATAAAATCATATTCTTTATGTAGCTTTTCAATAACAGGAACAATAGGCAAAATATGTCCTAATGTCCCACCACCTGTTATAACAATCTTTTTTTTCATTACTTCTACCTACATATAATCATATGCACTAATTAATAGCTTTTTTACAAAAAAATTATTATTTTTATAATAGTTTTTTTAAAAATATGGTATAATAGAGAGTAATGAAGGGAGTGATATTTATGTATGCAAAAAATGCATGGAAAAAATATTCAGATGAAAAATTAAATCAATTAATGCTTTTTAACGATGAATATAAAAAGTTTATTACAAATGGAAAGACAGAAAGATTATGTGTCAAACAAGCTATTGAATTAGCTGAAAGCAAAGGCTTTAAACATATTTCAAGCTTCACATCACTAAAACAAGGGGACTTAGTTTATGTTACTAATAAAGGCAAAAACTTTGCGGCTTTTGTAATTGGTGAAAAACCAATTGAAGATGGGTTAAGAGTATTAGGAGCACACATTGATTCTCCAAGAATTGACGTTAAACAAAATCCTTTATATGAAAATAAAGATTTTGCTTTACTTGATACTCATTATTATGGTGGAATTAAAAAATATCAATGGGTAACAATTCCACTTGCAATTTATGGTGTTGTTTGTAAAAAAGATGGTAGTGTAATCGATATCGCTATTGGTGATAATGAAAATGATCCAGTAGTAGGTATTACTGATCTACTAATTCATTTAGCAGGAGATCAAATGCAAAAAAATGGTGCTAAAGTAATTGAAGGTGAAGATCTTGATGTTACACTTGGAAGTATGCCATTAAATGGTGAAGAAAAAGAAGCTGTTAAACAAAACATTTTACGTATTTTAAAAGAAAAATATAATTTTGAAGAGGAAGATTTCTTAAGTGCGGAATTAGAAATTGTTCCAGCCGGTCCAGCAAGAGACTATGGTTTAGATAGAAGTATGGTTGCGGGATATGGTCATGATGATAGAGTTTGTGCATACACATCTTTACGTGCTGTTGTAGATACTCCAGCTTGTGAATACACTACATGTGCAATTCTTGTTGATAAAGAAGAAATTGGATCAGTTGGTGCTACAGGTGCTGCTTCTAAATTTTTCGAAAATGTTATTGCGGAATTAATCAATTTATCATCAACATATTCTGAACTTAAAGTTCGTCATGCATTAGAAAATACTAAAATGTTATCAAGTGATGTATCTGCGGGATTTGACCCATTATACCCTGGCGTAAATGATGCAAAAAATGCTGCTTACCTAGGTAATGGTATTTGTTTTAATAAATATACTGGTGCAAGAGGTAAAAGCGGATGTAATGATGCAATGCCAGAATATTTTGCGGAAATCAGAAAAGTTATGGATGATAATGATATCAACTTCCAAACTTCAGAACTTGGTAGAGTTGACCAAGGCGGTGGAGGAACAATTGCATATATTTTAGGAAACTATAATATGAATGTAATTGATGCTGGAGTTGCCGTTTTAAATATGCATGCTCCTATGGAAATAGTATCTAAAGTAGATGTTTACGAAGCTTATTTAGCTTATAAAGCATTTATTTCAAAATTTTAAAATTAATATTCAAAAAAAGCTGTATCGATTCGATATAGCTTTTTGTTTTACAAATATTTTCACATATTCATTTTATAATTTGACTATTATTAAGATATTTTTTTACCATATATGACATAAATATAGGAATCAGCACTCTCCACATAAGTTTCCCTTATAAAATGTAATTTTTCAAATAATGATATACTTTTATAATTATCTTTTTCTATAAGTGCAACAATATCAATAGAAGGATATTGTTTAATTATCAAGGAAATCACGCCACTAAGAATCTCATAAGCATATCCGTTATTTTGATATAAAGGGTCTATTGTAATCCCGAGTGTAAAACAATTATCAGCAGCTGTATAAAACACACTTAAATCACCTATTATTTGACAATTTTCATGTAATACAATAGCATAATGTTGCTCTTCTTCTTTAGATAAGAAATGACAGTTAGAATATTTAATTATAAATGAATGTAAATAGTCTTTACTTGTATTTGAATACCTTTGATACATGTAACATCTTTTATCATTTCTATATAAAAACAAATTCTCTAAATCTGTTTCACATAAATTTCTAATTCCCAACCTTTTTGTTTGAAATATCATTGTCCCTCCTATTACTTATTCACTATCTGGTAATTCTTGATTCAAATATGTCATATCACCTGTTCTAAATTGTAAATTATATAAATGAGCATATACACCATTCTTATCAATTAATTCATCATGCGTACCTTGCTCTTTAATTTTACCATTATTAATAACAATTATTTCATCCGCATTTTTAATAGTCGATAAACGATGTGCAACAACTAAAGTTGTACGTCCTTTGCATAATTCATCTAATGCATTTTGGATTAAAATTTCTGTTGTATTATCTAAAGCACTAGTTGCTTCATCAAGAATTAAAATTGCGGGATTTTTCAAGAACACTCTAGCAATACTTAATCTTTGCTTTTGACCTCCACTTAATTTTACTCCACGTTCCCCAATTTGAGTATCATAACCATTAGGTAATGTCATTATATAATCATGAATATTAGCTCTTTTAGCAGCTAAAACAACTTCATCAAAAGTAGCATCAAGTCGTCCATATAAAATATTATCTTTCATTGTTCCATTAAATAAAAATACATCTTGTTGAACAATACCAATATTTTTTCGTAATGATTCTAATGTAACATTACTTATGTTTTGATTATCAATATAAATATTCCCCTCATTGTTTTGATAAAATCGTGGAATTAAATGACAAATTGTGGTTTTACCACCACCAGAAGGACCAACTAAAGCTAATTTCTTTCCCGCCTCAATATCCAATGAAATATCATTCACAACATTTTTCGAATCATTATAATGAAAGCTAACGTGCTCAAAAACGATATGTCCGTTATTAACAACTATTGCTTTTGCATCACTATTCTCTATTTCTTCCTGTTCATTAAGTATTTCCATAAATCTTTTAAATCCTGTACTTCCTTCTTCTAATTGTTCCACAAAAGCAATTAAAGTAGTAATTGGGGATATAAATAAATTAATGCTTACAATAAACGTTGAATAATCTCCGAGTTTAATGTAACCCTTATATAAAAACCATCCCCCCGCAATTAAAACAATAACGTTAAATACATCTGTTACAAAACTTGTAGAAGAATTAAATTGTCCCATGGCTTTATATGACTTACGCCTTGCTTCAACATACATTTTATTTCCTTCATCAAATTTCTCCAATTCTTTTTCACTATTTGTGAATGCTTTTGTAACCCTAATTCCAGAAATACTACTTTCTATAGCCCCATTTATAACCGCAACACTTTTTCTACTTTCCATAAATGCATGACGCATTCTTTTTCGTAAAATAATAGATATAGTTACTAAAATAGGAACACATGCAAAAATTATTAAGGTTAAGCGATATTCTATAGTACATAAGTATATAAAAGAGCCAATAACCATAATCCCACAAATAAATATATTTTCTGGTCCATGATGGGCAAGTTCACTTACATCCTGTAAATCATTGGTCATTCTTGTCATTATTCTTCCTGTTTCATGTTCATCATAATATGAATATGGAAGTTTTTGAAGTTTCCTAAATAAATCAATACGCATTTGTGCTTGCATTTTAATTCCAATCATATGGCCATAATATTGCACAAAATACTTTAATAACATTCTTACTGCATATAATACTAATAATGTACAACCAAAGATAATAATATAAGAAATATTTTTATTAGGAATCCAATCATTTAACATTTTTCTTGTTATAATTGGATATCCTAAACCAATCAAGGCAATAAAAAGAGATGCTAGCATATCTAACGCAAACATAAATTTATGAGGTTTATAATAACTTATAAATTTCTTCAACATTTTTTCTTTAACCTCCTACCATTAAATTATTAATTATTATAACAAAAATTTCCTTTTTTTGCAAACTTTTTAAATTTGGTGAAACTATTTTTTTAATATTAATGTCTTAATTAGTATAAGGAGTGATACAGTGAGTAAAAGCTATAATAATCATTTAATACATTTTTTTGTTAGTATTTTAATTTTATTTATTTCCTTATGTCTTGTTGGATGTAATTCTGTTGATGATTCTGAATCACCTGGAGGACTGGCTGAACCAAGTGATACTTGTGAAGGAATGGATGGCCTATTTGATTCAGATTATATTAAAGATGGAGAGCAAAATAATACTAATATTAAGCCAGGACAACTAACTGCTAGTGTCTTATTTGACCATAAATATTATTCATTTTGGTCTTCATTAATTGTGGGAAATCAAAATGACAAAGGGATTTTTAATGAATATTATACTAATAACAATTTTAAAACTTTAAATCGTATTACAATTAAAATTCCTAATGTTTACAATGCAAAGGTTGAATTAATGAATGACGAAAAAGTCATTAATTATGGATATACAAATAATAATGGTATATGTTATATGTTTTTAGATGATAATGACATTAATGAAGATAATACCTATAATATTGATATTACTTATAACCTTGAAGAAAAAGAAGAAAAAGTAAGTAAACAAATCGTTTTAGAGAATAACGAAGCAACAGTTAACATTAATCCTTCTAAAAATGAAAATATTATGCAATTAATGTTTGTAATTGATACGACTGGTTCTATGAATGATGAGCTTTCCTATTTACAATCAGAAATTAATGATGTTATTTCTAAAATCAAAAATGATAATGCAAACGTCGAAATTCAATTAGCACTTTTGTTTTATCGTGATACTGAAGATGAATATGTTACAAAATACTTTGACTTCACTACTGATATTACTCTTCAACAACAAAACATCACAAAACAAACAGCATATGGTGGAGGAGATTTTCCTGAAGCTGTTGATACAGCATTAAAAGAAGCAAGTGAAAAACAATGGATTAAAAATGCAAAAACCCAAATCATTATTCATGTAGCGGATGCTCCAGCACATTCAAATTTATACAATTCTTGGCGAAATGCTGTAGAATTACTTAGAAAGCAAAATATTCATATTATTACTATTGCATCATCTGGAATTAATAAAATAACTGAATTTTTCATGCGTAGCCAATCATTACTAACTGATGGTGCATACATTTATTTAACCGATCATTCAGGTATTGGTAACTCACATTTAGAAGCTACAATTGAAGAACCACTAGAAATTGAGTATTTAAATAGTGCTCTTGTTAGAGTAATTAATGGTATGCATTCTGGCGTATATACTGATGCTATCAATTATCAACAAGATACAAATTAACAGTTTACATTTTTTTAAGTGCTCCAATAAAAAAGCTGCAAGATTACTAAATCAATTAGTTTCTTGCAGCTTTTAAATTATTTCAAATAACTTTCAAATACGTAATTAACAGTTGGTCCATATGTATTTTCAATTAACTGACGAACTCCATCTTGGCCTAAAGCTTCTACTAAAACTTTTGTTTTTTCATTATTTAAATCTTCTGTTCTAACAGCAATAATATTTGGATAGGCAACTTCTACTGATTCACCAAATATTTTATAGTTAGATGCCTTTGTAGCTCCCCATGCAGTTAAAGCATAATTTCCAGGTATAACTGCATAACCACCTTCTGTAACTTTTTTATTTAACAATCCTGCATCAATACATTCAATTGTTACATTTTTACTTGATTCATATACAGGATGAAGGGCATTAAAGTTTTCCATACTGTAACTGTCAATTAAACCTTCCGCAACTAATAATTTAAATGCTCTTTCTACGTTTGATGCATCATTAATTATAGAAACAGTTGTATTACTCCAATCTTCTTTGCTTGTTAAACCGTAAAGATTTAATGGTTCATTGTGTATTTTTGCAGCAACAGATAACTTGAACCCTTTTGTTTCAATTTCTTCATTTAAAAAGATTTCATGTTGAAAATAATTGGCATCAAGTGCACCATCATTTAAAGCACTATTCAATAATGCGTAATCTTGATATACTTTAACTTTTAGTTTATATCCTTTAGATTCAATATAATTTTTAACTTCTTCACTATTCAATATTTCAGCGTGTGGTGAAGGTGTAGCACCTACAATAATAGTATATTCACTTTTACATCCAACTAACGATAATACAAAAATCAAAACAATAACTGTCAATATTTTTTTCATTTCTTTTTCCTCCTATTTTCTTCTTTTATCAATTTTTTTCGCGATTAATAAACCAGTTTCTTGTATCAATTGTACAATTAATACAATCACAACAATACAAATAATCATTCCCAATGTATTTTCTCCATAATATCCAAGATTAAAAGCCTCATAAATTAATCCGCCACCCGCAATATATCCCGCAAATGATGTATAACCAATAATGGAAACAATTATAACAGCAAGACCAGAAACTAAAGATGGTTTTGCTTCCGACAATAAAACTTTAGTAATAATTTGCGTATTAGATGCTCCAAGAGATTTGGCAGCTTCTATAATTCCTTGATCAACTTCCATCAAACTTTGTTCAACCATTCTCGCTATAAAAGCAAACGATGCTAAAACCAGTGGTAAAATCATTGAATACCAATGACTAGTCCAACTTCCTGTACCAAATATTATATTAGTAAGTGGCCTTGAAATAAGTATTAATAATAAACACGGTATAGAACGAAATATATTAATAACAGTGCCCAATATTGAATTTAGTACACGATTTGGTGCCAATCCTTTTTGAGAAGTTATAAATAATATAATACCAAGCGGCATACCAATTAAGTAAGCAATTATTGTGGAAGTAAATGTCATTAATAATGTATCAAGCGTTGCTTCTAGATAATCTATCAAGCTCATTATAATTCACCTCCTGATATGATATATTTTTATTGTCTAAATACTGTTTTAAAACAATAACATCTTTTTCATAATATGGTAATTTTAAAATCATTTGTCCATAAATTTTTTCTTCTAAAACCCATGAATTAGCGTAAACAATAGATATTAATAAATTACAATCACGAATTATATTAGCAATAATAGGTGAATTAACATCGCCATTAAATTCTAATCTAATCAACTTAGATTCATGCATTTTTGTAACAATATGATTTGGGTATATTAATCTTTTTGCTACATCAGTTTGAGGATTCATAAAAATATCTTTTGCTTCTTTATTTTCTACTATCAAGTGTCCTGATAAAATAGCCACTTTATTACATATTTTTTTAATAACTTCCATTTGATGAGCAATTATGATAATTGTTAAATCAAGTGTTTTATTAAGTGATTTTAATAAATCTAAAATTTGATCTGCAGTTGTGGGGTCAAGAGCAGATGTGCATTCATCACATAATAATACTTCTGGATTATTGATTAAAGCTCTAGCAATTGCTACCCTTTGTTTTTGCCCACCAGATAATTGACTAGGATATGATTTTTCTTTATCTTTTAATCCTACTATTTCTATTATATCTTCAATATGTTTTGTTACTTCTTCTGTTCTTTTATATCCTTTATTTAAAGTTAATGGAAATTCAATATTTTGAAAAACATTTAACTGATTTAATAAATTAAAATCTTGAAAAATCATCGATACTTTTTTTCGATAATTATGTAATTGTTTACCTTCTAAATCATTCACTTTTATTATTTCACCATTATAATTAAATAAAATAGTACCTGAATCAATTTCTTCTAATTTATTAATGCATCTTACTAATGTTGATTTACCTTCACCTGATAAACCAATAATGCCATAAATATCTTTTTTTTCTATTTGCAAAGATACATTTTCTAATACTTTATTTTCGCCATATGACTTATTTATATTATTTAATTCTAATAACATCGTCTTATTCTCCTTTCACAAAAAAAGTCCCTTATGTTAAAAAACATAAAGGACGAAAAATTCCGCGTTACCACCTTAATTTATAAATATCTCGCAATATTTACCTCACTGAGTACTATCATACTCTCTCGCTATAACGTGCGAACACGTCATCACTTAATATTTCAGTGATGCAACTCCAAGGCCATCTTCATAAAACATCTTTTTATTTCTTTTCACCATACAGAAACTCTCTTTAAAAAAGATAATTTTATTACTCTTCTCTTCATCGTTTTTTTGAATTATTCAATTATACATATATTATACACTATAATTTTAAAAATTGCAAGAAAAATTTATAATTTCATTGCAACATCCCATGCACGCCAAATTACAGTTCTTAAATTTCCAACTTTATAACAATCGCCAACTAAATGAACATGTTTTTGTTTTGCGATTAATGGATTAGAATCATAACCTATAGACATAATTACGTTATCACAATATATAGGATATTCATTACCACTAGCGTCTTTCACAATTACTCCTTGTTCATTAATTTGAACAACACTAGTTTCTAAATGTATTTCCACACTATGCAGTGCAAAAAAATCTCGTAAATAAGAACTATTGGCAAATGGAACACCTGTTTGAGCTATTAAATCATTTTTCATTTCGACTATAATAGGAGTTTTACCTTTCAAAAATAAATCATAAGCAATTTCGCATCCTGTTAAACCACCACCAATAACAACAACCTTATTTCCAACTCGTTTATTATTTAGTAAATAACTACAAGCTTCAATTGCATATTCACTACCTTTTAATGGAATTTGTTTAGGCTTAGAACCAGTTGCAATAATATATTCATCAGCTTCAATTTCATTAAGGTCTTTTATTTCTTCATTAAAAACTACTTTAATACCTAAATCTTTAATTTCTTTTCTATACCATTTTAATAATTCTTTATCTTTTTCTTTAAAGATTGGGCTAGCGGCAGCTACAAATACACCACCTAATTCATTACTCTTTTCATAAATAGTCACATTATGTCCACGCATTTTTAAAACACGTGCTGCTTCCATACCACCAATACCGCCACCTATAATAGCAATGTTTTTTTGTTTTTTAGTTTCTTTTATAAAGTACTTTTTACTTTGCATTGTTTCTGGATTTAATGCACATCTTGCCATACCAGCAGTATCACTTAATTTTTGATCATTAGCAACACCTTTATAGTGACAAAGATTGAAGCATGCATTGTGGCAACAAATACAAGGACGAATATCATTTAATTTATCATTCATTAATTTTGTTACCCATGCTTCATCTGACAAAAACTGCCTAGCAACACCCATCGCATCGATTTCATTATTTTTTATAGCATAAGCAGCTGTAATTGGATCCATTCTACCAGCACAAACAATTGGTATATTAATATATTTTTTAAGGAAACTCACATCTTTTAAATTGCAATTTTCTGGCATATATAGAGGCGGATGTGCCCAATACCATGCATCATATGTTCCATTATCCGCATTTAACATATCATACCCAGCTAAACTTAAATACCTTGCTGCGCGAATACTTTCCTCCATATCTCTACCAGCTTCAATATATTTTTCATTGGGTAATGCCCCTTGATTAAATCCCTTAGTTTTTGATACAACTGAATAACGTAAGGAAACAGGGTAATCTTTACCACAAAGCTTTTTAATAGTTTTAACAATTTCCACAGGGAAACGATATCTATTTTCGAAACTTCCACCATACTCGTCAGTTCTTTGATTTGTGTATTTCATTGTAAATTGGTCAATCAAATATCCTTCATGAACAGCATGAACTTCAACACCATCTACACCTGCTTCTTTACATAATTTGGCGGTTAAAGCAAATGCTTCAATCATTTCCTCAATTTGTTTAATAGACAATTCTTTAGAAACTACTTTGTTACTCCATCTATTTGGTGTTGGGCTACAACTAGCACTTAAATAATCAACGTCAATAATTGGTTTTGTTAATACATTTAAAACTTTATTTGTGGAAATTTTTTCCATTAAAGATGTAATAGCAAAACTTCTTCCAAATCCAGCTGTTAATTGAACAAATAATTTGGCACCTGTTGCATGTACTTCTTCCATAAAGTTTTTTAATTGTTTAAACATTGCTTTATTTTGATACAACCACCTATTAAGGACTATATCTCTAATTGGTGCAATACCAGGAAGTATTAATCCAACATTATTCTTAGCACGATCTAAAATAAATTTAGCCGCTTCTTTATCAAAATGATTAGGTTCCATCCATCCAAATAATGATGTACCACCCATTGATGTCATAACGATACGATTCTTGATTTCTAAATTTCCTATTTTCCATGGTGTAAATAGTGGTTCATAAATTTTATTCATATTGTACCTTCCTAAAATTATTATATCAAAAAAAATTTCTGTTTACAATATTTTTTATACATTTCGATATTTAGTAGCATTAAGAATAATTCCAAAAGATATCAAATTTATTAATAAAGAACTTCCTCCGTAACTAAATAAAGGCAATGTAATACCTGTAACAGGAAGCAGCCCAATTACTACACCCACATTAATAAAAATTTGCACCGCTAAAGTTAACGATAATCCAATGAGTAGAAATGAACAGTATTTGTTATCACAATTTCTCGCATTTTGAAAACATCGATAAATAATTATAAAAAATAATCCTATGACTATAGCCCCGCCAATTAATCCAAATTCTTCCACTACTATTGCATAAATAAAATCATTTTGCGGTTCAGGTAAAAAGAAATGTTTTTGTATTGATTTATTAAATCCCAGACCAAATAATCCACTAGGTGTAATTGCAAATAATGATTGAATCCCTTGAAAACCACTACCTAATGGATCACTCCAAGGGTCTATATATGCAAATATTCTTTCCATTCGATAAGGAGCACTAATAATCAAAACACAACACCCAATAATACCAACTAAAATTAAAGATATAAAAAATTTCATATTAGCTCCACTAACAAACAATAAACAAAAACAAGATAAAACAATTACTAAACCTGTACCAAAATCAGGTTGAAGCATAATTAAAGCAAATATTACTAATATAAGAATTGATAATAATATTAAATATTTTGTTTTACGTAAATCTGGATAATTGCTTGTTAAAAAATTAGCCATAATTAATATGATAGCAATTTTCATAAATTCAGATGGTTGAATAGAAAATGTTCCAATTCCAATCCAACTTCGAGCCCCACCTCTTACAACTCCAATTCCAGGTATGATAACTAATATTAATAAAACTAAAGATATAACAAAATACAAAACACTAATTTTTTTTAATTTATTAATATCAACATTTATAATTATAATCATTATAATATATCCAAGACACATAAATAATAATTGCCTTTTAAAATAATAAAAAGAATCATTAAAATTTTCTTTTGCAACAACATTACTAGCACTATATACCATTAATAAACCAAATAAAGATAATATAATAATTGGTATTAGTATTAATTTATCTATTTTTTTAACCATTTTATTTTCCTTTATTAATAAATATGATTTATTTATAAAAGTATGATGTGAAAATAAATGACATGCTATATCTATTTGAACTAAATGCTAATATATATCGTTGGAAGTAAAGGTTTGATTCCCGCAAGTTAATAGTTTGATTCTTTGACAAGTCTCTTATGGTTGTAAATACAACTATTGTTTATACAACAAAAAGTTTTTATTTGCATAAAAAAGACCATTTTACTATATTTTAAGCAAAAAGGTCTATAAAATTAAAAATTAGCCCTCTTTATCAGAAGACTAATAGATGTCAATTAATGTATATTACTACTAAATGTTTCACAATATAACTTTTTATAGTAATATAATAATTTAAAATATACTAAATTTGTCATAGTTTTAATATATTTAGTAAAACTGTGTATTACAATATTTTTACTAAATGCAAGAAGGCTTTCGTGGAAATTAAAAGAGATGTATATTTAAATAATTAATTATTAGAATGCATAATAAAATGATAAAAGTAATAACTGATATTAGAAGATGTCGTAAATCATATTTACTATTCAATTTATTTTATGATTATTATATCAAAAGACTGTCCAATAACTCATTATAATTAAAATGGAATTTTATTTATGAATTTGTTTTATTTTTATCTTATTTTTTCTACTATACTTAAAAGCACTTTATAATCTTCATAATTTATATATTGATTAAAAATATCCTCAGTTAATTCATTTAAAATATTGTTTTTTAAATTACCTAATACACTTGAATAGCCACATATGTTAGTACATTCTATATTATTCATAAATGGTGATTTAATTCTATGTGGTTTAAATTCAATAGCATAATTAACCGCTCTTATAATATTTTTTAAACAATTAATAACTGCATCTTCTTTATTAGTTGTCTTGATTTCTAATTTTGCAAGTTTTATATTATTAAAAATTACTGCTACAGCATGATAACCAAAATCATTATCATTAACAAATATTAACTCCTCAATTTTAATAAGTCTTTCAAGATATTCTTTTTTGTACTCATTTGAGGTTTTCATTCTATTATCATAAATAACAAATTCTGATTCTCGTTCTATTTCACACACTAAATCACAAATATTCATTTGTATAGTTGTCAATAATTTTTCATCTTTTAAATATCTTGTTTGCATTACATGTCTTGTATACAATAAATCAGTAGGTAACTGCTTACAATAATGCTCTGCCATTTCAATTTTATCCATTTGTGAATATAAATCAACTAAACATTGTGTTGCATTAATTCTTATTATGTTGTTTGTTGAATTTTCTAAAAGACTTTCTGCAAGATTAATAATTTCATCTTTATACTTTACTTCATTTTTAATTATATTTATTGTATTCATAATACTAATTAAATTAATCTTAACATCCTCATTATTTGGTAATTTCTTATAAGCTTCTTGCCATAACTTTAATTCACTTTCATAATCATTGTTCATAACATATAGATCTGCTTGTTTTTTTAACTCTTTAACATACTCGTCTTGTTTAATGCTTTCTACCCCTAATAATTCATCAATAGTTATTTCAAAAATATTTGCAATAGAAGGTAATAATGTGATATCAGGATATGTTAAGCTTTGCTCCCATCGTGAAATAGACTTTGATGTTGTACCAAGTAATTCAGCTAACTCTTCTTGAGTCATCTTTTTTTGTGTTCTATAAAATTTAATATTGTTTCCTAAATTCATATTTTTTCTCCTTTATTAATGTATCGTAATGGCCAATTACAATGTAAACTAGTTTACATTAATATTATAATACTATATAATGATTTAAACCACCCCACAAACAAAGATAATAGTTCTCATTATTTGAGAGGCAATCCCATTATACTCTAAAATCAATTTTATTTCTATCATAATCTATTATTGATTCTCTTTATGTGAGAAATTAAAGGTTCGATTCCTTGACAAGCATCCTAAAGTCTATAAAACAAAAAGTCTTTTATTTGCATAAAAAAAGAGACCATTTACTATATTTCACGCAAAATGGTCTAAAAAAACAAAAATTAGCCTTCATTCAGAAGACTAATAGATGTCATTAATGTGTATTACTACTAAATGTTTCATTTTAAGCATTTTTACACTACAAAATATTTCATATTTGACTTTTATTTAGAAGTAGGTATATTTAAATCATCACATACATTAATTCCTTTTTTATTAATTCTATAAATTCTGCACTTAATTTTTCATTAAATTCATACATAAACTTTTTTAACTTTCTATTCTATTATTTAATAGTTCCTAAACTACAATTTATTTTATTAATTATATTTTCCTTTATATCTTCGAAATCTTCAAATTTATGTAATTCTTTAATAAATTCATCACATAAATTATCAAAATCAGGATTAATTATTGAATCAACGCTTATACCAACTCTTTTATATTTATATATTGCAATATAATCCTTTTCTTCATGAATTCCTTCATATTTATTAAATTCATTTTTTTGATTACGTTTAGGCGTATAAAACTCATTTTCTAAATCATTAAATACATCATCTTTTATTGCATTATATATTGATATTCTTTTTTCTTCATTACCTTTTGATTTAGCTTTAATGCCAAAATATTCACTACAAATATGAATCATAGTTCTAAATTGATTATCTTCTAATTGTGGCCCTAATAAAAAATATCCTTTACTATCATCATCCGAATAATTAATTTTCCATCTCGCTGATAACTGTGCTTTTCCATTACTAAATCCTGTTTCAATAATAATATTCTTTTTTCTTTCTGGGTATTCTTTTTGGATTCTATCATTTAATTTATTTTTTAACAATTCACAATTTATTTTACGAACAATATCATGAATTCTTAATTCTTTAAGTTTTTTATATATTTCATCATTTTTATCATCAATTATAAACCTATTTTTATATGTGTCTTCAATACACTTTTTTATTATATTAATTACATCTTGAGTCATTTCTACATACTTTTTAATAATTAATATTGTTTGAGGAGCCATTTCTTGCAATTCATCTATTTCAATAGTAATTTTAGAAATATTGTTTAAGATTTTATCATAATATAGAGGCTCCCATTTTTCAAGATTAATGTTAGTACCTTCTATTTCAAAAGGAAATACATATTTTCCGTTTTTAAAAAACCTTTTAAAAGTATTACTATAATTTTCTAATTGTTCCTTTGATAACATTGATTTTATCTTATTTTCAATTATATAGTTTTCCTTATTATATTCAATACAAATATCAGTATGTTTACATTCTCTTTTAATTTTAATTACATTATTATCATAAATTTCAGGAAAATCCTCAAAAAAAACTTTAATATATTTTTTATTTTCTTCCATTAACCAACACCAAAAATTTGAATGGAACAATTCCATCGAACCAAGTGACATTGGAAAAAGTGGTGATTTTTTTATTCTACTATATTTTTCATTCATTATAATACCTCTTTAATCTTTTATAAATATAATCAGCTAATTTTTTTAAATTATTATTTTCAATATAATATGGTCGCTAAAATCTAATTCCACCTATTTTATACGCTTTATCGCCAGAATACTCAACTCTATTACCACCAATTTTATATAATTTTCCACCAGAATATTCTACACGTTCCATGCTTACTTTATATACTTTTCCACCTGAATATTCAACTCTTTTATCTCCAATTTTATATAATTTTCCTCCTGTATATTGAGGTTTTCCACCATAATATCTAATTAATACTTCTTCAACTGTCATTTTACATTTCTCCTTTGTTTCATTTTTTTAGAATAATCACCACAAATGCTTACATTAAAAACTATTTTAAATAATAGCCACCTGTTTTATTTGATCCTCTATATTCAATATAGTTAAACAAATTTCTTTTTATTTCATTTCTTACTTTATCAGAATTAACAATTAAATCTTTCTTTTGTAATTTTTTCACAATTTCAGGTACTTTTATACCTGGAAATTCTTTAATTAACTTCAACACTTCTAATCCAAAATCACTAATATAAGCTTTTATTTGGTCATTTATTTGGTCATTTATTTGGTCATTAACAAAATTTAGATTTGGTAAAATAACGGTGAAGAAATTTTCAGTAGCTTTAAATTCAGGTTTTTTAGTATAGATAGTCTATTAATTTAATACTTATATTATTCAATCAAATTAAATTAATTAAAGTAAGTCCATTAATTAATCTGAATAAATTTTAGTAAAATGTCAAAATGAAATTTTTTTCACTTATTTTTATAGTATACTAAAAAAAATAGTCCCCAATTTCCTGGAGGAGTCGAAATATTTTTTTAACCAATACAAGATTAACTCTTGTATCTTTTATAAAAGTACTTTTCAAAAATATACACTATATCCTTATATTAAACTGTATCTTCTAAACATGACTTTTATATTATCTTGTATTAAATATATATAAATAATCACTATATTTAGTTATACAAAATAACTTAAATAACATAACATTATTAATAATTAATATTAAAATACATGGCATTTCTTTTAATGTAAATTTTTAGTAATTTCAATAAAAAATTCTTTACTCCATAAGTCTAGCGAAGATTTATCTTTGACAAAAGAAAAGACATCTTCACGTGCTTGATTAAAATCAATATTAGAAAATCTTTCATTTAACAATGATTTTAAATTCTCAATAGTAAGGTCGTAATCTTTAGAAATATATTCAGATTGTACTAACCTTGCTTTTAAATGTTTAAGATTCACCTTAGCACCAATGGTTAAGAAAAATACATAATCATAAAAATCTCTACCTTTTACTCTATTTTTCCAATTGCGACATAAACATGCATGAATTTTACCCGCAAAAAGCGATGGAATATCATAAAGCCTTACTTGATATGGGGAAGGTAATAAACCATACTTTGTTTCAAATATAGCGTCAATAGGTGGATTAATATCAACTTCAAACTTAATTTTTATAACTTCATCTTTTGCTATACTATTTATATCATCAGAAACTTCATAAAATGTTAAAATATGTTCTTTAGTATTTCCTTTTAAAAATGCGGATTGAATAGTTGAATCAATAGTTTTATCTTTTATGACCACACTAAAATGTAAACCCAAAGATTTTGTTTCATCTTCTATGTAAGTAAAATATTTATTCAAATTAAAATCAGGATTGGGGGAAACAAGTGAAAAATCTAAATCTTCACTAAATCTATCTAACCCATAAAAAATACGCAAAGCAGTCCCTCCATAAAAAGCTCCTTCTTTAAAGAATCCTCCTCTAGAAAGTCCGCATAATACTATTTCTTGAACAATTTCTTTAATTGCATTTTTCTTATCATCTATATTTTTTATTTGATACTTAGATAACATTTGCGTAATAACATTTTTCATACTATTTTTTACCACCTATTAATTTTAATAACAAATTCAAATTTTTCGAATGATATAAGGGAGCAAGTTGGAATATATATTCTTTATTCAAATTATTAAATGCGTCTTCATCTATTCTCATATCTTCAAATAAAAGTTGTTCAAGTTCTTTAGTATTCTGAACAGGTGATAAAATATATAGCTTATCACAAATTGCTTTTTCGGGAATTGCCATTTGATAAGAATATATTCCATCTGTTAATACCGTTATACCTAAATAAAAAACATCCTTTGGAACATCTCTATAAATAAAAGTGCCAAAATGATTATTATATATTTTTACTTTTCGTTTATTAAAAGTAGCACATGTAAAAGTATTATAAACTGCTTCTGGTATCATTCCTAATGCATATAATGCGTAATCAAATGATAAATATGATGGACCATACATGAATTGTGCAAGTCTAGATCCATTTACATTACCATCTGTTTCATATATTCCCTTAACTAGTGGAAATATTTTTCCAGCTTTTATATCACGTGATATCTTACCAATAGGATCTGATAATTGTGAATATTGTTCTCTTAATTGTTGAATTGTAATAACCATAATTTATCCTTTCCTATTTTATTTTATCATTTTTTTAAAGATAAATCAACATATTTGCTCCAGAAAATTGTATTTTTTGCAATTATTTGGAGCAAATTTTATCACATTGTTTTTTATATAAATATGCTATTAATTAAAAACTTGTTATTATTAAATTTATTTTCACAATGATTTTTCACAGAGCAAAAAAGAGCCTATAAGATTAACTCAGGCTCCAATATATCGAATTTTAAAGTTTTCTTCTTTCAACTCTACTTTAAAATTATTTCCAAGATAAGAAAAATAAATAATATTACTATTTTCATCAAGTGTACCATTCATATCATTTACATAATAATTAATGATGTATTGTTGTTTCTCTTGTAATGATAATTTATCATTTCCTTCTTCATCTAATTCTTCTAAATATTCAAATGTATATCGCAAACATTCATCACT
Source organism: uncultured Bacteroidales bacterium (assembly GCA_964516425.1). Lineage (GTDB taxonomy): Bacteria > Bacillota_I > Bacilli_A > ML615J-28 > CAG-698 > CAKOMG01. The sequence goes on along the minus strand of CAZFAM010000008.1, from coordinate 19,122 downwards.
ATCCACATATGTAGTACCATTTAAAATATTTGATAAAACAAGTTGTGGTCCAACTTGAAAAGAAATACGATTTGGTAAAGACAAAATAACAATTTTATTCTCACCATTTTCATTAATAGTCATTAAAGGATAATATAACCACATTGTAATTGATGCACTATATTTCCACGTATAATAATTCTTACCATTATACACGAAACGACGATAATCAACTGTTAGCTTTAAACCATTTTCTAAACTAATATATGCAACTTCTTCATACACTTTATTATCGTCAGGTTCATAAGTGTCATTAACCACTTTTCCATAATCATCAATTCTTGAAAATAAAGTGGATGTTACATTTTGACTACCAACAACTTCCACATACATATTGTCTTGATACTTATCAAATAACTTTTGTAAAGCATCACTTAAAATAATGTCATCGTTATTAGAAAAGACTGTATAATAAGCTTTGTTAACTTCTTTAATTGTGTTTAATGTTCCTTCAAACTCAAAAGTAAAAGAAGGAATTGAAGTTGCTTTAATTACATATTGATAATCTTCATCAAGTGTTAATATGATTTTATTTTCATTAGGCTCAACAGCTGATTCAAAGCACCCCATTAATGGAATAACAAAAATAATTAATAAAATTAATAATATTTTTTTCATTTTAAAAATCCTTATCATTATTATTTAAACCATACTTTTCATAAACTTCTTTTTTATATTCTAAGAAACGATCTTCTTTTATTGCTTCTCTTGCTTTTTCAGTTAAATTAACTAAAAAACGAATATTATGAATACTCATTAAACGATGCCCTAACATTTCATTTGCTTTAAACAAATGTCTTAAATATGCTTTTGTATAGTGTTTGCAACAATAACAATCACAATTATCATCTAATGGTGTAAAGTCATGTTCATATTCTTTATTTTTTATAATAATTCTTCCATGACTTGTCATTGCAGTACCATGACGAGCAATTCTTGTTGGTAATACACAATCAAACATATCAACACCGCGTTCAATAGCATCAAGTATTGCTCCAGGTGATCCAACACCCATTAAATAACGAGGCTTATCTTCAGGTAAAATAGGACACACAACATCTAATACCTTATTTTGAATTTCTTTTGGTTCACCAACACTTGTACCGCCAATTGAATAACCATCAAATGGCATTTTAACTAACTCTTCAGCACAATACTTTCTTAAATCATCAAATTCTCCACCTTGAACAATTCCAAACAATCCTTGACGATCTTTATTCTTATTTGCATCTAATGATCTTTTTGCCCATCGTAAAGTCCTGTCAACAGATTTCTTCATATAGTCATAAGTACAAGGATATGGAGGACATTCATCAAAACTCATCATTATATCGCTTCCCAAACTATTTTGAATTTCTAAAGCAATTTCTGGTGATAAAAACAATTTTTTACCACTTTTATGATGCTTAAAATAAACACCTTCTTCATGTATGTCTCTTAACTTGGCTAATGAAAAGACTTGAAAACCACCTGAATCAGTCAAAATAGAGCGATCCCAATTCATAAATTTATGTAATCCACCAGCTTCTTCCACAATTTTATGTCCTGGTTGATTCCATAAATGATATGTATTTCCTAATATAATTTGTGAACCAATTTCATGCAAATCTTCTTTAACTAATGTTTTTACCGTTCCTTGTGTTCCAACTGCCATAAAAACAGGAGTATCAAAACTACCATGTGGTGTCGTGATTTTTCCAAGTCTTGCATTACATTCACTACTTTTCTTTTTTAATTCGTATTTTATTACCATCTTTATTCCTGTTTAGTTTCTTTCGATTTTTTTATCCAATACAATGCTTTAGCTTTATTTTGTTCTACACCATTTCCTGATGCATAACACATTCCCAAATTTTCTTGTGCTAAACCATAATTCATTTCAGCTGCTTGTTTATAATATTCAACAGCTTTTTTTGTATCTTGTTTTACTCCTTCACCATTATAATAACAATTCCCTAAATTATTAATTGCGGGAGCATAACCTTTTTCTTGAGCTTTAGTAAAAAACTCAACAGCTTTATTTTGATCTTGTGCTATTCCTTCGCCTTTATAATAACAATTTCCTAAGTTATTTAATGCTTTTGCATTACCCTTGCCAGCCGCTATTGTATACCAATATACAGCTTCTTGCAAATCTTTTTCTACTACTTTTCCTTCATAGTAATAATTCCCAAGCTTATTTTGCGCATTAGCATTACCATTTGATGCTTCTTGTTTTAAATCATAAAATGCATAAAATTTATCTTTTTCCATAATAACCTCACTTTATAAACATTGCATCACCAAATGAAAAGAAACGATATTTTTCTTTAATAGCTTCCGAATAAGCATTCATAATAATATCTTTTGATGCAAATGCACTAACAAGCATTACTAAAGTACTTTTTGGTAAATGGAAATTTGTAATTAATGCATCAACAGCTTTAAACTTATATCCAGGATAAATAAAGATACTTGTTTCTTCTTGGGTTGCTATAAATTGATTATATTTTGAATAAATAGCTTCTAATGTTCTTGTACTTGTTGTGCCAACAGCCACAATTCTTTTTCCTTCACTTTTTGCTTGATTTAATCTATCCGCACATCCTTGATCCATTTTAAACCATTCACTATGCATATGATGGTCTTCAATACGTTCTGTGGACATTGGTCTAAATGTTCCTAAACCAACGTGTAAAGTAACATACTCAATTTGAACACCTTTTTCTTTGATTTTTTTCATTAACTCATCAGTAAAATGTAATCCTGCAGTTGGAGCAGCAGCACTTCCTAATGTATTAGCATAAACTGTTTGATAACGTGAACTATCATTTAACTTTTCATGAATATATGGAGGTAAAGGCGTTTCACCAATCTTTTCTAGTTTTTCAATGAAAATACCTTCATATAAAAACTTGGCAACCACCATTCCTTCATCACGTTTTTCAATAATTTCCGCTTGCATAATACCATTAAAATCAATAACAGTACCTACACGAACTCTTCTTGCAGGTTTAACTAAACATTCATAGCAATCCTTATTAATTTCTTTTAATAATAAAAACTCAATTTTCGCATTTGTATCTACTTTATTACCATATATTCTTGAAGGCATAACTTTAGTATTATTTAATACTAAAACATCATTCTCTGTTAAATAATCAATAATATCATAAAAATGTTTATGCTCTAACTCTTTATTATGACGATTAACCACTAGTAATCTTGAATCACTTCTTTTTTCTAAAGGAGTTTGCGCAATTAACTCCAGCGGTAAATCATAATCAAATTCTTTAACATCCATTTTTTTCACATCCTAAATGTTTATAAGCTTTTTCAGTAGCTATTCTACCTCGTGGAGTTCTAGTAATAAAACCTTCCTGTAATAAATAAGGTTCATATACATCTTCTAATGTGGTTAAATCTTCACTAATAGAAGCTGCAATAGTACCAAGTCCTACAGGTCCACCTTTAAATTTATTTATAATGGCAAGCAAATATTTATGGTCCGTCTCATTTAAACCATAATTATCAATATTTAATTTTGATAATGCCTCCATTGTAACATCTAATTCAATAACATTTTTATTTGAAGAAAAGAATTGGGAAAAATCACGAACTCTTCTAAATAATCTATTAGCAATACGTGGAGTTCCACGAGATCTTTTCGCAATCTCTAATGCTGCTTCTTCACTAATATCAAAATTAAAAACCTTGGAAGTTCTTTTCACAATATTTTTCAATTCTTCATTTGTATAATAATTAATTTGATTAACTATTCCAAAACGATCTCTTAATGGCGAAGAAATATCACCACAACGCGTTGTTGCACCAATTAATGTAAAAGGTGGGATATCAACACGAATAGTGGATGCTGTAGTATCTTTACCAATAATGATATCCATATAATAATCTTCCATTGCGGAATATAATACTTCTTCTACAACTTTGGGTAATCGATGAATCTCATCAATAAACACCACATCTCCTTCTTCCACATTAGATAAAAAGGATGCAAGATCCGCAACTCTAGTAATTGATGGAGCAGATAATGTTCTAAACCTAGCTCCCATTTCATTAGCAATGATATTAGCAAGTGTCGTTTTTCCAAGTCCTGGAGGACCATATAATAAAACATGATCAAGACATTCATTACGTTGTTTTGCAGTTTGAATAAAAATATTTAATACTTCTTTTAAATTTGATTGACCAACATAATCTTGTAAAGTTTGTGGTCTTAAGGAAGAATCATTTTCTTCAAAAATATAATCATCTTTAATCATGTTTATTCCTTTCCATTAAAAAAGTTTTTTCAAACTTAATTTAACCAATTGTTCTATTGATAAATCTCTATTTTCTTCCAAAAACTTATCAATTTTTTTAAGTTCTAAATTATTATAACCTAGAGACTTTAATGCTTCTTTCACATTATCCAGTTTAGGGTCAGTAATTTTCGGAGCACTTAATTTACCACGTAAATCCAATATTATTTGCCCACTAGCTTTAGGACCAATTCCAGGATATTTTTGTAAATATTTAGCATCACTATTTTCAATAGCACATTGCAATCCCTCAATATCACCGCTTGCTAAAATGGCAAGTGCCCCCTTTGGTCCAATTCCCTTTACAGATATTAACTTCACAAATAAATTGCGTTCTTCTTCTAATTTAAAACCATATAAATCATAAACATCTTCACGAATATATGTATAAATATAAATCGTAAGTTCTTCGTCTACTTTAAAACTATAAGGTGAAGATGTATGAATAATATAACCAATATTATTATTTTCGATAACTATATAATTACTATTAATCTTAGTAATTTTGCCTTTTATATAATCAAACATTATAACAATCCAATCTTTGTTTTATAAGTTTTTTCAATTTTATTACGTTCTTCAATAAACTTATTTTTAATGTTTTCTTCTTTTTCACTTTTTTCATTTTGATAATTAATTAAATCATTATCATAATTGGCATTAATCATATTTTGTTCTTCCGCAATTTGTGATTTAATTCGCTCACAAATTTCTTGATATTTAAGTTCTTGTTCATTTTTTTGATTATTAACAATAGCAACTCTTTGATTGTAATCTAAATTAATTGCTTCAAGTTCTTGTTTATTATCATTATGACTTTTTTCAAGAAATGCATTATTAACTTGTTCACGATTCATAATTTCTTCTCGTTTTTTAGTTTGAAGACTATTAATATAATTAAAGGCATTAGTACTTGTATTTTTAAATATTTCTATTAACTGGTTATGATATTTATTAATTTCCTCATTAATTTCCGTATTTAAACTACTCATATTTTTCACAAATACATCTACTTGTTCAATTAACATATTCATTAAAACTGTAATCTTTTCTTGAAATTTATTAATTGTACTTTCTTCCATTTCTTTAAATAGATTAAAAGTATTTGTAATAAGTTCTTGCGATGGTGAAAAATCAAAATTATTAAAAACATCTCCAGAAACATCATTAATTAATAAAACATTTAATAATGTTGCCTCTTTATTAAATAAATCTTTAAAATAAGATTGATATAAGGATAATATATTTTGTAAATAAAAATTTAAAGTAACATTTAAATTTTTTTGATATAACTTTAATTCATTTTCCATTGATTTAAATTGATATAAATTTAAATCTTTAAATTTCTGAATTTGCGTATTATCATGTTTTTCTGTATTGTTAATGACACTCACAATATTATCTTGTTCTAATTTATTAATCTTTTTTTCTTTCTCAAATTGATTAATATTTGCTTTATATATTTTATCGATATAAATTTCTTTAATACCATTTTGTTTTTCAAGCATTTCTTTATTTTGAACAGCTAATGTATTATTAACTTCAATTTCATATACATTAAATTCATTATTATATCTTTGTTCGTTTAATAATTTATCAAGCTTAACAGATGTATATCTTGTTTTATAATCTTTTATTAAATCAATATTTTCTTTATTATAATTGAAAACATCTAAAGCATGATTTAATTCAAAAGCTTCAATATCATCCGAATATCGTAATAATGTTTCTTTTTCTGATAATAAACCATTATAACGAATTTCTTTAATTGCTTTTTTTAATTTATTTATTTCTGAACGTTTGTTTTCCACAATTAAACGCTTTTGAAATTCTTCGCATTCTTTCACAATATTATTTTGAATTTTTTGAATTTCAATTCTACGACGACGGTCATATTCTAAAACTTTATTACGATATGTTTTTTCACTTTCTTCAAAGGTATTTTTCCTATCTTCTAATGTTTCATTTAATTCTTTATCAATACGTTCCATTTTCGTATTAATATCATGACCTTCTCTTTTAGCTTTTTGTTTTAAGGGAGCAAGAATTTTATCTTTCTCTTCAATCAACTTAGCCTTTTCATTTTCAAGGTTATAATTTTCATTAAATGTATTTATACCAGTAGTTAATTCATTATTTAGTGATAATACTTTATCGATAAATACTTGTAATTCAACTTGATTATTTTGGCAAAGAGCTAGATATTCTTTATTTAAGGAACTTAAGTTTTTTACATTTGCCTTTTTTTGCTTATTCAATTCATTAATAGCTTTTGTAATATATGCATGCCTTTTTTCTTTTTCATTTTCTAATGCTTTAAATAAATCTTCTTGTGCTTTAGTTACTTTATTTTTAAATTCTGCTTTTGCCATAATATCTCCTCTTTAAAATCTAAAATTTCCTCGGCCTTTACCTTTTCCTTTTTTAACTTTTTGTGTAGGAAGTCCTTGTCCTGTTTTCATTTTCATAGCCATTTGGTCTTCACTCATTCCCGACATTGCTTTCATTTGTTTTTTCATGTCTTCAAAACGTTGAGTTAAGGCGTTAACTTCTTGATAACTTCTACCAGAACCTTTTGTAATTCTTTCACGTCTTGATGGACTTTTTGCTAATAACTCGGGGCGTTTTCTTTCTTCTGGAGTCATTGATCCAATAATAGCTTCTATATACGCAAATTGTTTATCATCTATATCCATATTTTTGATTTTACTTCCAAGACCTGGAATCATACCTAAAATACCTTTTAATGATCCAATTTTTTTAATCCACTTCAATTGTTTCAAAAAGTCATTATAGTTATATAATCCTTTTTGAATTTTTTCAACCATTTTCATGGCTTCATCTTCATCAATATTATCTGTTGCTTTTTCAATTAAAGAAACAACATCACCCATTCCTAATATTCTTCCAGCCATTCTATCAGGGTGGAACAATTCAATTTGATCTAATTTTTCACCAACACCAATATATTTAATTGGAACATTTGTTAAATAGCGGATTGATAATGCTGCACCACCTCTAGTGTCACCATCTAATTTTGTTAATATGCATCCTGTTAATGGAAGTTTTTCATTAAATGTTGTTATAACATTAATAGCATCTTGACCCATCATAGCATCAATTGTTAACAATACTTCATCTGGTTTTGCAATTTTAACAACATCATCCAATTCTTTCATTAATGCATCATCAATATGTAAACGACCAGCTGTATCGATAATAACTAAATCATAATTCATCTTTTTCGCATATTGAATACCTTCGGTAACAATTTGTGTTACAGGCATTTGATTTCCACGCTCAAATACTTCAATTCCTAATTGTTTTCCTATTGTAACTAATTGATTAATTGCAGCAGGTCGATAAATGTCTCCCGCAATTAATAAAGGACGTTTTTTATCTTGTTTTCTAAGTAAAGCAGCAAGTTTACCAACATGTGTTGTTTTACCAGCACCTTGCAAACCTACAAGCATAAAAACTGATGGTCCACCAATAGTTCTATATTGAACAGGAACAGCTTCATCTCCCATTAATTTCTTTAATTCATCATGAACTATTTTAACAACTTGATCACCAGGTGTTAATGATTTTAATATTTTTTCACCTAATGCTTTTTCTTTTACTTCCGCGATAAAACTTTTAACAACTTTATAGTTTACATCGGCTTCTAATAATGAAAGACGAACCTCCTTCATCATTTCATCAATATCATTTTCATTTAGTTTTCCACGTCCTGTAATACGTCTCAAACTCATTTGTATTTTTTCTGATAAACTTTCAAATGGCATATTACTACTCCATATCTTTTAATTCATTAATTATTTTTTTTACTTCGATATTATTTGATTGTTCATATTCATTTATAATATCGTTTATTTTTTTTGTTTTTGCCTCAAAATTTAATCTAGACTCGTAATAATCTAGTAACTCATATATTTTATTCAACTGATCGAAAACAGCATTACGACTAATATTATAGATTGTAGCTATTTCACTAAGTGATAAATCTTCAAAATAATAATATGTAAAATACTCTTGTTGTTTTACAGTTAATAAAGAACCATAAATATCAAATAGACTATTATACTTATTTTTTTTATCTAAGATATCCATTTTATTCCTCATCAATTAAATCCGCAAATAATCCATATACATACTTTTCAATATCAAAGTATTCCAAGTCATCCATTTTTTCTCCTAATCCCACAAATTTAATTGGGATATTATATTTATCACGGATGGCTAATACGATACCACCTTTTGCGGTTCCATCTAATTTTGTTAAAACGACACCACTAACATCTGTTGCTTCAATAAAAGCTTTTGCTTGAACTAAACCATTTTGTCCAGTTGTAGCATCAATAACAAGTAGTGTATCTTGCGGTGCTCCTTCTACTTCTCGAGAAATAACACGTTTCATCTTTTCTAATTCTTTCATTAAATTAACTTTAGTTTGTAATCTACCAGCAGTGTCACAAATCAAAACATCATATTTTTCTTGTTTAGCAACTTGAATAGCTTTATAAATAACACTTGATGGATCACTTCCGTCTTCACCAGTAACAACTTGACATCCAACTCTATCGCCCCATACGGCAAGTTGTTCTGTAGCACCAGCTCTAAATGTATCCGCAGCAGCTATCAAAACTTTTTTACCTTCATTTTTTAATTTATGGGCAACTTTCGCAATCGTTGTTGTTTTTCCAACACCATTTACACCAACGAATAAAAATACTGATAAACCATCTTTATTAAAACGCAAGTTTGAATTTACAATTTCACCTTTTAAATAAATATCAAACATTTTATCAACTATTATTGGTTGTAAATCTTGGGCTGTTGTTATATTCTTTGTTCTAACGTCTTCTTTCAATTCATCCACAAAATTAACAACTGTTTCAACTCCCATATCAGCCATAACAAATATTTCTTCTAATTCATCAAACAATTCTTCATTAATAACATTATGACTTTTAAATAAAGCACTCAAGCGAGAAAAACTACTTTTTCTTGTTTTCTCCATACCAATACGGTATTTTTTGGCTTCTTCTTTTTTTTCTTTATTCTTTTTAAATATACTAAATATTCCCATATATAGTCTCCTACTTATACTAAATATTATATCACAATTCAAGTAAAAATTAAATAGTTTTTTATTTATTAATTATCTATTTTTTAAGTTATTAATAATTAATTGTTTTATTTATTTTTTCATTGAATTTTTAAAAAAATATGCAAGATTTTTCTCTTACATATTTTGTTTATAATTAAAATTAGCTAAAAATTCTTTAATTAAAAAAGCACAGAAATGAGGAAAGGTAATAATATTTGATTGATATCCTATATTTCCTTTTATTATTTTAATACCAAATTTAATTTCTTCATAATCATTGCTTTTTATTAATGTACTTAAAGATTTGGCATTATTATTTGAGGGCTTTACTTCAATAGGAACTAAATAGTCTTTATAACGTACTAAAAATTCTTCTTGTAGTGTTGAATTATCTTTTTTATAATAATGCAAATCAAAACCGCTTTTTACTAAAGCTTCTCCAATAATACTTTCAAATAATCCACCTTTATAAACATTAAAATTTTTATTTTGACGAAAATCATTTTGTGCTTCATCATCCAATTGGCATAATAGCAATCCATTATCTGCATAATATAATATACAACTATCTTCAATACCATTTCCTTTTAAAGGCAAATGAGGAATTTGTAATGCTCTTGAAATGTTAATAATTCCAACATCTTCTAACCATTCTAACGAGCCTCTATAATCTTTAAATTTAGCTCCTGAACGTACTTTAGAAATTTGAAATTTTTTATTTTCTTTTCCTAATTGAAATGGTATAGAATTGAATACATTAGAAATACGAGATTTATCTAAGCCAACTGCATATTTTCGAATATCAGCCTGATAACCTATGATAATTTGTCTTTGCAATGTAAGAGTATTCGCAAAAGTTTTGTTTAATATAAAATCTTTCACAATTTCAGGCATTCCTCCAACCATACAATAATCCATAAATAAATCATCATACATTTTTAAAACGGAATTAGAAAAAGGAGTAAATGATAACATATGCGATAATATATCATCTTTAATTAAATTATCATAACCAAGAGCCCATAAAAATTCTTCAAAATCAAAAGAATACATCTCAATTTCGGTTTTATATCCTACACTAATACTAGATATTTCTTTATAATTTGTACCGAGAAAAGAGCCACTACAAATAATATCAAAACGTTTATCAATTGCGAAAAATTTTAATGAAGTCGCAATATCAGGATACTCTTGTATTTCATCAAAAAATATTAATGTATTATTGGGAATAAACTTTACCTGTGAATTTATTCTGGAAATATTTTTAATAATATTATCAACTGAATATCCATTTTCAGTAATTTGTTTATATATAGGATTTTCCACAAAATTAATTTCAATAACACTTTCATATTGTTCATATGCAAATTTTTTAATTGATTCGGTTTTTCCTATTTGTCTTGCACCTTTTATAATTAAAGGTTTTCGCCCTTCATTTTTTTCCAATCTTTTAAATAAAAATCTATTTTTCTTTTTAAATATTTATCCATTTTCTTCCTCTTTTAATCGTATTATATCATACCATTTTTAATAAAGCAAAATTTTTACTAAAAAATGAGGGAGTTTTGAAAAAATATTGCTAAAAAATGAGGGAGTTTTAACTTTTGTAGTTGTTGTGCTACAAAAAAATTATATATTTTTTAAATAAAAGAAAAAGAGAAAATGAAATAATTTCCATTTCCTCTTAAAATAGTACTAATATTAAGTATAAATCCTATTTACAATATCTATTATTATATTTTGGGTAATCAATTGGCATTTTTGATATTAAATAGTCAATTGATTCAGTTAATAAATTACCTAGTTTATCATATTTGCCCTGATTATTAATCATTAAATATCCATCAGGATCAATCATGATATAACTATTTTGCATACTATTTTCATTTTCTATGATAGGAGTTGGTATACAATTTTTGTGACGATTGCAAAATTCATTAAACTCATTTTTAGAAATCTTAAATTCCGAAGCATTTGAATTAACTCCTTCAACAATTGACATTTGCAAAAATTTTATTCTTGATGGTTTTGACAATTGATATAAATCATTCAAATCCTCTTGATAATTTTCTTTACACACAACAGTATTAACTTTTAATTCAATATTGTGAATATTACAAAGTTTTCCAATTTGACCTATTTGCTCCAAAGATAAAGTTTTCCCATTACTACAACACTGTAATTTTTGATTTGTGGATACATTTAATGAATTAATACTTATTCCTATACATGATACCTTATTAGACCATGATTTAATCATTTCATCAGTTAATAATGAACCATTAGTGATTATAGAAACCTTTATACCTTTAGAACATGTATACTCGATTAATTCATTTAAATCGCGACTCAATAATGGTTCTCCACCCGCAAAATTAATTCTTCCATTTACTATATGGTTATTCTTAAAATATTGATTAATACTATCAATAATCTTTTTTTGTTCATCTATAGTTAATTTTTCTTTTGAATTAAATTTTCCGAAACAATATACACAATTATAATTACAATTATTTGTAATATGATAATTAATAACACTAATTTTTTCCATTTTTATTTCCTCCAAATTATTTTGAAGGATTATATTTTCCATTTTTTATTTGTTTTTTATTTGTTTAAATATTTATTTAATATCTCATCTTCATATTTATTCATAACATATAATAGTCCATGATTTAAATAATCGTAAAACAACCAATTAACACAGTTATTACTATTATCTTTAAAAAGATTAAGATGTCCGATATGTTGTGTTATATAATTTCTTTTATCCTTATTTTCATTTCCAATTACAACTGTTAAGATAACTTTTGTTAATGCATTCCATAAAATATATAAATCACTATTCATGTTGGTCCAAGGTGAAGGAAGGATTTTTTGCCAATAATTCTTGTCAATATTTTCATTCATTCTTTCTTGTTCTGTAATATGAATTTCATTATTAAAGTGTTGAGGAAATGCATTTTTAATAATTTCTTTTGAAAATTTGATAGCAACTTCTAATCCTTTATCTAAATATATTGCCCCTATAATCATTTCCAATGAATCAGCAAGATACTTTTCTTTATTAAAAGTTTTTAAACTTTCTAAAGTAATATTACCTATATCAAAATATAAAGAATCATATTCTATATATTTTGATGGAACTCCAATATGTAAATACATTTTATCAAATCCGAGTTTTTTGGATATTATTACTTGTGATTCGGCTCGCGTATATTTTTCATACATCTCACCCATTTTTTTAGTTGATGGATTATAGAATAATAATTCACAAACTGATAAACCATAAATAGCATCTCCAATTTGTTCAAGAATTGGGAATTTTTTAGTTTCTTCAATTGTGGAAGTATCACGGTCAAGTAATGCAACAATATAATCAGTTTTATGTTCATCACTCACTTCAATATTATATAATTTTAAAAGATCTTTTAATTGTTTATAATTAACATCTCTTTTTTCATTATTCAATTGATGAACAGTACAAATTCCAAGTTTCTTTTCTATTGTCTTAATAACATCAATAAATATTCTTTGTAAATATGACATTTGTATTATTTCATCATTTGATAATTTGGTTACACCATACGCTTTGATATATACTCTTTTCCAAATATTTTCATTTGAAAAGCAATTTGAATAATATGCATTAAATATTTTTCGATCCTCATTATCTATTTGGAATCTGAATGGAGCAACATCAAAAATAATCCCCACGTTATCAACATCAACTTTATTTCCACTCACAAATGCTTCAACATCATTATTTAAATATTCATTTACTTTATTATAATCAAGAGGATAATTATAAGAACAAATAAATTTATCCCATACTTTTTTTCCTTCATTAATACAATCATCAGAAACATCATTCATTGGATAACATAATAATAATGATTTTAAAGGTGATAAATCACAATATTGTTCTAATCGCTTAAATGAAAATCTAAACGCTTGTTCTTCTAATCTCTCAATAATAATATCGCGTCTACTCATACATAGTGGTAATTTATTTTGAAGTATCACTTCTTTCATATATTGCATTTCTTGAATATTATTAAACATATACATTATTACTTTTTTAGCATGTGTTAAACCATTATTTTCAAGAATACTATTTAAAAATCTAGTAATACTAAAATTTTGATGTTGATTCCAAAATTCTTGATTATTAACTAAACTCTTTTGTAATATTTGATTATTAATTGTAATAAACTCTTCCATTGACAATAGAGTTGATGTTTCATTATTAACATGAATTGTATTAATGGAATTAAAATCATAATCGTTTAATTCAATAATATAATCATTTAAACAAGCCGTTAATTCTGTTTTAGCTTCCAAATATGTTATAGTTTGAGCATCTAAATAACATGTACTTTTAACACCAGAAGCTTCTTTATCAATGACTTTTTTTAAAACACTATATTCATTATCAATTTTTTCTTGCTTTACTTTATCCAATTCATGTATTAAAGAAAGAGTAAAAAGATTATTTAAATAATCATTAGGATATAAATCTAATAAAGCTTGAAAATAAGATAATAGTTTTTGAAGTATTTTACTATTGTATTGTTTTCTAATAAATACTTCTTTTGCTTTGAAGAATTCTTCTTCACTTAAAAAATCTTTTGCCATAGTTGTATCATTTATCATAAAACTTAATACAACATGTTCACACACATCACTCATTAAAGAGTCATCTAAACTATCACAACATTGAATATGTGATAAATTTAAAATAATGGCTGTGAGTTTGTCCTTTGAATAGAAACCTTGTCTATTCTTAACATTTTCAGTAATTTGATTTACATCATTTTCTGAAGAAAAAAAGGGTGGCCAAAAAAGACCACCATTAGTTTTAAACATCATACATGATCTCCTTTTATTAAAATTTGTTTTTTGGAAAATATAATCCTTAACAGATTTTAAAGGAGGTTTCGAGATTATTGAATGTCGTTACCAATAGTTTTTAATCAAACGGTTTGAATATCAACATTTTGTATTCAACTTTTTTTATTTACCTGATTGAATAAAAAGTAAATGCCTTTTTCATCTGTCAACATTATTTTAACATACTGTTTTTTAAAAAACAACTAATTTTTAAAAAATTATTAGAATACTTTTTCAAAAAACATTAATATTTATTCTTGTTAATTTGGTATATTTTTAATTTTTTTAACTAAATTTATCAATTAATCCCTAATTTAATATCACTTTAGTAAAAGGCTACGTTTTAATACATATTTTATAACTTTATCATTTTTAAACATAAGATAGATTCTAAATGAATAATAGGATTTTTACTTTTGCAGTTGTTATGCTATAAAAAGTTTTTTATATTAATTTACTAAAATCGATATCTAGAACTTTAAATGATATCCCACCATTATTACACTTTATTAACAAATGTATCATAATGATAGGTATATATTATCTAAAATATGCATTATTTAATTTTTATAATATCCAAAAATATGCATTATTTAATATTTACAATATCCTAAAATATGCATTATTTCATATTTTTAACATACTAAAATATGCACAATTCTTGACACATAAAAAAAAGCATGTTATAATAAACTAAAAGAAGCGAGGTGACTTTTATGTTAAAGCGTAAAATGTACAATACATTACTTGAATGGAAAAACAACAAAAAGAAAGAGTGTCTGTTGGTGAAAGGTGCAAGACAAGTTGGAAAAACTTTTCTAATCCGAAAATTTGGGGAAAAAGAATATGAAAGTTTTGTAGAAATTAATTTTCATGAACAAAATAGCTTAAAAATCATTTTTTCGGGAGATAAATCGGCAGAAGAAATATATAAACGCCTAACTGCGAACATTCCAGGTGTTAAGCTTATTCCTGGAAAAACTCTTATTTTCCTTGATGAAATTCAAAAGTGTGCTGATGCACGTACAGCTTTAAAGTTTTTAGCTGAGGATGGTCGTTATGATGTTATTGCTTCAGGATCACTACTTGGTCTTTCATATGGAAAAGATGCCGATTCTGATGTAGAACCCATTGAATCTATTCCAGTAGGTTATGAAAAAACAGTTATGATGTACTCTATGGATTTTGAGGAATTTTTATGGGCTTATGGTTATACCTATGATACAATTGCCTATTTAAAAAGTTTTTATGATTCAAGAAAAAAAATTCCTTTAGAAATTCACCAAAAATACGAAAGTCTACTTCGTGAATATCTTGTTGTGGGAGGAATGCCTGAGGTTGTAGCTAGCTTTATTGAATACAAGGATTTTACCAAAGTACAAGAAATTCAAGATAAGATTTTAACATCCTATGCGGATGACATCTCACAGCATGCCAAAGGTGCTGAAAAAGTAAAAGTACGAAAATGTTATGATAGCATTCCCCGTCAACTTGCTAAAGAAAATAAAAAATTTAAATATTCTGAGGTAGAGCATAAAGCTACATCACGTAAATTTGGTGATAGCGTACAATGGTTAACTGATGCGAATATGGCATATACGTGCTACAACACCACTCTTCCAACATTGCCGCTTAAAGCTTACGAAAAGGATAATGAATTTAAGCTTTACATTGCGGATACAGGACTTTTACTTGCTTTGTTTGGTTTTGCTACTAAACAAGCACTACTAAACGGAACATTAAAAGGTTTTGCAAAAGGAGGTATCTATGAAAACTTCGTTGCAGAAACACTTGTTAAAAATGGATATGCACTTCATTATTACAAACAAGGTGATAGTTCTGAACTTGAGTTCGTAATTGAAAAAAATGGTGAAGTGATTCCAATTGAAGTAAAAGCTGGTAACGCTCCAACAAAATCGTTAGATTCATTTATTGATAATTTTGAACCATCGATTGCTATTAAGTTAATTGGGGGAAATGTTGGAATAATAGATAAAAAAT
Organism: uncultured Bacteroidales bacterium; assembly: GCA_964516425.1. Taxonomy (GTDB): domain Bacteria; phylum Bacillota_I; class Bacilli_A; order ML615J-28; family CAG-698; genus CAKOMG01. The sequence continues at coordinate 2,775 of CAZFAM010000008.1, read as the reverse complement.
ACACTATTCCTCATTTTCTTGCTATGTTTATCTAATGTAAAAAGTCCCATTTTATGGGACTTTTTAATATACTTCGAACACAACAAAATAATTAGCAATTCATATCTTTTTAATATGTTAATAAAAATCAAATTTACAAATTCTGTTAAAGTATTTTCTTCCTTTGACAACAAATGTAAAAAAATCATTAAAGAAAATAAAAAAGGCTTATAAGTGATTTACTTTATTACTATAAACCTTTTGTACATTATGTTTTAAATATAGATGGTCTATTACTTTAAAACTTATATTATTAAATATAATCAAATAAACTAAATAATAAAAAAGATTTACCGCATCTTCTAATTCCAGTTACAACTTTAATTAATCCATTATTCATAGAATCAATTAATTTATTTAAATAAATATCTCTTTTAATAATCATAGAAAAGACTCTCGAAGAATTACCAATTATGTTATACGCTATTTTAAAATCTACATTAAGTAATATATTATGTTTTTTTGCGTATTTACGCATTTTTTTGCAACAGAATGTTAATGCTTTATTATAGATAATCTATTAATTTAATACTTATATTATTAAATCTAATCAAATAAATTAAAATAAGTCCATCAATTAATTTGACTAAATTTTAGTCAAATGTTATGATGGACTTTTATTTAATTATTAAACTATAATTATTCAAGTTTTTTTATTTCATCTAAACTTGTATATGTACTTTTACAAGTTGGGTATTGATCACAAGCATAGAACTTTTGGCCTTTGCTTCTGCCTCTTTTACTAATTCTTTCAACGATCATTCCTGTTTCACAATTTGGACATTTAACTCCTGTGTATACTGGCGGTTCAGGAATTTCTTTTTTTGCGGTATAATGACATTTAGGAAAATTGCTACAAGCTATAAATTCTCCAAATCGTCCATTACGAATTAATAACTGATGTCCACATTCTGGACATATTTCATCAGTCATAATTGGATACATTCTTTCCATATTTTCATCCGCAAAATCTAATAATGGTCTAAAGTCTTTATAGAAATCTTCTAATTCTTCATACCATATTATTTTACCTTCACTGATTTTATCTAATGCTTCTTCTAAATCAGCTGTATATTTAATATTTATAATTTTAGAAAAATACTCTTCTAATTTATCACTTGTCAATATACCTTGGTCCGTTGGAATAAAGGCTTTCTTTTCCATTTTACAATAGCCTCTATTTTTTAATGAATCAACTGTAACAGCATATGTGGAAGGTCTTCCTATTCCTAATTCTTCCATTTTTCTAATTAATCGTGCTTCAGTATAACGAAGTGGTGGATTAGTAAATTTTTGTTCTTTATTTATTGTTCCGTTTTTTATAATTTCATTAACATTGAATTCTGGTAAAGCTTTTGTTTCATCGCTTTCGTATTTATTAAATACTTTTAAGTATCCATCAAATAAGATTTTTTCACCACTTAACCCAAATGAATAATTATTGTTATCAATAATTATTTGTTCTGATAATACTTTAGCATTACTCATTAGTGAACTAACTGCTCGGTCATAAATCATTTGGTATAATTTAAATTCATCATTTGACAAATATTGTTTAACAGTTTCTGGTTTATATGATAGTTTTGAAGGTCTTATAGCTTCATGAGCATCTTGAACATTTTTCTTTTTTGTTGGTTTTGTTGTATATCCACAATAATACTCTTCACCATATTCCTTTATAATATAGTTTTTGCATGATGAAATAAATTCATCACTTAAACGTATACTATCAGTTCTCATATAAGTAATTAAACCAACACGTTCTTTTCCAAGTTCTATTCCTTCATATAATTTTTGAGCTATTTGCATTGTCTTACGTGCTTGAAAATTAAATTTATTAGAAGCTTCTTGTTGAAGAGTAGAAGTAATAAATGGTGGTTTAGGACTTTTTTCTTTTTCTTTAAAGATTATATCTTTAATGAAATATTCTTTATTCAAGTCTTGTTCTATTTTATTTGCTTCTTCTTCATTTTTGATTTCGATTGTTTCATTATTATATTTTTCTAGTTTAGCTTTTAATTTTTTATTCTTTTTAGTAAATTGTAAAAACATTTCCCAATATTCTTGTTTATCAAATGCTTTTATTTCTTTTTCACGATCTACTATTAATTTTAAAGCTACTGATTGAACTCTTCCCGCAGATTTAGAACCAATCTTTTTTTGTAATAGTTTTGATAAACTAAAGCCTATTATTCTATCAACAATTCTTCTTGATTCTTGTGACTTAACTAAATTTAAATCAATATCTCTACCATTTTTTAAAGCATCAGTAACAGCACTTTTTGTTATTTCATGAAATACGATTCTTTCATATGGCTTCTTACTTAAATTTAATGTTTCATATAAATGCCAACTAATAGCTTCTCCTTCTCTATCAGGGTCGGTTGCTAAAAAGATTTTATCGGCTTTTTTAACTAAAGCTTTTAATTCTTTGACTGTTTGGTGTTTATCTTTCATTATTTTATATTGCGGTTCAAAATGATTTTCAATATCTACACCATATCCACCCAAACCTCTTGTTGTTAAATCTCGGATATGTCCTTTACTTGATGTAACGACATAATCTTCACCTAAATAGTTTTCAATTGTTTTTGATTTAGCAGGTGATTCTACTATTACTAAGTACTTTGGCATATTATTCTCCTTTGATACTTATTTTTATACTTAACTCACATTATTATATCTTGTTAAAATACTTTTGTCAAATGAATTTTGAATATTTCATAAATAGTATAT
>CAZFAM010000007.1:0-56471 GCA_964516425.1 uncultured Bacteroidales bacterium | reverse complement strand
TGGAGGAATACCCAAGCCTGGCTGAAGGGGTCGGTCTTGAAAACCGAAAGGGTGTAACAGCCGCGGGGGTTCGAATCCCTCTTCCTCCGCCATTAAAAATGACTAGTCTTGATACAATAATTTGTGTCAAGACTATTTTTTTACACTTTTTTAGAGGTCTTAAAACAAAAATAACGTTCCACTTATTGGTAAAATTAATATTGACATTTAACATAGCCTTAAAGTGTTGCAAGCAATATGCCATCCTTCTAAAACTAGAATTTCATCAAAAAAAGATAATATTTGCCTTCCATTCTGTTTTTTCTAAAAAGTCAATTAAATCGCCAACATTTTTAATCATTGTATTAATTATTTTATCTTCAAAATTTAAACAAATAATATTATTTTATTGAGCTATTTCGATTTGATTTGCTCCAAAATTACAGACTTTCCACATTGTCTAATCCCTGTAATAATTTTTATCAAATCCAAATCATAAAATTATCTCACTGGAGCAATGTAATGTTTTCTATTTATCATAATAGTCTTCTTTAATGTTTATATAATGCTGAACAATTTTACAAAAGTCAAGTAAATTGTTCACTGGATATTGTTTACTTTTTTAGTGATTTTATTGCAAAATACGCATAATTTAATTTATACAATTAGATAAAAACAAAAATTATATTGTAATTTTAATTTTTTAATTTATAATAAATAAAAATAAGGAGATTTTATGGCACAAAAAACTGTTAAAAAAATAACTCAAGAATCGAATAATCAAGTGGAGCAATTGAAAAAAGAAATATGTATAGAGGAAGAACATAGAAAACTTGTAGCAAAGAAAATGGCTTACTTTTATTCTCTTATAAAATTTAATGGAATGGATGAAGAGGAAGCGTTTAAAACTGTTCAAGAAAATTCGTATGAACAACTTGCAAAAATATCAAAGGTGAATGTCGAAAAGAAAATGGAAGATGCAGCCAGCTGCGTTAGAAAACATATGTTTAAAGCGTTTGAATGTGGAGTTACTGGCTCATTTGAAGAAGCAGTAAATGGCTTTTACAAAGACGGAAGACCAGTAGAAAAAGATCTAGAAGATAATTTTATGCAAGCACTTGGCGATGGAATATATTCTTATTTTGAAGAACATGGAGATGTTTATATGGTTCTTTTAGATATTGCGGAAGAACTTCATAATAAATGGGTATTAGAAAATGCGATAGATTTTGAAACAGAAAAAAAAGATGAAAATTTATTTAGACATTTGCCATTTGAACTTGCTGGATTTAATGAGGTTGGGGAATCATTACTTTTTGTTTTGCCTATAATGAATAGATTCCGTATTGGTTGTGTGGGTATTGGGCCTAGTAATGTTAATAATAAAGTGTGTATATCTTTTAGCATTGAAGATCGATATATAAAAAGGGTAAATAAATTTCAAGCAAAAGTAGAAATGGAATCCGAAGAAGATTTTAAAAATCAATTGCCAAACATAATTAAAGAATATGAATCAATAGATCCAAAATATGCACCAAAGGGGCAAAAAAAGCTTTTTGAAAAAAGATTAGAATATATGCTTAAACCAGAGAAATTAGAAATACTAAAAGATGAAATTGAAGATCAAAATCCAGTAAATTATTGCGAAAAGTTTTTATTAAATAAGTGGGGAATATAAATAAGTTTTGTTTGTAATTGCATAAGAGCAATCCTTCATAAATATTGTTAAAAACTATAGAAAAAACAATTTTAAGGTCAATATCTTTGGATATTGACCTTAAAACATATCAAATATAAGTAGAACTAAATAATACTAAGGTTAACTTTTTAAATAGTATGTTCATTAAGTAATACTATTTTCTTTTTATTTATAGATATTTTTTTTTCTTTTTGCAGTTCGTATAAAGCTCTTGAAAAAGAAGGGCGAGGTATATTAATTATATCAGCTAATTCTTGATGCGATTTAAAAACAAAAAAGAGTTGATTATTTTCAATACATTTGTATGAGATTAATGCAAAAACCTTATCTTTAATTTTTTTATTACTAAATATCTTTAATTTAGTATGGATTTTAATATAATCATTAGCAATATATTGTAAATACTTTTTTAAAAAAGATTCATTTTTTAATAAAGCTTTTTCAAAAACGTCTTTAGAAATATATGTTATTACAGTATCACTTGAAGCAATAAGTATACCAGGATATGGTTTATTGGAATAAATTAAATAATTACCAAAAAAGTTGTTTGCATATGTTTCTTTAATTAGTATTTCTTTATCTTCAGAAGAATAATTAATTATTTTTATTCCTCCTTCTAAGATAAAACCTACAGATGTACATGGATCGTCTTGATTTTTTATAATTTGGTTTTTCGAATAATAAATTTTTTTAGTATTTAATGATAGGATATTTTCTCTCATAAATGAAACACCTCTGAAATAATAATATATCATAATCGAATGAAAATCAAGTTTTTGTAACAAACATTACAAAAAAATAATTATAAGTATGATAAAATAATATCATAAAATGTAAATGCTTAGAAAATAAATAATATCATGATTATAGTTATTTCTTAATCTTGATTAAAAAACAGTCATATAAAATTCTTAAAAAATATATAAAAAGCATTGAAGAATAAAAGGGGAAGAATATGAAAAAAAATTATTGTTTAGTATTGTTAATGTTAATTTGGTGTTTATTAATGTGTGGGTGTAATGATGAACAAATAAAAATAATTGTTCCAGAAGGAATGCCCTATATTATGTTGGGTGATATAGATGAACAAAAAAATGTTGTTGTAGAAAATGTACCAGGTGGTGCAGCATTAAAAAGTGCATTAATGAGCAATGATTATGATATAATTGTAGCTCCTTTAAATGTTGGAATACAATTATATAACAATGAAAAAACTGATTATAAATTAGAAGCGATTTTAGGTATGAGCAATTTATTTATTATAACTAAACCCACAAATCAATTAGAAAGTTTGAGTGACATAACAACTTCCGATAAATCATTATTAGCATTTGGAGAAGGAAATACACCAGAAGTTGCAATAAAAGCAGCTTTTGCCCAAAACTCTATTACAAAAGAAGTTGAATATTTAAACAGTGTTAGTGAAGTTTTACCATTTTTTATTCAAGATAAATACGATTATGTAGTAGCTGCAGAACCAGTATTATCAGTATTAAAAGTGAATCAAAAAATTGAGTTTAAACAATTGGATTTACAATCATGCATCGAAGCACCAATTATTCAGGCTGCTATTTTTACAACTTCAGATCCCAATAAAAAAGATAGAATTGATCATGTATTATCGCAAATCAATAAATCTATTCAAACGGCTCGTGTTAATCTAAATGAGTATACTGAAAAACTAGTTGCAAAAAATGATTACTTTAAAAACTTTGGTGTTGATGTATTAAAGGAAAGCATTTTAAATTGCAATATGCAATATATTAAAGCATCAAATTATCGTGTTGAAATAAATAAATATTTAGATTTAATCGAATATACTCATCCAAATGATGATTTCTTTAGAAAATGAAAAAAAGAATTATATCCATAATATTTGGTGTTTTAATATTACTATTAACATGGGAATTTGTTGCAATATTAATAAATAATGATCTAGTTATACCTAAAATATCAAGTGTTTTGAAAGCATTTGGTGAAATATTTAGTTCTAATGAAATATATAAAATTATTATAATTAGTATTATTAAAATAGTTATATTATTATTAATTTCTTTTGTTATTGCAATAATATTATCAATCTTTTCATATAAGAGCAAAAGGTTTGCATACTTTATCAAACCATTTATGCTAATATTAAAATCAATGCCTATGATAGCAATAATTGTGTTAGTTTTAATGGTTTTTAATATGAAATTATCGTCTTCTATAGCAACAATGTTTGTTATTATACCTATTGTATATGAAGGAGTATTTGGCGGATTAAATGGTATACCTAGTGACATAATAGATGATGTTAAAACTTATACTGATGAAAAAAAGATATCAGTTATATTTGAAATGCAATTGCCATTGATAAGGGATATAATTGTTTCTTGTTTTGCTCAAACGGCTGGCTTAGGCTTTAAAGTAATGCTAATGTCAGAATATGTTTCCCCTTCAAATAAATCAATGGGTGCATTAATGCGCCGTTATTATAATATTAATGAAATGGCCAAAGTATATTGCGTTGTAATAATATCTATAATACTAGTTGCTTTAATCGATTTTGCGTTTAAAAAAATAATAAAAAAAGCATCCAAATAATATATTATTTTACATATGTTCGTTAACAAAAAGTCATATAATATGGCTTGCGTTTGATATTTTTATATGATAAAATATTATTGTTGATTTGCGGTGGAATTATAATATTTTAAGATAAACACGGCAAAGCTAAACGCATTTGTCGTGTTTTAATATAATATATAAAATTAATAAATAATGTGGAAAGTGGAGAGGATTAATGGATAACATAAATGTAAAAATGACTGAAAGAGCTTTAATTAGTGAAGCGTTAAAAAAGTATAATGTTTCTAAAGACAAGATATCTAAACTTATCCATAACAAACGAATAAAAGTAAACGATAGATACATATGTAGTGATGAAGTAATTAATATTGGGGATGTTTTAGAAATAGTAAATGATGTTATTAATATTATTCCTTTTAAAATGAAAATTGATATATTATATGAAGATGATTTTATAATTGCGGTAAATAAACCATCCGGAATTTTAGTTCATTCAGATGGCAATACATATGAAACTCTTCAAAATGCGGTATATTATTATTTGTTATCTACGCAAAAGATTAAGTATTGCCAAGCCATTCATAGGCTTGATTACGATACATCGGGGATTGTAGTATTTGCGAAAAATTTTCTTGCTTTATCATATTTATCGCATGAATTAGAAAATAATAAAATCTATAAAAAATATATATGTTTAACAAGTGGAAAGTTCAGCAAAAAAAGAGGAAAAATAGATAGCAATATATCTAGTGATAGACATAGTTCTAAACAAATTATATGTAAAACTGGAAAAACTGCTTATACGCAATATACAGTCATTGGTTATAAAAATAATATATCAAAAGTGGAAGTTGAGATTAAACATGGTAGAAAACACCAAATTAGAATTCATCTAGCTAGTATTGGACACCCGATAATTGGTGATAGGCTATATGGTAATCAAAATAATGAAGTGCGTTTAATGCTTCATTTTAAAGAAATTGTTTTTACTAATCCAAGAAACTTTGGACAAGTAAATATAAAATGTAATGAGGATTTTAAATATGAATAAGAAAAAAATGTGTATTTTGTGGTTAGTCGATATTGTTTTAATGTTTATTTTAATAATAATTCCGAAAAGTGAAACTATATATAATGTTACATATAAAATATTTTTAATAACTGCTTTTATTGTTCCGCTTATTTTATCTTTTCTTTCTTTCCAGCTGTGGAAAAAAGATAATGTCAATACATTACACGTTCAAGGAATAGGCCAAATGCTAATAATCATTGTCTCGCTTATCAGATTTATTAAAAACATAGAAGCTATTGCAATATGGATGTATATTTTTTCAATGTTAACAATTGTTATATTAATGTGCATTACTATATATTTTGCTAAAACAATCAAAACAAATAAGCAATATATATATTGCTTAATATTTAATTTAGGGATAATGTACACATCATTCTTTATTTCAATGATTATCAGTTACGATTATAGTCTCGTTTGGTAGAGTGTTTCTTAAGTTCTTTAAAAATTTCTCTTTTAAAATTTTCTAGTTGCGATATAGATACGCCGATATAATCTGGGTTAATTGTTGTGGCTTGAGCGTTTGAAGTTAAAAGCGTTTGCCCGATCATTTCTAAAAAGTTTCCGATAACATTTTGCTCGTTTACAGTTGTGTATTCGCATAAAATGATGGAAATAATATAACCAACAGATATCATTTCAATTGGGGATAAGCTATATATCCATTTTACGAAGGATTTAATTTTTTCTTCATTAAGTTGTTCGTATATTTTTTTCATTAAGCTTTTCCTTCTTTTTATTATATGTAAAAAAGCATTATATTATTGTCAAAAAAAATTAATTTGCATATTATAGTGTGAAAGGAGGAAATGCTATGACAAATTTCGGTGGCAATTCATGTTGCAATCCTTGCCAAACAACATGCGAAAATAAAAATGGAATGGCAAATTATGCTTTTATATTAGTATTGTTTATCTTGTTAGTTATTTGTGGTGCTGCATATATTTTTTAAATGTAAATAGCTTACTATAAAATGGACAAAATTTCTAGGCTTGTTGTTTCCGCAGTAAATAATGCGTCACGCAATTATACATATGCATGTATCTATGCAAAGTCGCTATTTAAGCAATCACCAAAAATGAATAAAATTTTTCAAAAACTATTTGATAAAATACAGTAGGAAATAATTAAATAATAATTTTGAAAAGCAGGAATTAAATAAACCTGCTTTTTTAATTTATTTTAAAAAAATAAAAAAACTATTGCATTATTAATTAAATAATGATATAATATATAAGGCTTTTTATGGGCGTGGATTTATGAGGTTGCTGGCACACACGGTTGAGTTGCCTATTATTGTGCGTCAGGGAATTTATAATGAGCCTAAAAGTACAAGATACAAGAAGGAGGACCAAAAAATGGCAAAAAAATCATTAAGAATAAAATTAATTTCTTATGATCACAGATTATTAGATGAATCTGCATTGAAAATTGTTGAAGCTGCGAGAAAGACTGGAGCTGTTGTTTCAGGACCTATTCCACTACCAACTGAGAAAGAAGTGTTTACAATCATTCGTTCACCACACAAACATAAAGACAGTCGTGAACAATTTGAAAGAAGAACACATAAGAGATTAATTGAAATTGTTTCTACTACACCAAAAACAGTAGATACATTAGTTCATCTTGAAATACCTGCGGGTGTTGATATCGTATTAAAATAATTTTATAAAGGAGGAAAACTTATGGCCAAGGGAATCTTAGGTAAAAAAGTCGGAATGACTCAAATTTTTACAACAGATGGAACTTTAGTACCTGTTACAGTTGTTGAAGTAACTCCAAATGTTGTATTACAAAAGAAAACTGCTGAAACTGATGGTTATCAAGCAGTGCAATTAGGCTATGCTGACAAGAAAAATGTTACAAAGCCTGAAGTTGGACATGCTCAAAAAGCTAACACAAATCCTAAGCGCTTCGTAAAAGAAATCGCTGGTGAGGAAATGATGGCGTTTGAAGTAGGTCAAGAAGTAAAAGGAAATATATTTGTTGAAGGAGAAATAGTTGATGTAACTGGTACATCTAAAGGAAAAGGATATGCTGGTGCTATTAAACGTCATAATTTCTCACGTGGACCAATGGCACATGGTTCTGGTTATCATCGTGGAATTGGTTCAATGGGTAGTATTGATGCTGCTAGAGTTAAAAAAGGAAAGAAAATGGCAGGACGCTTAGGTGGCGAAACTGTTACTGTTCAAAACTTAGAAGTAGTAAAAATTGATTTAGAAAAAAATGTTATATTAATTAAAGGTAGCGTACCAGGAGCTAACAATTCATTTGTTACAATTACAAACGGTGTTAAAGCACATAATGCTGGTATTAATCCTGAAGCACTTAAGAAAGGAGAATAATCATGCCTAGTATTACTGTTTTAAGCCAAACTGGTGAAAATGTTAAAACTGTTGAATTAAGTGAAGCTGTTTTTGCAGTTAAACCTAATATGCAAGTTGTTTATGATGTTGTGTATGCACAACGTGCATCTTTACGCCAAGGTACTCATGATACTAAAAATCGTACTGAAGTAAGTGGCGGTGGTAGAAAACCATGGAGACAAAAAGGTACTGGACGTGCAAGACAAGGCTCAATCAGATCTCCTCAATGGAGAGGTGGCGGCGTTGTGTTTGGACCAACTCCTAGAAGCTATGCTGTTAAAGTAAATAAAAAAGTTATTAAAGCAGCTTTAAAGAATTTATTAACTGATAGATATCAAAACAATAATTTAATTGTAGTTGATAAAGTTGAATTAGCTGATTTTAAAACAAAGAATTGTGTTGAATTTTTAAATGCTATTAATGCAAATGGCAATAAAGTTATTGTTATTACTAAAGAAGATAATCCAACATTAGCATTAGCAAGTAGAAATATTCCTAATGTATATGTACAAACTAAAAATCATTTAAGCGTTTTAGATTTAATTAACGGCGATATGTACGTTATGACTTTAGATGCATTAGAAGCATATGAGGAGGAATTGAAATAATGAAACCAAATTATGAAATAATCGTTCGTCCTTTAATTACTGAAAAGTCTATGAAATTAGTTGAAACACTTAAATATACTTTTGAAGTAAAACAAGGATCAAATAAAGTTGAAGTACAAAAAGCAGTTGAAGAATTATTTAATGTAAAAGTTACTGCTGTTAATATGATTAATACACAAAGAAAAACTCGCCGTGTAGGCAAATATGAGGGGTTGCGTCCAGCAGTGCAAAAAGCAATTGTTACACTTGCTGAAGGATATAAGATTGACGCATTTGAAATATAGGAGGATAAAAAATAATGGCTATTAAAAGTTATAAACCAACCACAAATGGTCGCCGTAATATGACTGTATTAGTTTATAAAAGCGAAATCACTTGTGATACTCCTGAAAAAAGCTTGTTACAACCTGTAAATGGAAAAGGTGGTCGTAACAATTTAGGAAGAATAACAGTTCGTCATAAAGGCGGATGCGAAAAAAGAAAATATCGTGTTATCGATTTCTTAAGAAACAAAGATGATATTCCAGCAACTGTTAAAACAATTGAATATGATCCTAACAGAAGCGCAAATATTGCATTAGTTGCATATGCTGATGGAGAAAAAAGATATATCATAGCTCCTAAAGGAATTGAAGTGGGAACAAAAATTTATTCTGGCGTAAATGCTGACATTAAAGTTGGAAATGCATTACCATTAGAAAAAATTCCTGTTGGTACAACAATTCATAACATTGAATTGCATCCTGGTGCTGGTGCTCAATTAGTAAGAAGCGCAGGAACAAGTGCTCAAATTTTAGGACGTGAAGGAAAATATGTATTAATTCGTTTAGCTAGTGGCGAAGTAAGAAAAATATTAGGTGTTTGCCGTGCAACAATTGGTGAAGTTGGCAACGCCGATTATATGAATGTAAATATTGGAAAAGCTGGTAGAACTAGACATATGGGAATTAGACCAACTGTAAGAGGATCTGTAATGAACCCTAATGATCACCCACATGGTGGTGGTGAAGGTAGAACTCCTGTTGGTAGAAAAGCGCCTTTAACTCCATGGGGTAAAGTTGCTTTAGGTAAGAAGACTCGTAACACTAAGAAAAAATCGACAGAATTAATCGTTCGTCGTCGTAATGGAAACTAGGAGGTAAAACATGGCACGTTCATTGAAAAAAGGACCATTTTGCGATGATCATTTAATGAAAAAAATCGTAGAATTAAATGAAAATAATAGTAAAAAAGTTGTTCAAACATGGTCAAGAAGATCTACTATTTTCCCAGAATTTATAGGACATACTATTGGAGTTTATAATGGAAAAAATCATGTTCCTGTTTATGTAACAGAAGATATGGTTGGACATAAATTAGGTGAGTTTGCACCTACAAGAAATTTCCGTGGACATGGAAAAGATAAAAAGGATTCTAAATAGGAGGGACTAGTTGATGGAAAATATTAAAACTGCAAGAGCTGAAGCTAAAACAGTTAGAATTTCAGCTAGAAAAGTAAGATTAGTTCTTGATTTAGTGAGAGGAAAAAATGTTGGTGAAGCTTTATCTATTTTATATTTAACACCAAATGGTGCTAGTTCAGTTATTGCTAAAGTTGTTAAATCAGCAGTAGCAAATGCTGAACACAATTATCAAATGGATACTGAAAAATTATATATTAAAGAAACATATGCAAATGAAGGCATTACTATGAAAAGATATTTACCAAAAGCAAAAGGTAGTGCTAGTACATTATTAAAAAGAACAAGCAACATCGTTGTAGTTGTTGCAGAAAGAAATTAAGGAGGATCTCAATATGGGACAAAAAGTTAACCCAATAGGTTTACGTTTAGGCGTTATCCGTGATTGGGATTCAAAATGGTATGCAAACAAATTAGAAGTACCTGAGTTATTACATGAAGATTTAAAAATTCGTAATGAAATTAATGAATTCTATAAAAAAGCTCAAGTATCTAAAATTACTATTGAAAGAGTAAAGAGTAAAATTATGATTACTGTTTATACTGCTAAACCAGGAGTTGTTATTGGTAAAGAAGGCGCAGTAAAACAAGAAATCGTTAGAAGATTAGAAAAATTAACTCATAAATCAGTATTCTTAAGTGTTATGGAAATTAAAAATCCTGATTTAGATGCAACATTAGTTGCAAGAAAAATGGCTGAAGATCTTGAAAACAGAGCTTCATTCAGACGTGTACAAAAGAAAGCAATCCAACAAACAATGAAAGCTGGAGCAAAGGGAATTAAAACTAGAATTTCTGGTAGATTAGGTGGAGCTGAAATGGCTCGTGCTGAAGGCTATTCAGAAGGAACTGTTCCTCTTCATACATTGAGAGCAGATGTAGATTATTCATTAGCAGAAGCAAATACTACATATGGTAAACTTGGTGTTAAAGTTTGGATTTGCAAAGGTGAAATTTTACCTGCAAAAAAGGAGGCTAAATAATTATGTTAATGCCTAAAAGAACTAAATACCGTAGACCACACCGTGTTAGCTATGAAGGAAAAGCTAAAGGTGCAAAGGAATTAAATTTTGGTGAATATGGTTTAATGGCTTTAGAAGGAAGATGGATTACACAATCACAAATTGAAGCATCACGTATTGCTATGACTCGTTATATGAAACGTGAAGGTCAAGTTTGGATTAGAATTTTCCCTCATATGCCACAAACTAAAAAACCATTAGCTGTACGTATGGGTGGAGGTAAAGGTACTCCAGAAGGATATGTTGCAGTAGTAAAAAATGGAACTATTATGTTTGAAATTGGTGGAGTTAGTGAAGAAGTAGCTCGCGAAGCGTTAAGACTTGCTTCTCATAAATTACCTATCCCAACAAAAATTATAAAGAAAGAGAATAGTGGTGAATAATTATGGCTAGAACTAAAAAAGAAGTTAAAGTTATTACAAAACAATCTGAATCAGATAAAATTAGAGAAATGGATGTTGCCACTATTGAAAAAAATATTGAAGAGTTGAAACAAGAATTATTTAATTTGCGTTTCCAAGCAGCAGTTGGTAAGTTAGAAAATACTGCACAAATAAAAAAGAATAAAAAGCAAATCGCTCGTATGAAGACTATTCTTACTGAACGTGCTAATGCTCTTAAATAGGAGGCAATTATGGAAAGAAATTCTCGTAAAGTATATATTGGCGTAGTTTCATCAGATAAAGAAGATAAAACTATTAAAGTCAAAATTGTTACATATCGTAAACATCCATTATATGGAAAACGTGTTATTTATACAAAAAAATTAACTGCTCATGATGAAAACAATGAAGCTAAAGTAGGCGATAAAGTTAAAATTATGGAAACAAGACCTTTATCAAAAACAAAGAGATTCCGTTTAGTTGAAATTGTTGAAAAAGCAGTTGTACTATAGGAGGTAATTAATCGTGATACAACAAGAATCTAGATTAAATGTAGCTGATAATTCTGGTGCAAGAGAAATTTTAACAATTAAAGTTTTAGGTGGTACTAGACGTAGATATGCTAATGTAGGTGACATTATTGTTGCTACAGTTAAAAGTGCAATTCCTGGTGGTACAGTTAAAAAAGGTGATGTAGTTAAAGCAGTAATTGTAAGAACAAAGAGTGGATTAAGAAGAGAAGATGGTTCATATATTAAATTTGATGATAACGCAGCAGTTATTATTAAAGATGATAAGACACCTAAAGGTACTCGTATTTTCGGGCCTGTAGCTCGTGAATTACGTGATAATGATTTTATGAAAATCATCTCTTTAGCTCCTGAAGTTCTTTAGTTAGGAGGAACAATAATGAATCTTAAAAAAGGCGATACCGTTGTAGTAATCAGCGGAAGTTGGAAAAATAAACAAGGCACTGTACTACAAGTTTTACCAAAAAGTAATCGTGTAGTAGTTGAAGGTGTTAATATTGTGACACATCACAATAGACCATCTCAATCAAATCCAGATGGTGGTATTAGTAAGAAAGAAGCTCCAATTGCAGCATGTAAAGTTATGCTTGTTGACCCAAAAGACAATGTCCCAACAAGAATAGGATATAAAATGGAAGGCGACAAGAAAGTTAGATATGCAAAAAAATCTGGAACTATCTTGGATAAGTAGGAGGCACTCATGAATCGTATACAAGAAAAATATATTAATCAAGTAAAACCTGCTTTAATTGAAACATTTAAATATAAATCAGTTATGGAAGCACCAAAACTTGAAAAAATTGTTATCAATATGGGTGTTGGAGATGCTATGTCTAATTCAAAAGCATTAGATGCAGCTGTAGAAGATTTGACACAAATCACTGGTCAAAAACCAGTAGTTACAAAAGCTAAAAAATCAATTGCTGCTTTTAAATTACGTGAAGGTGTTGCAATTGGTTGTAAAGTAACATTACGTGGAGAAAAAATGTATCAATTCTTTGATAAATTAATTTCTATTTCTTTACCACGTGTTCGTGATTTTAGAGGACTTTCAAAAGATTCTTTTGATGGACGCGGAAATTATACTTTAGGAATTAAAGAACAATTAATTTTCCCTGAAATCAATTATGACAAAGTATTTAAAATTCGTGGTATGGATATTGTAATTGTTACAACAGCAAAAACTGATAAAGAAGGACGCGAGTTATTAACATTACTTGGCGTACCATTTAAGAAGTAGGAGGAACATATGGCAAAAACATCATTAAAAATCAGATGTCATCGTAAACCTAAATTTGAAGTTAGGGAATATACTCGTTGTGAACGCTGTGGTAGACCTCATGCTGTTTATCGTAAATTTAAATTATGCCGTCTTTGTTTTAGAGAACTAGCTAACAAAGGGCAAATACCTGGCGTTAAAAAGGCTAGTTGGTAGAAAGGAGAACTAATAATGGTAATGACTGATCCAATTGCTGATATGCTTACACGTATTCGTAATGCCAATCAAATGAAGCATTTAACTGTGTTAGTTCCAGCATCAAAAATTAAATTAGAAATTTTAAAAGTAATTAAAGACGAAGGATATATTGAAGATGTTGAATTCGTTGAAGACGGAAAACAAGGTTCAATTAAAGTAACACTAAAGTATACAGATAAAAAAGAAAGAGTAATTAAAGGTATTACACGTATTTCTAAACCTGGTTTACGTGTATATGCTAAATCTACAGAATTACCTAAAGTTTTAAATGGTTTAGGTGTAGCTGTAGTATCAACATCAAACGGAGTAATGACTGATAGAGAAGCTCGTCAAAAACATCTTGGCGGGGAAGTTATTGCTTACATTTGGTAGGAGGTATATATGTCACGTATTGGAAATAAAGTAATTCAATTAGCTGCAGGTGTATCTGTTACTGCTGATAATAATTTAGTTGTTGTTAAAGGACCTAAAGGAGAATTGAGTCATCAATTTAACCCTATTATTAAAATTGAAGTTGAAGAAAATGAAGTAAAAGTTTCAAGACCTAATGATGAAATTTTAACTAGAGCTTTACATGGTACTACAAGAGCATTAATTCATAATATGGTTGTTGGAGTATCTGAAGGTTTCAGCAAGACATTAATAATTGAAGGTGTTGGTTTTAGAGCATCTTTAAAAGGAAATACTTTAGTAATTGCTGCTGGATATTCACATTTAGTTGAAATGGCAATTCCAGAAGGTTTAAAAGTTACTTGTGTATCTCAAACTGAAATTAAAATTGAAGGAATTGATAAACAACTTGTAGGCGAATTTGCCGCAAATGTTAGAAAAGTTCGTAAACCAGAGCCATATAAAGGTAAAGGTATTCGTTATAGCGATGAAGTTATTCGTCGTAAAGAAGGAAAAACTGCTAAGTAGGAAGGAGTATAGAAATGGTTACTAAAAAATCTCGTAATGAAACAAGACAAAAACGTCATTTACGTATTCGTAAGAATATTAGTGGAACATCAAGTACTCCACGTTTGGCTGTTTTTAGATCTAATACAAATATTTATGCACAAATTATTGATGATGTTGCACAAGTAACATTAGTTGCTGCATCAAGCATTGATAAAGAATTAAAATTAGCTAATGGTTCAAATGTTGAAGCTGCAAAACAAGTTGGAGCTTTAGTTGCAAAAAGAGCATTAGAAAAGAACATTGAAAATGTTGTATTTGACCGTGGTGGTTACTTATATCATGGAAGAGTTAAAGCATTAGCTGAAGCAGCTCGTGAAGCTGGCTTAAAATTCTAGGAGGTTATCATGAGTCAAACTAAAGAAAAGAAAAATAAAAAAGAGAATCTTGTAGTTGTTGAAAAAGAATTTGAAGAACGTGTTGTTGCTGTTAACCATGTTACAAAAGTTGTTAAAGGTGGTAGAAGATATCGTTTTAGCGCAATCGTAGTTGTAGGGGACAGAAAAGGACGCGTAGGTCTTGGTACTGGTAAAGCAATTGAAGTACCAGATGCAATCAAAAAGGCAACTGAAGATGCTAAAAAGCATTTAATTACTGTACCAATTGTTGATACAACAATTCCACATGAAGTTACAGGTATTTACGGAGCAGGAAGAGTATTTTTAAGACCTGCACCAGATGGAACTGGAGTAATTGCTGGTGGACCTGTTCGTGCTGTAGTTGAATTAGCTGGTATTCAAGATATCGTATCTAAGTCATTAGGCTCTAGTACTCCAATTAATATAGTTAGAGCTACTATTGAAGGTTTAGCATCATTAAGAACTGTTGAACAAGTTGCTGAAATTAGAGGCAAAAAAGCTGAGGAAATAGTAGGTTAATGATATGGAAAAAGTAGTAAAAGTTAAATTAGTAAAAAGTCCTTATGGACATAAACCTAATCAATGCAAAACATTAAAGGCATTAGGATTATCAAAAATCAATCAAATAGTTACAAAAACAGATAATGATGCAGTTCGTGGAATGATTGCGACTGTTAAACATCTTGTTGAAGTAGTAGAATAGGAGGACCAAATGAAATTAAATGAATTAAAACCTGTTGAAGGTGCAAGACATTCAAGAAAAAGAGTTGGTCGTGGTACTGGTTCAGGACATGGTAAAACATCTTGCCGTGGACATAAAGGACAAAACGCTCGTAGTGGCGGTGGAGTTCGTCCAGGATTTGAAGGTGGACAAACACCTTTATTCAAGAGATTACCTAAGAGAGGATTTACAAATGTGAATCGTAAAGAATTTGCAGTTGTTAATGTTGAAGATCTTAACGTTTTTGAAGCTGGATCTGTTGTAACAATTGAATCTTTACAAGAAAAAGGTTTAGTTAAAAAAGTTTATGATGGCTTAAAAGTTTTAGGAAACGGAAATTTAAATGTAAAATTAACTGTAAAAGCTCACAAGTTCTCTAAAGCTGCAGAAGCTGCTATAACTACTGCAGGTGGAACAATCGAGGTAATGTAATATGGCAACACTTAAAATATCTTCGACAACAAAAAAGATAATTATAATGTTGCTAGTAACATTTGGCTTATTAATCGTATTTAGATTAGGAGCATTTGTTACATTACCATTTATTAATCCAGATATTTTGTTTTCTTCATCTCAAGTTGAAGGATTAAATTTCGGATTTTTAGATGTATTTAGTGGTGGAGCTTTAAGTAATTTCTCAGTATTATGTTTAGGTATTAGTCCTTATATTACAGCTTCAATTGTTATTCAATTGCTTCAAATGGATATTGTTCCAAGATTTAAAGAATTAGCTGAAGAAGGCGAAGAAGGAAGAAAAAAGTTAAATCAATATACTAGATATATTGCTTTAGGATTAGCTTTTGTTCAATCTTTAACTTTAGTAATTGGTATTAATATTAACTATAATGGTGCGTATTTTGTAGCCGATTTAGATTTTGTTAGTAGTTATCCTGCTTTATTATATATCTATTGCGCATTAGTTGCTACTGCTGGTACAGCATTCTGTTTATGGTTAGCTGAATTAATTACTGCACATGGATTAGGAAATGGGTCTTCAATGTTAATTGTTGCTGGTATTTTAGCTACATTCCCTCAAATGTTTGCGGAATTAATTGACCAATTAATTACAACTGAAGATACAAGAAATATTTTAGTATTTGTTGTTGTAATGGTAATATTAATTTTGATTATTGTTGTTATTGTATTTATGGAAGGTGCTGAAAGAAAAATTCCTATTCAATATGCGAATAGACCAGCTGCAGCTTCATTCCAAGGAAAGAGCGATAGTAATATTCCAATTAAATTAAATTCTGCATCAGTTATGCCAGTTATCTTTGCATCCACATTATTAAGCTTACCTACTACTATTGTAAGTTTAACAGGAATGGATACATCATCTGGTGCTGGGTACTGGTTAATGCAAATATTTAGTACTACATCATCAACAACAGTTGATAGTGTTACAACAGTTTCTATTAATGCAATTGGACTTGCTGTATATATTATTTTAATTGTAATATTCTCTTTCTTCTATTCATTCTTACAATTAAACCCAGAACAAATGGCTGAAAATTTACAAAAACAAAATGCATATGTTCCTGGTGTAAGACCTGGAGAAGAAACTACAGGATATATTTCAAGAGTATTATTCAAAATAACTGTTTTAGGTGCTACATATTTATCAATAGTTGCTATTTTACCAATTATAATGACTGTGGTATTTAATTTACCTTCATCTGCTCAAATTGGTGGAACAAGTTTGATTATTGTTGTAGGCGTTGCTATTGAAACATGGAAACAATTAAAACAAACTAAACAAGAAAAACAATATCGTGGATTTATTGAGTAGGAGTATATTATGAAATTAATTATAATGGGCCCTCCAGGAGCTGGAAAGGGTACTCAAGCTGCATTAATTAAAACTACACTAAATATTCCCCATATATCTACTGGTGATATGTTTAGGGAAGCAATTAAAAATCAAACTGCATTAGGTGTTGAAGCTAAAAAGTATATTGATAAAGGGGAGTTAGTTCCTGATAGTGTTACTATAGGATTAGTTAAAGAAAGATTATCTAATAATGATTGTCAAAAAGGATTTTTATTAGATGGTTTTCCAAGAACTATTCCTCAAGCTGAAGCACTTGATAAAATATTACAAGAATTGAACATTAAATTAGATGCTGTAATTAATATAGCAGTTGATGATTCTGTATTGATCGATAGAATTGTTGGAAGAAGAGTTTGTCCAAAATGTAAAGCTGGATATCATATTACTAATCTTAAACCAAAAGTTGAAGGAATATGTGATGTTTGTGGTGAGCATTTAGTACAAAGAAAAGATGATACAGAAGAAACAGTTAAAAATCGTTTAAATGTATATGCTAATCAAACTAAACCATTATTAGAATATTATGAGTCTTTTGGACTTGTAAAAACAATTAATGGTATAGGTGATATTGATGTTATCTTCAATAATATTAAATCTTCACTTGGAGTAAAGTAAATGATTATAATAAAGAGTAATCGAGAAATAGAGTTGATGCGTGAGGCTGGAAGAATTGCTGCACTAGCACATAAAAAAGTTGCTGAAGCAATTGTTCCGGGCATATCAACGCTTGAACTTGATAAGATTGCCGAGAAGACTATTAGGGATAATGGTGCTGTTCCTTCCTTTAAAGGATATGGAGGATTTCCAAGAACAATATGTGCTTCCATAAATAACGTTGTTATTCATGGAATCCCTAAAAGTAACATCAAGCTTAAAGATGGTGATATTATTTCTATTGACATTGGTGCTAATTATAAAGGGTACCATGGAGATTGTGCAAGAACACATGCTGTAGGAAATATTAGTGAAGAAAGACAACGATTAATTGATGTTACTCGTCAATCTTTCTATGAAGGCATGAAATATGCGAAACCAAATAATCGTTTGTCAGATATATCCCATGCAATTCAATCATATGTTGAAAGCCAAGGATTTGGAGTGGTAAGAGACTTTACAGGTCATGGAGTTGGCACAGAATTACATGAAGATCCCGCAATCCCAAATTATGGAAAAGAGGGAATGGGACCATTATTAAGAGTTGGAATGACTTTGGCTATTGAACCAATGGTTACTTCAGGTAGTTATAAAGTTAAAATTCTTAAAGATGATTGGACTACGGTGACAATAGATGGTAGTGATAGTGCTCATTATGAAAATACTATTGTTATTACTGAGGACGGATATGAAATTTTGACAAAAGAAAAGGGAGAAGACAATGTCTAAAAACGATGTTATAGAATTAAAAGGAACAGTTAAAGAAGCATTGCCTAATGCTCAATTTAGAGTAGTATTAGACAATGGACATCTAATTATGGCACACGTTTCTGGTAAAATCAGAATGAATTTCATTACCATTTTACCAGGTGATAAAGTAACTGTTGAATTATCACCATATGATTTAACACGTGGCCGTATTACTTATCGACATAAGTAATTAAAGGAGGAAAAAATAATGAAGGTTAGACCATCGGTAAAACCAATTTGCGATCAATGTAAAGTAATTAAAAGAAATGGCAGAGTTATGGTAATTTGTAAAAATCCAAAACATAAGCAAAGACAAGGCTAATTAGGGAGGAAATAAATGGCACGTATATCTGGTGTTGATATTCCACGTGACAAACGTGTAGTTATTTCATTAACTTACATTTTTGGAATTGGAAAACCAACCGCACAAAAAATATTAAAAAACGCTGGTATTGATGAAAATAAACGCGTTAAAGATTTAACAGAAGAAGAATTAACAGTTATCCGTCGTGAAGTTGCTGCATATAAAGTTGAAGGTGACTTACGTCGTGAAGTTGCAATGAATATTAAAAGATTAATGGAAATCGGATGTTATAGAGGAATTCGCCATCGTCGTGGATTACCTGTTAGAGGTCAAAATACAAAGTGTAATGCACGTACACGTAAAGGACCTTCTAAGACTGTAGCAAATAAGAAGAAATAGGAGGAAAATAAATAATGGCACGTGTAGTTAAAAAACGTAAAGTTAGAAAGAATATACCTACTGGTGTAGCACATATTCATTCAACTTTTAATAATACTATTGTTACTATTTGTGATCCTGAAGGAAACGCTGTTTCTTGGTCTAGTGCTGGTGCATTAGGCTTTAAGGGAAGTAAAAAATCAACTCCATTTGCTGCTCAACAAGCAAGTGAAGCTGCCGCAAAAGCTGCTATTGATGCAGGTATGGTAAAAATTGAAGTAGAAGTTAAAGGACCTGGTCCAGGTCGTGAAGCTGCTATTAGATCATTACAAGTTGCTGGTCTTGAAATTACATCAATTAAAGATGTGACTCCAATTCCACACAATGGATGCCGTCCACCTAAGAAACCACGTGGATAGTAATTCAAATTAAAGGAGGCTTAAATGCGTAAATTTGAATTTATAAAACCTCAAATTAAAGTTGAAGATAAAAGTTCTAATTATGGAAAATTTATTGTTACACCTCTAGAAAGAGGCTATGGAATGACATTAGGAAATGCCATGAGACGTGTATTGTTATCATCAATGCCTGGTGTTGCTATTGTTGCTATGGAAATTGAAGGTGTAGCTCATGAGTTTATGGCAATGCCTGGTGTAGTTGAAGATGTTACAGAAATAATTTTAAATTTAAAAAATGTTGTATTTAAAATTAGCGAAGATGTTTTATTCAAAGATACTACTGGGGAACCTGATAAAATGTATAAAATTAGAGTCAATGTTAAAGGACCAGATAAAGGTCAAACAATTGTTACAGCTGGAGATTTAATAATTGAAGATTTAAATGCTGTTGCTGATCAATTAGAAGTTGTAAATAAAGATGCTAAAATTTGTACAGTTTCAAAAGGTGGTTCTTTTGTAGGTGATTTCTATGTTCGTCGTGGTATTGGATATGTATCAGCTGATGAAAATAAAGCATTTTGCGTAGATGACAATGGTAATAGAAAAATAGAAAAATTAGCAATTGATTCAATTTATACGCCAATTACAAAATGTATGTATGCTGTTGAAAAAACTCGTGTAGGCGATAACGTAGATTTTGAAAAATTAGAATTAGAAGTATGGAGTAATGATAGCATTTCTCCTAGTGACGCAGTAAGTTTAGCTTCACAATTTTTAGTAAATCATTTTAATGTATTAAGTAATTTGAATGAAATTATTGCTCAAAATGATTTCATGCATGAACCAGAAACACCTACTGTTAATAAAACTAAAGAAAAGAAAATTGAAGATTTAGATTTATCTGTTCGTTCTTATAATTGTTTAAAGAGAGCTGGAATTAATACAGTTGGTGAATTAGCTCAAAAAACTGAAGAAGAAATGATGCGTGTAAGAAATCTTGGACGTAAATCATTAAAAGAAGTTATGCAAAAATTACGTGAAAATGGTTTTGAATTAAAGCATTCTTATGATTTTGATGATGACGATAAAGATGCTGATGAAGAAGATGATTACGATTACTCTAATGTAATATTAGATAGTGATTCTTCTGATGATGATCAAGAATAATAATAGGGAGGAAAATCACAATGGGATACCGTAAATTAGGGCGTAATTCAGCTCAACGTAAAGCATTGATGAGAGATTTAATTACTGATTTAATTATTAATAACAGAATTGAAACAACTCTTTTCAAAGCAAAAGAACTTCAACGATTAGCTGACAAAATGGTAACATTAGGTAAAAAAGGTGATTTAGCTGCCAGAAGACAAGCTGCTAAATTAATCCGTTTTGAAACTGTTGAAGTTGAAGTTGAAAATAATGGTAGTACTGAAACTAAAGAAGTTTATGCTATTCAAAAATTATTTTCAGAAATTGCTCCTAAATTCGTTAATCGTAATGGTGGATATACTAGAGTATTAAAAACAGGACCTCGTAGAGGAGATGCCACACCAATGGCTATTATCGAATTTGTGGAATAATTATATAAAAAAAGGACTCATTGAGTCCTTTTTATTTATGCGATATACTTTCTAAAATTGCATTACTTAATTGGTCAGCACAACTTGTACTTTTAGAACCACAAATATTACCTTTTAAAAGTGTAGCAATTTCCAAAGCATTTTGTCCTTCCACAAGTTTACTTATAGCTTTTAAATTGCCATTGCAGCCACCTAAAAAAGAAACATTGTGAATTGTATTCGTATCATCTAAATCAAAATCAATAGTTCGAGCACAAGTTCCTTTTGTTTGATATGTAATATGTTTCATAAAAAATCTCCTTTAACTATTATAATTGTACATTATTTTACTAAAAAAAACAAGTTTATTGTTTTAATAAATGAAAAAATAGTGTATAATGTATTAGAGGTATTAAAATGATATATTTAGATTATACAGCTACAACTCCTGTAGATGAAGAAGTGCTTGAATCAT
Organism: uncultured Bacteroidales bacterium; assembly: GCA_964516425.1. Taxonomy (GTDB): domain Bacteria; phylum Bacillota_I; class Bacilli_A; order ML615J-28; family CAG-698; genus CAKOMG01. The sequence continues at coordinate 34,915 of CAZFAM010000007.1, read as the reverse complement.
ATATAAAAACAACACATAATTTTTTTGCTAATACGACTTCATTACATAAATTAGGGCAAGAAAGTAATTATATGTATGAGAATGCATCTAATCAAATAAAAAACATTTTAGATGTTAATAATCATAATTTGATATTTACTAGCAATGCAACAGAAGCTAATAATTTAGCGATTCAAGGATATTTAAAAAAATATAATTCAGGAAAAATTATTACTACAAAAGTTGAACATGCATCGGTATATGAAGTATTTAAATCATATGAAAATACTTTTGATGTAATATATCTTGATATTTCCAAAGATGGTATAATTGATCTTAATCAGTTAGAACAAGAAATTGATTCAAATACATTACTTGTATCAATTATGTGGGTAAATAATATAATTGGTACAATTCAACCAATTGATAAAGTTTTAGCAATTGTAAAAAAATATCCAAAAATAAAATTACATGTTGATATGGTTCAAGGAATTGGAAAAATCAAACCTAATTTTTTATTTAGTGATATTGATATGTTTACTTTTAGTACACATAAACTTTATGGACCTAAAGGTATTGGTGGTTTATTTGTAAAGCAAGGAATAAGTCTTCAAAATATATTATATGGTTCGACATCACAATATGGAATTAAACCAGGTACTTTTGATTTATCTTTAATTGTTGCAACAACAAAAGTGTTCAAAAAATTTTATCCTTTAATTGATGAACACTATAGTATTGTAAAAGATAATTTCAATTATCTATATAAAAAACTTCAATTATTAAAAGGAATATATATAAATACACCACAGAAAAATGTATCAAAGTATATTATAAATATATCTATACCAAATACTAATGGTGAAACAACAGTACATTATTTTGAAAAATATGATATTTATGTATCAACAGGTTCTGCATGTTCATCTAAACTAAAGCAACCTGAAAAAACAATATTAGCTATGACTAATTCTTATGATTTAGCAACTTCTTCAATTCGAATTAGTTTATCACATAAAACAACAAAAAAAGAAATAGATTTATTTTTAGAAAAATTAAAGAAATATATAGGTGAGTAAAATGTATGATATGATACTAGTTAGATATGGCGAAATGACTTTAAAGAAAAAAAATTATAAAAAGTTTTTATTTCAAATAAATCAACATATAAAAAAGAAATGCAGTCGCTTTAAAAATTTAAAATTTTTTAATACTGATTATCGTTTTTATATATATTTAAATGGAGAATCAAGTACAGAAGTTTTAAATGAATTACAAACAATTCCTGGATTACATTCATTTAGTTTATGTAGGAAAGTAAAAATAAAAAGCAATGATACAATTATTGAAAATATTGCAGAAGAAAGTATTGCATTAATAACTGAAGAAAGACCCAAAGGTGATTTTAGTTTTAAAGTTGCCACAAATAGAGGAGATAAGTCATTTCCTATGACATCTATTGAAATATCGCAAAACGTGGCAAAATTAGTTTTACCAAATATTACAGGAATGAAAGTTGATGTGCATAATCCGGATTTAACTTTAAATATTGATTTTCGTAGTGAAGGAATATATATATACGTTAATGCAATTAAAGGCTTAGGGGGATATCCAAGTGGAATCGCTGGAAAAGGATTAGTTATGATGAGTGGTGGTATTGATTCCCCTGTTGCAGCTTTTTTAACTATCAAAAAAGGAGTTAAAGTTAGTGCCATACATTATGCATCACCTCCATATACTTCTGATATGGCTTTACAAAAAGTATTTGACTTACTAGAACAATTATCGATATATCAAATGCCTTCTGAAATTGAATTATATGTAGTACCATTTACAGATATACAAATGTGCATCCATGAAAAAGCTGATCCTATATATTTAGTAACTTTAATGCGAAGAGCAATGTATAGAATTGCTTCAACAATCGTCAAACGTGATAGCTTTGAATGTATTATAAATGGTGAAAGTATTGGACAAGTTGCTTCCCAAACTTTAGAAAGCATGAAAGTAGTTAATGATGTAACAAACATTCCAATTATTCGCCCTTTAGCAACTTATGATAAAGATGAAATTGTCAGTATTGCCCAAAGAATAAATACATTTTCAATATCTATTAAACCATATGAAGATTGCTGCACAGTATTTGTTCCAGAACACCCTGTTATTAAACCTAATTTAGAATATATTTTAGGTGAAGAAGAAAAATGTAATTTGGAACCATTACTAGAAAATGCAATTCAAAATATTACTAAGTATACTATTTCCAAAGATAAAAAAGTTAACGTGTTTTCCAATAGCGATAAATTTGATATCTAAAAATTGGTAATAATTTATTTTATAATGTTTTTAAAATTGTTAATAATAGTATTTGACTGGAGGTGAAATAATGAGTCGTTCATCTTCTAGCAATACTGCTAGTAAACAAAGTAGATCAAAAACTACTACCCAAACAACTAGAAATAGTTCTAAAAAGGCAAATAAAGGTGTAGTAGATCAAATGAAATACGAAATCGCTGGTGAATTTGGTGTTGAATTAGGCGCTAATTCAACTGCTCGCCAAAACGGACAAGTTGGTGGTGAAATTACTAAAAGATTAGTAAAATTAGCTAAAGAAAAATCTAAAAAGAATGATTAGTAAACAAAGTGCTTTAATTGAGCACTTTTTTATTTTTTTTGAAATATTTGGTAAACTTAAAAACAATTAAAATTTTTATAGAATTTTAAGTACAATTATGTTATACTTATTATAATTAAAGGATAGAGATATATTTTGATTATAGGAAGGAGTAATAAAATGGCCGAAGAAAATAAGAATTTAGAACAAACACCTGAAATAAAAATTGATGAGGAATTCTTAATTAATGATGAAACTAATGAAGATAAAGTTACAAATATTGAAGTTCGTATTCAGGAAGTTGAAATCATGATTGACAAAGCCGAACAAGAGTTTTTATTAGATGATGAAAATGACGAATTATATGTAAAGTATCAAAACTTAAAAGATGAATATAAGCAGTTATTAAAAGAAAGAAAGCAACTTATTAAACAAAATGCAAAAAAAGACCAATCAATTTTAGAGCAAGTATCTATATGGGTAGTTATATATGGAGTTATCTCAATAATTATATCACTTCCGTTTTTGACTGGACCATTATGGTTGAGCTTTGCTAATGAAGTTATGTCGATATTTAGTACTTCTGGATTAGGACTTGATACTGATGATTTTATTTATAAAGTATTAGTATTTATCATTATTTTTGCTTTTCCATTATTATTGAATCTAATAACATGGTTAATAAAAAATAATTTCATAAATAAAAAAGCAGATAAAAAAGTATTTCTTTTATGTTGGATTATACAAGGGGCAATGTCTATAGGAATGATTGTATATATGAGCATTCAACTATATTCATAAATGTATATGAAAGAAATATTATCTGTAAATAATGAATTGATTAAAAACACTGCTAAATTAAAAGACAAGAAGTATCGAATTGAACAACAAGAGTTTTTAATCGAAGGTTATCATTTGGTTAATGAAGCTTATAACAAAAATAGATTAGTAAAAGTTTTTACTATTGATGACGTTGAATTTAAAAATGTGGAAATAATTAAAGTGTCAAAAGAAGTAATTAAAAAATTATCTAATACTATTAATCCTCAAAATATTGTTGGGGTATGTAAAATGGAAAGAGATATAAATCTTGAAGGTAATAAATTTTTAATTCTTGATTGTGTAAGTGATCCAGGAAACATGGGAACACTTATTAGATCAGCTTTAGGATTTGGAATTGATACAATAATTATTAGTAATGATAGTGTTGATATTTATAATGACAAAGTAATTAGATCAACTCAAGGAGCTTTATTTAATGTACATATTATTGTTATGCCAGTTAAAGAAGCAATAAAAAAACTAAAACAAAAAGATGTCTTAATCATTGGAACATCTTTAAAATCATCAATTGATTTACGTGAAATAAAAAAGCAAGAAAAATATGCAATTATTCTTGGGAATGAAGCTAGAGGTTTATCTAATGAAGTTTGTTCAATGACTGATGTGAATGTTAGAATTGCAATTGATAAACAATTAGAATCTTTGAATGTAGCAGTTGCTGGTTCTATCGTGATGTATTATTTAAATAATTTATAGGAGGCAGTATGAAAAAAATTATATTCCCATTATTATTATTATTACTTCTATTTGTAGTTGGTTGTGAGAAAACTCCTACGCCTGAGCTAGAACCTACTGAACCAACAATTAATTATGAAAGTGTTTCTGAAGTTACAGAATCAATTGACTTTATGTATAGTGATATCGAAACATTAGATATATATAAAGAAGAAACAAGAGCGGAAATTGCTAATATAAGAGCTTTATACGAAGCATTAAATGATGATGAAAAGAAAGAAGTAACTAATTATAATTCTTTATTAGAACTTGAACAGTTAGTTGAGGATTATAAAAAAGAACTTGAAGAAAAAGAAAAAGAAGAAGAAAAAATGCAAGCTGGAATCGAAACAGTTATTAGTTATTTGAAGGAAACTGTTCCTAGTACTTGTGAAGATAATATCGACTTAATTACTACATATGACATTGAAGAAGGATTAAAAGCGCTTATTTCATGGAAAAGTACTGATTCAATAACTCTTTCACCATATGGAACTGTTTGTAGACCACGTGGTCAAGCTGCACGTGTACAATTAACTGCAACTATTAAACTTGGTGAACATACAGGAGAATTTAAAAAAACTATTGCTGTTGCACCGATTGAATATACACAATTACCAAGTAAACCTGTTTTTGCGTATTTCTATCAAGGACAAGGAAGTTTAAATGAAGTCGAATCTAATACTATTGATGTTATAAATTTAGCTTTTGCAGATATTGATCTTAGTACTGGAGTTGTTTCTGTATTAGGATTAAATTATGCCACAGTATTAGCCGAAAGAACAAAAGGCATTAGAGTTTTATTTTCAATTCAAAGTAAAGAAGGATTTAAAAAATTTACTGCTTCTAGTACTGGACGAGTAACATTAGTAGAACAAATAATACAAACTGTTAAAAAGTATCATTTTGATGGTGTTGATATCGATTGGGAATATCCTGAAACTTCAACTGAAGTTCAAAATTATACATCGTTTATGAAACTGTTATATGAAGAAATGAAAAAAGCTAATATGAATTATTTAGTGACAACTGCTGTATATGGTGGTAATGGGCATACACATTATAATGTTTCTGAAACTTATAAATATGTTGATTATATGCATTTGATGACTTATGATTTAAATGATCCAAACACAACATCACATTTAACAAGTTTAAGTGGTAAAACTAGTGTTAAATCAACAGTTGAATCATATGTAAATGCGGGTGTTCCAATTTCTAAATTAGTAATTGGTGCAGCATTTTATGGTAAGATATATCAAATATCTTCATCTTCTACATCGTATTTAGGAGTTAAACCAATTTCTACCCCTACAACTATTACATATAAAGAAATTAAATCCAAGTATTTATCAAAATTAGATAGTAATAGTAATATTCAAAGAGTGTGGGATTCATCCGCAAACGCTCCATACTTATGTGTAACAGAAACTAATGGTAATAAATTCTTTATTACATATGATGATGCCGAGTCTGTAAAATTAAAAGCTGAATATGTTATGAGTAGTCAACTTGCTGGAATAATGTTCTGGGCTTTAGGGGAAGAAGATAGAAAAACAAGCGATTTAGTTTCCGCAATTAATTCTGTTATGAAATAGGAACAAAAAATGAAAAAAATTTTATTTTTTATACTCATGTTTTGCACATTATCTATGGTTGGATGTATTGAACCATCACCACAAATTCCTGATGATGTTCTTGCCGATATATATTATCTAAATGAAAAAATATCTGAATATGAATATAAAACAATACAAAAGGAAGATTTAGAAGATTTAAGCGAAGCTATTGAAGTTTATGAAAAATTTGATTCACAGTACTATGAGTATTTATATGACATTGATATACTTAAGAATGCATATGCTTCCGCAAAAATGCTTGATGCTGAAGATAAATTAATAGTAAAAAGCTTAGATGAACTAAAAATGGAATTATTAGATTTAATTCCTTCCAGAACATATGATAATATGTCACTTCCACAAACTACTTATATTAATGATGAAGAAGTAGATATCTTTTGGACATCTAATGATACTAAAACTGTATTTTCTAATGGAATTGTTATTAATGGTCGAGAAGAAAAAATAGTGACAGTAAAAGGCGAAATTACATATCGTGGACACACAACGACAATTGAAAAAAACGTAGTGATTGAACCAATTCGATTTAAGGAGTTAACTGGTAATAATGTCTTTACATATATGTATTCAGGATCATTTAATTCTAGTTATACAGAAAGTGATTTAGAAACTATTGATGTAGTGAATTTATGTTTTGCGGATATCATTGATGGTGAAGTTGATATTTTATCTTTAGGAATAATACGAAACATTCTTTCTCAACGTCGAAAGGGCATTAGAGTTTGTATATGTATAACTGGATATGCATCTGAAACTAAAGCTTTTAGCGATGCTGCCTCAACAGCTGAGGGAAGAAAGAAATTAGCAAGTTCTATTGTAAAAGCTATTGAAGATTATCATTTTGATGGTATTGATATTGATTGGGAGTATCCTGGATCATATCGACCAGTTTCTGAAGATCGAGAGAATCATGCATTATTTATGGAAGAATTGTATAAACAAGTTAAAGCATCAAATTCAGATTACATTGTGAGTGGTGCTTTACCGTCATCAAGTTCTAATAATGGTCTAATAAGACGTTATAATATGACAAAACTTGTTAATTGCATGGATTATATTCATTTAATGACATATGATATGAATTCATCTTCCATTTCTTCTCATCATACATCATTTATAGGAACAGTTAATACAATCAATACATATCTTAATAATGGTGCTAAACCATCGCAATTAACTGCGGGAATTGCTTTTTATGGAAAACAATATCGATTAAAAGGTGATGGCGTTTTAGGTGAAAGCTGTGGAAGCAAAATGACTGTTTCTTACGATACAATTTATGGATACAAAACATCTGATAATACAACAAAGTTTATTACATATTGGGATGATTATTATCAAGCACCATATATGGAAATAAGACATTATAATAGTGATAATCAATATTTATATCATGATTTCATAACGTATGATGATGAAAGGTCTGTAGAATTAAAATGTCAGTATGCGGTTAGTAATCAATTAGCTGGTGTAATGTGTTGGGAATATGGAGAAAATAAAGGCCAACAATTGCAACAAGTTATATATCATGTGTTAAAAGAAAAATAATACTTTACTATTATTTCATTATGTGATATAATATGTATATAAATTAGGAGTGAGATTTTTTCTCACTCCTTTAAAATGTTATAAGGAGAAGTGGAATTGAGTAATATTAAGGAAATTAAAGAAATGGTTTTTCAAGAAGCTGAGAAACTTAATTTAGAAATCATTAGTGTAGAATGGGTCAATGAATTTGGAAATAAGATTTTACAAGTTATTGCGGATTCAGAAGAAGGATTAACAATAGACCAATCAACTGCTTTAAATGAAGTAATTAGTGATAAAATTGATGATTTAGTATTAGATGTTGATGATTATATGATTGAAGTATCTTCACCAGGATTAGAAAGAGAATTAAAAAATGATGATGATATTCAAAAAAGCATCACTCAATATGTGCATATTGAATTAATTGAGAGCATTCCTTTATCACCAAAAAAGAAAATAAAGGAGTTAGATGGTTATTTACTAGGATATTCAAATAATATTTTAGAAATTGAATATAATAATAAGGGACAAATAAAAAAATTAAATATTGAAAAAAATAATATCAAATTAATAAGACTTGCAATAAAATTTTAGGAGGAAGTATGATTAGCAAAGGTTTTTATGATTCATTAGAGGCAATCGCAGAAGAAAGATCACTTGATATTGAAAAAATACTTGATAAAGTAGAAATTGCAATGCAGGTAGCATGCAAAAATACAGATGTACCTTATAAAGGAACAATCAAGATTGATACTGATTTAGAAAAAAAGAAAATTAGATTTTATAATTATTATTATGTAGTAGAAGAAATTGACCCAGAAGGACCAAGAGGGCAAATCACATTAGAACAAGCATTATTAATTAAGCCAAAAGCTAAAATTGGTCAAGAAATTAAAGAAGAACTTGATTTAGCAAAGTTTAAAAGAAAAGCTGCTTCTATGTTTAGACAAAATTTATTAAATGAATTAAAAGGATTAGAAAGAGAAGAAGCTTTTGATTTCTTTAATGATAAAGTTGGAGAAGTTATTTCTGCTAGAGTAATTGCTGTTAATGATAAGTTTATTACTTTTTCTTTAGGAAAAGGGATGGATGCTACAATGGGATATCGTGATGCCATTCCTGAAGAAACATTTAATATTGGTGAAGAAAAGAAAGTGTATTTATCTAAGGTTGAAAAAACAACAAAAGGACCTAGAATATATATTTCAAGAAGCAATAAAGAAATTGTTAAAAAATTATTTGAAATGTATGTTCCAGAAATTGCTAATGGCGAAATAGAAATTATGGGTATTGCTCGTGAGCCAGGAAGTAGAACAAAAATTGGTGTTTTATCTTTAAATCCTGATATTGAAGCTAAAGGTGCTTGTGTAGGTAATGGTGGATTACGTATTAAGGCAATTAACCAAATATTAAATGGGGAAAAAATTGATGTATTCTCATGGCAAGATAATCCAATTGATTTGATTGCCCAAGCAATGTCACCCGCAAGAGTTGTTAGCGTCATGCCTGAAGAAAATGAAAAGAAAGCTATTGCTATTGTTAATGATGACCAATTCTCATTAGCAATCGGTAAAAGTGGACAAAATGTAAAGTTAGCAGCGTTTGCAACTGGTTGGAAAATAGATATTAAAAAATTATCAGAAGCTTATACAGAAGGAATTGATTTTAAATACAATGTCAATTGTTAGGTGACGAAAATGATAAATAAAAAAGTTCCTATGCGTTTGTGTGTTGCTTTAAATCAACCATTTCCTAAATTTGAGATGTTTAGAATTGTTAGAACACCTGAAGGAGAAATAAAAATTGATTTAAAAGGCAAAATGAATGGCCGCGGTGCATATATTTCTAAAAGTAAAATGGCAATTGAAGCGGCTAGAAAGAAAAAAGCATTAGATAAAAAATTAGAAACACCAATTCCTGATAATATTTATGAAGAGTTATTAACATTAATAGGTGAATAATGACAAACAAATTATTTAATACATTAGGTTTGGCACAAAAAGCTGGAAAAGTTGTTTCTGGTGAAGATACTGTTTTAGATGCTATTCGAAAAAAACAAGCTAAAATAGTATTTGTGGCAAAAGATGCAACGCCAAATACAATAGATAAGTTTGATAAAAAATGTTTTTTTTACAAAATCGAGATTAATAATGAATTAACAAGTGACGAAATAAGTCATAGTATTGGTAAAACTCGTAAGATAATTGCAATAATTGATGAAGGGTTTTACAAGCTAATTAAAAAGAGTATAGGAGGAGAGGAAAAATGAAGGTAAAAGAGATAATAGAAATTCTGGAAGTTGAAGCAGAAGAATTAATTGCCAAATTGGATAATGTTGGTATAGAAGCCGAATTAGATACTGAAATTCCTAACGATGTAATTAAAAAGTTAAGTAAACTATATAAAAAAGATATAAAGCCAATAAAAGCCAAGAAATCGATTGTTCCTGAAACACAAACAAGTAGAACAATAATTTCTGAAAATCAATCTGAGAGCAAAAAAGAGGCCAAAAATCCAAAAGAAAAAGGGACAAGCAAACCACAAAAGCAAAATAATGCAAATAATGTGGAAAAAAATAAGCAAAAGCAACCAAATCCAGTTAAACACGAAGTAAAAGCAATTGAAAAGAAGCAACCAGTAGTGGAAGAAGAATTAGAATTAAGCCGCGTGTATGATGATAAGTACATAGATTTTGAAGAAGAGAAGACTCAACATACCCGTATTAAGAATGTGAAAAAGAATAAGGCAAAATCAACACATAATCGAAAGGCAAATGTACCTCAAGAAAAGCAATTAGGTGAGAAAATATTATACTATAGAGACGGTATGACGGTAGCTGCTATTGCGGATGGCTTAAAATTATCTATTGGTGAGATAGTTAAAAAGCTTGTTATGCTTGGATATATGGTTAGTGCTAGTGATATTGTGGAAAAAGATATTGCTGAGTTGCTTGCGGAGGACTCAGGATTTGAATTAAAAGACGAAATTGTAACTGATATTACTAAATTTGAGGAAATGAATTTTGAAGATAATCCTGAAGATTTAAGTGAACGTCCTGCTATTGTTACAATTATGGGACATGTAGACCATGGAAAAACAACTTTACTAGATAAAATTAGAGATTCCAAGGTTGCTTCAGGTGAAGCTGGAGGCATCACTCAACATATTGGTGCGTATCAAGTGGAAAAAGATGGTAAAAAAATTACATTTATTGACACTCCAGGACATGCTGCATTTACGGAAATGCGTGCTCGTGGTGCTAATATTACAGATATTGTTATTTTAGTTGTTGCTGCTGATGATGGTGTTATGCCACAAACTATAGAAGCTATTGAGCATGCTAAAGTTGCAGAAGTGCCTATTATTGTAGCTATTAATAAAATGGATAAACCAACCGCAAATCCAGAAAGAATAAAAGAAGAATTAGCAAAATATGATTTATTAGCTGAAGAATGGGGAGGTAAAACAATATTTGTCCCTATTTCCGCTAAATCAGGACAAGGTGTTGATGATTTACTGGAAATGATTTTATTAGTTTCAGAGATGAATGAATATAAAGCTAATCCAAATAGATTAGGTATTGGTACAGTACTAGAAGCTCGATTAGATAAAGGCAGAGGTTCAGTTGCTACATTTTTAGTGAAGAATGGTTCAATTAAAATTGGGGATCCTGTTGTTGTTGGTAATACATGGGGTAAAATCCGTGCTATGGAAGATGAAAACAAGAGTAAATTAAAAGTTGCTGGTCCATCAAAGGCTGTTGAGGTAACTGGTTTAGTTGATGTTCCAAATGCTGGTGATAGATTTATGGTGTTTGAGGATGAGAAAACAGCTCGTTTAGTTGCTGAGGAAAGAATGATGCGTGCATTTAATAAAGAAAAGAATAGTAATAATCCTGTTTCTTTAGCGTCTTTATTCAGTAATATGGATGATACTTCTAAAGAATTGAATTTAATCATTAAAGCTGACGTTCAAGGATCAATAGAAGCTTTAAAAGGTTCAATTGAAAAAGTATCTGTTGAAGGAGTTAAAATTTCAATTGTTCGTTCAGCTGTTGGTGCAGTTACTGAAACTGATATTTCTTTAGCTGTGGCATCTAATTCAATTATTGTTGCTTTTAATATACGTCCAAATCAAAAAATTATTGATTTAGCAAATGAAAAGAATATTGAAGTAAGACAATATAATGTTATTTATAAATTACTAGAAGATATTGAATCAGCAATGAAAGGAATGCTTGATCCAGTATTTGAAGAAAAAATTACAGGTAATGTAGAAATTCGTCAATTATTCAAAGTATCAAAAGTTGGTACAATTGGTGGAAGCTACGTATTAAATGGATATATTGAAAGAAATTGTGGAGTTAGAATTATTCGTGATAGTATTATAATTTATACTGGAAAACTTTCATCGTTGCGTAGAGGAAAAGATGATGTTAAAGAAGTTAAAGCTGGATTTGAATGTGGTTTAACTATCGAAAATTATAATGACATCAAAGTTGGCGATATAATTGAAGCCTTTATAATGGAAGAAGTAAAATAATATAGAAAGGACTAATACATATGGCTTTCAAAAAAGAAAGAATGGAAAAAATATTAGAACGCGAAATAAGTAATATTATTTTTCAAGATATTAAGGACGAAAGAATTAAATTTGTAACAATAACTAATGTCTCATTAACAAATGATTTATCTTTAGCAACAGTTTTCTATACTGTATATGGAAATGAAAACCAAGTTAAAGCAACAATTGATGCTTTGAATGAAGCTAAAGGATTTATTCGTACTATTTTAAGTAAAAAAATTGAAGTTAAAAAGACTCCAGATTTACGCTTTAAATATGATGAATCATATGAACACGGAAAACGAATTGATTCAATATTGGAAAGTTTAAAGTAATAGGTTATATTTTTGAAAGGGGAACAATTATGCTACAATATAGATATGATACACAACTATTAATTGAAGGAACAGGTTTAGATGAAGATGCAATAAATGATTATATAACGAATAATTTTAATGGTGATTGTTTACTTGCTGTTGGTGATGATGAATTAATTAAAATTCATTATCATACTAATGAACCATGGGATGTTATTAAATACTGTGCAACATTAGGAGAAATATACGATATTGTAATTGAAGATATGGATCGTCAAGCTCGCGGTTTAAAAGGATAAATTATAGCACTTGTATACTGGTAAAAAAACCAGTACACAAGTGCTTTTTGTTTTACAAATGTTATTTATGCTTTAAAAATAATGTATGTTATTTGCATTTTTAAATTATACTTTAATAATTAGTGGTAAAAAGTTAATTACTTTTTTATATTGTCAAGGAATAAAAAAAATGATAAAATATATAATATGAGTAAGGTATATATATGGATATAAAAGAAAAATTAAAACTAATTCCGAAAAAGCCAGGTTGTTATCAATATTATGATAAAAATAACACAATCATATATGTAGGAAAAGCAAAGAATTTGTATAACCGTATGCATAGTTATTTTGTGGGAAGTCATGATGCAAAAACTACAAAATTAGTTTCCCAAATAGATCATTTTGAATATATTATAACTTCTTCAGAAATTGAAGCATTTATATTAGAAATTAATTTAATTAAAAAATATAATCCTAAATATAATATTATGCTTACCGATGATAAAGCATATCCATATATAGCATTAACAAAAGAAAAAGATCCACGTTTATTATATGTTCGTGAAATAAAAAAAATAAAAGCCAAAATATATGGACCATATCCTAATTCAAAAGCCGCAAAAGATATTGTGGAATTACTTAATAGAATGTATCCTTTAAGAAAATGTAAAAATATACCAAAAAAGGAATGTTTATATTATCACATAGGACAATGTTTAGGACCATGCATTAAAAAAGTAGATACATCACTATATGATAATATTGAAAAAAAGATTAATAATATATTAAAAGGAAATATTAAAGAAGAAATTAAATCTTTAGAAGTATTGATGGAAGAAGCATCAATTAAACTAGATTTTGAAAAAGCAATATATTATAGAGAATTAATTAATTCTTTAAAAGTAATTGGTGAAAGACAAAAGATGGAAGGCTTTAATAGCGATTTTGATGCTTTTGCTTATTACACTAATAATGATTATATTTCAATACAAGTTTTTCATATGCGTCAAGGTAAAGTAATAGAACGTAGTGGATACTTATATGATTTGTATGATGAATATGAACAATTTCAAGAATTTATTGTACAATTTTATTTAGTTCAAAATAACCCATTACCACCTAAGATTTATATTATGGATGGTGATGTTGAGTTATTAACCAAATCTTTAAATAAACAAGTTATCATTCCACAAAAAGGTCAATATAAAAAGTTGATTGATTTAGTTAGAGATAATGCAAAACAAAAAGTTGATGAGTTAATAAAAAAACATGAAATGGAATACGCTAAAACAACTAAAGTAATGGAAGAATTATCAGATTTATTAAATATACCAAATATTCATGTAATTGAAGCATTTGATAATTCCAATATTAATGGATATAGTCCAGTTAGTGCAATGGTATGTTTTGTGGATGGAAAACCAAATAAAAATTTATATCGTAAATATGCCATAAAAACTGTTGAAGGAGCTAATGATGCTGCCACAATGTATGAAGTAGTGACAAGAAGATATAGTAAGAAAGAACACTTACCTGATTTAATAGTTATGGATGGTGGTCAAATACAAGTTAATAGTTGCTTAAATGCTTTAAAAGATATTGGTATTTCTATTCCTGTAATCGGGCTTGTAAAAGATGATAAACATAATACAAGTAATATTTTATATAATAATCAATTATTAAATGTGGATAAAAAAAGTTTTTTATTTAAACTAATGACACAAATTCAAGATGAAGTACATAGATATGCAATATCTTATTTCCATACAACTCATAGTAAAAAGTTGTTTACTTCTAGTTTGGATCAAATAAAAGGAATCGGCGAAGTAAAGAAAAATCAAATATTGAAACTATTAAAAGAACCAAATTTTGAAACCGAAATTTATAAATTAAAATTGACGGACGAACAAATATCACAAGTGTTAAATTTATTAAAAAAATAAATGTATCATCGTAATTCTTTAAAACATATATTAGTGTAGGAGGAATAATATGACAAGACATTTATTGACACCACGTGAGGCACAAGTATTTAAGTTATTAATTGATAATGTTTCCACAACAGAAATTGCTGATAAATTAAAAATTAGTGAAAAAACAGTCCGCAATCATATATCAAATGTGATTCAAAAATTAGGAGTGAATAATCGAACAGCCGCAATTTTAGAATTAATAAAACTTAAAATAATAAAAATCGATTAATAGTATACCTTTAATTAATTTTATGGTATACTATATAATATATATAAAGGAAATTAGTATGAAAGTTTATGGAAAAGTTCATGAAGTATTAAAAAAAGAACGAATAATAGCAATTGTTATTCAATCACGTTTAGAGTATTTTCATATGACAAATAAAAATATGAAAGATTTCAAGGCGTATTTATTTAAAAAACCATATGTGTTTATTGATGTCATAGAAGATTATGTGGTACATAGTAGTCATAAATGTCGTGAGATCGATCATTTTATTAAAATTGTTTTACCAACAAGGCGAGGAAATGAAGTGTTTTATGATATTTCAATAATCCAAGAAGGCGTAAAAAGCATCATTAATAAACCTCAAAATCGTTTATTTATTGATTTAGAATTTTCACTTGTTTCACCACTATCTAAAGGGGCTAGTGAAATAGTACAATATGGAATAGTATTAGAAGATGCTAATGGCAAAGTAATATTTGAGGATTCATCTTTAGTAATGCCAATGAATAAAAAGGCCTTGAATGTTAAAACATTATTGTTTTTATCACATAGTTTAGAAGATTTTGATGATGCATGTAGCTATATTGAGTTTTATCAATTAATTAAAAAATTAATTGAACAATATGATCCAAAAATAATAGCATGGGGAAAGAACGATATTTTAACAATGGAAAATTCCTTCAAAATTAATCATTTAAAGCCATTAGATATTCGTAATAGATATCTAAATTTAATGCAAATTATCAAAAACTATTATAGTTATAAACAAGAAAAGGGATTGTTTGCGACATATCAAGAAATGACTAATGTGGAAGAAGAAGACCAAATCCATGATGCTTTAGAAGATGCAGTAATCGAAAGAAAGATTTTTCATTTATTTAAAGAAGAGATTAATAAAAGGGACTGATCAATCAGCCCCTTTTTAAAGTTTATCTACACGCATTATTATTGGAATAACAAGTGGTTTTCTTTCAGTTCGGTTATAAATAAAATTAGTAATATCGTTAGTAATATATTTAACTAGTGACTGGGAATTAAGTATTTTATGATTATTTACATATTCCTTAAATCCTTTAATAGCTTGATTCATAATATCATCAATTAATTCTTTAGAATTATTCATGTAAATAAAGCCACGTGAAAGAATTTTTGGATTATTAATTAATCGATTATGTTTCACTGTATACACAATACTTACAAATCCTTCGTCTGATAATAAATGTCGTTCTCTAATTATGTTATTGTCAATTAAACAATTATTGTTATCAATGAAAATATTACCAGAATTTACTTTTCCCTTTTTTTCCACAATTCCATTTTTAATATTTAAAATTTCACCATTTTCTAACAAAAAGCAATTTTCCCTTTTCATGCCTGTTTCAACAGCTAAGTCGATATGTCTTTTTTGCATTATATATTCACCATGTATAGGCATAAAATATTTTGGTTTTGTTAAACAAAGCATTAATTGTAGTTCTGAACTAGAAGCATGTCCTGAAGTATGAGTGTCTGTTAAAGGACTATTAGTAATAACTTTAGCTCCTGCGTGATATAACAAATTAATCGTTCTATTAATACTAGCCTGGTTTCCAGGAATTGCTGAACTAGAAAATACAATTGTATCTCCAGGAATTATTTTAATATGTTTATGTGTTCCTTCCGCAATTCTACTAAGAGCAGCTAATGGTTCACCTTGGGTTCCTGTACTTAAAATTGTAATTTTATTAGGTGGATAAAGAGCTAATTCTTTAGCACTAATAAATGTGCCAGCGGGAGCCTTAATATAGTCTAATTGTTGTCCGACATTGATTGTCTTTTCCATACTTCTACCAAATACAATAATCTTTCGATTACATTTAATACTAGCTTCCACGATTTGTTGGACACGATAAACATTTGATGCAAATGTTGCAATTATAACGCGCCCATTAATTTGCGATAGAATATTATAAATGCTTTTACTTACCTTTTTTTCTGATTGTGTATAACTATCAACTAAAGCATTTGTGCTGTCACTTAATAATAATGTAACACCAGTTTCGCTAAATTTTGTTATTTTAGAATATTCTGTTTGTGCACCAATTGGTGTAAAATCAAATTTGAAGTCGCCAGTATGTAGTATGTAGCCATATATTGTTTTGATAGCTATTCCAAATGAATCAGGAATACTATGATTAGTTCTAAAAAAAGATACTACAAAATTCTTAAATTTATAAATGGAATTGTTATTAAATTCTTCAAGATGAATATTTGTTTTCGCAAAGTCAGCCATTTTATTTTTAATAAGACCAACAGCTAATCCAGAAGCATATACACAAGGGATATTTACATGAGATAATAGAAATGGAATTCCTCCAATATGATCTTCATGTCCATGTGTAATAAAAAGTCCCTTAATTTTATGTTCATTTGTTTTTAGATAAGAGTAGTCAGGTAAAATACTAGTTACACCATAGTTACCTTCCGGAAATAAAACGCCAGAATCGATAATGATAATTTCATCATCTTGTTCTACGATATACATATTTTTTCCAACTTCTCCTAAACCACCTAAAGAAAATACTTTTATATTATTGTTTTTATTCACAGTTTCTCCTTTCTTTTTTTACTATTTATAGTATACACTAAATTTTAAAAATAATAAAGAATAAAATAAAATTAGTTTAATAACAAAAAATCAGATTCGTAAAGAACCTGATTTTTAGTAATATTAATTATTATCTTCATTTTCAAAATCAAAGTGAATTGGTGAAGAATTTACCGGAATATAAAACGGATTTTCTTTATTGATGTGATCCACAAATAAACGTCCATATAAGTGATCATTTTCATGTTGAAAGACAACCGCAATATAGCCTTTTAATCTTAGTCTACATTTAGTAGTGGTATGATTATCAAAGTCAAAAGAATCAAATTCAACAGTAATTTTTTTAGGTCTATGAATTAACCCTTTAACTTCTCTATCCACAGATAAACAACCTTCACCACCAGGTAGATATGTTAATGCTTCAGATTCACTCACAATCTTAGGATTTATAACTCCATATTCATGTAATTCATCATGTTCATCATAAGCTATTATAACAAACATTTTTTTTAGAACATCAACTTGAGGAGCTGCTATTCCTACACCTGGACGG
Organism: uncultured Bacteroidales bacterium; assembly: GCA_964516425.1. Taxonomy (GTDB): domain Bacteria; phylum Bacillota_I; class Bacilli_A; order ML615J-28; family CAG-698; genus CAKOMG01. Next base: position 17,092 of record CAZFAM010000007.1, on the reverse strand, counting down.
ATGTTATATTTTTTGGCTAGTTTTTCATCATAACCATTTACTAAGTATTCATGTAAATCAAGCATTAATTGGATATCTTCTTTAGAAAGAGGAATATGAACACTTTCACTTTGTTTTCGTAAATCTAAATTATCTTCTTTAATAATTGAATTGTAGTTAAGCATAATTTTCTCCTATTGAATATATGTTTATTATACTACTTTTAAATTTAAAATTCAAGATAATTATCTAGCTGCATACCATGCAGAACCGATTATAGCTAAAAGAATAAATAAAACAAGAATTAAAGCATAGCCACTTCCAGTTCCTGTGTTATTGCATCCACAAGTATTATATCCGTACATTAATTTTCCTCCTTTCGCTTTAATATATGAACATCCAATATAAATGGTTTGGGAAATTACCTAATTAATAATTTGCTTTTTCAAAAAGTTGTGATATAATTACAAAGGGTTAGGTAATGAAAATGAAAAATAAAACAAAAGAAATTTTAAGTGATTACATTATTGATTATGATATGTTTTCAGCAGAAGAAATAATTAAAATAATTAATTTCATGCATTTGATTGAACAAACTCAACATAAACGTATTAATAGTAATTTGTTAAAAGAAAAGTACAATGAATATCGAACTATTCTTAATAATAAATCACTAGAAAAACAATATGATAAAATGTTATTTAAAAAGAGTGGTGTTTCAATATATAATGTAATGAAAGAAATTAATTAAAACGAGAAATCATTGGGATTATTGTTTTCATCAATGTATCCAAATTCTGAAGTATCTTTAATTCGTAAATAGGCTTCAATACGAGTAATGCGTTTTGCTAAATTATTAATTCTTCTTCGGTTTTCTTTGATTTCATAAATCAATCTATTAACTTCTAATCCAGGATACATATTAGGCATTCCTGTTTGGTAATCCATATATCTTGGATCTATGTTGTTATTTTTTTTAAACATTCATATCTTCCTTTCATGATAAGATATGATACAAAAGGAGGAAAGGTGCATGAGATTAGATAATTTTTTATCAAAAGCATTAAATGTTACTAGAAGTGAAGCATCACAAATTATTAAAAATAAAAGAGTAAGTGTGAATAAAAAAATAATTATCAAAAAAGATTATCATATTAACGAATTGTTTGATGAAATAGTAGTTGATAATAATATAATAGAATATAAGGAATTCATATATATCATGTTAAATAAGCCAGGAAATGTTGTTTGTGCTGTACGGGATAATTTGGATAAAACAGTTATTGATTTAATAGATAAAACAATAATTCATCATAGTGAATTATTTCCAATTGGGCGATTAGATAAAGACACTGAGGGGTTAATATTATTAACAAATGATGGCAAACTAGCTCATAAAATGACTAGTCCTAAAAATGAAATATATAAAAAATATTTTGTCAAATTGCAAAACAAAATTAGTGATGAGGATGTGTATTCGTTTAGTCATGGTTTAGAAATTAGAGATGGTAATAATGAATTGTTTATTACTAAAGATGCTAAAATAGAAGTAATTAATGAAACGGAATGTTATGTATATATATGTGAAGGTAAGTTTCATCAAATTAAAAGAATGTTTGAAAAGCTAAATAATAAAGTGATTTATTTACGCAGGGAATCATATGGAGATTTAATGTTAGATAATTCATTAGCATTAGGTGAATATCGAATGTTAAGCCATGAAGAAATATTGTATATTAAAAATTTATAAATCAAAACTATAATATAAAAATATTTTTGTGATTAAATAATTAAAATTTAATCACTTTTTTTATTACTCAATAATATTATAGTGTAGGAGGGATTAATATGAGTTCACGAATGGATGAGTTTAGAGAATTTGTTAGTAAACATCCCTTATTAAAAGATGATGTCAGAGCTAATAAAATGACTTGGCAAAATATTTATGAAGAGTGGTCGTTATATGGAGAAAACGATGAGAGTTGGAAAAAATATGAAAAGGAAACAAAAAAGGAAGTAACAAATGAAAATAATTCAAGTATGGTAAATATGGATAGTATAAAAAGTATAATGAATTACGTTCAAAAACTAAATCCTGATTCAGTTAATAAAACATTAAATACTGTTCAAAAAGTAATTCAAATAGCACAAACATTTGGCGGTACTAAAACGCCCACAATTCCATCAGCCACAAATATCTATAGCGATTGGTGGGATTAGATGAGAAGTGATATATTAGAAAAATTATATGCTAATGAAGTATATTTAGAATATTTAAGATATCATCCAAAATGGTATTATTATTTAGAACAAAACCCAGGAAATTATGTTATTTTTGAAAACAAAGTGAAACAAGAATTAAAATTAACAACGTATGATAAATTAGAAAAAATGAAAAAACAAATTAATTTTGCATCAAAAATGATTAATTATTTTAAATCTAAGGATTAGAAAAGGTTTGCATTTGAAATATTCGTATGCTATAATTAAATAAATATTTAAATAATTGCTTTTAGATATTACAATAATTATTTAAAGGGAGAGAAATTATGGCAAAAAAATATGTTTATATGTTTAGTGAAACAGATGAAACAATGCGCAATCTTGTTGGTGGCAAAGGTGCTAATTTAGGCCAAATGGTCAAACTTGGATTACCAATTCCACCTGGATTTACTATTTCAACTGAAGCTTGTACATATTATTATGATCATAATGAACAATTATCAGATGAAATTAATAATAGTATTGATGAAGCTTTAAAAAAATTAGAAAGCCAATTAGGAAAAAAATTTGGAGATTCTAGTAATCCATTATTAGTGTCTGTTCGTTCAGGAGCAAGAGCTTCAATGCCAGGAATGATGGATACAATTTTAAACTTAGGATTAAATGATGAGGTTGTGGAAGGAATTGCCGAAAAAACTAATAATCCTCGTTTTGCATATGATTCATATAGACGATTTATTCAAATGTATTCTGATGTTGTTATGGGATTATCAAAAGATCGTTTTGAAGTAATTATTGATGAAATGAAAAAAGAAAAAGGTATTAAATACGATATCGAATTTTCAGGTGATGACTTTAAAGAAATGATTTTTAGATTTAAAGCATTATATAAAGAACAATTACATGATGATTTTCCAAGTAATCCTAAAGAACAATTGTATGGAGCTATTAATGCGGTATTTAGATCATGGGAAAATCCTAGAGCACAATATTATAGAAAATTAAATGGTATTCCTTCTTCTTGGGGGACAGCTGTTAACGTACAATCGATGGTTTATGGAAATATGAGTGAAACTTCAGGGACAGGGGTAGCATTTACAAGAAATCCAGCAAACGGAGAAAATAAGTTATATGGCGAATACTTAATTAATGCACAAGGAGAAGATGTTGTTGCTGGCGTAAGAACTCCAGAACCAATTTCCACATTAGAACAAAAAATGCCTGAAGCTTATAAACAATTTGTGGAATTATCACAAAAACTTGAGAAGCATTTTAAAAATATGCAAGATATTGAATTCACTATTGAAAATGGTAAATTATATTTATTACAAACACGTAATGGCAAACGCACAGCAACTGCCGCATTACAAATTGCAATTGATATGGTAAATGATAAAATGATATCCAAAGAAGAAGCATTAATGCAAATCGAACCATCACAACTTGATAGCTTATTACATCCGCAATTTAATCAAGAAGCATTAAAAATAGCTAAAAAAGTTGGTGAAGGTTTACCAGCTTCTCCTGGGGCTGCTAGTGGTGAAGTTGTATTTTCTGTTGAACAAGCAATTAATAGAGTTAGTGAAGGGAAAAAAGTAGTATTAGTTAGATTAGAAACTTCACCTGAAGATATTGAAGGAATGCACATTTCTGAAGGATTCTTAACTGCAAGAGGTGGAATGACTTCCCATGCAGCTGTTGTTGCTAGAGGAATGGGAAAATGTTGTGTATCTGGATGTAAAGAAATGGTTATAAATGAAGAAGAAAAATGGTTTACTTTGGGTGGACAAACATTTTATGAAGGTGATTCCATTGCCTTAGATGGTTCTACAGGATTTGTATATGGTCAAAACATTGAAACAGTTCCAGCAACAATATCTGGTAATTTCCAAACAATTATGGATTGGTGCGATGAAATAAAAAGATTAGATATCAGAACAAACGCGGATACACCAAAGGATGCTAAACAAGCTCGTGCATTTGGGGCTAAAGGTATAGGACTATGTAGAACAGAACATATGTTCTTTGATGAACATCGTATTAAAGCAATGCGAGAAATGATTGTAAGTGATAATGAAGAACAAAGAAGTAAAGCATTAGACAAAATACTTCCAATGCAACAATCTGATTTTGAAGCAATATATGAAGCAATGGAAGGATATCCTGTTACAGTTAGATATCTTGATCCTCCACTTCATGAATTTTTACCAACAGAAGAAAATGATATTCTTGCTCTAGCAAAAGAAATGAATATAACTGTGGAAAAACTAAAAAGTAAAATTGCAGCTTTACATGAATTTAATCCAATGATGGGACATAGAGGATGTCGTTTAGCAGTGTCTTATCCTGAATTACCAATTATGCAAACAAAAGCTGTTATCCAAGCTTGGTGTAATGTTAAGAAAAAGAATCCTGAATATAACGCAGTACCAGAAATTATGATTCCATTAGTTGGAGAAATAAAAGAATTAAAATTTGTGAAAGAAATTGTTATTAAAACCGCAAATGAAGTATTAGAAGCAAATAATATGAAAGTAGACTATAAAATTGGAACAATGATTGAAATTCCACGTGCAGCATTACTTGCGGATGAATTAGCCAATGAAGCAGATTTCTTTAGTTTTGGTACTAATGATTTAACACAAATGACATTTGGATTTAGTAGAGATGATGCTGGTGGATTCTTGACAGATTATTATGCAAAAAGGATTTATGAATTTGATCCATTTGCGAAAGTTGATCAACAAGGTGTTGGAAAATTAATTGAATTAGCCACAAATCTTGGAAGAAAAACAAATCCCAATATTCATATAGGTGTTTGTGGCGAACATGGAGGCGAACCCTCAAGTATTGAATTCTTTGATAGAATAGGGTTAGATTACGTTTCATGTTCTCCATTTAGAGTTCCTATTGCAAGACTTGCTGCTGCTCAGGCAGCTATTAGAAGTAGGGAGGCCTAATTTGCATTTTTCGTTTTATAGTCGTTTTCGACCAAACGGAAGTATACAGAAAGTTAATGAATCAGTATTTTCGTGCAAAACAATGGGAAGAATTAACTGTTAAACTCTTCATCTAATTTAAAATTTAAGCAGGTATATTACTGTAAAAGGTAGTATGCTTGTTTTTTATATAAATAATATTGAAATCGTATGTAGTGTTAATAAATCCTTTAAACAATTAGTTTTCAAAATAAAAGACATAAATAGTTTATACATAGAATGTGGAATTATAAATACATTTTTAATTTTGAGAGATAGTTGTTAAAGTGAAATACTGATAAGCATTAATTCAAGACATATTAGTAATAAATAAGTGTTAAGAAAAAAAACTTGACAGATATATATAAATGTGATATACTATTGAAGTATTATTAATAGGAGGAAGTATAATGGTAAAATTAAGATTACAAAGATTCGGAAAAAATAAAGCTCCTTTCTATCGTGTAGTTGCAACTGATTCTCGCAATCCTCGTGATGGACGTTTCATTGAAATAATTGGTACATATCATCCAACTTCAAAAGTTGAAAGTGATCAATTAAAGATTGATGAAGAAAAAGCTTTAAAATGGTTAAAGAATGGTGCTCAACCAACTGATACAGTAAAATCATTATTTACTAAATTAGGAATCAATCAAAAATTTGAAACTTTAAAGTAGTAGGTGGTACATATGAATTACGAATTATTCATCAGTGATTTAATTAAACCACTAGTTTCAAAACCTGAAAATGTTACTGTTGAAATTACTGAGCATGAAGGTAACAAATATGCAATTAAAGCAACTGTCGACAGTGCTGATTTAGGTAGAGTGATTGGACGTAAAGGAAGAATTGCCAATTCAATTAGAACAATTGTTCATGCATGTTCTGCTCGTTTAGGAGAAGAAATTGATTTAGCAATAGAAGAAAAATAAGGGTTAGTTTTGATAACTACCCTTTTTTTGGGCTTTTATTTGACATTAGTACTAATCTATTATATAATATGAATATATATTCATATGTATAAATAAACATATAATAAGGAGTAGCTTATGGACATAGCCCTAAAAAAAACAATAACCATATTTAAAACACTTGCGGATGAAACCCGTCTAAATATTATTTTAACAATCATTAATGAAGCAAAGACAGTTTCCACAATTGTGAAAACAACAGGAGCAAGTCAATCATGTGTATCTCATCAATTAAAATTATTGAAAGAAAATAAAATAGTGAAAAGTTCAAGAATTGGAAAATGTGTATATTATTCTTTAGATGATAGTCATATTAAAGAAATTGTTTTACAAACAATTTTACATGCTAGTGAGGATTAAGGATGAAAAAGAAGTATGAATTTGATAATGTTCCATCATTAAATATATTTGATGATATTATCATAGAAATTAATAATAAGTATAATAATTTTCAAATTGAAGTCTTTAAAGATAAATATTATTTTTGTTTTGAAGGAAATGATGAGGATTTTGATATTAATTTTTTAGAAGCAATAGATATTATTAAAAGTCATATCCCGAATATTGAATTAAACAATGTTCCTGTAGATGAAGTATATCGAAAAATTCTTTTTTTAGAAAATTTAGATTGTGCAAATTGTGCAGCAAAAGTTGAACGAATCGCGAAAAAAACTTTAAACAATGAAAATATAATTGTCGATTTTGTTACAACGAGATTTATTATTGAAACTACTGATAAAAATTTATTAGATAATTTAATAGAAGAAGTAAAAAAAATAACTGACCAAGTCGATAGAAATATTAATCCCGTTGTTAAAAAAAGTAATATGGTTAAAGAAGTTGAACCAATAAAAAAAGTTAATAAAATTTTATTTATTATTGGTGCTTCAATAGTTGCTGTTGCTTTAATATTACATTATATTGTATTTAATCATCATTGTAGTAATGAATTTGATCCAACTGATTTGAGAAATTTGAAAGTTCGTGAACATTTAATCCTTGTTATTATGTATGGGATTAGTTACATATTACTTGGCTTTGATGTTTTATTAGGTGCCTTTAGAAATTTAAAATCAGGTCATGTTTTTGATGAAAAGTTTTTAATGAGTATTGCTACTATTATGGCTTTTATTGTTGGGTCATTTACAGAAGCATGTATGGTAATGATTTTTTATAAAATTGGAGAGTTATTACAAGAATATGCGGTTAATAGTTCAAGAAAATCGATTAGTTCTTTGATTAATATTAAACCTGAACATGCAACTATGATTGTTAATGATACAGAAGTTACTGTGGACCCAGCGGAAATTGTAGTTGGTGACATAATCATAGTTAAGCCAGGTGAACGTGTACCATTAGATGGTACTGTTATTGAAGGTGAAGCATCTCTTGATACATCCGCATTAACTGGTGAAAGTAAATATATAGAGAAAAAAGTAAATGATAAAGTATTAAGTGGAACAATTAATGTTAATGGATATTTAAAAATCAAAGTCAATAAATCTTATGATGATTCCATGGTATCAAAGATTGTAGATATGGTAAGTAATGCTAGTACTAAAAAAGCAAAAAGTGAAGCTTTTGTTACTAAGTTTGCAAAATATTATACACCTATTGTATGTGCAATAGCTTTAATTATTATTTTGTTAAATTTTTTGATATTTCAAAAAGATGCATCTTCGTTACAACAATACATTCATGATTCAATTTACCCTGGAATGATACTATTAGTTATATCTTGTCCTTGTGCATTAGTAATCTCAGTACCTTTAGGATTTTTTGGTGGCATTGGTGGGGCAAGTAGAAAAGGTATTTTAATAAAAGGTAGTAACTATTTAGAAAATTTAAATAAAGTAGGGTTAGTTGTTTTTGATAAAACAGGGACATTAACAAAAGGAAATTTTGTAGTTAGTGAAATTAATCCTAAAAATATTACAGAAGAAGAGTTATTACGTTATGCTGCTTATGCGGAAACAGGATCTATTCATCCTATTGCCAAAGGAGTTATTAATAAATACGGAAAAGAAAATATAAATTTTGAAAAAATCACTTATCTTCCATCACCATCAAAGAAAGGCACAATGATTATGCTTGACGATGATGAAGTTGCAGTAGGTAGCTATGAATTTACCAAAGAACTAGGGTTGCACATTAATAACATCAAAACTAATGGCTTAGTAACATATGTAATGGTTAATAAACAATACGTAGGTCATATAATGTTAACAGATGAAATTAGAGAAGAAAGTTTTGAAACCATTACAAAACTTAAAGATAGTGGTATTGATGTAGCTATGATAACTGGTGATAATGATGAAGTTGCTTTATCAGTTGCTGAAGAATTAGGAATTGATAAAGTGTATGCTAATATGTCACCTATTGATAAAGTGAAGAAAATAAGAAAATTAAAGAAACAATACAAAAAACAATCAGTTGTTTTTGTGGGGGATGGAATGAATGATGCCCCTGTATTAAGTTGTTCAGATATCGGAATTGCTATGGGAGGGTTCGGAAGTGATGCCGCAATTGATGTTGCTGATATTGTATTAATGCAAGATGATTTATCGCAAGTAATTGAAGCTATTAATATAGCTAATAAAACTGTTAAAATTATTAAACAAAATATTATTTTTGCTTTAGTTGTTAAAGGGATAGTTTTATTGATGGCTACAATTATACCAGATTATACAAAAATGAGTGAAGGCGTATTTGCGGATGTTGGTGTATCACTAATTGCCATTTTAAATTCACTTCGTGCTTGCGGATTACATCCGATAATAGCCATAAAAAAAACAATTCGAAAAATATTTAGAAAAGAGGTTCAAGAATAATGTATTTGGTTGGAAGAATAATTGGTACTCACGGAATTAAAGGAGAATTAAAAGTGAAATCAGATACTAGTTTTGATCGCTTTAAAATTGGTAATAAGTTATATATTGAAAAACAAATTCCTATTATAGTTAATAGCGTTAGAATCCATAAAGGTATGGTATTAATTACAGTTAATGATTTAAAAAATATTAACGATGTTTTAGAATATGTGAATAAAGATATATATGTTCCACATGATAGAAGTGAATTAAAAGATGGTGAATATTATTATGAAGATTTAATAGGTTTACAATGTTTTAATCAAAAAAATGAAAACATTGGTGTTGTTAATGATTTAATTGAAGTTCCACAAGGTTTGATTTTAGAAATAAAAAAAGAAAGTAAAACTTTTATGGTTCCTTATGTTAAGCAATTTGTGAAAAAAATCGATTTAGAAAATAAACAAATGTTTATCGAAGAAATAGAAGGTTTGGTATGATAATTGATATATTAACAATCTTTCCTGAAATGTTTGAAGGCATTATTAATTCATCAATTATAAAGCGAGCAATTGACAAAAAACTAGTTACCATTAATGTACATGATTTTCGTTCCTTTTCTGCTAATAAACATCATAATGTGGATGATACTATTTATGGTGGTGGTGCTGGAATGCTTGTCATGTGTCAACCGGTAATTGATTGTCTAAAAAGTATTGATGGGTATCAAAAAGCATATAAAATAATTACTAGTGCTCAAGGTACAAAATATAACCAAGTCAAAGCAGAGGAGTTATCTGAAAAGAATCATATCATTATCGTGTGTGGTCATTATGAAGGTATTGATAATCGTGTTCTCAACTATATTGATGAGGAAATATCAATTGGTGATTATATATTAACTGGTGGAGAGATTGCATCTTGTGCAATTATGGATAGTATAATACGATTGATACCTACTGCTATTACTGCACCTTCTATAGAAGATGAGAGTTTTGTAACTGGCTTATTAGAATATCCTCAGTATACAAAACCAAGTGTTTATGACGGCTATTCTGTACCAAGTGTTTTAGTAAATGGTAATCATGAAGAAATTCGTAAATTTAGAAAGTTTGAATCATTAAAGAAAACATACTATAAACGTCCAGATTTATTAATAAATTATAATGCGGATGATTTAGATAAGTTATATCTTCAGGCAATTAAAAATGGTATCGTTGATTATGAGCAAGTAAAAGATTTGAAAGTAAAAAAGAAATAGTCCTTGCTTTTTTATGAATAATATGATATACTATTAAAGGTTAATAAACCAAAGCACAGTGTTCCGCTACTATTGTCATGATAGGAATGAACATTGGAAGATAAGGAGTGTGAATGCAATGAGTCAACAATTGATTGATCAAATTACTAAGGAATACATGAAAAATGATGTTCCAGAATTCCGTCCTGGTGATACTGTTAAAGTATACGTAAGAATTAAGGAAGGCGATAAAGAACGTCTTCAAGTATTCGAAGGCTTAGTAATTAAAAGACGTGGTGGAGGCATTAGCGAAACTTTCACTGTTCGTAAAAATAGCTATGGTGTTGGTGTTGAAAGAACTTTCCCAGTTCATGCACCAGTTGTTGCTAAAATAGAAGTTGCACGTAGAGGTAAAGTACGTCGTGCTAAACTTAACTATATTAGAACATTATCTGCTAAAGCTGCTCGTATTAAAGAACGTCGCTAGTATTAGTAAACGAAAGTCAAGGGTTATTCCCTTGGCTTTTTTCAATTAATTCTTAAATTTAACTTAATCGAGAAATTATATTTATATTTACAATTTAATTATAATATTATAAAATATCTAATAGTATTAGATAAAGTTGGTGTTTATGAATAAAAAGTTTTATTTTCCAAATATAATGGAACCATTAAATAATGATAATTTTAAAAAAATATTCTCTCTTTTAGAAGATGGATATAAAGGATTGTTTGTTATATTAAAAGTGATTAATAGTCAACATAATGAAGTAATTGCAGGGGATATTTCTAAAAAACTTAATATTAGTACGGCAAGAGTTGCTGTAGCTTTAAATACTTTAGAAAAAAAGCAATATATTATTAAAAGAAAATCAGATAATGATTTAAGAAAAACAGTAGTTGAACTTACGCCATTAGGTGAAGCTGCTCTTTTAGAAAGAGAAAAAAAGATTCAAGAAGTAATTGAATCAATATTAGAATGTTTAAATATAGAAGAACAACAACAATTATTTAATATATTAAAAAAAATTGGTAGCCAAACTATTTAGCTATTTTTTAAATAAGAAAATATTTAACAGAATTAAGTAAAGGAGGAAGAAATGTTAAAATTAAATAAAATTACAAAGGATTATTTTGTTGCTGATACGAAAGTTGAAGCATTAAAAGGAATATCTATATCTTTTAGAAAAAATGAATTTGTTTCAATTTTAGGACCATCAGGATGTGGTAAAACAACATTACTAAATATAATTGGTGGTTTAGATCACTATACAACTGGTGATTTAAGTATTGATGGTGTTAGTACAAAAAATTATACTGACCGTGATTGGGATACTTATCGTAATCATAAAATCGGATTTATATTCCAAAGCTATAATTTAATTCCTCATCAAACAATTCTTGAAAATGTGGAATTAGCATTAACAATTAGTGGAATGAATAAAGAAGAAAGAATAAAGAAAGCCAAAGATGCCCTTGATAAAGTTGGATTATCTAATCAATATAATAAAAAGCCTAATCAATTGTCTGGTGGGCAATGTCAAAGAGTTGCTATAGCTAGAGCTTTAGTTAATGAACCGGATATTTTACTTGCGGATGAACCAACAGGAGCATTAGATACAAATACTAGTGTTCAAATTATGAATTTAATTAAAGAAATCAGTAATGATAAATTAGTAATTATGGTTACTCATAATCCTGAATTAGCAGAAAAGTATTCCACAAGAATCGTTAAGTTATTAGATGGTAATATTATATATGATTCTAATCCATATGAAGAAGAAATATGTCATATACAAGAAAAGAAAAATAAGAAAACAAAATTATCGTTTTGGACTGCATTTAAATTGTCCGCAAGAAATTTAAAATCTAAATTCAAAAGAACTCTTATGGTTTGTATAGCTGGATCAATTGGCATAATTGGCGTTGCGACTGTTTTATCTGTATCTACAGGTGTAACCAATTATGTATCTGATATGCAAAGTGATATGTTATCAGGAAATCCTATCACAATAAGTGAAGAGGCAATGAACTTAAGTATGATTATGAATAATGCATCCACAAGTCAAAAAAATGAGGCCTTAAAAAACTCATATAAAGATGGCATTATTGATGTTGATTATAATATTGATTATTTAGTTAAACGAAGTGAAGTAGCAAATTCGGCTTTAGTAAAAAATGATATTACAAGTGATTATGTTAATTTCATAGATCAAATGCCAGAAGAATATTATAAAACAATTGTGAAAGAGTATGGTATTGAAATAAAAAATAATATTTATACAGATATCGAATTAGAACACTATGGTAAACAAAGAATGTCACTTGGAGCAATAGAATATTTATATACTTGTATGTTAAAAAATACTACACTAAAAGATTATGCATCATATGTATCATCTTTAAGTGATTCATTTATGCAAATGCCCAGTGATCAAGATTTTATATTATCACAATATGATGTTATTTCTGATACAGGTAAATTGCCTGAAAAAGCAAATGAAATTATGATTGTAGTAGATAAAAATGAAAGTTGGAGTGATTTATTATTAGGAAAATTAGGATATTATTCACAAAAACAATTTTTTAATATTTGTTATAAATCTACAGGTGATGAAAAATACGATAGTACACTTGATAAAAGTACATTTACATATCAAGAATTATTAGGAAAAACATTTACTTATTATCCTAATGATTATGTCTATAATCAAACTAATGAAATGAATCCATTATCACAAATTAATCCGTTTACATATAATGCATATGAAGGAGAATGGAAAGATGGCATTGAACTAACAATTACTTGTATTTTATGTCCTAAAGAAGGGGTGAATTATACATCATTAACTAGTGGAATATATTATACAGAAGATCTTACAAAACAAGTTATCAATGATAGTAAAAATAGCAAAATTGTTAACTATTTAAATACTAATGAAAAAGAAGGATTTAGTTCAACATACTTTAATGGCAATAATGTTGGTATTACATATCAATTCTCATATAGTTTTGAGGATACGTTATATGAAAATGCTACTGGTTTTGTGGGAACAACATCATCATTAAATAATTTAATTGGGTCAATGACAGGAACAACATCTAGTGAAATCTATTCATTAACTCTTAGAGAATTAGGTGGATGTGAATTACCTAATCAAATTAAAATATATCCATTAGATTTTAATCATAAAGATTTAGTTACTGAGTATTTAGAAAAATGGAATGATGAGACTGAAATCACAATTAACGATAAAATAATATTAGCAAGTGAAAGATCTGAAATTACATATACAGATAATTTAGAACTTGTAATTAGTGTTGTTAATAACTTAATTAATATTGTCACAAGTGCTTTAGTTGCCTTCACTGCTTTATCTCTTGTTGTTTCAACTGTAATGATTGCCATTATTACATACGTTTCAGTAATTGAAAGAGTGAAAGAAATTGGTGTCATTAGATCACTCGGAGGTAGAAAAAAAGATGTTTCGAGATTGTTTAATGCGGAAACATTTATTATTGGAAGTATTTCAGGATTAATAGGTATTGGTATCACTTATTTATTATCCGCATTAATTAATTTGATTGTTGGTAATATAACAGGCATTTATACAATTGCTAAACTAACTATGCCAACCGCAATAATAATGGTACTTATTAGTATTGGTTTAACACTAATATCAGGATTAATTCCCGCAAAACTTGCTGCTAAAAAAGATCCTGTGGTAGCACTAAGAACAGAATAGAAAGAGAATACAAGATGGAAGAACTAATTAAAAATAGACACTCCGTTAGACAATATGATAATAAAAGAATTGAATCTGAAAAACGAGAGATTCTTAATGAATTAATCTCAAAAATAAATCAAGAAGCAATTTTACATATTCAAGCAGTTTATGATGAGCCAGAAGCATTTAATACTTTTATGGCACACTATGGAAAATTTACTGGAGTATCAAATTATATTGCATTGATTGGTGTAAAGGGACAAGATGAAAAAATAGGTTATTATGGCGAGCAAATAGTTTTAAAAGCCCAGGAATTAGGACTTAATACATGTTGGGTTGCAATGACATATGGTAAAGGAAAAGCCCAAGTGAATAAAAATAAAAAAGAAAAAATATATTGTGTTTTGGCTATCGGATATGGAAAGACACAAGGAGTTAGCCATAAAATTAAAAAAATTAATGAAGTAAGTAATGTAAGTGATAATACGCCAGACTGGTTTAAAAAAGGTGTTGAATATGCATTGCTTGCACCTACTGCTATGAATCAACAAAAGTTTAAGTTTATTTATGATAATGATAAAGTTATTGTAAAAAGAGGTAAGGGGTTTTATAGCAAAATTGATTTAGGAATTGTAAAATACCATTTTGAACTTGGATCTAATATGAAAGTAGAGATTAATTAATTTAATATGAAATAAAAAATCACCACTACATCTTATTATAGTGGTGAATTTTTTTATGAATTCTACCAAAATTATTTATATAAATGGTGATTCACTTTAAAATATGTGTATTAAAAATTTAGTATATTATCATTCAGTAAAAAATCGAATAAACCAATTATATAAATACCTTGGTTATTATAATGTGGTTTAGTAGAGTCTTTTACGATAATAATTTTTTTGAAGCCATCATTAATATGAAGAAGTGATTTTTGTTCTTGAATAATTTTCTCTTCACTATCAATTGTATAAGCTACTTGAATATAATATCTTTTGTCTGATTGGTTACATATAAAATCAACTTCAGTTTTCTTTAGAATGCTTTTTCCTTTAGTATTTGGCTCATATAGTTCAACTACACCTACATCCACATTATAACCTCGCCTAACTAATTCATTATAAACGATGTTTTCCATAAGTCTATGTTGTTCTAATTCTCTAAAGTTAAGTCTTGCATTTCTTAATCCCATATCTGAAAAGTAGTACTTTAATGGCGAATTAATATAACCTTTTCCGATAATGTCATAACGTTTAGGAGTGGCAACTAAAAATGAATCAGCAAAATAATCAATATATTTTCTAATTGTATCAGGATGGATTTTTACATGTTTAATAGAAGCAAATGTATTTGACAGTTTTGTAGGATTAGTTGATGACCCAATAGAAGAGGCAAGGAAATCAAGAAGCTCTCCTAATTCATCTATGTTTGCAACTTTATTTCTATCAATGATATCTTTTAAATAAGTTTCTTCAAAAATGTTATTGAAATACTTCACCTTATCAGTTTCAGTTTTGAATTCAAATAATTTCGGAAGACCACCATAGACTGCATATTCATTGTATGCTTCATCATTACTACCATTAAAGACAGATTTAAATTCTTTAAAAGATAGCGGGCTAATATGTATTTGCCATCCACGACCTCTAAATTCTGTAATCACATCTTTAGATAAAAACTTTGCATTACTACCTGTAACATAAACATCAACATTATCTTTTCTTAAATAGCCATTTAGAATAGCTTCAAAGTAATCTAATAATTGAATCTTATCAAGAAGGATATAGTACATGTTTTTATCGATAATTTTATTTTTGATATAATCATTAAATTTTTTTGGATCAACTTTTCTTTTTGTTATATTGATATCTAATAAATCTTCACCTATTAAATCTAAATAATCTTGAGAGTCAAAAGCAAATTTAATGATGTGGTGTGAATCTACGTTTTTGTCTAATAAGTAATTATAGAATAACTCAAAAAGTAAATAGGATTTACCAGAACGTCTAATTCCTGTAATAACTTTAATCATTCCATTGTGTTTAGAATTAATTAGTTGATTTAAATAATAATCTTTTTTATGATCATATCAATACCTCGCAAGCAATTTTGTGGGTTTACCCACAATTTAATCAATGATTGAAAGTAACCTTAAGTAGTCTTTGCTCATCAACTTAATAGAAAGCTATATTTCATAAGTCATTAGATTTAGTTTGAAATTCATTGTTAAATGATTCTGAAACAAAAACATAATTCAGTAATTAGTATTTGAAAGATCAAAAGACTATTTCTAACAATTTTTAAAAACATTATTATTAACTATAATATTATCTAAGATAGTAAATATCTATTATTAAAAAAGTGGAATATTCTCATTACAATTAATATTAGAAATTTCTAGTCGTATTTTTCATGTAATAATTGAAAATAATAAGAATGCTTGACAAAACAACATTTTTCGGCTAAAATGTAATAGTATTCCAGAAAGGTCGTGATTTTGTGTACATAAAAAGAAATATAGAAAATACAATTCGAAAAATTTCTTCTGAATTTCCAATAATAGTTTTAACAGGGGCAAGGCAAGTTGGAAAATCTACTGTACTACAGTTTGTAAAAGATAATGATATGAATTATGTGACATTAGATGATTTAGATGTAAGAAATCTTGCGTTAAATGATCCTAAATATTTTTTAGAGCAATACTCTACTCCTTTATTAATTGATGAAATTCAATATGCTCCCAATTTACTTCCTTTTTTAAAAATAATAGTTGATGAAGAAAAAATAAATAATCTAAGAAATAATGTTCCTAATAAGCCTTTATTTTGGTTAACCGGTTCGCAACAATTTAAATTAATGAAAGATCTGAGTGAATCTCTTGCTGGAAGAATTGGTGTCTTAAATTTATATTCATTATCTTTAAATGAAATTCTTAATAATGATACATCTTTGTTCGAACCAAAAATTGAAAATTTAAAAAAGAAAAATATTAATTCAAAATTAGATACAAAACAAGTTTTTGAAATTATTTATAATGGTGGAATGCCTGATATAGTTACTAATACAATTGAAAGAAATAATTATTTTTCTTCATATATTAACACTTACATTGAAAGAGATGTAAAACAGTTGTTGAATGTAGGAAAAACAATGGAGTTTTATA
>CAZFAM010000006.1:0-58331 GCA_964516425.1 uncultured Bacteroidales bacterium | reverse complement strand
CTTGTGGTTTATAATTATTTTCAATATTACTTACTCTTTCATCAAGTGATTCAACTTTATTAATTAATCTTACATAATTTTCATTAGTTACTAAAGTTCTATCTTTATTAACAACATAACCTGTTAATAAGTACTCTTTTAAAACCTCATTTGCCCATTTTCTAAATTTTACTCCCATAATTGAATTAACTCTATATCCAACTGAAATAATAACATCTAAATTAAATATTTTAACATTTACTTTTGTTTTTCTCATTTTTCCAGTACGTGGATCATATTTATTTAGTTCAGTTGCAAAAAATGCAACACAGCTATTTTCTTCTAATTCATTAATTTCAAATATGTTCTTAATATGTCTAGAAATTACTGATTTATCTCTTCCAAATAGTAAAGCAATTTGGTCTATAGTAAGCCAAATAGTTTTTTCAAGAGGGGATATTATTACATCTATTTCTAAATTATTGTTGTTAAATTTTATTATTTCATATGTTTTTTTCCATTTGACACCTCTATTAAATCCACTCCTTTTACTCTCCTATTTCCCTCATAACGAACAATTTCAATTTTGGAAATAGTTGAACTTGCATCTAATTCATTTTCAGAAATTATATTTCTAATATGTTTATTAATTGCTGGAATATTTACATTAAACAACAAAGCCATTTGCTCTTGACTCAACCAAACGGTTTCCTCTAACGGAGATACTGTTACATCAACTTCTACTGAATCATTATTAAACTTAACAATCTCATATTTATTCATTATTCTTCACCTCTATTAAATCAACATCTCTTAAAAGAACATCAAGTTCTGTATCTAATGCATTTGCATATTTTACTAGAAAAAATAATGTTGGTGAATTATTCATATTTTCAAATCTTGTTATTTGTTGGCGCTTTACACCCATTTTATCAGCAATCTCTTGTTGAGTAAACCCAAGTTTTTCTCGTAAAAATACAAATTGCATTACAATTTTTGCTCTTAGCCATTTTTCTTGTTCTTCAACTGCCATTTCTTTTAATTCTATATTATTATAAATTTCTGCTATTTTATATAACTTCTTCATAAATATACCTCAACAGTATTATATAATATTTGAATTGAGTTTGCAACATTTTTGTTACATATTTTCAATATATCGCTTGCGAATAAATCCAGCAAACCTTAGTCAACTGACTACAAACTTTTAATTTTATATTAAACATTATGTTGATTTAGAGATGAATTAATTAACTTTTATTGGTAAATCTTATAAAAAATGAAATACAAAATTTACTTTTTTTGTAATTGTCAAAAAAAAATGTAAAAAAAAGAAGTAAGCTCGTGCCAATCATGGGCACTTTTCAGAGACTTACTTCTTAATATTATTATATCTTCAAAAATTAAAAAAATCAAGTATTTTAATAAAAGAGCAAAAAATTTATGATTAATCTGTGATAATTATAATTATCAATAAAAAAGGATAACCGATAATAACAAAATTGGTAAAATTAACATTCTATTTTCTTAATGGTATCATTAAAAACTCCTACATGTGTACAAAATTATTATCCTAAAAACATAAACGGTAAAAAATCAAATCGATTGCAAAAAGACGTATAAATTAAAATAACTGCTGATACAAAAGTCAGCAGTTATCTTAACTATGTATAGTTAAGCGTGAGGAATTTCACCTCGTTGATATTATTATATGCTAAAAATTTTAAAAAATCAAGTATTTTAATAAAAAAGGTGAAAATTCATTGCGATTGCCAATACCTTTTTTTACGACTAATGTTATCTTGTAAAGATATCATAATTTGATTCACAAGAAATAAAAAACGCCACATCTCATACGGTGGCGATAAACAAATTATTTGTTTTTGTTGTTATTGTTATATGCTAAAAATTTAAAAAAATCAAGTATTTTAATAAAAAAAGATAACCTATAGTAGACAAATTTGGTAAAACTGACATTTATATGTATCATTAACGTCATATTTAGCATACCTAGCAAACAAGGTAGTTTTCAATCATTATCAGAAGAAAGTATTGTTATAGCCGTATTTAGCATACCTAGCAAACATAATTCAATATTAAACGCAGATGTCATTGTATTGTTATAGCCGTATTTAGCATACCTAGCAAACACCAACTTGCGGAAATTACATCCGCTTTCGGTATTGTTATAGCCGTATTTAGCATACCTAGCAAACATATGAATATATATTCAACAATTCAATATTGTATTGTTATAGCCGTATTTAGCATACCTAGCAAACAAAAAACGCGTTTTATCGCGCACGCGCACGGTATTGTTATAGCCGTATTTAGCATACCTAGCAAACTAACCTCCTTTAAAGACACCCCCATTATATGTATTGTTATAGCCGTATTTAGCATAC
Organism: uncultured Bacteroidales bacterium; assembly: GCA_964516425.1. GTDB lineage: Bacteria > Bacillota_I > Bacilli_A > ML615J-28 > CAG-698 > CAKOMG01. The sequence goes on along the minus strand of CAZFAM010000006.1, from coordinate 55,947 downwards.
CTAGCAAACAAGCAAACGGACAAACTCTAGTTGAGGAAGTATTGTTATAGCCGTATTTAGCATACCTAGCAAACCTATTAGAGGTTTTGAATGGAGCGATATTGGTATTGTTATAGCCGTATTTAGCATACCTAGCAAACGGGTATTCCGTCCAAAATTCATTAAATGCTGTATTGTTATAGCCGTATTTAGCATACCTAGCAAACAGACTTATTGAAGATGCGAAACTTGGTAAAGTATTGTTATAGCCGTATTTAGCATACCTAGCAAACCTTTTTCCGATGGATTGGCTAAGATATGGGGTATTGTTATAGCCGTATTTAGCATACCTAGCAAACCTTTTTCCGATGGATTGGCTAAGATATGGGGTATTGTTATAGCCGTATTTAGCATACCTAGCAAACTTCGAATAAAAAAAATAGGAGGTGAAAACTGTATTGTTATAGCCGTATTTAGCATACCTAGCAAACGCTTTTATTAATAAGTCAAACCGAATATTAGTATTGTTATAGCCGTATTTAGCATACCTAGCAAACACAAGTTCAGTTTTTCAAAAAGTAAAAACGTGTAGTATGTGCACCTCCCGACGAACAACATGTGTTCCGACGTTTAGTATATTATATGTGAAAAAAGAAAATAATGCAAGGAAAATTTATTATAATTCTCAATACTTCTTTATAACAAATATTATCTTGTATAGATATTATAATTTAACTCACATGAAATAAAAAAAGACATACCGCAATCCTATTTTAGGTGCATATCGATATATCTCTACTAGTAGCATATGTTAAAAATTTAAAAAATAACTATAGTATGAGTTTAGTTATTTACTATAATTTCTAAAATGGCCTCCCAGAAAGGATTCGAACCTTCGACACACGGCTTAGAAGGCCGTTGCTCTATCCAGCTGAGCTACTGGGAGAAGTACTTTTAAAAGCAATGATATTATATCACAAATAAAAACTATTTGCAACCACTTTTTAAAATTACTTTACATATTTTTCTAAACAATAAAATCCATCAATTTCAACTTTTGCTTTATCCTTTATTTCATCATGAGCATGTGACATAACAAAACTGTGTGGAAAACTTTCAAATAATGGTAAATCATTTCCAGAATCACCAACAACAGCAACATCATCTTTTGATATACCTAATTCATTAATTAAATAATTTAATGAACTTGCTTTATTAACTCCATGATTCATTATTTCCACAGATTCTTTTGACCACATAACTTCAAACTCATTTTTATATTCATTTGCTAAATCTTTAGCTGCCAAGCGAGCTCTTTCCATTGCTTTCTTACCTAATCCATAAATAGCCATAACTTTATATATTTTAACATTTGGATTATCAATCATCTTCTTAAATCTTCTATGACCAAATTTACATTTACCATTATATTGAAACTGAAATAAAAGTGCCAATCGATATATAACTCTTAAAAATGAAGATAAACTATTATGAACAACTATCATATTATCTTGATCAGTCATAACAATCCATGTAAGAATTTTTTTATTTTTTTTGTTTTTTAAATAAAAATCATATACTTGCTTATGGTCCATAGGAAAATCAACTAATAAATTATTTCCACGATAAACAACCGAACCATTACAAGCAACCATATCAATACTGCTTTTAATCTTTTTTTGAATTCTTTTGCTTATAAAGTGATTGCGTCCTGAAACCAATGCAACCTCATTACCTTCACTAATATATTGCTTTATAAAATTTCTATTTTTCTTAGTTAACAACTTAATACGTCTTTTAGGATAAAATAATGTTCCATCTAAATCCGTTGCAATAAATTTAATCATAAACCCACCTATGTACATGTATTATATATTTTACCACTTTTACATCTTTTTATCAATCATTTTTTTGTTTTAATATTTACACTTACTCATATAATGTATAGAGGACAAGAATAATGGGAATTATTATAATATTATTATTTATTAATATTTTATTCAACTATACTAATACTATGAATATTATTTATTCTTCTTTATATATTTGGTTTTATAAAGTTTTTCCATCTCTTTTCTTATTATATATAATCTCTTACTATTTAATTAATAATAATTTCTTTAACAAATGTTCCAAAGTTTTAAAAGCTTTGATTTCATTTGAAAATGTTAGAAGTTATAGTATTTTTCTAGTAAGTATGTTATTAGGAAATCCTGGTGCTATATCTTTATCATATATTGAATATAATAAAAAGCATATTACTAATAATGATTTCAAAAAATTATGTTACTTTTCCATTTTTTTTAATCCCTTATTTGTAATTTCTTTTCTTGGTATTAAGTTTTATATTATATACTTTATATCCTCACTTATTACAATATTTATTTGTGAAAAATTTTATAAGCTACAATTATCTAATAGTCAATCTTTTTATAGTCCTTATTCATATAATGATTTTTCAGAATCTATTAGTAATATAATTACTATTGTTTTATCTGTAGCTTGTCTTTCGTGTTTTTTTAATGTTCTTAAAGAATCACTTGTATTTATATTTAATAAATGTAATATCAACTTAACATCTTTATTAAATTTTATTGAGATAAGTTCTGGGCTTCCATATTTTAAAAATTATAATAATTATTTGCTTTGTTGTTTTCTTATATCATTTCAAGGATTATGTATTATTATTCAATCCATAAATGTAATAAAAAATAATGATATCTCTATTATTAAGTATATCATTATTCGTTTCATTTTATCTTCTATAGTCACTTTATTTTTCGCTATATTCATATATGGATGCTTCCGCAGTTCCCCTAATATATTTTTTAACTAATTTCAATCTTTTATTTTCTTCCGCATTACCTTTAATATAATGACACACAACATAAGCATTATTATTCAAAAATTCATTTTCTACTAAATAATCAATTAATTCATTAGTTATGTTCATTCGATATGGTGGATCCAAAAATACTAAATCAAATTTCTTTCCTTGCAATTTTTTTAGAGCAATTTTATAATCCACATTCATTAGTGTTACGCTATTTTCTTCATGTAAATTACTAATATTTGTGGAAATCACTTTTGCGGCTTCTTTACTTAATTCCACAATAAATGAATGTTTTGCACCACGGCTAATAGCTTCTAATGATAATGCTCCACTACCACCAAATATATCTAATACTTCTATTTCATCAAAATATGGGCCAATCGTATTAAAAACAGATTCTTTCATAACATCCATCATAGGACGTGTGTTATTTCCTTCTAACGTTACTAGTTTACGACTTTTATGTTTACCTGTAATAATACGCATAAAACTTTCCTTTCTTTTTATAAAATTTTTTGTATATATTTAACTAAAAGGATAATAATAATAGTGCAACTGAATAAATTAAATATTTAGTTGCATCATACTTCTCCTCTCCCTTTCACATATATCAAATAAAAAGTGAGTTTATTATAAATTCACTTTTTATGCATTTAATTATAGCATATTAAATTTACAATAGCAATTATTTTCATATAATTAAAATAATTGACTCTTACAATTGTTATGCTTTTTTTTACATAACAAATTTATGTTACAATTGTTTTTATACTAATGTTCAATTTAATGAAAAGAAATGGTGACTGAAAAGCCACCATTTTTATAATTTTGTTTTTTCCATTTCTTCATTAATAAATTGATTTTTATATAAATTATAATACTCTCCTTTTAATTTTAATAATTCCTTATGATTTCCTTGTTCTAGAATTTCACCATCTTTAATTACTAAAATTAAATCTGCATTAATAATTGTGGATAATCGGTGTGCAACAATAAAAGATGTTCTACCCTTTAATAATTTATTAATTACTTCTTGAATTAAAACTTCTGTTTCAGTATCAATTGAAGATGTTGCTTCATCTAAAATTAATATTTTAGGATTAGCAATTAATGCTCTAGCAAAAGAAATTAATTGTCGTTGACCTTGTGATAATTTAGAACCACCTTCCCCAACATTTGTTTGATATTTATTTTCAAATGTTTGAATGAATTCATCAGCGCTAACAGCTTTAGCGGCAGCTATACATTCTTCATCAGTTGCATTTAATCTACCATATCTTATATTTTCCATAATTGTCCCATTGAATAAATGCGGACTTTGTAAAACATATCCTAAATTTTCATGCAACCATCCAATAGATCTTTCCTTATAGTTTCTTCCATCAATTAAAATTTCACCAGTTGTTGGTTCATAGAATCGACAAATTAAATTAACAATTGTACTTTTTCCACTTCCAGTAGCACCAACAAGAGCAACACTAGTACCTGGTTTAATATGAAGATTAAAGTTTTTCAAAACTAATTCATTAGGAATATAAGAGAAATTAACATTTTTAAATTCAATCTCACCTTTTAACTCTTCCCAATTTTCACGTTTTGGATTCATAATTGTTCCATATTTTTCTTTTACTTCTTCGGTATCTTCAATTTCAGGTTTTGTTTCTATTAACTGCATTATTCTTTCCGCAGATGCTTGTGCTTGTTGAAGTTCTGCAAGAATTCTCGCAATTTGCATAATTGGGTCGAAAAACATTGTTGTATAGTTAATAAATAAATATAAAACTGAGACCGTAATAGTTAATGTTCCAAATTCTCCTATAACATATCCTGAACCAACACGAAGTGTTATAGCAACCCCAACATAACCTAGAACTAAAACTAAAGGCCAAAAAATTGAAGAACGAATAACAGCTTTAATAGAATTCTTTTTCATATCAGAACATAGTACTTCAAATTCTTTAGATTTAGTTTCTTCAAGAACTAATGTCTTAGTAGTTTTTGTTCCCAATATTCCTTCATTATATGAACCAGTAATTTTTGAATTTATCTTTCTAACACTTCGATATGATTTTAGAATTGATTTTCTAAAATGCATACATACTAAAAATAGTATTGGCGTTAAAATAGTGATAATTAAAGCAAGTGGCCAAAATATGACATATAATATTATTAATATTCCAATCATTGTTCCAATGCCCCAAACAAAATCTACCATTCCCCAAGAAATAATTTCTGCAAGTTTTCTAGAGTCACTTGTTAAACGAGCCATAATCCATCCAGCAGCTGTTTTATCATAATAACTAAATGGTAATTCTTGTAATTTCACAAACGCTTCTGTTCTTAATTCATCCGCTACATTAACTTCCACAATTCCGGCCATATTTAAGAAAGTATAAATAACGACCATATAAGCGATTGCAACTGCAATATAAATACCAATATATAACCATGTTTTTTCAAAAGCAGGATTGTCTGAGAAAAACACTTCAATAACTTTTGAATTTAATAATGGTGTAAAAATGTCAAGACCAGCTAACATAATAACAGAAAATATCATTATAATAATATTCTTTTTTCTTTTGAAAACTTTAGATAGAATTTTTTTCCAAACTCCAGCACTAAACTTCTCTTCTTGTTCTTCAAATTCTTCATAATTTTCCATTATTCATTCACCTCCTTATTAACCATATTCAAGAATTCATTTTCTAATGCTCCTTGAATGTCCCATAAGGATTTATATAATCCTGGTTTTTGAGATAATTCTTCATGTGTTCCAATTGCGGATACTTTTCCATTTTCTAAAACAATAATCTTATCTGCTTCTTTAGCAGTAGTAATACGATGCGTAATAATAATTGATGTCATTTTTTCATCTTTTAATTTTAATGCATTACGAATTTGTAAATCAGTTTTTGTATCTAGTGCACTTAAACTATCATCAAATATGATTATTGGTTTATTTAAAACTAACATTCTTGCAATAGCAATTCTTTGTTTTTGTCCACCTGATAACGTTGTTCCTTTTTCTCCCACAATTGTATCATAACCTTTATCAAAAGATAAAATATCATTATGAATTGCGGCTGTTTTTGCTGCTGCAAAAATTTTCTTTTCATTAGAATTTGGTAATGCAATACTTATATTTTCGTATATTGTTTTCGCATATAAAAATGGGTCTTGTAAAATTATACCAATATTTTCACGAGCATAATGTTTATCGATATTTTTTAATTCTACTCCATCTAAAGTTATACTTCCTTTATCATATTCTAACATTCTAACTAACATATTAACAATAGTACTTTTTCCACTTCCGGTTTTCCCCACAATAGCTACTGTTTCGCCAGACTTAATTTCAAAACTCACACCATCTAATAAATGTTTATCAGTATCATCAAATTTAAATGAAACATTAGCAAATTTAATATTACCAGTAATAATAGGTTTTTCAGTCCCATTATTTACGTATTCTGTAGGTGTAGTTAATATTTCATCTACTCTTCCAGCCGCAACTGTTGCTTTGCCAAAATCACCAATTATTCTACCTAAACTTCTAATTGGATATACAAGCATTGAAATATATTCAATACATACAACAATATCTCCAGTTGACAATCCCGTTTTAGCAAGATGTATACAATAACCAATTGTAGCCGCATATTGTAATAATGTTAAACCATCACTAAATCCCCAATAAAAAGCCATTGCACGATTTAACTTAAAACTTTCATTTTTATACTTCTTACTTTTACTATTAAATCTTTCAATTTCAAATTTTTCTCTCGCAAAAGCCTTAACGACTCTTACTCCATTTACACTTTCTTGAAGTGCTACTGTCATATCAGACTCATAATTTTCAACTTCTTCAAATTTCTTCTGTACATAATTAAAGTAAATAAAGCTTGATGTAATAGTAATAGGTACAACACATAATGTTATAAACATAATATTAATATTGATATTTGCCATTTGTAATGCTCCAGAAATAAAAGAAGCAAATATATAAAGAATTTCTGGTAATTGCGTACTAATAAAACTCTTTATGGTATCAATATCTGATGTACATCTTTGAATCAAATCACCTGTATCTACAGAACTATGGTAAGAAAATGACAAATCCTGAATATGATTATATAACTTTGTACGCATATCATATGCAATTCGTTCCGCAAATGTTCCTTTTAATACTCCATTCAAAAACATTAAAAGCCCACGGAATAATTGAAATATAACAAGTACCACACCTACAACTAATACATTTTCTAAATCTTCAAACGAATTAAAAAATTCTAGCAAGAATTTAGGTAATGTATTTGTGGCATCTGGATTAGGCTCAAGAACATAATCAAATACATACTTAATAAATTGTGGAACATATGAATATGTTACAGGGACAACAATCGTTATAATCATAATCATAATAAGTAATATTAAATGAGGTTTTGCCCATTTAAATAATTTACCCAAATTATTCTTTTTCTTCATTCATACTCCCCCTTCTTAATAATATAGTTATTTTACCACACTACCTAGTAATTGTCTATATTTTTTTAATTATTCTATATAATATAAAAATTATTATAATTAACAATACTATATTTTTAATTTTATTTATATATATCAAAATAAAAGGAATGTTACTATAAAATACATAACCTAATATAATAAGAAAAGAATTAGAAATCATAATACCTAAAAATGTATAAATCATAAACTTTATAAATGAATCCTTTTTAAATCCCGAAACAAATGATATATAAATTCTAACTACTGGAATAAATCTAGCCAATAATATAACTAGGCTTCCTTTACTATTATAATAGTTAATTGTTCGTTTTATTTTTTTAGACTTTATAACTTTTTTAAATTTCTTTCCTATTATATATAGTAAAAGAGCTCCAAAAAATGAACAACAATTAATAATAAAAATATATATTAAAGATAAATTGTTTTCTTTAATATATCCACCCACAAAAGGCATAAAAACTTCGCAAGGTATTGGAATACCCAAAAATATAATAAATGATATTAAAAATATAATATATAATGTAGCCATATTTAATTATATTATAATAATTCATAAATATTAAAAAATAAAATATTGTATTTCAATAAGATCTTAAAAATAGATTAAAATCATTATAAACACTTAGTTGTAAAAATCCATGTTCTTTTCCTTTTATAAAAATACAATATTATTGTGAAATTCTCTTGTGATAATAGCAATAGTTTTTCACAGTTTTTTATTATTGTATACAAAAAAGGAAGTTGTACAACTATATGTTGTACGACTTCCCATTTAGCACATCATAAAAATAGGTGCTTATTTAGTCCATTCAACCTTTGTTCCGCCATTCCATTCACGATTCCATCCATTAGGTCTTTTTGATACTAAACATTTAATTGTAAGTTCAGTGCATCCGTAAAAGGCATTAGAACCAATAGAATCAACCGTTAAAGGTATAGTAATTGTTTTTAATGATATGCAATTAGAAAAGGCAGAACTTCCAATAGATTCTAAATTTTCTGGTAATTCAATACTTTCTAGTTTTTCACAGCCAAAAAATGCATATCTAGTAATTTGTTTAACATTTTTATGAAAAATCACTTTTTCTAATGCTTTTGCTTTATAAAAGCAAGATCCTTCTATAGTCTCAATTCCATTACCAATTGTTACTTCTTTTAAATGTAAATTATTTTCAAAAGCAAAATAATTTATTTCTATTACGGTATCAGGAATTATATAACTTTCCATTTTTAAATTTTGTGGAAAAGCAACTAAAGATGTAAAATCTTTATTAAATAATATTCCATCTTTTGTGGATGAATAATATTCATTTTCGTTATCCACTATAATTTTCTTCAAATTTAAACATTCCGAAAATACATACCATCCCATATATTGTATATTTTTTCCAATATACAATTCTTCCATTTGACTATTTTCAAATGCGGAAGTATTAAGTTCTGTTACTGGTAAGCCATTATATTCATCCGGGATAGTATGTTTTTTTGCATCTTGACGATAACTTACAACAGAATATGCATCCCCACTTTCCAATAATTCATAAACTAAATAATCTGTTTTTTCTGAAACACACCCTAACATGGTGACAATCAATAATATAAACAACAATAAATTAACTTTTTTCATTACTTTTTAAATATTACACTAATTCCATCAGGAATAATCGTAATCTTTTTATCCTTTCCAACAATGGCATATGCCTTATTTAATGCTTCCTCAATCGTATATGCGTGTATAATATGCATGTTTGTTATTAAATTAGGATCGCATTTATCACTAACAATTATTACATTTGCTTTACATAAAATTCGTGCTAATATTTGTGCTTCCCATTGATCAAATTCTGTATTTTCAGGTGCAACATCATTTAATTTTTGATATGCATCTTTAGCATCTTTGGCATTCGCTAATAAGTTATAAAAGAATTCTCCACCTGTACCATCAGCACATGACGAGCAAATAATTATAACTCCACCTTCATTTACACAAGCTTCACCTGCAGTCATTCCTTTTACTGTTTGATATATATTTTGGTCTAATGGATATCCGCCATTAGTAGTAATAACAATATCCGACATTACTGGTTCAACTTCCGCAATTTCTTTTACTAACTCACATCCATGAGCATGTGCTTGTTCCAAATCTCCCGCAAATGCTTGAATAATATGTTTATCACCATTTATAACAACATTTAAAATAAATTGTAAGTTTACTTGTTTAGCCGCAAATAACATATCTTTGTGAATTGGATTGTCTTCTAAACTCCCTGCACGAGAATTTTTGTTTGCGATAAAGCGAGCATTATGATTCCATAGAACAGTTTTTTTAGAGGCAATTCCAGGTAAAACAGATTTTCTTCCACCAGAGAATCCCGCAAAGAAATGTGGTTCTATAAATCCTTCACTCATTAATAAATCACATTCGTCAACTAATTTGTTTATCCACAATTCTCCACCTGAAGGTAGTACTCCTTTAAATACCATATCTTCATCATTATAAGCATTATGTATCACAATGTTTTCTTCTTTTACTATTTTTTTGCCATACTTATTAACTAATTCTTCATGAGTTGTTGGACGGTGCATTCCCGTTGCAATAAGAATTGTGATTTTAACATCTTTATTATATTTACGAATTTCTTCTAAAATAATAGGCATTGTAATATGACTTGGTACTGGTCGTGTATGATCACTAGAAATAATTACAATATGTTTTTTATCTTTGGCAAGTTCAGATAAAGGAAGAGAATTAATAGGATTATTTAATGCATCAATTACTAATTCCTTTTCTGATTTTTCAACTTTATATTGCTCTGTTTTGGAAACTAATATTGCGGATATTTTTTCATCTTCAATATTTAAATCTATATGTCCCTTATAATAAGGTAATTTAATATTTGCCATTTTTTAATCCTTTCTAATAAAATGTGCAATTAATTAATTGCACATTTGTTTATTATATTTTTGCGATTCCTTGTTCGCGTGCAACTCTTCCTACTTCTTTTGCAACAACTGAACATACACGTTTATCAAATGGAGAAGGAATAATATAATCAGGATTCAATTCTTCATCTGTCACAAGAGATGCAATAGCACGACTTGCTGCCATTTTCATTTCTTCTGTAATATTTCTTGCTCTAACATCTAATGCACCACGGAATATTCCAGGGAATACTAATACATTATTAATTTGGTTAGGGAAATCTGATCTTCCTGTTGCAACAACTTTAGCTCCACCTTCTTTGGCAACATCTGGCATAATTTCTGGTGTTGGGTTAGCCATAGCAAAAATTATTGGATCTTTAGCCATTGTCTTTACCATTTCAGCTGTTACTAAATTTGGAGCAGATACACCCACAAATACATCTTTATCTTTAATAATTTCTTTTAATGGTCCTGTTTGTTTATGTTTATTTGTTACTTCAGCCATTGCTTTTTGAGCTTCGTTCATCCACTCTTGGCCTGGACATAAAGCACCATCTTTATCAACTAGTACTACATCACCAACTCCAAATTGCAACATTAATTTACAAATTGAAATTCCAGCTGAACCAGCACCATTAATTACAACACGTGCATCTTCCATTTTTTTACCAACTACTTTTAAAGCATTGATTAATCCAGCACATACAACGATTGCTGTTCCGTGTTGGTCATCATGAAATACCGGAATATCTAATTCTTCTTTTAATCTTCTTTCAACTTCAAAACATCTTGGAGCAGAAATATCTTCTAGATTAATTCCCCCAAAACATGGAGATATTCTTTTAACTGTTTCAACTATTTCATCAACATCTTTTGTATCTAAACAAATTGGGAATGCATCCACATTGGCAAATTCCTTAAATAGAATTGCTTTACCTTCCATAACTGGCATACCAGCAAGTGGGCCAATATCACCAAGTCCTAATACAGCTGTTCCGTCAGATACAACCGCAACTAAATTTCCTTTGGCAGTATATTTATAAACATCATCCGGATTTGCATGAATCTTACGGCAAGGTTCTGCAACTCCAGGTGTATAAGCTAGTGACAATTCTTCTTTATTTGTAACTTGAACTTTAGATATTACTTCTACTTTTCCATGATTAGTTTCATGTAATTCTAAACTTCTTTCATATACAGTTTTTTCAGCCATTTTATTACCTCTTTCTAATATGCACTCTTAAATTTATTATTTCCTTCAACATCGAAATCACCAAAATATTTCTTATAATCCATTCCTAAATATTTGGCCATTTCAATCATTTCTCTAACTGTGTTTTCGTTAACTGGAATTCCTTCTTCCTTAACTTTTTCGATTGCTAACATTTCTTTTTCACCATGTGTATAAATTCTATCAGCACCATTAGCTTTTGGACTTTCTCTTAATTCTGTTAAATATTCACTAAAATGCTTCTTAATTTCATCAGGATTACCAAAGAAAGCAGGGTTAATAGCCATGAATCCATGACAGATTCCTGAGAATCCATTTTGCATTGTGTGAGCTGATGTTACGCCACACGATAAAATTGATGAGAACAATTCACAAAGCATACCATAACCATATCCTTTATGACCACCTAACATTTCAGTATCGCCACCTAATGGAACAATTCCTCCACCTTCATGAGCTTTAATATTTCCTAATACTTCTGTAGCATTATTTGATGAAACTCCGTCTTTATTTACTGCCCATCCTGTTGGAATAGGTTCACCTTTCTTATTATATATTTCTAGTTTTCCACGTGTTACAACAGTTGTGGAAGCATCAAAGAAGAATGGATAAGGATCTGCGGGTGCACTACATGCAATTGGGTTAGATCCTAGCATTGCTTTTTTACCGAATGTTGGGACCATGATTGCTTCTGAATTTGTACATGAGAATCCAATTAAACCTTGATCCATTGCCATTCTAGCATAATATCCCGCAATACCATAGTGATTAGAATTTTTAACAGTAACAATTCCCACACCACTTGTTTTTGCTTTTTCAATTGCCATTTCCATAGCTTTATGACCTAATAATTGTCCCATTCCAGAGTGTCCATCAATTACAGCACTAATTGGCGTTTCAAACAATACTTCTGGTTTAGCATCGATATGTATTAAACCACTTTCAATACCCTTATGATATCTAACTAATCTTTGCATTCCGTGTGATTCAATTCCAAAATCATCAGACATTAAAAGAACATCTGTGATTATTCTACTTTCATCATTTGTAAAACCAAATTTTTGAAAAGCTTCCATACAAAACTTGTCTAATAAATCATGTGAATAATTAATATATGCCATATTTTCCAAATCCTTTCTATATACTAATTTATATGTTTATTATAACATTAATTATTTATCAAATCAAATAATATTTATAAAAAATGAAAAGGTTTTTGCTATAATTTAGTTTTAGGAGGAAAGGCATGAATAAAACATATGGTTATGTACGTGTTTCAACATTAACACAAAAAATTGATAGACAATTAGAAGAAATGTATAGTCAAGGATTAGAAAGAAGGTTTATTTATGTGGATAAGCAAAGTGGAAAAGATTTTAATCGTCCTAATTATCAAAAATTAAAGAAAAAATTAAAAGAAAATGATTTGTTAATAATTAAATCAATTGATCGTTTAGGTCGCAATTATGAAATGATAATTGAAGAATGGACATATATTACAAAAATTATAAAAGCCAATATTTTAGTACTTGATTTTCCACTTTTAGATACTCGCAGTGAAACTAGCTTGATTGGAAGATTTGTTAGTGATATTTTTTTGCAAGTACTATCGTTCGTAGCAGAAAATGAAAGAACAAACATCAAGCAACGACAAATGGAAGGAATAAAAATAGCGAAAGCAAAAGGCATTCATTTAGGTAGACCAAAATATGTTTTACCAACCTCTTTTTTAGAAGCTTCTAATCTTGTTAAGTTTAACAAGATTTCTTTTAAAGAAGCAGCTTTAGTTGCGGGTATGAGATATAGTACTTTTTATAAATATTATCATATATATAATAAGAAAGATAAAATAATTAGTTAATTCATTATTAAATTCTATATTTTATTAACTTTTACTTGAAATTATATACATTTTAGTGTATATTATAATATATATAACTTGAAGAAAGGATTAGGATTATATTTATGGAAATGATTGCAGCAATCGATTTACGTGCTGGACATACATTTGAATACAATAATAGTGTATGGCAAGTGTTAGAACAAGACTTCATGAAACCGGGAAAAGGAAATGCGGTTATGCGTGTTAGAATGAAGGATTTAAAGAGTGGTTCTATTATTCAAACTACTTTAAACCCTAATAATAAATATCGCAAATGCATTATTGACAAGAAAGATATGTTATTCTCTTATGTTGATGGAGATGCATATGTATTCATGGATAATGAAGATTACACTACATTAGAAGTTCCTGCTGAAAACTTAAAATGGATGAAAAACTTTATTGTACCTGGAGAATCTAATTGTGTTGTTTCAATGTGTGAAGGTGATATCTTAGGCGTTGCCACAAAAGAAGAAAAAGTTTCTTTAACTGTTGCTCAAGCTGAACCAGCTGTAAAAGGAAATACTTCTCAATCAGCAAGAAAAAAAGTTGTTTTAGAAACTGGTTTTGAAGTTGAAGTGCCTTTATTTATTGAAGAAGGCGATAAAGTTATTGTTAATGTTACTGATGGATCTTATTGTTCTAGAGGATAATATGTGAAAAGAGGAATGTGATGTTCCTCTTTTTTTTGACTTTATTGTGATATTTCAGCCTCTTTTGTTAAAATATTGTCCTTTTAAAAATATTAATGACATTCATTTAATTAATATTGATATTTAACATATATAGATAGGCAAATAATATAAGAGTTTTATAAGTTAAAAAATCTAATTAATAATGACTTAGTAAAATAATTAAAAAACAGTCTTATTTAAGACTGTCCTTTAATTATTAAACTTTCAATATTTAATTTTTTTATTATCTTTTTAAAATGTATACTATAGGTAATATCATCAATATATAATTTATCTAAAGTTTGTGAAAATATAAATAATTGATCCATTACTTTATTTTTTTCATCTAATTTTGCTTTTTTATTAAATTCTATTAATAAACCATATTTATATTCATGTTCATTTACTAATTGTTTAATAACATATGCATTTTGTATAATAGTAAATTCTTGAATTTTTGTTTTGATTGTTTTGATAACTTCACTATTTAAGTCATGTTTTAGATAAATATTCTTTTTGTTTTTAATTTGATATATTTGATCATCTTTAGCTTTTTGCATTTCATTAAGAGTTTCCATACGATATTCTTCTATTATATCTTCTCTACCATTATTATTAATGAATGCTCCTATTAACATTGAGAGTTCTTGAGATAAGGAATTATCTAAAGAAATACATTTTTTAAAACCTTCGATACATTTTTCATCATTAAGTGCATATTCGATTATTGATTTATGATATAAAATATGAATATTATTAGGGTATTGTTTAATTAATTCTAAATAATAAGGATATGCTTGTTTACAACCTTCAAGTTCATGAACACAATATGCATATTTAAATTGTTCATCTGGATTCAATTTTTCAAATTCTTTTTCCTTTAAGTTATTATATTCATTAACATAAAACAAATAACTATGTTCATGATTTTGTTCCCATGATTCACTATATGAATCATATAATTCTTTTTCTTTATTGTTTATTAGTTTATCGACATCCTTATAAAAAGCATCATTTCTATCAAAATCATAATCTATTATATAACTTTCAACCTTTAAATTCTTCATTCTTTCTTTAAATGAAGGATGAGTATCAAACTTTCTTTGTAAACTATTAGTTAAAAAATGATTATACATTTCTTTATTTTGATTATAATTATCAATTCTTTTATTATAAACATAGGAAATCATATGTTCTATAGGTTGTTCTTCTTGATATATATTTAATGGAAAACGATAATTATCTTGATACGCTCCTAACATAACTTTCGCAAGGCCATTAATATATACTTGTTTACTTCCATATTCTAATATTACCTTATCTGCGGAACGTTCTTTATCAATTTGGATAAAATTTAAAAACATTTCTATTTCTTGTGATACTTCTATATACTCAAAAAATAGTTCTTTATAAATGAGATTATGCAATAAACTATCTATTCTTTCTTTTTCTTTTAAGAATAATGACGATATTTTAGTATCTTCATTATGGACATGTGCCATTTCATGATATAAGACATTTTCAAATTCTTCTTTTGTTAGTGCAATTAAATCATATAATCCAATCATTAAGTATATTTTGTTTATTTCTTCATATACAGAAATGCCATCACTAGGCAAATAGCAAGGTATTATATCTTTTTTGATATTTAATTTTGTTTTACAATGATTAATTATTTTTTCAATTTCTTCATATTGTTCAGACTTTTGATTAATACTACTATGATTTGATATTTTAATTAATGTTCCTATTAATGGATATATTATAAATATTTCTAAAACACAAATCCATGTGTTTTTTTCATTAAAATATCCAAAAAAAGTAATAATAAATAATTCAATTAAGAGTGTAATAAAGATTTTTCCTTTAAATTTTCTTATTTTTTGCCTTAAAGTTTTAGAAAACTGATTAAAATCTTGTGCTTTTTCTTGATATTTTACAACTTTTTTATATTCTTCTTCTGCACTATTATTTACATTTTTTTTCTTGAATTTTTCGTATTTAAAAACTTGTAAAATAATGATTAAAATGGCAAAAATGAAGATAAAAATTAAGACATATTCTACCATTTTTATATCTTTTAAGAAGAAACCTAAAAAATAAAATCCAAGGGCAAAAATTATTGTTAAAGCGATGGATAAAATTATTTCAAAAAATTTGTGAAAATTAAAATTCATTTTTTTCTCCTTTTTTTAATATTTTTATAAATATATTATATAACATTGTGTTGTAAAAAGCAATTTTTAATCGCTTAATATATTTTTTTGTAAAACCCAAAATTTTGTTTATAATTGGTTTAAAAAGCATCAAATAAAATTAGCAATGAAAAATTAAAAAGAAGATTATGACTAAAATTTAAGGGGAAATATTAAATAACAAAATCATTTATTTTTTGTTATTGTTTTTATTTAATTTTTGGATTTTATTTTTATATTTTTTATGATTTTATTTTTTTAATAATTTTTTATAATTTTATCATTACTTTTATTTTTTTATATTTTTATATTTTTTTAATTTTTGTAAAATTATTAATTTTAGTGGTTTTGATTTTAAATTTTATATGGGGGTGGTTTTTTAATATTTTTTGTTATTTAAATTATATTGTATTTTTAATAAATGATATTATTTTGTGTTTTATTTCTTGTAAAATGTTATTATGTTTTTGAATTTTAAATATGAATGCTTGAGAAAAATGCAAAAAAAGAACTAAACTTTTTATGGTTTAGTTCTTTGATTTTGAGTATTTATTAATGAGAATTAATAAATTAAGATGTTGACACTGTTACTACACTACTTGGCATTGTAAATGTTAATGTTTTAGAATTCCTTATTGAATCTTGTGTTATGCTGTTACCAATTTGGTTTCCAGATAAATCATATACAGTTACAGTAAATTTACTTTCACTTGCAATTTTTGTTCTAATTTCAATATTTACTGTAGAGCCAGACTTTATATATACAGTAATAGATTCGCTTTCAGAACAGTCAAATGTCTCACCATCAAATAACTCTCCAGTAATCGAAGTAATTCTATATTTTTTAGTAACTTTATTGCCAGTACTCTTATTTTCAATTGTCACCTTATAATAAAATACACAATCATGGTCTGCTTCTGCACTAATTGTATTATTAGAAACATCATCAGGAACTTGATATTCAGCATTTTCATCATATTTAGAACCATTAATAACCCATTTTTTGTATGTATATTTTATCTTATAATCATCACTTTCCTCAAATAACTCTTTTAATTTAATTGTTGAACCTGGTGTTACATACCAAGTAATACCATCTGAATATTCTAAAACTATCTTCTCTTCCCATTTAGCATATAAAGTAATATCGCTTTCAATCTTTGAATCACTATTAAACTCTGAAGTACACTCCTTATTTGTATACCATCCGATGAAATATGTTGTAAATGATGTATCTATTTCTTTTTCAATTAATTTATTTGAAATTGAATCAAGATTTACAATTTGATTTCCGTTTTCAACTTGTATAGATGAAATACTTTCTGTATATTCATCATTATTAACAATAAAGTATACATACCATAATGTCGTATATTTGCCATATAATGTTAATTCAGTTATACCTTGGTCTTCCATTACATCTATAATAGCCTTAATATTGCTTTCACCTGTTAATCCAGGGGTAATCACAGTATCATCTGTAGTCCATGGATTTGTATAATACCATCCCACAAATGTTCTATCCTCTGTATTATCTGGACTCAAAATAGAAACAGTTGAAAAGTTATCTATATTAATTGTCAATGAATCAAATTCAACTTTACCATTAACATCTATATAATTAATTGTATAGTTTTTCATTTCATCTATTAAATACAAATCATACGTCTTTCCTTTTGATATTACAATAGAACTATCATTGTATTTTAATTCATTACCAGAGTCATCACGATAAACCCAAGAATCAAAATCACTTGTGTAATATTTTCTATTTTCAACACTGATCACATTAAAAGACGGCGTAATTCCTTCAAATATATAATAGTCTTTTGAAGTTGTTTGTTCATTACCATTTATATCATAATAATGATAAATAACTGTATATTTATTTTCATTTGATGCTTGAGAGATCCAACAATTATCTTTTGATACATAAAATCCGCCAGCTTCAAATTGCGTATTTTCATTACTGCCTGTACCAATCAAACCTTTTGCAATTAAAGTACCACTACCATCAAGTGTAACCTCTTCACTAGTTGCATACTTAGGATCTCCTCCAAACAAAGCATTTGAACTTGTTGCATTATCTGCTCCATCTTTAATATTCGTACATTGATTTTTTTCAATATACAATATGGCATTATCATTACCAGCAACTATTATGCCTGAAAATTCTGCAGTAATATTACAAGTTCCATGCACTAATAACTTAGCCGCAGGTTTGCCAGTAGCATTATAAATATAGTTAGCATCACTAGGCTCAGCATAATCAACATAAAAAATAGTATTTGCATTTATATTCGCAATAGCATTTTCATGAATAATTACTTCGGCTCCCGGCATAAATTCAAACTTTGTACTAAAATTAAATGTACTACCAGAATTAATATTAATTTTAAATTTATTAGAAATAGGACAATAATAGTCAGCAGTGTTAATATCAGCACTAATATAACTAAGCACAGGAATTTTCACAATTAAACCGCCAGATGTGCATGTTCCATTGATATTAATATCCATTGTACTTGTTTTATAATCCCCTTTATTATGATATTTAATTGTTATATCACCCTTACTCAAAATAAATAAAGATGATGAATTATCTCCAATTAAATATAAATCATCTTGATTATAATGGCTGTTATTTGCATATATATCAACTAAGATCTCATATTTAGCACCATACTTAATAGTAATTAATGACTGAACATTAGGAATATCAAATATCTTAAAAGGACATATTTCATTCTTGTTTAAAGCATACGAAATGCTTCCTCCTCTAAAATCATATATTACAAAAGGAGCTGAAATGGTTCCCTTGTTAATATTAACTTGACTTCCATTTTCTGCGCTTTCTTCTTTAATATATCCTAAACAATAAATTGTATCATAACTATTAATTATAGCATTACTTCCCATCACTATTTGCGTATAATAACCAGATGTTTGACCTGCGTACGGCACGCTTGCACTTCCAACTACACCATCAATATTAATTGTCCCATAATTGGTTAATTCAACTCCACTTGCAATAGTTAGTGTATTTTGTAGATAATTTTGTATTGATGCTTCATCTCTATCCGCAAAACCTTCTTTTGATGCTGATTCTCTATTATTATTAAACTTGTTATTTTCATAAACTAAATTTAATGTTACACCTGACTTAATTGTTGAATTAGATCTTAAAACAGGATTTCTTTTCGCAATTAAAAATATTTCATTACCACTTACAGCCGCTTTAATTGCTGCTTCAACTGTTCCGTAGTAAGTACTGCCTATCGTAGCCACAGCATTTATTTCAATACTTGTTTTATATGTGTAATTATTATAATTCGTATTTTCAGGAGTAAATGTTATCCATATTGTTTGATTGGAAGTCATTTTATCCGCATTATTAATATTAAATAATGCACGACTATAATCAACATTAGTAATTGAGCAATTTACTTGTTCCACTATGCCATTACTTTTTGTTACACCATTCAATGTATATCCTGATTTTGTTTCTACGTCAACTTCATTTCCTTGAATATATGGTGATGTGTAAGATAACTCAACTGTATCGGTATAACCACTCAAATCAGCTTTACGAATATCAAATATACATGTGCCATCATCATCAAGAACTTTATAATCATAATTTGTTTGATTAGATTCTTCATCTATTAAATGAGATACTTTTGCAACATAATCTGTTCCCGCATTTATTTGTTTAGTACTCGTATCTATAACAACCAAACATTTATCTCCCTCTACTAAACCATCTACTACTTCAGCAGTAGGAGCTTGAGGAGAGCCATTATAAATAAATGATGTAGTTTCTGACCATTTGATTGAAACTGCTTTTGCAACAATAAATAAATATGCTTTACATGTTGCTGATGTATATCCATCCTTAGAAACAGTTACTTGCATAGTATACATGCCATAATGTATAGATTCATTTACTGGTCTATTTAGCTGTGTAATTTCGTATTCAATCGTAACATCACTAATTAGATCACCATCTTCATTAGTTATAATTAAAGATGGTTTTTGATCTTCACCATTATATGTTAATTCTTCCCATTGATTTCCAGAATCAATTTTAGAACTATCTTGTTTAACAACTAAAATATGAGTTGTATCTATAATAATATAAGTACCTTTAAGTTCACCTGTATAATTTCCAATACCTTCTACAGTAATAGTATGTGATGAACCAATTTTAACTAATTCACTAAATCCAACCGTATAATCGACACCATTAATTAATGTTGTATTATCATCGTCTGTAAGAACAAAATCATTTTTAATATCACTTATTTCATTTCCAGTGTATTTAAATAAATTCTTATCATTGTTTTTAAATGACATTTTTGCTAATCCAATATTTTTAGGATTGATTATTAATGTCGCTGTTAAATCATTTACAGTATTATAATTCACTGTATCATATTCGAATACTGCTTTAACACTATAAGTTCCACTATTAATAGCACCAGAAAATACTTTATCATTACAATAATAACTAACACTTTTAATTTGTGTCGGTAAAGTTCCATCAATATTAATCATATGATTTTGTTTATCATAGGTTACTGTTTTAGTATTAAATTTAACTAAAGACATATCAATAGTTGCTTTATTAATTGTAAATACTAGACCCTCAATATTTTCCGTTGTATCATTTGTTACCTTATATATAACTTTTATCTGATATACTCCCACATTTATTGGGCCTGCTTTACTATCTAAATCAACTGGTTTATACTCCTCTTCAGAATCTTTTAATTTATAATAATATATCAAATCTTCGCTTTCATATGTTAAACCAATTCCAGCACTTGATGGTAATAAAATATTGCCATCATATGTTGCTTCATTATTATCCAAATACTTTATTATTACTTTTTCAGCATCTAAATCAGGTTTTATTATTATTTTATTTGTGATTATCCAAACCGACAAACCAACAGTTATAGTTAACAATAATCCAATTAAGGTAAATATTAAAAAGTGTTTTGATTTATGTTTTAACATTTTTATTCCACCTTTCCTGATAATCTTGCGGAAAGATTAAAATTAAAATCTTCTTTTAATAATTCAGGATAAATCGTATTTACAAAATAGTCTTTATTTAATATTTGAAAATTGTATATAGCATAAATTGTAATATTATTTGATAAATCATTAAAATTTGAAATATCAAATATAGATAACAATGTCGTATTGTTAGATGTTTGAGAACTTTCAATTTCTAACTCGTCTTTTAATACTGTCATTGAAAGTGTTAAGTTATTTTCACTATTAAATAAATATAAGTTTTTTGATTCAAAACTCAAATCAATCTCTAATGCTGTACAATTTTTAAATTTATTTTTGCAATTTTCTATATTTATAATTATTGGTATATTAATTTTTCCAATTGAACTAACATTTCCATCTTTATCCACAAACCCTGTTTTGAAAAATCCAAATTTAGAAATTTGATTTGTTTCACAAGTTATATAATCATTACTTTTTAAAACATCTTCTACTTCTATAATTCCTGTTATTTCATCTGTAGCAGCAATATCATTTGTGGTAACCCATGTAGCAAAGCCTACACTAATGATTGACATAAATGAAAGAATAATTAAAATGAAATATTGCATTCTTAATCTTCGCATAGACCCTCCTTTTTATAAATGTAAACCTTTATAAAATATATATTATTATATCATAATAGCTATAAAATTGCAAATTAGCTACAATTTTACCATAATTTGACTTTTATTTTTAATTTTTATTTAAGTTTAGTTTTATGAAAGGAGATTATATGTTAAATATTGTAAAGCACTATTTACTATTATTTTTATCATTCTTTTCTATTCTAAGCGTTGGATTTGCTTCTTGGTATACTAATATTGAATTTGAGGAAATCTCATCTATAAATGGGTCTATTGCTACAGAAGATGTTAGTATGCAACTTGGATTTAATGATTATGGTATTGAGTTTGGATCTTTATCACAAATGGAATATATATCAAGTAGTGAAGGAGATATTGCTACAAAAAAATATTTAGCCGGTGAATTTACTTTAGACATCAGTAATAAACGATTAAATGAATTAAAATATGATTCATCACTAATTATTAAGTTTACTT
Organism: uncultured Bacteroidales bacterium; assembly: GCA_964516425.1. Taxonomy (GTDB): domain Bacteria; phylum Bacillota_I; class Bacilli_A; order ML615J-28; family CAG-698; genus CAKOMG01. The sequence goes on along the minus strand of CAZFAM010000006.1, from coordinate 33,573 downwards.
TAAATATTAATACTATGACAATGGATAAAATGATTTCTAAAGCTTATATTTCATTAGTTAATTATCCAACAATGAAATATGAATTAGATTCTATATTTAATGAAAATAATTTTATTAAATATTCTTCTATTCATTTAAAATCAAAAGAATATATCTCTTTATTCTCATTAGCTTTATTTGATTCTACTATTCCTAATAAAACATCATATAAAGTGCCTTTCAAAATATTTTTTGAAATAAATCAGTTTAATTATAGTTTTATTAATGAAACATTTTCAATAAACTATATGTTAACAGGTGAGGAATAATATGAAGAAAAATAAAATAATTCTTTTTTTAATTTTACTATTAGTTTTTAGTATTACTTCAATTTATGCCTCTTGGATTATAAGTAATAGTTCAAGAGATAGTACATCTTCCAATTTTGTTACATCAGATAATGATATTACAATAACTATTAAGTATCGTACGTATGGTGAGAAAGAACCAACGACTGTTAATAATACAACAGATTTAGTTACAATTAACGGTAAGTCTGATGACGACAAAACAAAGTACGATAACATTAAAACTTTTTGCGATAATAATAGTTTTGAAACAACAACAGGTACTCAAGAAAAAATAATTGATGGATATTTATATCATTTAACAATTGAACAAGATATTAAATCACAAAAATACATCAATACTTATTATTATGGTAAATATACATTATACATGCAAGAAATAATCACTATTATGTCAACAACTGAGAACAATGGAAAAGTGCAAGAACTTTCAATGAAAAAAGGTGCTAATTTCTCATATGACAATGCCAAAGCAATTGTTACAAAGGATATCTCTGATTATACATTTTTAGGTTTTTGTGATGTAAACGAAAATGCCATAACTAGTGATACAGTATTTAATAACAATACTGAAATATATGCATATTTTAATAGCACAAGTGGAGATGGAATTTCTCAAAATAGTATTACTGATGTTATTCAAGAAACAACAGATGCATCAATATATTTAGATCATCAAACAGAAAAATATAATATTAGGCTAGACAAAACCTTCTTTTCACAAGATAATTCAATTAGGCTAGGAAATGGAACGGAAAATGAAACTATAACAATTTCAAATAATATCAAATTTTGTTTAAATGATGGATCTGAATCAAAACAAGCAGAAATAGGCGATTCAAATAATATTTGTACTCCATTTCATAGCACTCATAAATGTCACTATAAAATAATTTTAGATTGTGATTTAATAATAGATGTTAATGGTTCTTTATTACTGGGTGGTTTTTACGGAAGTGGAAATAATACTCATATCCAAAGTAATTTAAGAGAATTTGTATGTTTAGACTTAAATGGTCATACTATTACAGTTAATGGCACATTAAATAGTTATGGATTCATTATGGATAGTGTAGGCACTGGTGAAATCATTGTAAATGGAACAGGCACATTAACTTCTATTGCGGTAATATATGACTATAAAGGGGGCACTTCAACAAATAACCAAAATAGTGCAGATATCTGCCCTTTCCAAGTTTATAATATGCCATATCTGCAATGTACAACAAAATTGATACAAGATGATAATGGATGGGGAAATTTCAAGTGCTATATTAGTTTAAATCCAGTATCTAACATAAACTCTAAACTGGATTTGACTGGTGGTTTAAAAAAAATATTATTAACTTTAAATGTTTTAGGAACAACAGATGATTTTTTATTTAAGCTTTCAAACGAAACTAAAGATGGTTCTATAACTATGAACTATCAAAAAATACCTGAATTAAGTACAGATAATTATTTATCAAATAATTGTTATGACGGAAAATTAATCTTTGACATTAGTAAGTGCAATTTAGAATTATCTTATATTAATTTAAGTATTAAAACTAGTGTCGGAGTTACAGCTGATATTAACACAATATCTATGAATTTCCCAATTAGCCCATTTATAGATTTCAATGCTTATAATAATTCAAGTATTAAAATTGCTCAAAAAATCAAATTACTCCCTGGTGTTAATATATATTTAGATAATACTAGTTCATTAATATTCACATCTCAAACAGTTGATAAAACAACATATTATGGCTCATTATCTGTTTTAGAAACAAGCGTATACAAGTATAATCACTCTAATGGTACTTTAATTAAAAATAATACTTATGTAAAAGCTGATGGCGTATTTTATATAAATAATTTTTGGGATAATGTATTAATTAATAAATATTTTGGTAAAGCAAAAGTTTTATGTAATGGTACCATATATTTTACTGAAGATAATTCTGAAAAGTATCAATTATCAGGACTTATTGATTTTAATGAAATCGGATATATTGATACAAATAAACAGAAACACACTATTACTTATTCATCAAATGAAAATCCATTTGCGAAATTAAAAAATTATAATTGTAACGTTCAAACCTATGCTTTGGATTTAATTCCTTCAGTATATGCTGATGATAGTAATGGAAAAAATAATTCCATTTTCTATGCTCGTCCACTAATTTCCCATAATATTGCATATGCATACGATTCTACTAATAATATCGACATAGTTGGTGAATATGATATTAATACTGGTATTTTAACAAGCAATGATAAAACTTATTTCTTCTATGTTAATGAAGATTTTTATGATGTATCTACAATTAATTGTTACGAATGTACAGTAAATAATGATCATACTATCACTTATAATAATCAAAGATATGCTTTCTTTGGTAATATATTTATTGCAATTAATGATTCTAATCAAATCAATTATAATAAATTCTATTATAGTGCTGACGCATTATCAATTACAATTTCATATGATACATCATTAAATTATTGGTATAAAGTTGGATAAAGAAAAAGTCTTAATTTCAAACACGAAATTAAGACTTTTATTTTACTCATTTTTTTCCCAGTGAGCATATAAAATTAAATCAGATAATATAGGTGTAAAATCAGTAAATGGACTAGATGTTACAGAAACAACTTTACTTCTATACCAACCTTTAAATGTATATCCTTCTCTTGTTGGAACAGGAATAGCATCATATCCATTATCTGTAAAATATGTATTTCTATAAACAGGCCAATTATATGGACCACTCATACTAGCTTTCACATCACTATCATCATCATTTAAATTAAAAGTAATATAATAAATTTCATTATTATCCTCAAAACTCACAATAGAAACCCATATACCATTTTCTTTCAAATAAATTACTTTATGAGAAAGATCAAAATAATAATCACCATTTTTACCTAATTCTTTATTGTCAGGTTTTCCATGGCCACTATACCATTTATTAGGGTCTGAAGGTTTAGAAAACTTTAATGTATCTTTTGTTCCATCTGTATAATTTACAGTAATAACATACAAACCACTTTCTTCACTAGCAATCATTGAGCTAACACCGTTACCTTGTTCAGGGGCTGGAATTGTAATTACAACATCTTCTGACTTAGTAAATGTAAATGTTATGATTGTACTCTTATCTTCTTGTGTTTCAATTGTGCAATCTTTAAAGGCATTTCCATCATCACCTTTATCTCCTTTTTCACCTTTTACTAAGGGAATAGGATCAGATTTGGTATTATTACTATAATTAATAACCATATATGTTTGATCATCTTCTTCAATTGTGGATACACCCACAATCGATGTACCATTATTTAAATCAAAAATTATAGGATCTCTTGATTCATCAGTATAAGTAATTGTTAAAGTCTTAGAATCAGTTTCCTTGTTATCACTTGTAACAATTGATTTAATACCATTACCTTCTAAACCACGAGGAATATAAAACACATCAGGAAGGCGATCTTCATCAGAATATGTAATTGTAATTTTTGTTTGACCATCATCTTGTAATTCATAATCGATTGCCACAATTTCTAAAATTTCTTCTTCGAAAAAAGAACATCCAGTGAGACTAATACCCGCAATCAATATCATTAATAACATTATGATTTTTTTCATAATCTATTTACCTCCTTTTGCATTTAAAATCAAATCTGAAACATTTGGCGATTCATTAAATAAATAACCATTATTTTTTAGACACACAAACTTAAATGGATCATAACCTGTAACTATCGTAACAGCTCGTAATCCAATAGCTCGATATCCTTCAAGTGTAGCATATCTATCAAATAAATCAATCTCAATGTCTTGACCTAATTCTTCACTCTTTTCTAAATTATTATAAGTAACAGTTGATAAATTCAAACCGCCTCCATAATAAGCAACGGGAATATTAATATATTCTCCATCATATATACATCCTGTATTAGTTGCTTCAGCTTGTAAAAAGGATTTAATTGGGAATATTGTATCAATATTCATTTCAATTCCTGAACTTGCCACAAGATCATGAAGGATTGTAGACATATTTTCTCTAATAAGCCCCGATATATCTAATTCACTTATTTTTTTGTAATCATAGAATTTTGTGTTACCACTTATTTCAACACTTACAGGATATGACATTCCTGCTAAGTTTTCAAATTCAAAATCACCAAATGATACTCCACCTTGTTCAAACATTGAAAGTAATGTTTTAATTTGGGATGGTACGCTAGAATATAAAAACGGACCATTGAACATTGAATTAATAGCAATTGATGATATTCCACTGCGATAAAAGAAAGTGTCATTAATTGTCATACTTCCTTTAAATATTCCATCTATACTTCTATCATTCAATGCTTCTTGCATTGCTTGTAAAGCATTTTGAATTACTTGTAATTCATCTTGTGCTAGTCCAGTTAATGAACCCATTAAATATGAATTTAAAAGGTCATCTCCTACTCCTTGTTCTTTTAAAAACTCTTTTATAGTATATGATACATCATTTCCGCTAGCATCTTTAAATGTGACTACTTTATCATCATTTACTTTTATATATTCATTACTTCCTGTTTCAATTAAGAAATTTCTTGAATTTGATAATAATGAATTATTGATTGTTAAATTTTGAGATGAGAAAGAACGTAATACATTTTTACCATTTTGTAATCTTGAATTTTCGATTGTTACATTGTCACCATTAACTTCTAATACGGTACCTGTATATTCTAAATTACTTAACATACTTCCAAAATCACAGTTTTTTAAATTAACATCATTAATTGTAATATTATCTCCATCCACATACATTCCAATATTATCTTGACCATATGCCATAACAAGGGGCATATTATTTGGATTACCTAAAGCATAAAATGGTAATGGTCCTCTAAATAAATCTGTGGATGCAAGTTCAGGAACTTCTATTGTTGTTCCATCACTTTGAACATAAGATATTTTAGCAGTTGGATAAGTTAAATTATGCATATTAATTGTATAGCCATTGCCATATACATCTTTTTGCACATGCAAACCAACTTTAATTTTATCATCAATATAATCAGTACCATTATTTTTCTTAATTGTAGCATTCCATTGATCAATATAATTTTTATTATAAGTTGTGGTAAACTTATAAATTTCATCACTAAAGGTAAAAGATTTTTGTCCCTCATCATAATTTCCAAATAATGTCACATTACTAGAAGCCATCGATTCAACATTATCTAGGGATTCAAAATTCTTTCTTAATACAACAACTTCACCATCTTTAGAAAAGTTTGTACAATTTAATAAATCATTATATGTATAACAATTTACCCCATCAACAACAATAAACTCATAAGTAAGTGGTGTTACAATTTCATCTACTATACTTCCAATAGTGAATTTTGCTTCGCCTGTATCTAAAATATATACTTTTTCTTCTTCTAGGTCTACTTTCAAATTTTCAGTCGAATATTTGACTTGTACTTGACTTTTCATTGATTCTGGAATGATTGTGACATCTAAATCAATCTCGGCTTTAACCTTAATATCACCATCCAAATCATATAAACCATAATATATATCATCATCAATATTATTTTGTGATGATGCAATTTTAGGTTGTACTATTATGACACTATCCGCATATATAATTCCTGTCATTTTTTTAAAGACATTTCCTTTTTGATTAGAACATGTAATAATTACTTCCCCAGGAATTAAAGCTTTTAAATAATAACCTTGACTGGAATTTATAATTTCCGCATACACTGTATCATCTTCACTATTTTTATTTGTAAGTGTCCAAACTAAATCATTTCCTTCACCTATTTCAGCATTTTTAGGATTTAGTCCTACAGCCTCTAATTTATAACTAGTGTCGGAAATTTTAAATGCTTCAATATCTTTATAATCCCATTTTATTGATATAATATCATTTTCTATTAAATTAAATGTGGAATTGATAGTTACAACACCTAATAAAGAAATAATAAAAGGGATTAAAAGTAAAATTATTAAATTTTTCTTTTTCATTTAATTCACCATATCTAATTCCAAGAACATATTATCTATATTTTTACGTATATGTAAGGAAATTGGGATAAAAATTACTGCTAATAAAACACTTAAAATAATATATGTAAGAATAATATTAACATTCATATATGAAAGTACTATTATACCCACAAAGACCATTAATGGTAATAAATATGAACAAAGTGAAGAACGAAATGTCGAACGTACTTTATGATGACGTACAGCCAATTCTTCTTTTAATGATGTTGTATTAAAAATCATTAATACTAGTATTGTTAATATTAATCCAAAAATAAATGTTTTAATATTTATACATTTTGTAACTACAAGAATAATACTTGATACTACTAATGATATAACCGATAAAATAAAAGGTATTCCAACTTTAATTAATAATTGTGTTAAAGGTGAAACAGGGATTGTTTTACTTACCTTTATTGATTTTCCTTCCATTTCAATATAACTTGAAGCACCTTGTGAAATAATTAAACTAAACATCATAATTAGTAAAATAGATAATGCTTCAATAAATGAAGGAAGTAATAAAATATAATATGCAAATACACCACTTCTAAAAATGGTAGTTAAAGCTTTTAATACTAAATATAGTAATAAAGGTTGTACAATAATTAAAGCGGTAAAAGTAGTTGAATAAGAAGCATTTTTAGTTAATAAAATAAATTCTTTTTTAATTAATGCTTTTTTAGGATTTAAGACTTTATAACTATATTTTTTCACTTTATGATGGGCAGTAAGTGAAATATTACGCACATAATTAAATGCGAAAATTACAATTGTAAGTCCCAATATAAATACTCCACCCGCAATCATTAAATAAATGAATAAATATTTTTGATGGCTTTCCATAAAAACTTCGGTTAAGAAATTAATTGGAATCTGATATTTTTTCAGATCCACAATTAAATCAATTGTTTCTGTAGTTAGTAATCGATTAATATTTCCACCAGCAACAATTTCAATAAACAAATTTAAAACCTTCGCATATAGTATTGAAAATCCTAAAAATACAGCTGTTGTAAAAAGAAATTTAATAAATAGTTTTTGATTTAAAAACTTTTTAAACAACCAAAATGGATATACTAATATTAAAGCCATTCCACCAATAAATAAAAAAGATAATAATGGATAAAATAATCCTAAATAATAAAATCTAATTGACCTTACTTGAATAATACCATATGATATAAATATTGGATATACAAACACCAAACTTGTAAAACAATGGATTAAAAACATGAAAAATAATTTAGATAATATTATTTCCGAATTACTTACCGGATGACATGATAATTGTTCAATATCTTTTTCATTAAAAAATAATTTATTCGCATTAAATAAATTAAAGACGATTAAAATTATGGAAACAATAGAAATAAACAAACTAGTAAATGCATCTTGTGCTTGATGAAAACTTCCTAGCTTTGTTAGAATGGTAGAAAATAAAAATATTTCAATTGCCACAAAGCATCCCACAAAGAATGTTGATAAGACTAAGGACAAAATTCTTGTTGACAATTTTTTTTCACTATGAAACAAAAGTTTAAAATCTTTAACTAAAAGATTTAACATTTTTAACCGCCATATGTATCAAGAAAGATTTTTGATAATTGCAATCTCTTATTAGGATTTTTATTAAGATCAAATGATTCTTTAATTTCTCCATCATTAACGATTGCAACTCGGTCGCAAATCTTTGCTACTAATTCAATATTATGGCTTGTTACAAATACTGTATTGCCATGATTTGCATATTCACGCATCATTTTTTTCAATTCCTCAACTGCCATAATATCAAGTCCTACAGTTGGTTCATCAAGAATCCATATTTTAGGACTATGTAATAAACTGGCAATTAAACATAATTTTTGTTTCATACCATGTGAATAATCCGCAATGGGATTTGAAAGTTCTTCCATTTTTAACATTAATCTTTTACTTAAATATTGCGTATTTCTTTGAAATTCTCCTTCACTTATATGATAAATACTAGCTACAAATTCTAAATATTCATATCCTGTCATTTCATCATAACACGCTGGTTCACTAGCAACATATCCGAATGTATATTTAGCTTCAATCGGATTTTTAACAATATCGAAATTATTAATTAATATTTTTCCTTTATCAAATTTTTTAGCACCAATCAAACAATCGATTGTAGTAGATTTACCAATACCATTACGGCCAATAAATCCAAACATTTCCCCTTTATAAACTTCTAGATTTAATCCTTTTAATACTTTCTTTTTGCCATATGATTTATATAGGTTCTCAATTTTGATAGAAGGAATTATGATTTCTTCTTGATTAATTTTATCTTCCACTTATATCCTCCTCATATTCTTGAACCATATAGTACTTTTATCTTTAAATACATATTCACAATTACAATCTTCACATTTATATAAAGTATTTGTTATAGAAATATTTTTCGATTTGCATACTGGGCAATATGTTGAATATAGTTCTTTTTTTGCTTTGTAATATTTTGTTTTATCTTCAATAATATTTCTAAACATTATTTTTTCAGTTTGTGAATTCTTATATATTGGCTTATTAGATTCTAAATCAATAATATTAAATAATTTCACTAATAATGTATCATCACCATATATAATATTATTTTGTTCTTCTTCACTAGCATCAATATATAAATAAGTGACTGTTTTATTTTTCTTTAAAGTAATTGTTAAAGCGATATAATCATTTTTTGTATTTAAATTAATTTTAAAATCATTGTATATAAAATTTAGATTTTCACTATCTTGTTCTTTGGATTGATCTAATAATATTTTCTTTTCCTTAAAGATTTGTAATATAATTGTTTTATAATATAATTTCAAATCTGTAAGTAAATTTTCAATGTTATTATACTGTATGAATTTTTTATAAAATTTAAAACAATAATTATATAATCTATCTTTTGTTAATATGTTTGTGGGAATAATTGTTTTCCCCTTTAAACTTTGTTTTGAGACTTCTTTATAAAAGTGAGTCTGCTTAATATATTTAATTTTTCGATTTAGTTTTTTAGCGTAGTTTAATAACTCTTCCAACTTTATATTTTCATAAATTATTAATGATGTATCTTCAATTGATGGAATTCGTGATTCAAAGTTATCTAGAAATAATGTTATTTCCGTATCTAATAAATCGATAACTAAACCAATAAATATATTTTCATAAATTCTTATATCATCAATATATTGAATATGATGCACATATTCTGGGACCATTTCTAATTCTTTTTCTTTCCATAAAGACGGTTCCTTAAACGTCATTTGGAAGGCTTCATTAGAAATGTGTCCCGCTATATCACTTCTCATTATTATATCTTCCGTTTTATTTGATATATGCGGTTTAGCAATAATAGCAATTATAGCATCTAGCACAAATGAAATATCATCGAAGAATTGTTTATTCTTTTCATATGATAATTCTTGTATTGAATCAATTTTGATTTTATGAATATTATTATAAAAAGAAATAATTGTTTTCGACTTACTCAAATTATTATTAATGACATTAATAATATCCTTAAGTCGTTGTTCTTCGATGATTCTCATATTTTATAACCTTCTTAAAATACTGTTTATTGTTTGTTCACAACGTTTTAATGTATGTTCTCCATATGTTTTATTAATTAATGTTAATAAATCTTTTAATGCATTTTTAACATAATCTTCAAAACGACCTTCGATTTTACTTATAACTTTTCTTGATAAAATAAAGTCTAAAGCTTCTTCTTTTTTACCACCACATGCAACATAAATTGGAACGATATTTTCAATTTGTGTTAAAATACGGTTACCAAATGTAATATCAAATTGTTCTTTAATAAAGTTTGTAATTTTTTCAAATTGCATCATATCTTTACTAGATAATTGATATGCTTCATTTTCTTTTGCATCTTTATATAAAGACTGTAATTTAGAATTGCTTAAGTTAATTGTTTCTACATTGCCTTCTACTTTAAATGGTTGATTTCGCTCATCAAAATCAATAGTAATAGCACGGTCATATACTTTATCGGTAATTGTAAATGTGGAATCATCCTTATTTGCGGTACCAACAAAGAATGAGTTATTAGGTATTTGTATTAATCCTTGATTTAATTTTACTGGTGGAATAAATTCATATGGTAATTGCATTACACGAATTTTCCATTCTGCTTCTGGATATTCTAATACTGATAAGAAATCCGCAAAATAATATTCAACACGTGAGATATTCATTTCATCTAGTACAAAGAAATAAATACGATCAGGATTATAATTAGCACTATAAAGTGTAGTTAAGAAATCTGTTTCAGAATATGATTTTGAGAAATCACTAAAGTATCCGATTAAATTTGTTTTATCTCGCCATGTTGCTTGTACAGGTACAAATAAACAATTAGCGTTAATAAACTTAGCAAAGTATCTTGGCAAACTTGATTTACCAGTTCCAGACAAACCTTCAAGAATCGTGAAATGTGTTGTACCAAATCCACTAATAAAATATCTTATAACATCAATATCAAAATATAATTTTTCTGATTTTGCTAAAAAGTTTCTAAACTTTTCACATAATTCTTCTAAAGTAATATCATCTGTTTCAACTTGCTCAACTTCATATCCATTATACTCTTCATCAATAGAATATAATGCGGGAAATACTTTTGATCTATCATCTAGTTTTTCTGTTTGTCTTACAACACCTTGGGTAGCCTCACCACTCACAATTCCCTGTGCACTTGCTGTACCAGTAATTTTAGTATCAGTTGCATCAAAATTAGCAGTGACATCATTTATTATATCGTCATCATCAAATTCTGGAATTTCTTGTGGTTCTAATCCTCTAAATGGTTTATCTACTAAAATATAGTTAACAATAAACATTAATAATCCACCGATAAAAGCAAATAATACTGCATAAATACACGTTGCCATCATTATGCATTGCCATATGAATGTTAATATATTTCCTATATTTTCACTTGATAAAGGGCTTTGAATTAAAATACCAACACCAAGAGATAATACCACACAAACCATAAATGACAATAAATATGTTATAAGCATTTTTATGCTATATGGTTTTTTATTACTAACTTTTGCATATTGTTTTTCGTATAAAAACACTCCCACAAATACACTTACATATATTGCCACTAATATTAAACATGCAAATCCTGAAGTTCCGGGATTAATTGTTTTAAAATTCAATGCTTTCGCAACTAATGCAATAGGATTTTTCTTACTAACATAAGTATGTGTTCCTTCTAAACATAAGCCTGTGAAAAACAAAACAAATGAATAAAAGAACGCAAGTGATAATTTTATTAAATTTTTTCTTGTAAAGTATGGTTTAATCATTTTTTTCTTCCTTTTTAATGATTATTTCATCAGAAGTAATTTCATCATTATGTTTTACTTCTTTAATTAAAATATCATTTGATTTATTTAAATATTCTGTATTGGTTATTTCAGTTTTTTCAATAAAACCTTCTTCATTAAATGTATATGCATAACCTTTGTAAAATATTGTTTCGCTATACTCTGCTTTTAAAGCATGCTTGCCAATATCATCTTTATAATCAATTGCTTCAGCTAGGATGTTTGCTCTATTTTCTTGTACTTTATTGATTTTATTAGTAATAGAATCAATCATAAACATGCAATATAAAAGTGAAAAAATCGTGATGATACCAGCATATGATTGCAAGAACATTATAAACATTCCTATTCCTTCAAGTTTTTTTCCTGTATATTTACCAATGACATCAGTAAATTCAGGATGGTACTTGTCGGTTGCATTATTGGCGTCACCACGAGTTTCATAATTTTGACTATTAATTTTTATTATTCTATGTATAACATTTATTTCTTCATCATTACGATATGCGATAACATCATATAAGGAAAGTTCACTTGAATCATTCACTTTTTCAAGTATGATAATATCATATTTTTGAAATTGATTATTAAGATTATTTGTGAATAAATATTCATTTTCTTCATTTTGTTCACTCATTGATCCAGAAGCTACTACCATAATAGCTTTGTTATTAATCATTAATACATTTCCTGAAAAACGATTAATTAATGAGAATACAAATAAAGGAATTACTATTATTAACAATAAATAGAAAAATATATTTTTAATAATTTTAAATATTTTTCTTCTTCTTTTAACATGTGTCTGATTTTCATAAACCATTTCATCAATGATTTCAATATCTTTTTTACCTGTTTTAATTTCACTTATTTGCGATGTTGCATATGATTTATACAATATCGTAAATATTGCAGCGAAACTAAATACACCAACAAACGTAACGATTAAAGAAATAATTTCTGTTGTTGTCATAATTCTTAGTTAGTCTTTGCCTCTATTGTTATTATAAATTGAGGGGCAGTATCATTTGCATGATTCTTAATAACTTGTTCTCTATCTGCATCTTGAGCATATAATTCATCATAATATCCGTAAATACAAGCTCTTAAATCTTCTAATGTTTTTTTGACTTCATCATCAGAAACTTTTTTACCTTCTTCATTTTCATCATAGTATATTGAAGGATTTACTCCTTCAAATGATTTACCCCATGCAAAAGAAATAGTTTCATTAATGCTATAGTTATCTCCATCATCATTTCCAGTAAATTGAATTACTTTTCCTGTTTCAGAAAAATATTCTTTAGGTAAATCAATATATCCTAATTCTGCAGCTTTTTTGATACCAGCAGTAAATTTTGTTTCATTATTAGTATCAGTTTCAACTACAGATAACTTAATTATTAATGTTTTTAAATACTTTTTCGGAGCTACTGTTCCTGTAAGTTTAACTGTTAATGATTCATGTGCTCCTGTTTCATCAACTCTTACACGTCCACTATTATCATTTGCACTTGGTTCAAAAACAAATTGTTTACCATCAAGATTTATGTTTAGTATTTTTAAACTTGCATCTGCTACTGCACCTACTGATACATTACCTCCAGTTGAGTCTTTTGCATTTGTGGACATAACCCATGCAGCAAAACCTGTTGAAATCAAGGCAATTGCGGCAAAAATAAATATGCCAAACATTATAATTTTTCTTTTATAAGAATTTCTTGTTAATCTTGCCATTGCTATCAGTTCCTAGGAATTTCTTTTCACAACAACTTTTAGAGTATATTTTGCGTCTTTTAATCCAGTCTCCAACGCTTTTAAAAGATCATATGCTTCTATGATTACTGAGTCATCAACACTTGTTTTTTCATTATAATAATTATATGGATTTTGATTTCCAAATGAAGATCCCCAAGCATTTTTAATGGTAACTTCCACTTCGTAATAACCGTCTTCTTTATATGCTTTAGAAACTTCTACATTACCAGAATCACCATTAACCAATTCGCTTACTAAATTCTTATTTGAATAATTTCCACTTGAATAATTAGTTAATTGAGTGTATTTTGTATCTGCCTCTAATGTAATCTCAAATTTATCAGTTTGATTTAATTGAACAGACGTTGAAGTTGAAGTTGAAGTTTTTTCAGTTATAGTTACTTTAAATTTTAATGTGAAATTTTCTTCATTTCCGCTTTTATCATTTATTAACCAATCACTAGTTTTTTCAACATAATCTTTTGGTCTACCAAAAATAATTTGATTATTCGCTGAAGAACTTAAAAATTCAACTTTAACATTTACTCTTTTATCACTAACAGTTTCAACAACAATATTTCCTTCTTGTTGTACAGTAGTACTTGTAGAAATTACCCACGAAGCAAAACCTACACTGACTAAAGCTAATGTACATAACAAACATAACATCATAGTCATTGTCTTTCTTTTCATATCATATTCTCCTTTTAAATTCTCTTCATCTTTATATAAATATATTAAGATATTTATAAAATACGACACATCGTATTTAAATCATTTTACAACATTTTAATGCAAATGTCAACTTTATTCGACTTGTTTACATTTTTTTCCACCATTTTTATAAAATACATAGTGTTTATTACACTACTTTTTCACCATATAAGTATTAATAAATTCTTCTGATAAATAATCAATTAAATATGTTTGTTCCACATTTCTATCACCATGATGAATATTTAACTTTATTTCATTAGTTGCGGAAATCTTAGTAACTTGCACAATATCATTTTTCTCTAATTTTACACTCCCAAATATGCCCCGTAAATATAATTTATCATCTTTTTCTGTTAAAACATTTTTTGATTTGAAGATGGCAAATGTCGTATAAGCAATTAATAAAGTAATAATCACAAAAATAATAATTATCCATGTAAAAGCATATTTTTTATGTTGTAGTTTGGAAATAAACATTAAAATAGTTCCTGCTAAAAAGATTAGAGTTGTTGATAAAGCAATCCACTCATTTCCACCGGTCTTTTGTTTTATTAATACTTTCCCCATAGTACTGCCCTCTTTCTTAATACTATTATACCATAATTAATTTTTTTAGACAAAATTTTTCTAAAACAAACAAGTTTTATATATTTATAGTTACTAAAAAATTTTATTTTATAAATTTTTAATAAATGAGTTTTTCCTATTTAAAATTAATATTATTTATTTAACAATCTCTTTATTATATAGCATTGCATTTTTTTAGGTAAGATATTTAATAATACCAAGCCCATATTTTGATGCATTTTGTAAATGTATTTGGGATGTTTTTTATGTGATATTTTATATATTTTTCTTGCTAACTTTTCTGGTTTTAATGGTTTTCCCATGAACTTTAACATTAATCCAGAAAAATGTTTTGCTTGTTTTTTAAACAATTTTGTGGATGAAGCTAAGGTTTTTGTATCGGTTATGGAATTATTGCATAATGGTGTTTCAATAGCTCCTGGTCTTATTGTTATAACTTTTTGATTTAATAAATTTAATTCTTGCCTTAATGCTTGAGCATAACAATCTAATGCGGTTTTAGAAATACTATATAGTCCATTAAATGGCATTGGATCTAAATATGCTACTTCACTTGTTATGATAATTATTTTTCCATTTTGTTCTAATAAAGAATAAAAAATATTATTTATATTCATAGCTCCATATAAATTAATATCAATAAGTTTCTTCATTTTTTGGATATCATTTTCAATTAATGAAGCCATCATATGGATACCCGCTACATTAATTATTATATGAAATTTAATGTTATTTAGTGCTTCTTTAATCTCCATTAAAGCGTCAGTATTAGTAATATCAACAACATAAGAATACAAATTTTCTTCTTTATTCATTTGTTTTGTATCAATTGCATAAACTGTATAACCATTTTTTAAATATTCTTCTTTTAAAGCTTTACCGATACCTGATGCTGCACCTGTTATTAAGACATTCATATTCTCACCTTTTACTTATTCATTATATCATATTTTGCCAAAATTAAAAAGAGAATAACTATTAATTATTCCCTTTTGTATATATTAATTATTATCAAATTGACTGCTATATAATTCAAAATAGAAACCATGTTTATTCAATAATTCTTCATGTGTTCCTTTTTCGATGACATCACCATCACGCATAACAAGTATTAAATCCGCATTTTTAATTGTGGATAAACGATGAGCAATAACAAAACTTGTGCGATTTTTTGTTAAATCATCCATAGCTTTTTGAATGATTAGTTCTGTTCTTGTATCAACAGATGATGTAGCTTCATCAAGAATTAACATTGGAGCATCTTGTAACATCGCTCTTGCTATTGTTAACAATTGTTTTTGCCCTGAAGAAATATTAATACTTTCTGATAATACTGTATCAAATTTATTAGGTAGCGAATGAATAAATTTATCTAATCCACAAGCTACACATACTTGTTCTAATTGTTCATCAGTTATATGATCCATATTATATACTAAATTTTCTCTTACTGTCCCTTCAAATAACCATGTATCTTGAAGAACCATTGCAAATAAATTATGTAAATTTTCCCTTGTTAAATCATGGATTGATGTACCATCAATTTTGATATCACCACTATTTATTTCAAAGAAACGCATTAATAAATTTACCATTGTTGTTTTACCAGCTCCAGTTGGACCAACAATTGCAACTTTTTGTCCTGGTAATACTTCTGCTGAAAAATCTTTAATAATGATTTTTTCTGGATGATCAGGATAACTAAATTTAACATGTTCAAAAGATACACTTCCATTGGCAGTCTCAATATATCTAGTTTTATAATCTTCATTTTCTAAATCTTCAGAATGCAAAAATTTAAATATTCTTTTTGCGGCTGCAGAAACAGATTGCATATTTGTTAAAGCTTGGGCAATTTGTGTAAGAGGAGATGTAAATAAACGAACATATAAAATGAATGCTACAATAACACCAAACTCTATGGAACCTTTTATAGCAAGAATAGAACCAAATACACATACAGCAACATAAGATATATTTCCTA
This sequence comes from uncultured Bacteroidales bacterium, assembly GCA_964516425.1. Lineage (GTDB taxonomy): Bacteria > Bacillota_I > Bacilli_A > ML615J-28 > CAG-698 > CAKOMG01. The sequence continues at coordinate 16,746 of CAZFAM010000006.1, read as the reverse complement.
TTACATTCATTAATGGTTGCATTACTCCTGATAAGAATTGTGATTTCCAGTTAGCTGTATAAACTCTTTCATTTAATTTATCAAATGTCTTTTTTGTTTTTTCTTCTGCTCTACTTAACTGAATTACATCATGACCAGAATATGTTTCTTCGATAAAACCATTTATAGCTCCTATACTTTGTTGACGCATCACAAAATATTTTTGTGATTTTTTCATTATAACAAATGTTAATATAACACCAATAAATGTAATAGCCATAGAGATTAATGCTAAACGCCACTCAGTAACAAGCATCATTATAATACATCCCACAAATTGTGTTGTTGCACTAATAATTGTAGGTAAACTATTAGTTAAACCTTGTTGAAGTGTTGATACATCATTAGTAATAATACTTAATATGTCACCTTGTGCTATAGTATTAAAGTATTTTTGGGGAACCGTATTAATTTTTTCGGATAATTCTCTACGCATTTTATATGACATTTTCAATGTCACAGTTGCCATAATATATTGTTGAAAGAAACCAAATAAAGCACTTAATGAATATATAATTACTAAAGATAATCCAATTTTACCAATTTCTACTAGATTAATATTTTCTTTTAAACCATTAGATATTAATGTTGTTATATCACCAATTTTATTAGGACCAATAATGGTAAAAATAGAGCATGCGATAGCCAAGAGTAAAGCTATAACAATTAACCAAATATGAGATTTCAAATATGAAAAAATCATTTTAAAAGAATTTTCTTTTTTTATTTTTGTATTCAATTCCATATTGTTCCTCCTATTTAACTTCTTCACTGCTTAATTGAGATAATGCAATTTCTTGATATATCTTGCAGTTTTCTATTAATTCATTATGTGTACCAACACCCACAATTTCACCACGATCTAAAACTATTATTTTATCCGCATTTCTTATTGTTCCGATTCTTTGGGCAACAATAATTTTTGTAGTGTTTTGATACTTGTTTATTAATTCACTTCTTAATATAGAATCCGTACGATAATCTAATGCGGAAAATGAATCATCAAATATTAAAATTTCTGGGTTTCTTGCTAATGCTCTAGCAATAGCTAATCTTTGTTTTTGACCACCAGATACATTTCTACCTAATTGAGCAATATAATAGTTTTCTTTATCTTCTAATTTATTCACAAATTCTTGTGCTTGTGATACCTCTATTGCTTTATTTAAATCTTCATTTGTGAACTCACATTCTGTTTCTCCTAATAGAATATTATCTTTAATTGTGCCAGAAAACAATACCGCTTTTTGTGTGACAAATCCGATTTTATTATATAGTGATTCAAATGTATAATTTTTTACATTTTTTCCATCAATTAATACTTCCCCTTTTGTAGCATCGTATAAACGAGGAATTAAGTTAATTAATGTTGTTTTACCACTTCCCGTTGCTCCAATTATTGCTAGTGTTTCATTTTCATTTATTTTAAAATTAATATTGGATAATACTTCTTCAGAAGATGATGGATAGCTAAAAGAAACATTTTTAAATTCTATTGTTCCTTTTGCTATTGTTTCATTTAATGTTCCTTCTTCAATATTATTTTTTGTATTTAAAACTTCATTAATTCTTTCTGCGGAAACTTGAGCTTGTGGGAACATCATAAAAATCATAACAAGCATCATAAATGAACTTACAATATACATTGCATATGTACTAAATGCTAATATTTCACTAAACATTGCAATTCTTTCTATTTCTAAGACTGGATTTATATTATTTATTAACACTGCTCCTAACCAATATATAACTAATGATAATCCATTCATTCCAAGATTCATTGTGGGAGTAATTAAAGCAAATAATCTTTGGTTCTTTATTTGTAAATTAAACATTTTTTTACTTGGTTTATCAAATTTCTCATTTTGATAATCTTCAGCGTTAAATGCATGAACAACATTAATGCCTGTCAAATTTTCTCTAGCAACTTGATTTATTTTATCAGTAGTTTTTTGTACTAAACGAAATCTCGGTAAACAAATAGACATAACAACAAAAACAACAACACAAATCACAACCACAAAAATTGCGGTTACTATGGATAATTCTATACTCTTATTTAGAATTTTAATAATCGCCCAAACAGCCATTATAGGTGCTTTAATTAACATTTGTAATCCCATTGAAACAATCATTTGCACTTGAGAAATATCATTTGTGGTTCTAGTTATTAAACTAGGAACAGAAAAAGAATCCATTTGTTCTTTATCACAATTTATTATATGATCAAACAATTTTTCTCGAACTGTAAAACTAAACCCAGAAGCTGTTTTAGAAGCTAAAAAGCCACATATAATAGCTAGTATAGCACTAATAACTGTACATCCTAACATTTTTAAACCAACATTAATAATACTTTCTGTGGTACCAGATTGTTTGATTAAAGTTGTTAATTCAGTCATATAATCGGGTAAGCTCAAATCAAAATATACTTGGCCAACAACAAGCACCAAGCATATTATCGCCATAACAATTTCTTTTGCACGTAAATTTTTTAATAACTTTACCATTCTTATTCCTCCGTAATGTTTTTGTTTAATTTATTTAAGATATTAAATAATAAAATTCTTTCTTCATCTGTAATGCCTTTAAATAAATTAGATACTAATTCTTTTTGAATTTCTCTTCCCTTATCAATTATTGGACAAGCTTTATTAGTATATGATAATAATGTTTGCCTACGATCATTAATATTATTTGTACGTTCTAATAATTCTACACTTACTAAACGGTCAATATGAACAGACACAATACCTGATTTTAGTCCACGATAACGACATATGTCTTTTGCGGTTCCAACTTCCTGATTATTAGCAATAAACAATAATATATCTAATGCTAATACAGGTAAATCGGTATCTTTAGATAATGGCTGTAACATTGCATAATATGTTTCCATTATTTTATTTGCATTATTAAAAATATCAGTTAATTTAATTTGTTTATCCATTGTTTTCCCTCCGCTTATTCTATTTTTAGATAGTCTAATATTAGAATAATTTAATTATATCACTAAACAATTAATGCGTCAATTATATTATATTTATACATTAAGATTCATTTAAGAATTAAATATCAAAAAAACTTGGAATATAACCCAAGTTAATCTAATTAAAATTTATTAAAGCAATCACTTTTAATTTCTACTATATCATTAATATTAATCTTAAAATGATCTTTAAATTCTATTTTATTTTCAACATCATTAATTCTTCTTAATATTCCTACTTTACTTTTATATATTCCACCATTTTTCTTTTTATCTTTTTCAAAATAAATTATTTCTACTTCATTATTTTCTAATAAATTATTTTGTAAAAAGGTTAGTTTAAAAGATAACATATTTTTTTGCTCTTCAGATAATTCAATTTTTTTATCTACTATTCTTCCAGCATCAACAATTGATTCTTCATAACCTTTTAAAGCTGCAAAAGGTGCAAATTGTGCAGCTCTTTTCATTTTACTCATTGGCATATGTTTGGACTTTGGTTTTTTGATATTTATAATATCACTATAATCATGAACATTAAACATTATGCTTTATGTCCTCCTATTTGTGAATTTCTTTCGATTGTTGTTCCACCTTCTTCTAGATTCATTCCTTTAATAATTGCATTTTTACCATATTTATCTTTTAATTCAATAATTGTTTTTTGTAATTTTCTTTCTTTTTGATTCATTTCTTTTTTTATTTTTTCTTTTTGTTCTAGTTCTTCAATATTATCAAATATAGATATTTGTTTATATTCTTCTTGATATTGGTTAACAGACATTAAAATACTTGCACATATTGTGACACGTCTTACCAATAATGTTTTATTAACGAGGCGTTCATACAATATAACAATTGCTTTCATCAATTCTTTTGTGGATGAAGTAAAAGATTCAAGATTGATACTTCCATGTACTCCCTTCGGACCTACTCGACCATAAAAATCTGTATCTAATGGTCCATCATATTTATGAAGTAATTCTTCTTTTGTTAATCCTTCATTATCGTAAGCAATTGATAATGTTAATTGTTTTGTTAGTAATCCTTTTTCAACTAAATCTAAAGATAGTAATTCAACCATTTCTTTCACAATTAATTTAGCTTTTTTAAATTCATATCCACATGATAACACTTGCCCAGTTGATATACTTTTAGATTTAGGAACATAGTTTTTAACTTCTTCCATTGTTACTGGTTCTATTCCCCATGCGTGGTCAATTAATAGTTCCGCATTAATACCAAATTCTTTATATAATAAATCTTCATTATAATAATTATCACTTGATCCAATAGAACATTTAGCAATATCTCCCATTGTATATAATCCTAATTTTTCTAATTTCTTTACATATCCTGAACCGATTCTCCAAAAATCAGATAGTGGTTTATGGTTCCATAGCTCTTTTCGATATTTCATTTCATCAAGTTCTGCAATTCGCACTCCATCTTTATCTGGCTTCATCTTTTTAGCAACAATATCCATTGCTACTTTTGCCAAAAACATATTTGTTCCTATACCTGCTGTTGCAGTAATGCCTGTTTGTTTTAATACATCACGAATAATTTTAAGTGTTAATTGATGAGCACTAGTATTATATGTTTTTAAATATTTAGTGATATCTATAAATACCTCATCAATAGAATAAACATGTATATCTTCCTTACTTATATATTTTAAATATATGTTATATATTTTTGTACTTACTTCTATATAATGAGCCATTTGTGGGGGAGCAATAATAAATGATAATTTAAATTGTGGATTATTATTTAACTCATTTAAATTATTTGATTCACCTTTAAATTGATATTTTTTTATTTTTTTTAAACGGTTGTTATTAATTTTATCGACCATTTGAATTACTTCAAATAAACGTGGTCTACTAGGAACGCCAAATGATTTTAATGATGGTGTAACAGCTAAGCAAATTGTTTTTTCCGTTCTTGTATTATCTGCAACAACAAGATTAGTAGTTAATGGATCTAATCCTCTATCAATACATTCTACAGAAGCATAGAATGATTTTAAATCTATGCATATATAAATGTGATTGTTCATTTGATGCCTCCTTTCTTTTGTACTGTATTAAAATTTGATATATTTACAGTTTGTCTTAAATTAAAAAGCAAGCAATTAAACCTATTTTCCCAATAATTTAAATATTGGAATATATATCTTATTATTTTTCAAAAATAAATTTTAATACTAAAAACATAACTATTCTTAGATATTAATAACCTTACATTTTGAGCTTAAGATTCTTATAACTTGTTTTTTTATAAAAGCCTTTAATTACAGAAGTAAAAAAATCTTTTCCAATGTTCACCCATAAATATTGTAACTATATATAAACTTATTTTTTATGTACCATATATATCAAATTGATATGCAAGCGATATTTAGTATATCGTAATTTTTTCTAAAAAGCAAATCTTTTAAGTTTAGAAAAGTATACTTTTATGAATTTAAGCATTCAAGTCACCTGTTTCTAGGTGGCCTTTTGATTATATTCTTGTTTTTTTAGAAATGCCACAATAACTCGAATAACCATACTAGGAAATTATCAATTATTAAAAAGGTTGTTTGAATCAACAAATTTGGTAATTTTTAAACACTCTAATCGCAATTTTAATACAACCATTCATTGCTGATAATACACTGAAAAAATAATTATATTAATTATTTTTAGAACTTCAAAAAAAGGATCTTACCTAATCGGCAAAATCCTTTTTTAAATTACTATTTATTATATTTAGTTAAATTATTACATTACATTTTTATTACTAATAAAAATTTTAACATCATTTTTTTCTTTTTCTCAAAAAAATGACAAATGAGGATATTATACCAATACTAGAAATTAAGACTAAAATACGAAACCACGTTCCGCTTGATACGTTTAATCGGACATACCACCAAATAAAAGAATATTTTTGATTCCAATATAACGGATTTAACAAAGCATAAATAAATAGTCCAATAAAGACAACAACTGAAAGGATTAAAATAAGTAACATAACTATATCTATCTTATCTAACAAATGATTGCATTCTTTTATAACTACCACTTCTTTCTCTCGAATAACTTCATCAGACTTTTCTATGTTGATATTTACTTTACCTGTTATTAAATAGTCTAAATTAACTTCAAAGAATTGTGCCATTAAAATCAGACAATCAATACTAGGTTCGCAAATGTTTTGTTCCCATTTTGCAATAGCTTGACGAGACATGTTTAAATATTTTGCAAGTTTTTCTTGTGAATATCCTTTCTTTTTTCGTAAATCTTGTATTCTTTCACCAAGTGTCATTGTACCACTCCTCACTTTCTGTGTGTAATATTACATTTAACATTTTTATTATATAATAATATCTTTGTAAAAACAAGCAACAAAAAATAGCATCTTGTATAAATTTTGTAGTATTTATTAGTATCTTGAATTGCGTCTTGGACATTTACCGATACCTTTGTTAAATGTCAATATTAATTTTACCAATAAGTGGAATGTTATTTTAACCAATTCTTTATCCAATGGTAATGTCATATTTTTACTCTCCTTTTACAAAAAACAGAGGATCTGACTATTCTTATGAACAATCAAACCCTCCAAGTTATCCAACGGATTATGATTATCTTTATTTAGTTTTCTGTTTCAAACACGCCGCTTGCAATAATCGTTTCCAATGCTTTTATAGCTTCTTCATACGGCACATACTTGAACATCATAGCTTTTGTTATCGTCCCATAATCATCTTTGTAAATATCCGATTTAACAATTTCAGTAAGAATTTGGGGAACATTTACACCATCTTGCGCAGAGTAGCAAAGTACGTGTGACTTTCTATCAGCACGAACATCTCTAACTAACTCTTTCAGTTTTTCATCCAGACTTACTTTGGTAAGCAAACGTGATAAATCGTAAATATGTCTTGAATTTCTTTTAATTCGCTCTCCGACAGCATAATCACAAATGGCAAATACCTTATCAACCAATGTTCGGTCAAGTGCTTGTACTCGAATTTCAAATGGTTGTAATTCATATTTTTCAATGGCTGCTTCGTAGCCAGTTTCATGTAAATAATCATAAATGATTGAAGTTGCAGGTCTCAACTCACTCGGATATGCTTTCGTTATATATGTCGTTTCAACTAACAACAGAGGTTTTATACTTACAGACGGGTGTTGCATCGAATATTCGATTTTATAGCAATTATAGTCTCGTCTGCTTCTTATCTCATCAAAGTTCGTCAAGTTCAATCCAAGCACTTCACAAGCCTCAACAAGTTCGACTTTCATTTGCCTTTTCTGTCCTTGTGTTTGATGATTTTCGTCTAAAGTCAAATCTATATCTTCGGAAAATCTATCAATTATTTTGTAACATTTTGAAAGTGATGTTCCACCTTTGAATAAAAGGCTTGGAACTCTTGCGGTCAATTCTTTTAAAAGCAATGTTACAAAGTAATCCTTTTCAACAAGGGCCGGATCTATTCTATAATGGTCACTCACTAATCTAACCAATCTCTCAAAAGATTCTTTATTGTTGTGCAATTTCATATAATACTCCACTTGTTGCTAAATTTTTCATCGTTCTTGCAGGAAAAAAACTTGCCAAGCCATAAATTGATTCACTATTGATTTTCTTTTCCTTTATGTAACTGCTTATACTTTCTCTTATCCTTGAATCCTCTCTGTATTGTCTCATATCCATACCATTAAACAGTTCCATAAGAGTATAAGCACTCTCATTTTCACTTGTAATCGGAAAACGTGATTTACGCAAAATAACCCTTCGTCCTCTGATCTCAATTTCCCTTACATCTCTTGACTCTTTGTTTGTAATGACTTCAATTGTATTAGGAACTTGATAACTCAACAAGAAGTTCAAGTCAATAACATGTTTTCCATAGATACCGAATGTTTCTCCGTTGTCGCTGATATATTTTCTATTTACGACTTCATTTACTGTCAGTACAGAACGACCGAACTCTGTTTCTGTTGGCAAATAATATATACCTGTATCAAAACGCACAAGCGTTTCTTTTTTTAGAGCATCATCGATCAACTGATATACTCTTTGACGAGAATAGTCTTTCATACACTCAAAAATATCTTCTGTAAATATTGGCTTGTCGTATCCAAAACGTTTTTTTAATCTGCTTACTAACAATTGAATACACCTCCATTACACAAGATTAGACTGTTTTGAAGAATAATTCTTAAAACTTCACTATTATTATACCCACAAAAGGATATTTTGTCAACATATTTTATGAAATTTTTATAAAACTTTTCATCTTTTGAAACGATTTATGTTGCAAATAATTACTTTATACTGTTTACAGTAGAGTTCAGGCAAGTAATTGGGTGTAATTCTCATCATCAGCTGCCACGACTTTCACACCATTTTCATTCAAATACTTGATTTCCTCGATTGCAACATCAGGCGCCAAACCGAAAATCTTAAAGTTTTTTACAAGAATCACATCATACTCATCATATCCTTCAATTTGGTGAAAGTTCTGCAATTTCAATATATCCCACCTATAGTAGCAGAATTAGCAAAATTAACATTCTACTTTTTGGTTATCTTTATTGTATCATTAACATTAATGTTTTAGAAATATAGCAATAATCAATATATTAACAACTATAAATTAATAATACATTACAAAAATAATAATATAAGATACCTTATCAAAATCAAAAAAAGGATATAACCAAATCGGTCAAATCCTTTATTTTTAATTACTTTTCAATATATTTGGCAATAGTATCAATCAAATGGTTTACAACATCTTCATCAGCATCCAGATCACAAATTGCATTATTTAATGTATTTGTCAATCCTAATATGATTTCCTTGTTATCACTTGGTTGAAGAGATTTGTAAATTTCTTGTAGGAAATCAATCATTTTATTATTTGTTTCACAAATACATTGTACAGGATTTTTGCATCCTGGAACATTTGCCATTTCACTAAAATTTTGCTTATTAATTAAATCAGTATTCATTCGAGTAATTTCATCAATCTTACTCATGATGTATGCTAAATCAATTTTTGCTTCTTTGTTTTCTTGTAAATTTATATTGTTATTATTCATTTTATTTTCCTCCAAAAGTATATGTTTTGGTAGGTCCACAAGGCATATAGTATTCTCATCTACAACTCGTGCCCTACCTTTTTTAATAAGACCCTTAGCCCTTTTAGGGTACGTAGATTCTAATTTATTACCTTGATTATCAATGACAATAATGGTTTTCTTACCTTCTGTTTTTTAATGAGTGTCTCTCCAATTGACAAGGTTATTATAACATATCTTTTTATCTTTGTAAATACTTTTTTCTAGCCAAGTTCATCAATTGTTACGTCTAATGCTTTAGCAAATTTCTTTAGAATTACTACATTAAAAGTAGTAATATCAGCTTCCCAAGTATAAAAATTTTATCTAGACCCCCCCAACAATAAAAATAATTTTTCCTAAAAGAATTTTTTATGTTTTAAAATATTTTGGATGCAAATATAATTTTTTGAGGTTTACAAAATATTTTTTCTCTAACATATTAGCTTACTAGATATGTTAAAATTAATTATTATCTTTTTTTAATCTTATATAAAAATAGCCCAATAAAAGAATCTCAATTAATAATGGAATAACAAATATTAAACAATTCATAAAAATGGGCGTATACCATGGAAATGATGTTGCCATATCTTTATAAGTATTAATACATTCTATTATTGTCTTTACAATAAAAAATACAAAAGTCACTACTACTAGTCCAGACAAAACTTTCACTAGAATCGTCAATTTATTTTTTGGCATTTCGTTTAATCATTATTATGATAAAAGCAATAATTAATATTAAAAAGAAAATTGCAGCAATCCCATAACTATTTATAATAATTACTGATGATGTTTCATCGAATTGCTTAGTTAAAAGCAAAATAGCAAATATTATAAAACCAATAATACCAACTGCTAAAACGATCATATCAAGTATAAATTGTTGTTTCTTCTTAACAGTTTCAACTTTATAATCTAATAATTCATCAGTTGTAATATTAAACAATTTAGAAATAGCAACTATATTATCAGCATCAGGAATTGCAATATTTGTTTCCCATTTAGATATAGTTTGTCTAGATACATTTAACTTTTCTGCCAAATCTTCTTGTGTCATTTTATTATCTTTTCGTAATTGCTTTATCTTTTCTGCTATTGTCATAATAACTTCCTCCTTTCGATTCTATTTTATAACTTTTTATTTTTTTATTATAGCAATATTTGTTTACATTATGTATCTATTTTGTGGCAATTAAATTATATCATTTATAAATATACGATGTCAAATCATAACTTTTCAAACTTTCATTAAATTAATTTAAAGTATTCAAAATACATCATTCACATTTTTTAGTGCTCCATCTCCTATCTCATGTTCTTTTATTAAAGCATTTAGTTTTGTTTTTAATTTTTAGGAACGATTCATTCCAAAGGTTCATCTTATGTGTCATACCATTTATCCACTTCTATTTTATAAATTTTTTATTTTACTTTTTTTTAATATCCTTTTTTTGTTGGTACACATTCCTTCTATGTATCTTTTTGCTTTCAATGAGTCTAACATTCTTTGAATACTTCCAGATGAGTTATTTATTAATTCATTTATTTTTAAAATAGTAAAAAGACATATGACAAAATCACTTTTTACTACAAATTGTTTTACACCTTATACATTTACAAAAAGTTATAATTATGTGTCACAAATTTAAAATAATTTTTGAGTTAAGACAGTTAAGATAAAGTTACGTCAACCTTATTTAAAAGCCAATCTTCTATATTAAAATGAGTTATTCCATTCTTTGACATATCATATTCATCAAGACTAAATACATACTTTGGTGATTGATCGCGAACTGAATCAAATGCATTAAATTCTCTTTCAATAACATCATCACTTGATAGTAAATATGCTACTTGAATAAAACATTTCTTACCATCCTTCATAGCAACAAAATCAATTTCCCCTTTATATGTTTTACCAATCTTTACATCATATCCTCTATAAAGTAATTCATTATATACAAGATTTTCTAAAGCATGAGCAACAAATACTTTATTTGAATCATTACAAGCAAGTAAGAATCCATTATCAACAACAAATTGTTTTTCAACTTGTTTTAAAGTTCTTTTAGTAGCTATGTCATATCTTTTTACTCTTGATATTAAACAAGCTTGTTCAAGTTTTTCTAAATATCTATAAACTATTTTTCTATAAATATCATTTTGATTATTTAAATTATAATAATCAACTATGCTTTGAACTGAAAATTCTTTTGAAGCATTATTGATAATATATTTAGAAATTAATATAAATGTTTCTTTATCAATTTTAGATTTCTCATTACAAATATCTTTATCAATAATTCCATAATAAATTGATTTTAAATATTCTTTAATGTCTTCCTCTAAATCATAATCCATTCTTTGTGGCATACCACCAAATCTAATAAAATTCTGTAAAGGTTTTTTAGGCAGTTCTAATCCATTTTCTTCATAGTATTTAATAAACTCATTATAAGTAAACGGCATTATTTTAAATTCTTTACATCTGCCAACAAGCAAACTTGCAAGTCTACCAGATAAAAGTTTAGAATTACTTCCAGTTACAAAGATAGATACATTTTGAGTTGCTTTAAGTGAAGCTAATACTTTTTCAAATTGTGTAACATGTTGAATTTCGTCCAAGAAAATATAATATTTATTATTATCACTAATTCTTTTTAAAATATAATTGTTTAATTTATTATAGTTTTTTATCATTGAAAATTTAACATCTTCAAAATTAATCGAAATAATATGATCTTCTCTTATCTTTTTTTCATTAATTAACTCTTCTTTAATTTGATTTAATAAAACACTTTTCCCACATCTTCTTACACCAGTTAAAACTTTAATTAAATTAGATTCATAAAATCTGCTTATGTTTTCCAAATATTTATTTCTTTTAATTAGCATAATCGTCCACCTCACATATATTATACCACAAAATCAAAAATATATGTCACAAATTAGAATTTTTTTTTAATTTGTGACATAAAATTAATAAATATTAAACAAAGACAAGCTGAAGAAATAAAACTAGTAAAAGAAAAAGGTGTAAAGTTTGGGCGTCCTAGAGCTATTACACCTGATAACACTAATGAAATATTAGATGATTATATTAATCATTTAATGTCCAATACAAAAGCTACTAAAATGCTTGGTATTTCTAGAGGAACATTTTTTAGACTTGTTAGAGAAAGAAAAATGCAAAATAACAATACTTAAATTATGTAATCATTAAAAGTTGATATTATTTACAATAATTGATATTAATTTTGATATAAAATATGTTCTAAAAATAGCGTTCAAATGCTTCCTAGCGATAAAAATTAACCCTAAAAAAAATCCTGATACTTTTAACGTATCAAGATTAGCTTGCTTTAATGGTGACCTGTACGAGGTTCGAACTCGTGTATGTAAGCTTGAGAGGCTTATGTGTTAAACCGCTTCACCAACAGGCCAATACTAATATAGTATACCACTTTTTTATTAATTTTTCAATAAAAAAAGAACCCTATTTTAAAATAGAGTTCTAATATTTTATTTTGTTGGTCCAGCTTTAACTAATGCTTTACCTGCAGGATTGCCTTCATATTTTGCGAAGTTTTTAATAAATCTTCCTGCTAAATCTTTTGCTTTTTCTTCCCAAATAGAAGCATCTTGATATGTATCACGAGGGTCTAAAATTTTTGGATCAACACCTGGAAGAGCTGTAGGAACTTCAAAGTTAAAGTATGGAATTTTCTTTGTTGGGGCATTTAAAATATCGCCATTTAAAATAGCATCAATAATACCACGAGTATCACGAATAGATATACGTTTACCAGTACCATTCCAGCCTGTATTTACTAAATAAGCTTTAGCACCGCTCTTTTCCATTTTTTTAACTAATTCTTCTGAATATTTTGTTGGATGTAATTCCAAGAATGCTTGACCGAAACATGCTGAGAAAGTAGGAGTTGGTTCTGTAATACCACGTTCTGTACCTGCTAATTTTGCAGTAAATCCAGATAAGAAATAATATTGAGTTTGTTCAGGTGTTAAAATAGATACAGGAGGTAATACTCCAAATGCATCAGCAGATAAGAATATTACATTTTTAGCAGCTGGAGCTGAAGATACAGGACGTACAATATTATTGATATGATCAATAGGGTATGATACACGAGTATTTTCTGTTACGCTTTTATCCGCAAAATCTATTTTTCCATTTTCATCTAATGTAACATTTTCTAATAATGCATTACGTTTAATAGCATTATAAATATCTGGTTCAGATTCTTTATCTAAGTTAATAACTTTAGCATAACATCCGCCTTCGAAATTAAATACTCCATTATCATCCCATCCATGTTCGTCATCACCAATTAATAAACGTTTTGGATCTGTTGATAAAGTTGTTTTTCCAGTTCCTGATAAACCAAAGAAAATTGCTGTATTTTTACCTTCCATATCAGTATTAGCAGAGCAGTGCATTGATGCAATTCCTTTTAATGGTAGATAATAGTTCATCATTGAGAACATACCTTTTTTCATTTCTCCACCATACCAAGTATTGATAATTACTTGCTCACGACTAGTAATATTAAACATTACACATGTTTCTGAATTTAATCCTAATTCTTTATAATTTTCCACTTTTGCTTTTGACGCATTATATACAACAAAATCAGGTTCAAAATCATTTAATTCTTCTTCTGTTGGTTTTATAAACATATTTCTAATAAAATGTGCTTGCCATGCAACTTCCACAATAAAGCGAACTGCCATACGAGTATCTTTGTTGGCACCACAAAATGCATCAACCACAAATAATCTTTTATTTGATAATTCATTTAAAGCAATTTTCTTAACTTCTTGCCATGCTTCTTCAGAAGCTGGATGATTATCATTCTTATATTCTTCAGATGTCCACCATACAGTATCTTTAGAATTCTCATCCACAACTATAAATTTGTCTTTTGGAGAACGACCTGTATAAATACCAGTCATTACATTTACAGCACCTAATTCACTTACTTGCCCTTTTTCATATCCTTCTAAAGAAGTTTTTGTTTCCTCTTCAAAAAGAGTTTCATAAGATGGATTATAAACAATTTCTTGAACGCCATGAATACCATATTTTGATAAATCTAATTTTTTCATTCTTTCCTCCTATAATGGGATTTTCTATCCCTTATTATACACTATTATTTTATCACGAAAAATTATTATTTGCAATTATTATATTCATTTTTTTATAAACGCTTTCTTTTTTTAATTCTAAAGAATTTTTGAATATTTTCAGATTTAACACCTTTAATTCAGCTTATAATGAATTTTAGGATTCATTTTATATTTGTTTAAACGTTTTCACTTTCAAGCTGTTATAACTTAAATTTCACATCTTACTTTTTTAAATAAACTACATAAAGTATCCATCATCAATTAGTAATTGTAATACTTTTGCTTCACGCTGAATCATTAATACACTTTTAGGTCCATGTTCACAATTCATATTTATTTCTATCGCTTTTATAGGATTAATATACTCTAAAGTGAATTGTTCTTCAGATTCATATGCATCAAGTTTTTGCATTGCTTTTTCATCACTTACTTTACATAAATAATAATAATTATCTTGTACCAAAAAAGCATACTTCGTATTTCTACACTTTTCAACTCGATGTACATAACCATATTCTTGAATTGTGTTTTTTTCAATTATTAATCCTGCTTCTTCCATAGTTTCTCTAATTAATGCTTCTTCCATAGTTTCATTTTGTTCTAATCCTCCACCAGGAAATTTATAATAATTATATTTAATTGAATGAACCATTGCTATTTTATGATCTTTTATTATTATAGATCTAGCGGAAGGCCTGATTAATATATTTCCATTTGGTTTTTCATTTGTATTAGATATTTCAAATAACAATTTCATTTTATTAATCTCCTATATTTTTAATCTATCTGCATACTTTTTATATCAATTATAAAATACACTACATTTCCAAATTTATTTCATTTAATTTGTTAAAAAGGGAGTTAGAAAAAGTCAATTAACCAAATTATAAAGTTGGTTAATTGATATTATAAGTTGCTCATTCAATGAAACCCATTATCTACAAAAGTATTCATCTAGATACTTGTTCTTCACCTATAGTTTAATTTGTCTTTCTCATTTTTCCTATCTATAAATTTTTCTCTTAAACATATTTTGAATTTCTGTTTCAAATATATTATATACTATTTTAAATATATGTTCAAGAAATATATACATTTTTTAAAGGGAGTTTAATTTATAAAATTATTTTTTTAAAGATATTTTTTCTATTTCTATAAAATCAATATTGGGTATTTCATAAATCAATACTTCATAAACATCAATAATACAATCTAATAATTTTACTTTATCTTTAATTTTACTTATGTGTATATCGTCTATATTTTTAAAAGTAATACATAAAATCATAATAAACTCATTATTATTTTCATTTTTGTATAATGACTCATTCAACCATTCTATTTTTTCTAATTCTAAGCCAATTGTCACAAAATCGTCATGTAGATTTTTTATTATATTGTCATTACTTTTTATATATATAATCAATCTATTATTAACTATATTATTACTATCAGCTACTAATTCAGGTATTTTTATAATTTTATCTGAATTTGTATCATTTTCTACTAATTCAGGTATTTTTATAGTATTATCTGAATTTGTTTCACTGACTATTTTTAAAGATTTATTCATATTGCTATTTGAATAATATAATTTTACTTTTTCAGTTTCTTGAGTACATCCAACCATTGTAAATGCAATAAACAACATAAAACACATCAATAATAATTTTTTCATTTTATATCACTCCTTCCAATATTAATATATTCAACTAACCTTTCAAAGATAATCACCCCATATAATAAATAAATCCTTGTCATTTGTTAACACCTCCTTATTGTTAGTAAGCAAAAAACTCCCCTATATTCCTAATAGAAGAGTTTTGTTTAATACTATCTAATTGTATCCTAAAACGTTATATCACTTCTATTTAGGAGTGAGTTATAACGCCCACACAATTATTATACTAAATTATTTTTATTTATGCAACAAAATCGTAATTTTTTTATTCTATCTTTTATCTTTTTATTACTAAAAAAATAATAATATAACCAGTTTAATTAATCTACATGATTCACAATTTAACTAAATACTTTGAAACTTGGTCAACATCATCTTTATCATTTAAACCTTTATACATTTTCAAATCATCTATAAAGAACTAGACAAGGCTTTAAAATCGGTCCACAACTTGAAAAACTCTTTTATTATTCATTTCATTATCACTATTTTCTCTTACTGGTTCAGTTCCCATTGGAACTAAAGGTTCGATACCCGTAAGTTAATGTTTTATTCACTGGTAAGTCTCCCATAGTTGTAGTTACAACTATTGTTTATACAACAAAAAGTCTTTTATTTGCATAAAAAAAGAGACCATTTCACTATATTTCAAGGAAAATGGTCTACAAAATCAAAAATTAGCCTTCTTTATCAGAAGACTAAAAGATGTCGATTAATGGTGACCTTTACGGGATTCGAACCCGTGTATGCATGCGTGA
>CAZFAM010000005.1:0-71568 GCA_964516425.1 uncultured Bacteroidales bacterium | reverse complement strand
TTATTAATCAGTCACATGAATGGAACATTTAATGATGCATTTATTTTTATATATAATTACTTTGAAATGCCATCAGATAATGTATGTGCTAAGTTATGTGGATTAGATCATAAAACAATAGCGAGTTATTATAATAAAACTGCTAAAGAACCACATTATAAAAATGTTATAGCTATTTGTTGTGGCTTTAATTTAAGATAAATGGTATCAAAAAATTTATTATCAACAATTAGGATTGATTTAGATATTTCAATAGCACCAGAAGACCATATATAATATTTTACTTCATACAAATTATAATGCATCAATTTAAAATGTTGACGATTTTAGATTGCAAAAAATAATAACTTATAACTTTTATGTAATGAATGTCACAATAAAGTTCATGGGAGGTTTGAAGGTAAAAGAGAATACTATTTTGAAGATGATGGGAATTACGTAAAAATAAAATGAATCTCGTAAATATTCATAAAAATTACTAGTAAATATTCGTATTATTTGATTTTTCTCGTAAAGTGTGTTATAATTTACGAGAATAAGGAGACAAATATGCGTAAATTTGATTATAAAAGCTTATATGAAAAAAAATGGGATAGTAGAACGTTAGGTTATATTGCCAATATTTCACAAATGCAAGGTAGACAAGAATTGTTTGTAAAACAAAAACCCCAAGAATTACAAAAATTAGTTGAAATTGCAAAAATAAAAAGTACTGAATCTTCTAATGCGATTGAGGGTATAAGAACAACTAATACAAGAATAAAACAATTGGTTGAAGAAAAAACAATGCCTAAAAATAGAGATGAAGAAGAAATTGCTGGATATAGAGATGCATTATCGATTATCCATGAAAGTTTTGATGATATACCTATTACTCCTAATTATATTTTACAATTACATCAAATTTTGTTTTCACATTGTAGTGATAAAAAAATTGGAGGGAAATTCAAAAGCGTACAAAATTATATTAGTAGTGTTGATATTAACGGTAATGCCACAATTCTTTTTACTCCACTTGATCCGTTTGAAACACCTATTGCAATAGAAAAAATATGTAATGAATATAATGAGGCAATTGCTTATGGTAGAGTAAATCCACTTATTCTTATACCTATTTTCATACATGACTTTTTATGTATACATCCGTTTTTAGATGGTAATGGAAGAATGAGTAGGCTTTTAACGACATTACTTTTATATCGTTCTGGTTTTTATGTTGGAAAGTATATATCGTTAGAAGAAAAAATAGCTAAATATAAAGATTTATATTATGATGCATTGCAAGATAGTCAAATTGGATGGTATGAGAATAATGAAGATGTTATGCCATTTGTTAGATATATGCTTTTTACAATAATGTCAGCATATAATGACTTTGAAGAACGAATTAACATTGTTAGAGATAATAAATCTTCAATTTCAATGGTTGAAGATGCAATAAGTAAACAAATAGGTAAATTTAAAAAATCAGATGTTTTAAGTTTATGTAGTTCACTTTCTAGTAGTTCAATAGAAAAAGCATTAAAAAGATTACAAGAGAATGGTTTAATTGAAAAACATGGAACAGGGAAAGCTACTTACTATACACGAAAGAACTAATAATAGTTGCTGATAAAAATATGCTAATTAACTTTAATGATATAAAAGAAATAACTATTTCAGAAATTAATAATGGAAGTGGACAAATTTCAGGCAAAATGTTTATAGATGAAGGAGTGAAAATAATACTATGTAGAATTCATTCTGTGGTTCAATAGGATTACATTCACATCTAACTAGTGATGATATTAATTATATTGTTTCTGTCAATGGTAAAGCAATATGTGATGATGGTTTAATTATGCTGACAATTGTTATTTAAAAATAGGGGTGCGAAGAATTTTTGGTAAGGTACGAAGTCGTATTAAAATGGACCACCTTTGCCATTTAAGTAGATTAATCTTGATACGGTAAAAGTATCAGGATTTTTTGTTTTTATAAAGGTTCAACTCCCACCATTAGGAAGAAGAACTCTATTTTTATTTTTTAGAGCAGACTTTGTATTAAAATCATCATATGTTATAGCAAAATTAGGCAACCTTTTGACGATTACTCTTTTTTAATAAGAAAATAAGCGTTTTATGGTATAGTAATATCACATTAACAAAAAGATGAATAATATGAGTAATTTCGCCAAAAAAAGAAAATTGCAATTTTAATAGTAGTGTTAGTTTCTAATAATAACTCTATCATAAGTATATAGATAATTATTTCATTGGTTGATTCATCTGTATTTTGCAATGAACCAAGCGATAAGACTGTTATCCCGATTTGAACTTAAAATATAGATATCTAAGATTTCTCACGAATTACCAATTTTTTAGCAAAAATTGCGAATAATTTAATATCAATGGATAGATGTGCACAAATTTGTTTCAAACGATTATATAAATTAATTAAAAATTGGTTCTTTAATTAAACTTAATTTAAAAAACATATTAAACTTGTGAAAAAAATGATTGCATTTTATTTTTATTTATTGTAAAATAACACAAGATTTATTATATAAGAAATGAATAAGTAATTGAGAATTGATGGTAAGAAACTGAAGTTTAGAATTTTATTCAGATAATAATCTTTATAAGAAAGGAACCAATATGAAAAAGAAAATTTTAATTTTTATAATATTAGTTTGTGTTTTATTAGTTGGATGTAATAGTGGTGAAAAAAAAGAATTAGAGGAAATAGATATTGCTAAAGTTTTATTAGCAAACGAAAGATTAGATAGTGAAGAGTTAAGAACAAAAGGAAATCTTTTTACATCTGGTAAACAAGCTTTTTCTATGATACAAGAAGCAAGTCGTAAATATTCTCAACGAATGAGAAATAAAGATATTAGATCAAAACTAAATATAAATGGTAATAGATATACATGGACTGATGCCCCTAATTATTCAAATTTTATTTCTTATTTTGATAGTTATGCAACAAGTATTGAATTTAATGCTGAAAAAGGTTCTGATTTAATTGATTTAACAAAATCCACAATCCAAACAGTTGATACATGGATTAAAATTGATTCACAGGAACAACTATTATTATCTGTTGATAAAAATAGTGAAACAATTATTTCAAGGTCAGATGATCAGTATGAAATATGTCGTAGGTATTTAAATTCTCTTGGTCAAAACACATTTGAAATGTTTATCGCAAATAGTGATACAAATTCGAAAAGTAGAATGACATATATTCCAGGATTAAGATATGAATATACATCTATTCAAAATGATCATATGCTTGTAATTATTGCTTCAAAAGATAAAGGATATTGGGATATAATGTCTACTAGTTATCATCCAGAATATGATGCAAATGGTATGACATTTACGAATTTAGTCATGAAAGAAGAAGCAATATATGAAACAACTTATACTATTTCTAATGATAATGGTGTAATTAATGATATGTATGGAGAAATAAAATTAATTAGTTCAGATGGTAAAAGTGATTTATTAAGTTTTTATAATAATTCTGTTTCTATATTTACTACTGGTTTACAAAATCTAAATTGTTTTTATATTGATGCCCAAAATAATGAAGTAGAAGATGTTGATAAAGTAAATAATAGAGAAGATTATAAATTATTATATACTGGAACTGGGGAAGATCGTAGATATTTTACTGACCAATATAGTGATGTAATTGCTAAATTTGATAATGGAAAAGAAATGGCAAAAGGAAATATATTATGTGATGGTAATGTGGAAGTATATGGTACTATGATTTATCCAATTGGAGATGTTGATTTTTATGGCGAAATTAAATTAGATTTTAAAGAAAATAATTTGCAATTTATTTTTGATAATATGGAAAAATTAATGGATGAGTATGGCTTTACATTTAAAGATGATTTTACAAGTATTAAAAGCGCAATGACATACTCATTACAAGATTCTTTAGATTTTAGTAAATATTATTTATGGCAAGAAAATCATATCAATAGTTTCGAAGATATTAAAAAAGCAATTAAAATAGAAGAAGATTTAATTGATGAGTTTGTTAATGTATATAATAGTTATAAAGATGCTGATATTATTAAAAATGAAAAGCAAATGAATATTGATGATTCATATCATTTTTCAAATTTAAATGTTTTGTCTTATGGTAATGTTAATAATGAAGGTAATAAAATCACAATCCAAGATTTAGTAATTAAAGTTGAAGATTGTTCTTTATTCACAAATAATAAAAATTATCAAATTGCATTTGCCTTTGCTAATGAAAAAGATGGCGTGTTTAGTAATTTGTTTAATTTGGATTTTGCGAATCCAATTATTAAGTTATTTGAAGGTAATGTTATTGATACCCCTACAAATGATTCAATGAACTTTGAATTAAACCAATCGGCTATTCTTGAAGTTCCATTATTGGAAACTGGAGAATATGTATTAGTTGCTTATATAGCAACTGCTGATGAAGGAATACGTGTAACTAATCCTGTAAGTTTAAAGGGAAGTATTATTGAAAATGAAATAAATCAAGAAGGTTTTATTAATGTTTTGCATAATGGTGAAGATAATATTATAGTAATCGAATCTAATCAAACGGCGTTAATTAACATTTCATTAACTGAAAGTTATTCTTATAGTGAATTATATTTATTATTAGAATCATATGCATATAAATATGGTAGACCAACTACATCAGAATTAGAAACAGAAAATAATTCAAGTTGGGAAAATATTGCAAATAATACTCCAATTTCTAGTGGCACATATAGATTAAAATATTATAATAGTTATTTTGATCAAGAATCATATATTATTGCTACTGTGAAATAATTGAAAGTCCCCGTCACTACGGGGATTTTTAATTAGTATAATGCTAGCTAAATCGCGAATTTAAGTAAACATCACATTTTGTTTGAGAAAATAATAGCTATATGGTATACTATTAATATAAATTGCAATAATAGGAGGTAGTTGTAATGTTAAATAAGAATCAATTACAAAAATCTATTGATAAATACGGAGATAGTTCTAAATTAGTTAATAGACTAGGTATAACTGAAAATGAAGTAACAGAGGTAATTGTCCTTGCTCCTTGGTGGCACCCTAATAAACTATACAAAAACTATGATTGTAAGATTGAATTATTAAGTGATGAATTACCAGATGTTCATAGAATAACTTATAATGGTAAATCATTTCTTCATATTAGAAGCTTTGTCGGTGCAACAAATGTAGGTGATACTGTATTACTACTTACATTTACTAAATGTAAAAGAATTATATTTGTTGGATCAGCCGGTTCAATAGTAAATGATATAAATATTGGTGATTTAGTAATACCTTCAACAACTATTTCGGGCGAAGCATTTTCTAGTTATATGTATGAAACTATAAATCAAGAATCATTACATAAAGAGTATCATCCCACAAAAACATTACATAATGCTACAATTAATTATTTGAAAAATGAAAATATAAAATATAAAGATATAAAAGTATATAGTATAGATACGATTATTGGTGAATATGGACATATTAATGAAATATTAGATTTAGGATGTAAAGCAATCGAAATGGAAACATCAGCTTTGTTTAGTGCATGTAATGTAGCAGAAAAAGAATGTGTTGCATTATTAGCTGTATCTGATAATACAATTCAAAATAAATCTTTAATTTCTGGAAGAACTGAAGAAGATATGGAAGCATACAATACAACAAAGTATGTAGTTATTCCAAAAATAATTTTTTCTTTAATTAATCATATAAATGAAGAACAATAAAAGAAAGGATAAAAACAATGAAAAATGTAATAATTATATCATCAACTCCTAGAGTAAATGGTAACTCAGAAATATTAGCAAGCGAATTTGCGAAAGGAGCAAAAGAATCAGGGCATAATGTGGAAGTAATTAATTTAAGAAATTATAAATTAAATTATTGTATTGGTTGTTATGCATGTACAAAAACTGGAAAATGCATTCATAAAGATGGAATGAATGAATTATCAGAAAAACTAATTAAAGCAAATGTCATTGTTCTTGCTACACCTGTATATTTTTATTCAATGAGTGGTCAGTTAAAAGTTTTTATTGATCGACTAGTACCGTCATATACAAAGATCAGTGCTGATATTTATTTAATCGCAACACAATATGATAGTGATAAAGCAATTATGGAAAATACAATTGAGGCAATTAGAGGCTGTACAAGAGATTGCTTTTCTGGATGCAATGAAAAAGGTGTAATTTACGGAATAGGTTTAGGCGATGTGAAGGAAGTATTAGAACATAGTGATTATATGAGACAAGCATATTTATATGGTAAAAATTGTTAATAGGCTTATATATTATGAATAAGAAAATAGTTGTTGAAGCAGTAGGAGTTTGCGATTTTTATGAAGTCGGTAATTGGACTGAATATTATCCTGATATTAAATTAGGTTATAAGACTTCTGATCATCAAACTCTGTATTCTGATATATGCTTTTATATAAAAGATGAAGATAATATTTTTGGATATTTTCTTTCTTATAATGTTATTAATACTAATCTGAATGATATAATACCATTATATAGCCGTAAACTTGTTCTTTATGATTTTGCAATATATGCTAAAGCATATATTAAACTCGGGATTATGTTAATCGATTATGTATTAAAATACGCACAAAACAATGGCTATAAAGCAATAGAAATAAAAGAACAAGATAATTATCATACTTTTTTCTCTTTCGTTAAAAAACACTATCAAATAAGTGAATTTAATAATAGTTACTATATTATGATTGATGGAGATACAAAAGATTTAAGTCAATATTATATAATCGATGATATTGCGATTGAAGATTTGTATTATTTGTATGAGTTAAATTTTGAGTTTTCTAAAAATTCACTTAAATGTAAACTTAATGAAACAGAAAGTATATCAGTTGATCGAACAACAAAAATAATTCACTTTCCTCCCAATGTAAAAGAAATAAAAGATAAAATACAATTAAATTATAATACACGTGATTTAATTCATCTAGTTTATAATATGTATCAAAGTAATAAAATTGAACAATTGTATATCGACTATTCATTAGATAACCCTAATATATTTGAAGCATATTGTAATAATGTAGTATATGTTAATAAAGATATTCCGACATTGAAAAAAGATAAACAATATATTATAAATATGATGAACAAGGGAATATGTTATATTAATTCATATATTATAAGTTATGATATGAATGCTAGGTCTTTTTCTTATTATATATCACAATTGAAATGTAAAGATTTAATAAAAAAGATAAGATAGTACTTATTTAAGAATTCTATCTTATCTTTTATTTTTTTCTATATAATTAGGTAAATTGATTTTCATTGTTCCAAGAGAAGAGTAAAGGGTTTGCAATTTGAAACGTTCTTGATTACAAAAATAAATAGATATAAAATCTTGTTTTCTAAAAGCAATTAAAGCAAAATTAAGAAATTGTATTTTATTATCATATAATTCTTTTTCAAAAGAAAAAAGTTCATTATCAACTTTAATAAATTTAAAATCAAAATTTTTAATTTTATAATCAATAATAATTTTTTTATTCGCAAATTTATAATTATTATTAATTATTAAGTGAATAAGACTATAAGAATTTGTATTTAATTTTTTAAATTTATTTTGTATATTTACAATTCTTGAAGGGTATGTTATTTCTTTAGTATGACGATCCACAATAATAGAATCATTATCGCATAAAGTGTATTCACAAACATCTTGTTTAATTGTAAATCCTAGGGAATATAAGTGATATAAATCTTTTATTGTAATGTTGTCAGTGACATAAGAAGTAATATGATTTAAAAAATCATATTTTGTGGGAACAACATCAAGATATATATAATTACTATCTTCAGTGTGGGGGAATTTTCGCAATAATTCATAAAACTTTTCAAATGATTTTTCTTTTGTTTTGATTTGAATAAAAAAGCAACTATTTTTTGATGTGTATTCAATTAAATAATTTAATAAAAAATTGATTTGATCTAAATTATTATTATTAAAACCAAATTCAAGTAGTTCAACATATCTTGTATAACTAGAATATTTGTATATTGGTTTTTGGGATATTCGACAAGAAACATAAAAATATCCTAGCTTTTCATTACCATCAATATATAAACCAATATATTTTCCTGATTTTGAAGATGAAGAATAATATTTTCTTTTTATGTAATTATAATCAGAAGTATTCTCACGATAATAGTCCATATATGAATATTCATCATTTATATCAATTGATAAATTGTTCTCTTTCTTTTCTTTTAATTCTATTTCTTTTAAAAACATAATTTCACCTTTATTATATTCAATTATACATTATTATTGAGTAATCGTAAAGTATTTTATCAATTAATTTTAACAATAAGAATTTTGAAATCTTAAATTAAATATAACTTAAATACATGATAAATAATATATTTATCCACATTCTTTTAAAACAGTCCCATTGTAAAAAGAAATAAAAAAGTGTATAATATTGTCGAAAGGAATAAAAAATGAAAATTATTAAAAAAATATTTGTAAGTTTGATAATAGGATTAATATCATTGATATTAATAGTTATTGTGGGATTAAATCTTGTTAAGTTTATTATGTATTCTGATTATTATGGCGTTGAAGAAAGTTTATGTAAAAATCCAGGGTTAAGTGATGATTTTATTTGTCAAGGTGTTGCCGTTAGTGAAGAAAAAGAAGTAGTTTTAGTTTCTGGATATATGACAGATAAAACAAAAAATAGTAGAATATATATTAGTAATTTCAATAGTGAATCATATTATTTAAATTTAGAAAGTAATGGTGAAGTTTATGCTGGTCATACAGGCGGAATTGCGGTTACAGGAAATAATGTTTATATTGCATGTAGTGGTAAAATATTTACCGTTTCTTTAAATGAAATTTTAAATAAAAGTAATGGAGAATCAATTGAAATTGGTCTTGGTCAAGAAGTAAATAATAGTGCATCATTTGTATATACTGATGATAATTATTTATATGTTGGTGAGTTTCATAATGGTGGAAAATATGTTACCAATCACCCATATCAAACAGGTGATGGAATGTATTATGCAATTGTTACTAAATATGCAATTAATGATTTAACAAAACCATTAAAAGTATATTCAATAAGAAATGAAGTCCAAGGTATTTGTTTTATACCTGATGGAAAAGTTATTGTTTCAACGTCTTATGGATTAGCTGATTCACATTATTATATTTATAATGAAAGTGATGCAACAAAGTCTACAGAAACATTAGATGGAGCACCAGTATATTATTTAGATAATTATCAATATAAATTAAAAGCTCCTGCTATGAGTGAGGATTTAGATTATTATAATGGTAAAATCGTCACTTTAACTGAAAGTGCTTCTAATAAATACATTTTTGGCAAATTATTTTTCGCAAATAAAATTAATTTATTAGATTATAATGAATTATTAAAAGAAGAATAGAATAAAAGGTTTTTAATAATTTGAAAAATTATTTTAGAATATAAAAAAGATATAAGAAAAAAAATGGATTTCTAATGGAATTCATTTTTTTTCTATCCAACTATAAAACTCGAGGAAGGTATATAATGCATACTAAATCTTCTATATTGCAATAATTATTAAAATATGGTATAATATCCATATATAATATAAAAAAAGAAGGAGAAAAATATGAGTTTATCACCATTACAAAAAGCAAGATATCAATATGTTCCTAAATTGCCAGGAATGTTAAGAAATGGTATTAATGAAATTTGTGTTAATGAAGGACACGCAACAACAAGTATTGCTGATCAAGAAAAAATTAAAGCATTATTTCCAAATACATATGGAAAGAAAGAAATAACATTTGCGAAAGGAACTAATACATCAAAAGCAAAACGTCAAGTTGTAGGCGTTATTTTGTCTGGTGGACAAGCACCTGGAGGACACAATGTTGTTAGTGGATTATATGATGCTTTAAAAGCATGTAATAAAGAAAATGTATTGTATGGATTTAAAAATGGTCCAGCTGGATTATTAGAAGATAATTATGTAATTTTTGACGATGAATATATTAATATGTT
The DNA here is from genome assembly GCA_964516425.1 of uncultured Bacteroidales bacterium. Lineage (GTDB taxonomy): Bacteria > Bacillota_I > Bacilli_A > ML615J-28 > CAG-698 > CAKOMG01. The sequence goes on along the minus strand of CAZFAM010000005.1, from coordinate 61,476 downwards.
TAGAAATACTGGCGGATTTGATATTATTGGATCTGGAAGAACTAAGTTGGAAACTGCTGAACAATTTGCGGTTGCTGCAGAAGTTTGCAAAAAACATGGCATTACTGCGATTGTTATAATTGGCGGTGATGATTCAAATACTAATGCTGCTGTATTAGCTGAATATTTTGCTGCTAATAATACTGGAGTACAAGTTATAGGTTGTCCAAAAACAATCGATGGCGATTTGAAAAATGATGATATTGAAATTTCATTTGGATTTGATACAGCAACAAAAACATATAGTGAATTAATTGGAAACATTGAAAAAGATGCAAATTCCGCAAAGAAATATTGGCATTTTATTAAAGTTATGGGACGTTCAGCATCACACGTTGCTTTAGAGTGTGCATTAGAAACACAACCAAACATTTGTTTAATTTCTGAAGAAGTTTCAGAAAAGAAAATGTCTTTATTACAAATTGCTAATTATATTGCTGATTCTGTTGAAAAGAGAGCTAATAATGGAATGAACTTTGGTGTTGCTTTAATACCTGAAGGTGTTGTAGAATTTGTTCCTGAATTCTCTGTATTAATTCATGAAATTAATGAATTATTAGCTGGTGCAAAAGCAGAAGCTTTCAACGCTTTACCTAATTGGGAAGCTAAATACAATTTTATTGAACAAGGTTTAACAAAAGAATCAATGGCTGTATTTGCTATTTTACCACAAGGAATTCAACAACAATTATTCTTAGAACGCGACCCTCATGGTAACGTACAAGTTTCATTAATAGAATCAGAAAAATTGTTCTCAGCTTTAGTTAAAGATGTATTAGAAGAAAGAAAAGCTAAAGGAACTTATAAAGGCAAATTTAATGCTTTACATCATTTCTTTGGATATGAAGGAAGATGTGCTTTCCCATCAAACTTTGATGCAGATTATTGCTACTCATTAGGTTATAATGCTTTTATGTTAATTCAATATGGATATAATGGATATTTATCTAAAGTATCTAATTTATCAAAACCTGCTGATCAATGGGTTGCTGGTGGAATGCCAATTACTAAAATGATGAATATTGAAAGAAGACATGGTGAAGATAAACCTGTTATTAGAAAAGCATTAGTTGACTTAAATGGAAAACCATTTAAATACTTTGCGGAAAATAGAGATAAATGGGCTGAAGAAACTGCTTATGTTTGTCCAGGTGCCATTCAATACTATGGACCAGCAGAAGTTTGTGATTTAACTACTAGAACTTTAGCATTAGAAAAACAATAAAAATATAAACATAGCTTATTAGATAATATCTAAAAGTTATGGTTTTTTTATATAGACAAAAGAATATAAGAAATGGTATACTAATATAGTAATGGAGAAAATTATGAAGAAATTATTTATTATAATAATAGCATCATTTATGTTTTTATTTCTTTCCACAACAGTTTCTTACTTTTTACAATTTTTAATAGATTTAAACTCTATACTTGTATTAATAATTGGCGTTGGTATTGCAATTGTAAGTTTAATATTAGGGATAATTTTTAGAAGAACATTCATTATAAAATATGTTTGCATATTTTTAAATTCTATATCTTTAGGATTTATGATGCGTTCATGGTATATATATCGTTCACTAAGCAATCCATTATGGGTTTTATATTTAGTTGATATTGCTTTGATATTATATATTGTTATATTTTATTTATTATCATATATTCCTCACATAACAAAACATTATGGATGGTTTTGTTGTACATATTTTTTTGTGACTTTGGTTATTTATATATTGTTAATTGAAAGTATACAAACAACATTTTTATCTACTTTTGGTTTATATTTAATAATCCAAATTCCCATAATAATTGTTTTGTGTATTAAGTGTGATGGATATAATCAATTATTATCTAATTTTATGAAAGCCACATTCTCTGTTTTTATAGTGGCATTAGTTATATTAGTGATAATGTCTGATGGTGATTTTGAAGTTGATGGATGTGGTGATTCTTTCGATGTTGAAAATCCAACCCAAAAAAATAAGAAGGATACTGCTATTTAAGATAGTAGTATTTTTTATAGTGACAAATTATTTAAAAAATGATAAAATATTGCTAGAGAGGTAGAAAAATGATTACAGTTGTATCAAATGAAAATATGCGAAAAAGTGATGAATATACTATTGCTCATAAAACACCTAGTAGAGAGCTAATGTATAAAGCAGGATTAGCAGTTTATAATACATGTGAATGGGACGGAAGAGTTGCAATAGTATGTGGCACTGGAAATAATGCGGGAGATGGATATGTATTAGCAAAGTTATTAAATGAGAATGGTATTCCATGTACTATTTTTTTGCTTGAAAATAAGTTTTCTAGTGATGGGTTATATTATTTTAATATATGTTTAAATAACTATGTGGAAATAAAAATGATTGATAAAAATACAAATTTTTCATCATATGATATTATAGTAGATGCTATATTGGGAACGGGTTTTAAAAATGAAATTCCTGATAATATTTTAAGTGTTATAAATTTAATAAACGGAAGTAAGAAAAAAGTTATATCAATAGATATTAATAGTGGTTTAAATGGCGATAATGGATTAGCAACTTATTGTGTTAATTCATCATTAACTATTTCTATTGGCACTTTTAAAACAGGACACTTTTTGAATATGGCAAAAGATGTTATGAAAGATAAAGTGAATTGTGAAATAGGAATTGATATTATTAATAAACCATATCATTTAATTGAAACATGTGATTTACAATCAATATTTAAAGATCGTTTAAACTATTCTAATAAATCCACATACTCATATATTTGTTTGATGGGTGGATCAAGGCAATATAATGGAGCAATAAGAATGTCAATGTGCGCTTATAGTGCCATGAGAGCGGGAGCAGGAGTGGTAAATGTTTGCGTTCCTGAATCTCTTGTTGATTTAATTTCCGAAAGAAATATGGAAGCAACGGTAAGTCCATTTACAGAAAAAGATGGTCATATAGCATTTAATGAAGGTATAATGAACTCAATAATCAAAAAAAATAAAGTTATTGCTTTTGGAATGGGAATAACAAATAATAATGATACTAAGTTATGTTTAAATTTCTTGTTAAAAAATTATAAAGGGGTATTAATTATTGATGCTGATGGATTAAATGCCTTATCAGAAATGGATGAAAATATACTTTTAAACCGAAAATGTGAAGTAATAATGACGCCTCATATGATGGAGTTCTCACGTTTAACAAATAAATCGATTAATGAAATTAATAAAAATCCAATTAAAGAAGTAATGGAATATGTAAAAAAATATGATATTACATTACTTTTAAAAGGCCCTTGCACTATTATTGCAAATAAGGAAGATGTTTATTTAGTTGATAGGGGATGTGCAGGAATGGCAACCGCAGGAAGTGGTGATGTATTATCAGGAATTTTAGCGGCTGTTGTAGGATATAATTTAGATAATATCTTACTTGCTGTTGCGGGAGGAGCATACATCAATGGAATGGCTGGAGAACTTGCTCAAAAGGAATATGGTGATATATCAATGCTTGCTAGAGACACAATAAACAACCTTCATAAGGCAATTATAAGTATAAAAAATAATTAATAATATAGGAAATAATTAATTAGATAAAATATATTATTAAAAATAAATTTTTAAAAAAATTAAAATTTTAGAATAATTTTTTTATATTTTGTGTTATGTATAGTGTAAAGATTAAAAGGAGAAAAATGAAATGAAAAAAGTTTTTAAAAGTATTTTATGTTTAATAATGGTAGTGATGTGTGCATTTGTGCTAGTAGGATGTAATGAAGAAAAAGAAAAAGGTGAATTATCAAGAGTAACTGTCGATGTTAATCCAAGCATCGAATTAATGGTTGATGAAGATAAAAAAGTTATTTCTTGCTCTGCTTTAAATGATGATGGTAGTATTATAATTGCGGGAGAAGCAATTGTGGGTAAAGATGTTGATGAAGCAACACAATTAATTATTAATTTATGTACTGAAACAGGATACATTGTTAAAGGGGAAGCTAGTGTTTCTAAAAATGAAGTAACTATTTCTGTTTCTGGTGATAGTGAGTATGCAAAAAAATTAGCATCTGAAGTAAAACAATCTGCACAAGAAGCATTAGATAAAAGTGGTATTACTGCTGTTGTAACTGAAGGTAAAGCATTAGCAATTGCGGAATTAAAATTATTAGTTTTAAATAATTCAACATTCACTGAAGAAGAAGTTGAAGCAATGACTGAAGAACAATTATTACAAGCATTAAAAGTTAGTAGATTAGAAACAGCAGAATTAGTTTCTGAAGAAATGAAAAAATTATATTACGAAGCAAAAGAATATGAAATTGCATTTGCGGAAAAACAAGCAACAGCCGACGTTATTAAAGGCTTAGGTAGTGCATATACATTGGTTGTGACTGGTTATGAGCAAGCATTGCAATTATACAAGACAGCTATTCAAAAAGTAGAAGATACAAAATATAATACATTAATTTCTCCTGATTCAGCTTATCAAAAAGCATTGGTTGAATTAAGAGCTGCTAAAGTTAAGTTTGTGGAACAAAGATCATTTGTAGCTTCACTTGAAGTTGGTGATGTTAAAATTAATGCGGAATTAAAATTAAAAGATTTAGAAGAACAATATAATAAATTAGAAGCTGCATTTGTAAAATTAGGTGATGATTTAGTTAAGAGTTTTGATACTGTAATTGAAGGTATGAAAAGTGCTGAAGAAAAATTTGAAGCGATTGAAGAAACATTAAAACAATTTAATTTAGAAGCTACATTAACTGAAAAAGCAACAGAAATTGAAACAGCGATGAATAAAGCTAAAGATGAATTCTTTACAAAATTTGAAGATGCTCATAAAGAAGACATTCAAAAAATGGAAGCACAATTAAAAGCACAAAAAGAAGCTTTAAAAGATTCTATTTTAAATAATAAAGAAGCATAAAAAAAGAAGCCATATTTAGATTCATAAATATGGCTTTATTTAATAACTTGTCTATTTAGCTTTTCTTTAAATTATGATATAATAGTAAAAAGAAAAAGTAAAAATGAAAGGGTAAACAATGGATGATTTTTTAACAAAACTCAAAAAAAGAGATGAAGAAGCTTTACAAAAATTATATAATGATTATGTTAAATTAGTATATCATATTGCATATGCCTATAGTCGGAATAAACAAGATGCTGAAGATATAACTATAGAGGTATTTAATAAAGTTATTAAAAATATTGATAAGTATGAAGATAATGGAAAATTAAAAGAATGGATTAGTATGATAGCAAGAAATGAATCTTGTAATCATGTGACAAGAAATAAAAAGGAAAATGAAGTTTTAGATGATACCAGTGTTGGTTATGCCAAAGCTAATGATAATAATCATAATGAAATGATTGATTTATTTGAACGATTTTTAGATGAAGAAACAAAAAATATTATGATCTTACGATTTATATATAATTATAGTTTTAAAGAAATGGCCAAGTTATTAAATAAAACCTTAGGACAAATTCAAGGATTATACTATGATGGAATTGAAAAATTAAAACAGGAGGTGAAAAGATGAGTGATTTTGAAAAGAAATTAAAGAAAAGTTTGCAAAATAATTTTAATGACTCTGAACCAGATATAAATTTAAAACATCGTTTTAATGAAACATTTGGTATTGAAAATAAAAAAACAGTTTTCTTTAAAAAGTTATCCTATAAAAAGATTACTATTTTCTCATCATTTGCTTGTCTTTTATTAATCTGTGTTATTGTATTGGTAAATTTATTATCTCCATCACCATACTTGGAAACTCCTCAAAGTAATTCCATTGTTCAAATTGATGTTAATCCAAGTATTGAAATAGTAGTTAATAATAATAAACAAGTTATATCATTAAAGGGACTTAATGATGAAGGAAAAATGATTATTCTAAATGAAGATTTTGAAAATAAATCATTAGATGAAGTTTTAAAAACTATTTTCACTTTAGAATATGAAATGGGATATTTAGATGAAGAGCAAAATGATGCTAAAATAACAATTACTTCTGAAGATGAAGAACATAAACAGACCCTTAATGATTATATTAATAATAGTCTTAATGAAATTAAGAAAAACAATAATGATTACAAAATATCAGTAACTTATTATTCAGGTAAAACAATTGATGAATTAAAACAATTAGTTAATACGTACTATCCTGAATGTGATGTAACAAATGTTAATTACAATGATTTAGTATTAATGATTTCTAATTATCATAAAGAAACAAAAGATATCGCTAGTGAAAAACTTGAACAACTCTTTTTAACATTTAAAAATGAACAAACAAATATAGTTATAAATGATTATATTAATCAATTACTTAAGGAATTAGATAGTACATATCAATTGTTAATTGACAAATATAATAAATTTTATGATTTATATTTAACTGCTTATCAAAAATTAATTGAACAATATCAAAAAGTATTTATAGATGAAGATTCTGATTATCAAAAAGCTTTGGTAGAGTTAGAACTTAAAAAACAAGAATATTTAAAGCAAAAGAAAATTACAAATAAGGCTCGTAATAGTGATTCAATGTTAGATTATTTAGTTGAAAAAGCAAAATTAGATATAATGGAAGGTAATTATAAAACTTGTTTATATGCTTTTAGCACAATTGAAGAAATAGCAGAAAACATATATAGTGATTTAAAACGCACAATGGAAGAAGTGTTAGAAACATTAACAGAAATTAAAGCTGAATTACCTATTAAACAAGTTACTATTAATGATTTGTATGACAATAGTAAATTACAAGAGTTTAATAAAAATACAATTGATGATTTTAAAAATACGTATCAAACAAATCTTGATAATGCAATTAATAATTTAAAGATCACAAAGAATTATTTATTAAATAAGGAATAGAATATGAAAATTTATATTAAAGATATTAGAGATTGTCATGCTCAAATTCCCGATGGTGTTTTTTCGGATAAAATTGCAAAATGTCAAGGAAAAATAGAATTACAAAGTTATGCTGTTTGGAGTACATTATATTCAATACTAAAAAATGAATATCAAATTAAAAATTTTGAATTGTCATATAATGAGTATCAAAAGCCCTATATTAAGGATATTTATTTTAATATTTCTCATTCCCATAATATGATTGCTATTATTATTTCTAATGAAGAATGTGGAATTGATATTGAATATCTTAATCCTAATAAAGATATTACACAATTGAAAAATAGATTTAACATTGAAAATGATGAAGAATTCTATAAACAATGGACAAGAAAAGAAGCGTATTTAAAAAAAATAGGAACAGGTATTAAAATTAGTTCTCTTTTTGAAGAAGTAAATGGTATTACTTCATTAAAGGTTCAAGATAATGATGGGAATTATTATTATGTTTCATATTGTTAATAGAAATGTGGGGAAAGGTCAATGTCAAGAGATATTGGCCTTTAAATATGAAAATTATGTATTTTTGTTCCGTTAAAATTTCTTGTGATAAATAAATTTTTAAAATATTTTGTGAACTTGATTTAATTTGGTTGTAAATTTAATAATAAAACTATTAAATTTTTATACTATCTATAAAATTGTACTTTAATTAATTTTATGATAAAATATAATAAATAATATTAAAATAAAATGTAAAAAGGTGTAATTATGTTTTACAAAAAATTTGATCTATCTGTTTATAAATTTACTACTATTTATTTTAAATTATTTGATATTATAATGAAAAAGAACTCATATAATAAGGATGCTTTTTTAGATAGTAAAAATATTACTCCTAGTTCATATAGACGTGCAAGTAAAAGTGAGCAAAAAATTGGTGTTAGTATTATACAAAAACTTTCTAAAACATTTAATTTACAAACTGTTGATAATGAAGAAATTGATGAATTGGAATTGTTTTTAAATAATGTTTACTATGATATGTATTATAAAATTTATGATAATTACAATATTTATATTGAACATATAGAATTACTATTAAGTAAAAACTTGATTCTTTATCCTATATTAAATTTATTTAAATTGTTTTTGTTAGCTAATGCAAATAATTCACCTAAAGACACAATTTCAAAATATAATGATCTATATTTAGAAACTATTTCGTTTCTTCCTTTTTATGGAGTTGTTTTTGAAGATGTTGCTGATTTAGTTAGACTTTCATTTACAACAGAATTAACTGACGAACTAACTTCTAAAAATTATAATTTAGGATTACATTATTTTATTATAGCGACAAAATATTGGCTATTAGAAAATTATACAGGCAGCTTATATTATTGTTTAAAAGCAAAACAATTATTCGTTGAGGAAGAAAATTACATAAGAGTAATTTATGTAAACTTAACAATTATGTCTAATTATAATATGATTGAGAATTATAATGAATGTAGAGAATTAGCTCAAAAACAAATAATGATTTTAATGAATTTAAGAAATAACGGGGTAGAATACAAAGCAACATTAAAACATCTAATGTTTTCATTATTAGGTTTAAAAAAATATGATGAAGTGTTGAAACTATTAAAGAACAAAAAATCATATAATATTACTGAGATGTGTGTATTATTAATTTCAAAATTTAAAAAGAATAAAGATGAGTATAATATATATTATAAAGAAGAATTATCGTTGAATGAATTAGATGATGGTTATAAAAATGTATTAGAAAACTTACATTGTTATTTAATAAACAAAGATAAAAGAGCATTATTAGAATTGGAAAATAAAAATATTGGAAATGTTTTATTAAAAATTTTAAAAAAGTTGTAAACTGTAGTAAATATATATATTTGATTAAAGGCGCTTATTTAATTAAACGCTTTTTAATTTTTTTGTAAAAAAAATTAATATTTCGTTCATTTTTATAAATGGTTGCAATTTGATTTTGCATAAAAAATAATGTAAAATATTGACATCATTTAATGAAAGGAAAAATTTATTATGAATAAATTTGTTAACTTAATTTTAATTGTTTTTGTAATGTTTGGATTTATTTTTTCTATTAATTCATTGTCGGTAAGTGCATTCGAAGATAATAGTGTAATTGATGAAAATAGTATTAAAGATGACAGACTAAATCAAGATTTTGATAATAACAATATTGATGCTTCAACCAATGTTATTGTTGTTGAAGATGATGATAATCCAGATGGTATTTTCTTATTAGGCGTGAAGTTAAAAGACAATGAACGATAATAATCAAATGATGGGAGTGCAATAATGAAAAAAATATTTAAGACAATTCTTTACTTTATCATAATACTAATAGGAAATATTATTTTTAGTACTAATGTTTTTGCGTCAAATGGAAGTGTCTTTGATTTACACAGTCAGACATTATTGAATAGATACATAAATGATAGTCCAGCAATAACAATTTTAACTCCTGGGCAAGGAAGTAATGAATCAGCATTTGCTAGTTATCATGGTGAATTGGTATATGATAATAATTCATTAATCGAAGTTTTAAGAATTCATGCATATGCGGATGTTTATCTTGCTGATATGAAAATAAATACAAATGATACTACAACATTTAAGGATTTCGATTTATATTTGTGTGAGAAGGGAGATTTAATAACTGGTACAGATTATTATAATTATGTAAAAATTCCTGTAGATACAATTCGCGATTTTTGTAAGCATGCAGTAATTATTTTTGGTCAATACTATTATAACGAATATCATGATGTTGTTTATAAAGAACTAGACTCATTGATTGATTCAATATCTTATGATTATAAATTGTATACAGGAAAGTTGCCTAAAATAAATTTGATTGGACATAGCAGAGGTGGATTAATTAATCTAATCTATGCAACGAATCATCCATATAATGTAGCTAACTTAATTAGTATGGGAACTCCATATAATGGTTCAGCTTTTTCGGAACTTCCAAGATTAATAAACGCTGTTGGATTATGTTATGCAGTACATTGTCATAGTGGGCAAGATATAACTAGTAAACAAAAACAAGTAGAACTGAAAAATAATTGGAATACTATGTTATCAAATAATCCTAATGCGAATATTAATGCAGTAGCTATTGGTAGTTGTACTTCATCAGATTATTTAGAAGAATTATTTGCGGGAGGTTATGTAAATGATGAATTATACAATCTTTTAGAAATTGATTCATGTGATGCTTCATTTTTTGAAAAAGTAAAATTCTTTATTGTTAATTTGGCTGCTAACGGAATTACTCAATATATAAATGAGCACCCGGAAGTTGTTAATGGAATCTTTAGGGTTGTTGATTTTGGTATCGATATTGTTAATTTTTTTTCGGATGATACAACATTAGAAGATAGAGAACAGATACAAACAATTTTTAATAATTGTTATCTTGATTATGGTAAATTGGTAATTAAAGATGATTTATTTATTGATTACGAATCACAAATTGCATCGGGATTTAATGGTTTTAAAGAGAAAAAGAAAATTTTCTTTTCAGATAATACGAATTATTCTAAAGTTAGTCAAGTTAATGTACCAATCCCGCATAATTTAGAGGCTAGAGATACAGAAATTATATCAATTATAATGTCAGAATTAACTTATGGTAGCATTGCAACTAATATGGGGAATGTCTTGATTAATGAAGTTAAAACAATTTCCAATAGAATAAATGCTATAAAGTATACGTTTACTCCACCTGTTTCTTCACAATTTAAATTAAATTTTTCAAATAATGATTTAATAATTTTGCTTCAAGATACAGATTCGAATTTTATTAGTGAGCATAATGTAAATGATTTCGTAAATTTAGATGCTGATAAAACTTATAATATATATATACATAACAATGGGACAAACTATAATGGTAGTTTTTCAATAGTTTTTCCATTTGTTGATGATTTTATTAATGTAAATTATACTTTATCTTCATATGAAACTACTTATATTATGGTTCAAGAAACTTCAAATAAAATAATAAAATATAAAACAAATAATAATAATATAATAATTGAAGTTTTAAATAATTCATACCAAAAAATAACTAATAGTGCAGAAACCGTTGCACATTGTTTTAATGAAAACCAAATATATTATTTAAAAATAAAAAATACTAAATCAACTAATCAAAGTGTTAATTTGACAACAGAATCGCTGGATGATATAATATACAATAGTTCTTTATCAGTAACAATAGGCGACAATTATAATTATTTTAAATTTGTTGCACCTTCTACAAATACATTTGTATTTAAATTAACTGCTACTGAGGTAAGTAATTTTTATCCCAACGTAGAAATGTATTCAAGTTTATACTGCTATGTACAAAGAATCGATAGTGTTAATGCGAAACACGGGAACTTATATTCTATTCCATTAATAGAAGGAGAAGTAATATATATTGGAATTAAAAATAAATTATTGAATCCACAAGTTATTTCTATTTCAGCTGAAATTTCTAATTATTATTGGACAGTTGATGGGATAATAAATAGTGATAGAATAGTAAATATGAATAGATCTGGAAATGATAAAATTCGAGTTTCATACTATCATAATGGCCATCAATTAAAGGGAAGTTTAAAATTTGAAAGTAATTATCTAAATTATTTTGAGTATAATGCCGTGGAAGATGGCTATGCATATGATATTACTTTAAAATCTAATGCGAATCTTAACTGGGATGGATCAACTTATCTTTCTTTTTGTATAGAAGCTTTCGATGGTGATATTGCGTTTGCTACCCAAAAAATTGATGTATCTGTAAATCCTTATATTGATATAAATTTAATTAATACATCAGATGAGTTTGATTATTCAGTTATAATTGATGTTGGTGCATCAACAACAATTTCAGGAGAAAGTATCACAGTTACATTAATAATGAAAGATAAGAATAACCATAGTGAACTTCAATCTTTTACATCAACAAGTTTTAGCTCTGCTAAGTTAGTCCCTCCTTCAACATATTATAAAGTTGGAAATTTAGAAATTTCTATATATAGTGTTACCTTTAAAAATGGTTCTAATTGTAAGACTTACTATATTGATTCAGATTCTGAATTTTTTGCATATACATCAAATACTATTACTAAAAAAGGTTTCATTCAAAATGGTAATGGAACTTCATCATCACCATATTTGATATCATCTTTTAGGGAATTAAATAATATTAGAGAATTTGTTGTGTTTGATTCGTATTATGAGTCATATTATATCAATGGTTATTTTAAACTTACTGAAAATATAATAATTTCTGAAGATTGGCAACCAATTGAAACTTGTTTTAAAAGAAATTTTAATGGAAACAGTAAGACTATTAGTAATCTATCTATGAAAATTATATCATCAAATATTGATTATGGATTATTTAAATCTGTTGATAATGCTACATTTAGTAATTTAAACATTTCAAATATTACTGTATTTTCAGGAAGTAATAGTGGAAGTGTTTGTATAGGATCAATTTGTGGCTTTGCTTCTAATTCTAATTTTATTGGTTGTGTGGCTAAATCTGGTACTATGGGTGCTAGTTATAATAATTCTAAATCATATATTGGAGGACTTGTCGGTTTTTGTAACAATTCGAATTTCACCAATTGTACTGCTGGTGAATCTAATAATAAATTGAAAATATATAGTTATGGTTCAATGGGTGGGATAACTGGAGCGTCGATGAGCGGAAGTTTTTCTAATTGTATAAATAATGCTAATTTATATAATTATTGGGATGGATCATGTAATGGGTATACTGGCGGAATAGTAGGTAAGGCAACAGTGTCTTCAACATTTACTAATTGCAAAAATTATGGGTTAATTATGTTTTCAAGTTCACAGTCAGATAGTAAAGAGTTAGCACCTTATATGGGACAAATTATCGGATATAAAGATTCAACTGTTACACTTTCTGGAAGTGTATGTAGTGGCACATGTAATTATGAAAACTTAATAAAAGTTGGAGGCTTTTTAGGAATTGGTAGAACTAATCAAGGAAGATATGCATCAGAGGAAGAATATGGGTATAGCGAATAAAAAAAGAAATTTTATAAAAAGTATATTAATATTAATGTTATTTTTTTTATTATTTACTATGACAGCATGTGTTAAAAGAACTGATTTTTTTAATAATAAAGAATTAAGAAATTTTGGGCTAGATAATTTATTGGCTCCCGATAATTCCACAAATTATTATAATAAAAGTAATAATAAAATGCTATTTTGTTATATGAATGTTTCAAAAGATGATGATGTAATCAAATTTGTTGTGGATGTATTAAATGAATTTAAAAATAATAATATTTATAAAGAATTTGGATATGCAAAATTAGATGATATGTTTGAAAAAAATAGAAAAATATATATGTCAAAAGATATAGGCAATATAGAAAATTATCAAATTGATTCTTATGGTTATTCTGAAAATAGCGTTTCATTTAATTCATATGGGATATATTATTGTTTAACTGATGAAAAAAAAGAACATACAATATATAATTTAATAATTACATCTTATACTGAGAATGAAACAATTTATTTATCTGGATTTAATCTTATGATTTCTGTTGTTAAAAATAATTATTCTAAGTATAGTATTGTAAAAGTAAATGATTAAAAAAGGAAAATTAAAATATGTTAATACTTAATAATGTTTATAAAAGTTATACAATTAAGAAAAATACAGTGAATGCTTTAATAAATATTAATATATCATTTGGAACAAATGGTTTGGTATTTATATTAGGCACTAGTGGAAGTGGTAAATCAACACTTTTAAATTTGATTGGAGGATTAGATACTCCGACTTCTGGTACTATATCAATTAATAATGATAAATTACTTTTAGATAATTCCTCTTTAGAAAAATATCGAAATCAGTATATGAGTTTTATTTTTCAAGATTTCAATTTACTTCCTAATTTAACTGTGTATGAAAATATAAGCATTGTGTGTTGTGAAAAGAATAATAAATTACGAAAAGAAAAAATAAAAGAAATTTTACATAAGGTTAACTTAAACGGATATGAGGAACGTTATCCTAATGAATTAAGTGGTGGTGAAATTCAAAGGGTTGCTATAGCAAGAGCATTATCAAGGAATTCGTCCATAATATTAGCTGACGAACCAACTGGAAATTTAAATAAAGAGAATAGTAAAAATATTTGTAATATTTTAAAATCAATATCTTCTGATAAATTAATTATTGTTGTGTCTCATAACGAAGACTTAGCACATGAATATGCTGATAGAATAATAAAACTTGAAGATGGGGGGATTATAGATGATATTATAATTAATGAAATAAATCATAAAAATGAGAAATTTTTATCAAATGAATATTGTTTTTCTAAAAAGAATATTCTGAAGTTATCATTAAAAAATATTTTTGAGAAAAAGATTAGATTTATGATTTCGTTGGTATCTATTATTTTAGCTTTTTCAATCTTATCATTATCACTTGTAATATCTGGATTTGAAAGGCCATATATTGATGCTAAAAATATAGAAGATAATTATATAGAGAAATATTTGATTACTTCAAATCAAGAAAATGTATGGATATATGATAGTTCTGCGAATAATATTATTCAATATGATGATTTCAAATACATTAGAAATGGGATTATTAAATCAATTGATGAGGTAATAGAGATAGGATATGATCTATATCCTAATTATCGAGAAATAGATAATGAAAGTATAATTTTGCCGGATTATTATCTATATAACTTTGCTGAAGAAGGTAAACTGTATTATAAATTAACTGATAGAGAAGTACTTAAACAGGAATTTAATTTTGGAAGTATAGACCAATATTATATTAAAAATACTGCTATAGTATATATTGCTGGAGTTTATCATACTTATGTTTTTGGCAATGATGATTTAGATATTGATAATCCGAATACTGAAGCATATGATAAAGCAAAAAGAGATAAGAGTGAAAAAATAGTTTTTCATACAAAAGATAGTTTGTACACAAATCCTCACTCATATTTCAATATAGGTAATGAAAATGGCTGGTTTACATTGAAGGTATCACAGGGTTATATGACTAGCAATATTACTGGTTTAAATACTTTGGAAATAAATAGTGTCTTATATAGTTCTTATTTTAATGATGTAGAGCATATAATAAATCAATCAGAGATAGTTCCAATGGAAAATGAAATATATCTTTCATTAAATGTATATAATAGTATTTTTAATGAAAAATCGGATATTATTTATTATTTGGGAGAACAATATTTTAATGGTGATCTTTTAAGAAGCCCAGTGCACATTAATGAAACTATTAATTTACAAATTATAGAAAATAATGAGCTAAATGCAAAACTAGAACTAAATAATTTAGTTATAAAAGGTATAATAGTTGGAGTACAAGATTCGATAGTCATATCAAAAGAAATTAAAAAAAGGATAGATGATTTTACAATTAATAATTCAATTTTAATAAAAACATCATCTGTTGATGATCAATATGCTTTTTTAAAATTTATTTATAATAAATATGGCTATTTTGCAAATTACTATTATACCGAACGCTTGAATTCGTTCGAAGACAATTTGTCAGTTGCGAGATTTATTAGTAATATATTTGTTGTTTTAATGATACTTTTAATTGTTTTGATTAATACAATAATTATTTCGCAAATTGTTAAATCAAAAGAGAAAGAAAATGGAATATTGCGAGCAATTGGTATTAAAAAGCAGTCAATACTAAATGTATATTTATTGCAAAGCATTTTTATTATTGTCATGTCATTTATAATTTCTTTAATTGTTGGAATAGTTTTTATAAATGCTACCAATAATGTTTTGGTAGGTAAATATTCATCAACTATAAGTTTATTAGTTTTTAGGTATCAATATGCAATGATTATACTACTTGTAATAGTTTTAGTTAATTTTTTAATAAGTTATGTTTCTTTACATAAAGCAATTAGTAGAAATCCAATTGATGTTATACGATTAAAATAATTTATATAAAAAATAGTAGTAATAGATATTGTTTATTAAAACTATTTACCCAATAATAACTAAGTAATTTAAAATAATTAATATTGTTAAATTTAAAAGGTGCAAGAATATTCTTGCACCTTTTAAAGATTATTTTGTTTAGCATCAATTAGTTCTAAAAACATTTGATTATTTTTTAGTTTACTAAAAATTAATAAACCAATTATTATGACAACACTTTCTCCTAAAACTACCCAAAAAGCATTAAACCAAAATGAAGTTTGGAAAGCTATAGAAAGTTCCCAAGATACTAAAATGCCATTAAATAAAATTGGGTAAATGGCACTTATAATTAATTTTTTTGAAAACATAACACAAATACAAGCTAATGCTGTTGCTAATGTTCCAAAAATGATATCATACATCATTAATGGACTAAATAAGTTAGATATAAAGCAGCCAAGTATAAGTGCTATAGAATAGTCTTTTCTAAAAAAACATAAAAAAATTAAAATTTCTGAAATTCTAAATTGAACCGTGTCATAAGAAAAAGGATTAAGGATTGTTAAAACAACATACATTGCACAAACAATAGATAATCTTGTAATGTTTTTTATTTTATTATTCATTTTTTCCTCCTTGTTTTTTAATTGGATGGTTATGCAAGGAACATCCACGCGCTATTTTATCATAAACCAAATAATAAAGCAACTATTAATTTTAGTAAACGTTTATAAATATCATAAATTTATGGCAAAAATAATGATGTTGTGGTATAATAAATTATTAAGATGGAGTATTATGTAATGAGCGTATTGGAAATAGAGAATTTACGATTTTCTTATAAAGACAAAGATTTGTTCAATAATTTGAGTGTTCGTATATTTGATGGTGAACATGTGGGGATTGTTGGGGCTAATGGAGTTGGTAAAACTACATTTATGAATTTAATTGCGGGTAAATTAATTCCGGATTGTGGAACTATTATATGGGGAGATAATAAATCTTTTTCATATCTAGACCAACATTTAGTAGTGCATGATGATATAACAATCCAAGAATATTTATATAGTGTATATCAAGAATTATTTAAAAAAGAAGATGAAATGAATAATCTTTATAATTCTTTATCAACTGCTGAAGAAAAAGATTATGATAAGATTTTAAATAAAGCCTACAATATCCAAGAATATTTAGAACAAAATAATTATTATGCTATTAAGTCAAAAATAGGTAATGTAATTAATGGTTTAGGAATTAATATTGAAGAAGGTCGAAAACTTAATGAATTAAGTGGTGGACAAAGAGCTAAAGTATTTTTAGGTAAAATGTTACTTGAAGAAAAGGATACATTATTATTAGATGAACCTACAAACTTTTTAGATCAACAGCATGTTGAATGGTTAAGCAAGTTTTTACAAACATATAAAAATGCATTTCTCGTAATCAGTCATAATTTTGATTTTTTAAATTCATGTTGTGATGTAATTGTATCTATTGAAAATAAAGTAATGACGAAATATAAAGGGAATTATGATCAATATTTAAAGATGCGTGAAATGAATTTAGAAACATATCAAAAAGAGTACGAAAAGCAACAAAAAGAAATTAAACGAACAGAAGAATTTATTGCAAAAAACATTGTTCGACAATCCACCACTAAACAAGCTCAAAGTAGAAGAAAAATGTTAGAAAAAATGGTTGTAATGGAAAAACCAGAAAAAGAAAAGAAAGTCCATTTTGATTTTAAATTTACAAAATCATTTAATGTACCAGCTGTAAAAGTTAATTCATTAGCAATTGGATATAATTTCCCAATACTTAAAAATATAAATTTAGAGTTTGTATTTGGAGCAAAGTATGTTATTGTGGGAAAAAATGGCGTTGGCAAATCGACGTTCTTAAAAACAATGCTTGGACTTATTCCTTCATTAGGTGGGAAAGTTACACTTGCACCATATAATAATATTTTATATTTTTCGCAAGAAGAAAAAATACCTAATATTACTGCTGTGGAGTATATTAGAGAAACATATCCTAAAATGGAAGATAAAGAAATTAGAACATTACTTGCCAAATATGCTGTTACAGGCGATTTAACAATTAAACCGATGACAGAATTAAGTGGTGGTGAAATTACTAAAGTTAGATTTGCTTTACAATCTTTAACTAGTTCGAATTTATTAATTTTAGATGAACCCACAAATCATTTAGATCGTGCAGCTAAAGAATCATTGTTTAAAGCTATTGATGTTTATCCGGGAACTGTTATATTAGTATCCCATGAAAAAGAGTTTTATAAAAAATTAAATATGAAGGAAATTAAATTTGAATAGGTGAAGAATATGTATGATAACAAAAAAATAAGAAATATTGCAATCATTGCTCATGTTGACCATGGCAAAACAACTTTAGTAGATCAGTTATTAAAAAAATCAGAAACTCTATCAATGCGTGAAAATATAGATGATCGTGTAATGGATTCTAATGATTTAGAAAGAGAAAGAGGAATAACTATCTTAGCCAAAAATACAGCTATAAGTTATAAAGGATATAAAATAAATATTTTAGATACTCCAGGGCATGCTGATTTCAGTGGTGAAGTTGAAAGAATAATGACAATGGTTGATGGTGTTGTTTTAGTTGTGGATGCTTATGAAGGGGCAATGCCACAAACAAGATTTGTTCTAAAAAAATCATTGGAATGCAATTTAAAACCAATTGTTGTTATAAATAAAGTTGATAAAGAAAGTGCACGTTGTGAAGAAGTTATTGATGAAATACTTGATTTATTTATTGAACTTGGTGCTACAGATGAACAAGCAGATTTTAAAGTGGCATATGTTAGTGCGTTACGTGGGACTAGTAGTTTATCTAGTGATCTTTCAACACAAGAAGAAACAATGAATCCTTTACTTGATTTAATAATAAATGAAATACCAGCACCTGAAGGTGATGTAAATGGTTCTTTACAATTTCAAGGATCATTATTAGATTATAATGATTATGTTGGTAGAATGGCTATTGGTAGAATTCGAAGAGGAAAAATCGTTAATAATGAAGTTGTTAGTTGCATGCGTATTGATGGGTCTATAAAACAATTTCGTGTACAAAAATTATATAGCTTTTTAGGATTAAATAAAACTGAAGTAACAGAAGCATATGCGGGTGATATTGTAGCACTTGCTGGATTACCTGATATATATGTCGGTGAGACAATTTGTAATGTTGGTAAAGAAGAAGCCCTTCCCGCAATTCATGTTAGTGAACCAACAGTTCAAATGACTTTTTCCACAAATGATTCACCATTTTCTGGAAAAGAAGGTAAATTTGTTACATCAACGAAAATTAATGATCGCTTATTCCGTGAAATTCAAAAAGATGTTAGTTTAAAAGTTGAAAGAATTGGTGCTGGAGAAGAGTGGATAGTATCTGGCCGTGGTGAATTACATTTAGGTATCTTAATTGAAAATATGCGTCGTGAAGGTTATGAATTTCAAGTTGCAAGACCAAAAGCAATTGTTAAAGAAATTGATGGTGTAAAATGTGAACCATATGAATATGCACAAATTGATACTCCAAATGAAACAATAGGTAGTGTTATTGAATTATTAGGAGCAAGAGGTGGAATATTAGAAAATATGGAAAGTGGTTATACACAGTCAAGATTAATATATACAATTCCATCACGTGGTTTAATTGGTGTTTCAACTGATTTTATGACAGCATCTAAAGGTTATGGCTCTATTAGTCATTATTTCCTTGATTATCGTCCAATTGAAGGAATAAGTATGGGAAATAGAAAACTTGGAGTATTAGTTGCATCCCAAACTGGTACAACCACAACATATGGAATTGGTCAAATTGAAGATCGTGGAACAATGTTTGTAGAACCAAATGAAAATGTTTATGAGGGACAAATAGTAGGCGAATGCAATAAAGAAGAAGATTTAAGTGTTAATGTTGCTAAAGCAAAACAAATGACTAACCAAAGAAGTGCTAATAAAGATACAACTGTAGTATTAAAAAGACCACGTAAAATGAGTTTGGAAGTTTGTCTTGAATACATTAATGATGATGAATTGGTGGAAATTACACCTCGAAATATTCGTCTTCGTAAGAAAATTTTAGATACAGTAAATCGTAAGAAATTTGATGCTAAATTTAAGTAGGTATAAAAATGAATCAAATATTACAAAGAAAAAAGAAAATTACTTTCATTACTATATTTATTATTGGTTTAGTTTTTATACTTTTAGGAATTTACCATAATATATACATGCAAAGTTATTTTGTAAATGGCGAAAAAGTTACAGCTGTAGTAACAAATATTCTTACTTATCCTGAAAGTAGTGATTCTGAGTATGATAAGGAATTAAAAGCATATCAAAAATTATTAGAAGAGTATAAAGAAAAAAATATTATTGATAAAGATACTGGCTCTGCTATTATTATTACTTATGAATATCAAGAAAAAGAGTATATTAGGGAACTTGGGTATTTTTCAAATGATATTCATATTGGTCAAAGAGTTGATATTTATATTCGCAATAATAATCCATTAGATTTTAAATATACAAATAGAAATAATTTTGCCATTATTGCATCATTTATATTGGGAACTATATGTATAATTTATAGTTTATTTTCTTTGTTTATTCTAATTAATAATTCAAAGGCTAATATTTATTTAAAAAACAATGGTATAGTTTATAAAGCTAAAGTTTTATATATTGATGAAAATGAAAAAATAAATAAGTTTAATCGTCATCCATTTTTATTAACATGTAGCTATATAGATGAAGAAACAAATGACGAATTAGTGTTCATTAGCGATAGTGTTTATCTTGAGAAAAATGTCACTGAATATATTGATAAATATGTTCAAGTATACGTGGATAAAAATAATATTGATAATTATTTTGTGGATACCAATGAATTTTTTGAAAGGAAGTAATAATGAAAAAAATATTTATAGTATTAATGCTTATTGTTAGTTTATGTTTAGTTGGATGTTCTGACGATAATAAGTTTGAAGAATATTTTGAAAAAATAAATGTTCCTGAAGAAGTAACTGAAGATTTTAAATTACCTGGCACTATTAATACAAAAGGTGATCATGATATATATTGGACAAGTTCTGATTCTAAAGTTTTAAAAATCGGAAATTATTATGAAGAAGATGGTTTATTTTATTACAACGCATATATTACTAGAAGTACAATTGATCAAAGTGTTATCTTAACAGTAACATTGGAAATAAAGAATTTAGGAACGATGGAAAAAAAATATAATGTTTTAATTAAAAAAAATGAAATAACAAATTCAAAAGAAGTTACATTAACATTTTATGCTTTAAATGATTTTCATGGTGCCGTAATTGATGATGATGGTGGGTTAAGTGTTATTGGTAATTATTTAATTGAAGAACGCACTAAGTATCCTGATTCCACAATTATTTTATCATCTGGTGATATGTTTCAAGGTAGTGCAATTTCAAATATGAGCAAAGGAAAAGTACTAGTTGAAAGCATGAATGAAATTGGATTTGTTTCTATGACTGTTGGTAATCATGAATTTGATTGGGGAACTGATGTAATAAAAGAGTATCACGATAAAACAGGCGCTGTTAAACCTGATTTCCCGATTTTGGCTGCTAATATTACATTAAAGGAAACTGGGGAAGCAGTTGACTGGGCTGATCCTTATACTATCATAGAAAGAAGTGGTTTAAAAATTGGTATTATAGGAGTAATTGGAAGTACTCTTGAAAGTTCAATTTCACCCACAATTGTTGCTCCATTTGAATTCACTGATAGTGTTGAAGCAATTAAAAAATATACTAAAGAATTACGTACGGAAAAGAGCTGTGATATTGTTGTCGTATCAGCTCATGATAATACTTTAGGTTTAAATCAAAGTATTGCGGACTTGACAGGCGATTATCAAGTCGATGCTATATTTAACGGTCATACACATTCTACTTATGCGGGTGAAACAATGGGAATTGATAACACACTTCTTCCATATGTTCAATCTGGAAGTTCTGGATCAAGTATCGGAAAAATAGTACTTACGTATAACAAAGAAACAAAACAGTTGGTAGAAGGCAGTGCTGAAAATATTACTGTAACATCATCATTGTCTAATAAAAATGAAAAAATTGAAGCTATTATTGCTAAATACAATGAAGAAGCATCAAAAATCTCTGAACAAGTTTTAGGTGTTAGTGGTGAAGTTGTTGATCAACCAACAGGTGCACAATGGGCAGTTAATGCTTTACAACGTGGAGCTGATTGCCAAATTGCTTTCATTAATAATGGTGGTATTCGAAGTAATGCTTTCCCAATTCAAAAAAACCAAAATGTTACTGTTGGAAAAGTTTGGGAAATAATGCCATTTGATAATGAAGTGAAACTTTGTACAATGACAGTGGATAATATTATAATTTTAATGAACTCATCGTCAATTTGGCATAGTGATAATGTTGTTGTAAAAAATAATAAATTATATTATAATGGTCGAGAAGTTAATAATGATGAAACTTTTGTTGTTGGGGCTGTTGATTATATTTTCGATAATGATAAATATCCATTTCTTGCATCAGAAAATCAAACTAATACAGGAGTATTATTTAGAGATATTTTAATTAATGATATTAGAGAATCGTGTAAAGATGGAAAAATATGGACACCGTCAAAATGATTAAAAAATGTTTTACAATTAATCAACATCGCACAACCGAAGAATTTAAATCATATGAGGAATTAATTAAAAATAAATTATTTTCCGCTATTGAAATATTTTATCCATATGATAAAACAGAAGAAGAAATGAAAATGTATAAACAAAATATTTTTAATTTAATGAAATATGATATTGAAGTTGTTTTGCATTTGCCTCATGGTAACAAGAGTAATTTATGTAACCCTCATACATTTAATGAAGTAATGGAAAGATTTAAAAAAGCTATAGATTTTAGTAAACAGTTTAATGTGAAAAAACTGACATTACATCTAGGTGGGGTTGATGGTAATGATCAAAACATTTCAAGAGAAGAATTAGTAAGTAAGTGTATTGAAAATGTTAAGTTACTTGCAGATTATTGTTATCCACAGTATCTTATGATTGAAAATATGCCAGCAAGTAATGAATTAGGATATAGTCCAGATGAAATTGAGTATATTATAACTAAAGCTAATAGAAACAATGTGAAGTTTATATTTGATTTTGGTCATGCGAATGTAAGTGAATATCATATTGAGGAATATATTGAAAAATTATCTAATTATTTGATGCACTTGCATATTAGTGATAATGATGGTTCAAGAGACCAACATCAAAGAATTGGTACAGGTAATATAAATTATAAAAACATATTTAAATTACTATCTTTTTATAAAGAGTTATATTGTTTAGAAATAATATATCAAGATGTTAATGATTTAATAATGTATGAACAAGATTTAAATAATGTATTATGCGAGGAGAATGAAAAATGAGTAAACGCGTTTTAATAATGACTGATAGCAGTTGTGATATGCCACAAGAGTTTTTAGATCAAAATGATATTAAGGTTGTTGCGTTTAATATTATTATGAATGAAGTTACTTATTTAGATAGAAGAGATATCACAACAGTTGAATTATTTAAAATGGTAGATGAATATAAGGAATTACCAAAAACTGCTGCTATTGCTCCATCCATTTTTGTGGATAAATTTAATTTATATGTCAAAGATTATGATATTGTTTATATAGGGCTTGGTTCTGGTTTTTCTAGTGCTACATCTTCCGCAATGGTTGCTAGTAAAGAATTTGATAATGTGTATGTTATTGATTCATGTAACTTAAGTGCAGGTGTTGGATTATTATTAAACAAAGCCTGTATTTATCGTGAAGAAGGTTTAAGTGCTTTAGATATTTCGGAAAAAATAAAAGAATTAATTCCTCGTGTTCGTGTGCAATTTATTATCAATACATTTAAGTATTTGCATATGGGTGGAAGATGTTCAGAAACAATTCGTTTATTAGGAACAACATTAAAAATTAAACCAATTATTAGAGTGTTAGATAATAAAATGGTTATTGCGAAAAAACCAATTGGGTTTAATAGAGGACTTAATACTTTATTAGAATATTTTTATGAAGATAAAGATAATATTGATGAAGATTTAATGACTATTACTCATTGTCAAACAAAGAGTGATGCTGATTACTTATTAAGTAAAATTCAAGGAAAAAGTAATGTTAAAAATATTATGATTACTGATTCGGGATGTGTTATATCAACACATTGTGGTCCTAAATGTATAGGGATATTGTATATTTTAAAAGAAAATAAATAAAGGAGGAATAACAAATGGCACTAATTAAATGTTCTGAATGTGGAGCCACAGTTTCAGATATGTCTTTCGTTTGTCCTCATTGTGGATTTGATGTTAGAGCATTAAAAGCAAGTGGACACGGATGTGGTGATTGTGAATGTAGTGTTGATTGTGAAGGATATGGACCTAAAGGATATCCTTGTTTACAATGGTATGAATATGAAGTAGATTAATACTTTCATAACTCATTTAGACTAGTATCATTTGATATTAGTCTTTTATTTGGTACAAAATATATTTTTCTTAAATGAAAATTACTTGATTTTGGGAAATGCATATGGTAGCCTAAATGCAAATGTTATAATAATGAAATAAATAGGACGTGATTTTATCTTCAAAAAGTAAAAAATGTGATGTGAATGCGAAGAAAAAAGTCATAACAGGTGTTCGTCGTAGTGGAAAATCTCAATTGTTAGAAGCTTTTAAAAAATATATATCCTAATAAGCAACTTTTTTCCCCTCCTATGACGAGATTATGAGGTTTACGTCGGTGTCCTTTATAAAAAAGAAATCTGCTTTGTTTAAATAAAACGTAATGAAAATATATATATATCCAGGTCTCGGATAATATTTTGGGCAAAGAAACATTTGACGAGAGGTTTTTTTTTCTTACAAATAAAGGATGCGTATACAAAGATGATTATAGTAGACCAAGATATGCAGAGTATCAATATGAAGGAATAAGGGAAATTGATATTGCTGAGTGGCTAAAAAAACTAATCTGTTTAATAAAAGTTTGCTATAATGAAGTTATGGTATAGACCGATTTAAGACAATTTAGAAGAATCATATTTGTCAGTTGATTTCGTCTTGTGAATATAGAAGATAATTCTTATATTGAATGTCTGTATTTATTTTGCTAATAAATTGAATCTTGTTTTAAGAAATTATGATATACTAGAGTATAAATATTAAATTGAAAAAGAAAGAGAAAAGTATGAAAACAGAATTATTATCGCCTGCTGGCAATTTAGAATCTTTAAAAAGTGCTATTCATCATGGTGCAAATGCTGTATACATTGGTGGAGTATTATATAGTGCTAGAAGTCAAGCTACTAATTTCGATGATCAAGAAATTATAGAAGCTATTCAATATGCACATTTATATGATGTTAAAGTATATGTTACAGTTAATACATTAATTAAAGAAAGTGAATTTCAAGAAGCATTAGATTTTATTGAAATGTTATATCGAAATAATGTAGATGCAATTATTGTGCAAGATATTGGATTAGCATCTGTTGCAATTCAAAAATTCCCACAGCTTTCACTACATGCTTCTACACAAATGAATATTCACTCTGTTAACCAAGCAAAATTTTTAAAATCAATTGGTTTTAAAAGAGTTATTTTAGGGCGTGAATGTACAATTGAAACAATTAAACAAATTAAAGAACAAGTGAATATTGAAGTTGAAGTATTTGTTCATGGAGCCTTATGCATGTGTTATTCAGGAAACTGTTATATGTCAAGCATTATTGGTAAAAGAAGTGGAAATCGAGGCAAGTGTGCTCAACCATGTCGCTTATTATATAGTTTAGAAAATGAAAAACCTTCATACTTATTAAGCCCTAAAGACTTAATGACATTAGATAATTTAGAACAATTATTAAATCTAAATATCGATTCATTAAAAATAGAAGGAAGAATGAAAAGACCAGAATATGTAGCTTTAATTACAGAAATTTATTCTAAAGTCATACAAAGTTATTATAATAAAACTTTTATAAATAAAGAAACAATGATTAAAGAAATGAAAGAAATGTTCAACCGAGAATTTACTAAAGGATATATGTTTCATGAAGATAATCAATTATTTACGAATACTAAGTATTGTAATCATATTGGAATTAAAGTTGGTGAAGTATTAAAAACGGATCGTAATTATATCATTTTTAAAACTTTAGAACCATTAGAAAATAATGATAGTATTAGAATAGTAGGTAAAGTTAGTGATGCTGTTACAATTTCGGAAATGTATGTAAATGGATGTTTAATGAAAAAAGTAAAACCTAATGAAATTGTAAAAATCAGATGTCATAAAGAATTGTTAAAAGGGTCAATAATCTTAAAAACAACCACAAATTCTTTAATGGAAAGACTATGTAATTATGAGGAAAAGAAATTGCATATTAACGGAAAAGTATATGTTTTAAATAATAAATTACATTTACAAATTTATTATCAAGGAATAATAATCGATGAAGAAAGCTTGGTATCTGTTGAAAAATCTGTAAATGATAATACAAATAGAATTATTGAACAACTAAAGAAAACAAATAATACACCATATATTTTTGATAATATTGAGTATGAAGCAAGTAACATTTTTTTACCTATTTCCGTAATTAATGATCTAAGAAGAAGGACATTAGATTCATTGACAAGTCAACGATTATATTATAAACCAAAGGTTGTAAATGAATATGTTATTAAACCACTAAAGCCGCAAACGAATGACAAGCAATTATTTGTGCAAATTAATAATGAAGAACAATATGATGCTGTAAGAAGTATATTTGATGGTTACATTTTTACTGAAAATACATCTATAAAAAAAGATGATGATAAATTGTTATTTATAAATCCAAGGATAAACAATGGGAATAACCTTAATTGTGGAGTTCAAAACTATAATTTAATAGGAAATAATCATTTGTTTAATACGATATATTTGCCAGTATTTAATAGTTATTCTATCGCATTTTTTATAGAACACGGCATACAATTGATTGGTATGTCTCTAGAATTAAGTAGTAAAGAACTAAAAGAAACCATAAATGCTTTTTATAATCGTTATGGATTTTTCCCTAATACTTATTTAATGGCATATGGTAGATATGAATTAATGATTATGAAACACTGTTTAATTAATAAATATCTAAAATGTGAAAAGATGAATTGTCATAAATGTATAGAAAAACAATATTATTTAACAGATCGTTTAGGATTTAAATTTCCCTTAATTCGTACAAATGATTGCCATTTAAAGCTATTAAATTCTAAAATATTAAATCTTATTAACAATGTGAATGAAATAAATGAAAATGGAATTAACAATATTTTATTATCTTTCACAATTGAAAATAAAGAAGAAGTATTGCAAGTTATAGAAGCATATTTAAAAAAGATGCATAATAAAGAAGTAAAACTAATAATATCTGATGTAACTTATGGCCATTTTAATGAAGGAGTTTTTTAGGAAAACCCTTGCAAAAACTATTATATTAATGTATAATATTAAGTGGAAATCGTTTACATATAAAGGAGGTAGCTGTAGATGAGAGAATATCATTCTAAAGCAATTAGAAACGTTGCAATCTTAGGACATTTAGGAAGTGGAAAAACTTCATTAACAGAATCACTTTTATTTTTAGGTGGTGCTATTGATAAAAAAGGTGAAGTTGAAAAGAAAAACACAGTAAGTGATTACACTTTAGAAGAACAAACAAGACAATTAACTCTTTCAACAAGTTTAATACCTGTTGAATGGAATGGACATAAATTAAATTTCCTTGATACACCAGGAAATGAAGAATTCATTGGTGAAATTGATAGCGTTCTATCTGTTGTTAAAGGTGCAGTTTTAGTTCTTGATGCATCAAAAGGAATTGAAGTAGGAACAGAAAGATGTTGGGAAGAATTAAAAAAACGTAATATTCCTACAATTATTTTTATTAATAAAATGGATAAAGAAAACATTAAGTTTGATAATTTAATTGATGAATTAAAAACTAAATTTGGGAAAAGAATTGCTCCATTCTGTTATCCTCTAGGAAAACAAGATCGATTTGATGGTTTAGCACTTGCAGTTGAAAAGAAAGCTAAACTTTATAAAGATGGCGTATGTAATGATGGTGAAATTTATCCTGATAAGATGGATAAAGTTGATGAATTATATGAAGCAATTTGTGAAGCTGTTGCGGAAACAAGTGAAGAATTAATGGATAAATATTTTAGTGGCGAACCATTAACAGAAGAAGAAGTTAAAGAAGGACTTCGTACTGGTGTATTATCTGGTGATGTATATCCTGTATTTTGTGGTTCAGCACTTAAAAACATTGGTGTACAATCATTATTAAATTTAGTAATTGATTATATGCCTGCTCCAGATGATTTAAAAGCTAAAGTTGGAAAAGACTTAAAAGGTAATGAAGTAACAAGAGAAACAAGGGATTCACAACCTTTGTCGGCTTATGTATTTAAGAGCATTGTTGACCCATTTGTGGGTACAATAAATTTATTTAAAATTTATTCTGGTGTTGTAAAGACTGGTCAAGAAGTATATATTTCTAATACAGATACTATTGTAAAAATGCCACAATTATTCTCTTTGATGGGAAAGACACAATTACCTATTGAAGCTGCATATGCGGGAGATATAGTTGCAGTTGCTAAATTAACTGAATTAACAAGTGGATATACATTCTGTGACAAAAAAGATCCAGTAGTATTTGATGCCCCTGAATTTCCTACTCCAACAATCTATGTTGCAATTAAACCAAAACAAAAACAAGATGAAGAAAAAATATCTACAGCTTTACAAAAAATTGCTCAAGAAGATAAAACGTTTGAAACAAAGAGAAATCCTGAAACTTCACAATTATTAATTGGTGGTCAAGGTATTACACATATCGGTTATATAATTGATAAATTAAAGAATTTATACAAAGTTGAAGTTGATACAGAAGATCCAAAAGTTGTTTATCGTGAAACAATTCGTGGAAGAACTGATCAACATGGTGTTCAAGGACGCCATAAAAAGCAATCAGGAGGAGCTGGACAATTTGGTGATGTTTGGATTAGATTCGAACCAACAGAAGAACACTTCGAATTCCATGAAGAAGTATTTGGTGGAGCTGTTCCTAAAAACTATTTCCCAGCTGTTGAAAAAGGATTACAAAAAGCATTGGAAAAAGGTCCTTTAGCTGGATTCCCTGTAATAGGTGTTAAGGCAACATTAACTGATGGTTCATATCATCCAGTAGATTCAAATGAAGTATCATTCGTTTTAGCTGCTGGTTTAGCATGGCAAGAAGCTTGTAAAGTTGTTAAACCAACAATCTTAGAACCAATTATGGAAGTTAAAGTCACAATTAAATCAGAATTTGTTGGTGCTATAATGGGTGATATGAGTAAACGTAGAGGCAGAATATTAGGTCAAGAGGATATTGAAGGTGGAAAAACTGTTATTACAGCAGAAGTTCCTGAAAGTGAAATTATTAAATATGCAACAGAATTAAAAGCAATGACTCAAGCAAGTGGTAGATTCACAAGATCATTCTTAAGATATGATATAGCTCCAGAAGATAAGATTAAAAAGATTATTGAAGAATATAAAAAATAATTTTAAGCCCATATCTTTGGATATGGGCTTATATTAAATGCAATAATTGATTGAAAAAAAGATAAAAAAATGATAAAATATTACGATGGAGTTAATTATGAATAAAAATCTTAAAAGAATTAATAGTTTATTTTTAATTTGTTTAACGTTAATATACTTATTTGGTATATCAAATTATTATGTTAATGCTCAAGATAATAATCCAATATACTACGAAGAAGAAGTGAAAGAAATAAATTCATTACCTACAGGGATTACACATAAAAAGATTTCAGGATATAGTCAAGTTACAGATTCAAGTTTGCTTTCAAAAGGTGCCACAGAAGCTGGATATGGAAGTTCAACACCAATTGTGATGAATAAATATTATTCCCAACAAATTAATCTTTTAGAGATACCTTATGAATCAGAATCAAAAATTGTTCCTTGGGGAGTAATTTCCAAGGGTGCATGGACTTTAGCAACAGTAAAAACAATGGCTGAAGACTATGAAAACAAACATCCAGGATGGAAAGTAATAGCGGCTATTAATGGTGATTTCTTCGATATTAATGGTACTGGTAATTATCGTTATACCCCAAGTGGTACAATGTATGTTGATGACAATATGTATAAAATAAATAGCGGATGGGGAATTTTAGGATTTAATAATAGCCAAAATGGTTCAAGATTAGTTGGCTTAACAAGAAAAGAAAATATTCAATTCAGCAATCGTCCATATTTATATATTTATGATGAAAATAATAATGTTATAAAAGAAATTGAAGTAACAAAAACAAATCAAGAACCAAATGTTAATGAAATATCTTTATATTTTTCACCATATAATTCAAGCCACAAAATAGATAATATTGCGGTGAATAATGGATATATTGTGGAAGAACCTGAAAATACAGTAGCTATGTCTTTGGATAGTTTTTTTGGAAAAGGTGTTATCAGCAAAGTTGGAAGTAGTGAAGCATTAGAAAAAAATCAATTTGCTATTGTGTCAAATAATGAGGAAGTAAATGCATTATTAAAGCAAAATGTTTTAATAAAAGTACAATATAAAAATTTAAATTCTGAACTTTCACAATGTGATGGCATGATTGGTTTGCATGATAAAGTTTTAATTAATGGTGAGGCATCATATGATAATGATGGCTATGGTAATGATCGTTTACCTAGGACAATACTTGGAACCAAAGAAGATGGATCAGTTGTTATGTTAACAATTGATGGTAGACAAGTGTCAAAAGGATTTTATGGAGCTGCTCAAGAAGAATATGTAGCAATTGCTAAACATTATGGAATTGTAAATGGCTATCAAATGGATGGTGGTGGATCTTCCACAATGATTATTTTAGATAATGGTGAATTTAAAATATGTAATTCTCCAAGTGATTCAGGTGGTCTTTCCGCAAGATCTGATAGCGATTGTATTTTAGTTGTTACAAAAGTTCCTGAAATCACATATGAAGTAAGTAGTACAGAAAATTCTGTGGAAATATCTATTACAAGTAGTAAAGAAAGTTTAGAAAACATTTATGTTGAATTAAATGGTATTAAAAATAAAGTTGAAAACAATAAGGTGACATTTAATAATTTACAATCAAATACTGAATATAACTATGAATTTTTGCGTTTGGTAAACAATGAATACGAGTCTATTCTTTATCAAGGCTCTATAACAACTTTTAAACAAACACCAGAAGTTTTAAAGTTATATCTTTCGTATCAAAAAATTGATAATAAATTTTATTATGTCATTTCTTATGATTTAATAGACCCAGATAATGCTGTAGATAATTTCATTTTAACAGTTGAAGGAGGTAGTTATCGAATTCAAGATGGTATATTAAAAGTTCCAAGTGAAAAGCCAAATATATATTGTTGTGATAATTGGACACTAAAATTTGTTTACAAATTGCATTCTTCAAAGTCTAATGTTGTTATTAATTTATCTAATATGGAAATACTTCCATCAAATAGTTTGATTTTATTTAATGAACAATTACAAAGAATTGATAATAAAATGGATAGTATTTTAGATAACTAGTATGATTTTAAAATATATAATACAAGAAGATAATATTTTAGTAAAAGAATATTTAGAAAAAATTGGTTTATCAAGAAATATAAGAAAGAAAGTTAGATTACAAGATATTATATATATTAATGGAGCAAAGTCAAAAAATTATTTTCCATTAAAAAAAGGTGATGTATTAGAACTACGTTTTCAGGAAAATATGAATGAGGAAATAGTTGAAAATGATATGCCTTTAGATATTAAGTATGAAGATGAATATTTGATGATTATTAATAAACCAAGAGCTATATCTTCACAACCATCAAGAAAACATGTTTCAGATAATGTAGTAAGCATTGTAAAGAATTATTTTATGAAGAAAGGTATTAATAGTAATATTCATTTAGTTAATAGACTTGATTATCAAACAAGTGGTTTAATGATTATTGCAAAAGATGGAGTTACTCATTTTGCTTTTTCTAAAATAAAAATCGAAAAAAAATATTTATGTGAAATTGAAGGCCATATTAATCCTGAACAAGGTATTATTAATTTACCTATTGCTAGATATGATGCCCCTTCAATTAAAAGATATGTTAGTGAATCAGGAAAACAATCTAAAACAGTTTATAAAGTTTTAAAAAACATGGAAAATAAAGATTTAGTAGAAGTTTTATTAGAAACTGGAAGAACACATCAAATAAGAGTTCATTTTTCATATTTAAATCATCCTTTAGTAGGTGATGAATTATATGGAAATAAAAGTGATTACTTAAGGCTTCATTGCTTTTCATTAATGTTTATTCATCCATGGACAAATAATAAAATTGAGATAGTTAATTATCCCAAATGGTAGGAGGAATATTATATGCCAGACGTTGTCATGCATCACCACTTTGGTAAAGTGGTATATAGTGCTTTAGAAGAAAATGTTAAAAATGCAATATCAAATGTTAATTTATATGATTTTGCTACTGCAGGCCCAGATCCTTTTTTCTATAGTAATTTTCTAAATTCAAAATTAAATAAAGAAAGTTTAGCGTTTGGTGAATATATGCATCGCCACAAAACTAAAGAGTTTTTTGCAAAATTAATAGAATTATCAAAAGTTGATTATAATATGTTTAATTATTTATGTGGTTATGTAACTCATTATTATTTGGATACATTAACGCATCCATATATTTATTATTGTACAGGAATTTATAAACCTGAAGAAGAAGACACATTATGTTATCGTGGTTTACATAATAAATTAGAACGAGCAATGGATTGTTATGTTATTGAAAATTACTATGATGCTAATTCTAATACTTTTAATATTACTAATAAAATATTAAAATTAAAAAGAATTAACAAATCTAGTAAAGAATCTTTTGATAGACTTTATGAAGTTTATAAAAAGAGTAATGGTTATAAATTAGTAAATAATTCTATTAAATGGCAAAGAAGATTTTATAGATGTATTTATGATCCATTTGGTTTAAAAAATAAAATTTTACGTAAAAAAGATGATGGTAAATCAGTGATTGATTTATCAATGTTATCTTATTATGATAAGAAAATACCATCATCAAAAATTGATATTTTCAATTTTAAAAGAAAAGAATGGTATAATCCAGTAGATAAAGAAGTTACTTATACTTATAGCTTTTTTGATTTATTAGATATTGCGAAAACAAAAGCTGTAAATTGTATTAATGATTTATATCGTGCTATTTTTCTAAATGATTCATTTGATTTTGATTTATATTTTAAAGATCTATCATATATAACAGGATTACCTTGTTCGTATGATTTAGATATAAAATATTTTGAAAATATATTTAAGGATAAAAACTAAAACTTCTTGTGTTTTAACTAAATTAATAGTATAATAATTATATATCGGAGGATAAAAATGAAAACAATTAAAAGATTAATGCTTTGTTTAGTATTATTAATATGTACTTTTTTAGTAGTTGGCTGTGATGATCCAGATGACCCACCTGTTGGCGGTGATACAGATGTTAAAATTGAGGATGTAAAAGATGCTGTAGCAAAAGTGTTTAGTGAATATGAAGAGGCTGAACATGCTAAAGTGCAAGTAATTATAGTTAATGGTTCTGATACTTCAACATTAGATTTAGTTTATAATTTTGAAGAAGGCAAATATGGTATTTCTAGTTTAGCATCCATTTTTAAAGATAGTGATGGTGAATTAAGTTGTTATGTTGAAGATGGAAAAGCATATATGAATCGTTATGATACATCAAAAACAGTTGTAAAAGTTACAGAAACTGAAAGTGAAACAATTGCAGCAACTTATGGATTTGATGCTTATACTAGAAAAGTGAAGTTAATTTTAGGAAGTAGTTTCTTTACTCATTCTGAAATTAAGTCTTTTAAAGATGATGTTGTTGAAGTGGAATTAAATCTTGGAACATATGTTGTTGAAAGTGGCGATTATGACGACGAAGAATTAGAATCTATATGTGGAAGTTTAAAAGAAAAAGATTCTGTAAAAGCATATATTACATATAAAGATAATGCTGTTTCAGGTGTTAAAGTGGAAATAGTTGGTTTAACTACTGCAACATTAGAAGTTAAATTTTTAGGTGTTTCTACATCAGATATCGAAATTGAATTTCCTGATTTTGATGATTATAAATAATAATAAAACGGTAATTTAAAATAATTGGTGGTTAGTTAAAAGTGCCTATAAAATAACTGGGGGTGCTTTATAATCCTTCTAAAGGGGCTCGAAATGAGTCCCTTTTGCTAAAAATTAATATTTTTTATTGCTACTATTATTTATGTTATTATCTTTGATTTGTTATTGTTTTTAATTGGTGCATTATTGTTTAATAATTTAGAATAGTAATATTTTCGTAAGAGCTAGCATACAAAAATTTGTTTTATCTTAATTGTAAAAACCAATTAAAAAGTGTATAATAAAAGTAGGAGTTGGTACTATGAAAAATGAAATTGTTAATATTGAGCTATATTCAGATTTAAAAAATATAATTGAACAATCTAGAAAAGTTGTTATTACTAATGTTAATACAATAATGCTTCAAACATATTGGAATATTGGTAAACGAATTGTTGAAGAAGAACAAAATGGTAATTTGAAAGCTGAATATGGAACTAGACTTTTAAAAGAAATTTCAAAAGAATTAACTAATGAATTCGGAAGAGGATTTTCTAAAACAAATTTATTTAGTATGAGAAAATTTTATATTGAATATCCAAAATTCCAGACACTGTCTGGAAAATTAAGTTGGTCCCATTATTTATTATTACTAGCAATTTCAGATAAAAACGAAAGAGCATTTTATGAACATGAATGTGAAAATTCTAATTGGAGTGTAAGAGCATTAGAAAGACAAATTGATTCTGCCTTATATCAAAGATTATTATTATCAAAAGGAGAAGTTAATAAGGAAACAGTATTAGAATTAGCTAAAAAAGGAATTACATATAATACACCAGATAGTTTCATTAAAGATCCAATGGTTGTTGAGTTTGTGTGTTTACCTGAAGAAAAACCAATGTTGGAATCAGATTTAGAAAAAGCTTTAATTGAGCATATTGAAGAATTCTTACTAGAACTTGGCAGAGGCTTTATGTTTGTTGGTTCGCAGCAGAGAATTAGTATTGCTGGAATGAATTATTATGTGGATATGGTGTTTTATAATAAAATATTAAGAGCATATGTATTAATAGATTTAAAAATTAATAAGCTTAAACCTGAAAATTTTGGTCAAATGAATATGTATATTAATTATTATAAAAATGAAATTAATGATGAATTAGATCAAAACCCAATTGGTATTATATTATGTGCAGATAAAGAACAATCAATTGCTGAACTTTCCATTCAAGGGCTACAGAATAATATTTATGCTGCTAAATATACAACAGTGATGCCTGATATAGAAGTATTACAAAATGAAGTAAGAAAAGTTATTGATAATTTTGATAAGAAATCTCAATAAAAGTTAACAAACAAGTAATAAAATGTCTAAAAATTAATTAGAAATATAATTAAGTAAAATTGCTGATAAGTAGCCTATTATAGGTTTTCTATCAGCTTTTTTGTACTAAAGTAGCAAAAAAAATTAAAATAATAGTTATAGATGAAAAAAAGTATTAATTGAAGTTACAATCTTAAATTTTTATACTATCCCTAAATAGCGGGGCCGAAGCCTTGTTTGTAATAATCAATTAGTCAATAAACAGTTGATTTGTAAACAGCTAAATGTAAAAATGTTTCTGTTTTGCGAAACCATTTATGTATAGAACTATCTTGTTCAATTATTTCATCAAAGCATTTTGCCTGGTATGTTTTAATAACTCTATTAATTTGTCTAAGAGATAAACTTAGTTTTAAAGTTTCTTTTTTTATTTTCATTTGGATTGTTAAGTGCGAATATTAATTTTACCAATAATTACTAATTAAATATTATTGTTTAATTCTTAGTTAAGAATGATTTGTTATAATTATTGAAAATCATACTAAAAAATGATATAATATTATAAATTATATATTATTTTGAATAAATAAAGGAGAAAAAAATGTTTAAAAGATTATCGAATGGTCTGCTTTCACCTAAAGAATGTGCAAATTATTATTATGAAAATTTTGGTAAAACTTTATTATATTTATTACTGTTAGTAATACTAATGTTAGTTCCTGTTGTTTTATCTGTTTCAACAAGTCAATTAATAACAGATTCAGGAGAAACGGAAATTAGAAATTCATTTATTAATGAGAACATTCCTTTTACTATAGAAAAGGGAGAATTAAAAAATAGTGATGGTGATAATGCTTTTATATATCAAAATAAGAATTTAACTGGAATTACTTTTTATATTACTGAAAACGTAAATAACGTTACATCTGAATTTGATGAATTGTCAATTGTATTAGCAAAAGATAAAGTATATATTAAAGTATCAACATTAGCTATACCAATTATTTCATACACTGAATATGATTATCTAACAAATCTTGATTTGAGTGATCAACAATTAATTAATTCATTTAAGTTTTGGGATAATATATTTTATATAATGAATAATGAATATAATAAAGCACGACCAATGTTTGTTATATTATCTACTATAATTTATTTCTTTTATTGGTTAGCATGGCTATGTGTTTTCGCATTTGTCTTAGCGATTTTCGGTAAAATGAAATATGGAAATGTAATTAAGTTTTCTGGATTATTTAAATTAAGTATTTATAATTTAACGCCATTTGTATTTTGTAGTTTATTTGCAAGTTTATTTGGAATGCAATTATTAATATATTTAGGATATTTATTATCCGCAATCTATAGTTTTGTTGCACAAACAAAAACATTAGAAAATATGTATAACATAAGAAATGAGGGAAAGTAAGATGAATTATAATCATATAGAAATCGAAAAAAAATGGCAAGAGTATTGGAAGAAAAATGAAACATTTAAAACTGATACTTGGGATTTTAGTAAACCTAAATTTTACGCATTAGATATGTTCCCATATCCATCAGGTGTTGGACTTCATGCGGGTCATCCAGAAGGTTATACAGCTACAGATGTTGTATGTAGAATGAAGAGAATGCAAGGATATAATGTATTGCATCCAATGGGGTTTGATTCATTCGGATTACCTGCAGAACAATATGCTATTAATACAGGAAATCATCCAGAGGGTTTTACTAAGACAAATATTGAAACTTTTAAACAACAATTGATGATGCTTGGCTTTTCATATGATTGGACTAAGGAAATTTCCACTTGCGATCCTTCGTTTTATAAATGGACACAATGGATATTTAAGCAATTATATAATGATGGTTTAGCTAAAAAAGTTGATATGCCAGTAAATTGGTGTGAAGAATTAGGAACTGTTTTAGCAAACGATGAAGTAATAGATGGCAAAAGTGAAAGAGGAGGTTATCCAGTTGTTCGAAAAAACATGAAACAATGGGTAATTGATATTCCTAAATATGCGGAAAGACTTTTAAATAATTTGGATAATTTAGATTGGCCAGAATCAACTAAAGAAATCCAAAGAAATTGGATTGGCAAATCAGTAGGTGCTCATGTTAAATTTAGTGTTAGTGGATGTGACGAAACATTTACAGTATTTACAACACGTTGTGATACATTATTTGGGGCAACATATTGTGTTTTAGCTCCTGAACATTCTTTGGTTAAAAAAATAATGACCGAAGAGCAAAAAGATGCAGTATTACAATATATTGATATTTGTTCCAAAAAAAGTGATTTAGAAAGAACTGAATTAAATAAAGAAAAAACAGGAGTGTTTACAGGTGCATACGCTATTAATCCTGTAAATAATAAAAAGATTCCAATTTGGATTTCTGATTATGTTTTAGTCACATATGGAACTGGAGCCATAATGGCTGTACCTGCTCATGATGACCGTGATTATGCATTTGCGAAAAAATTTGGTATTGATATTATTCCAGTATTAGAAGGTGGAGATATTAATGTTTCCGCATTTACTGGTGATGGTGTTCATATTAATTCTGAGTTCTTAAATGGTTTAGGAAAAGAAGCAGCTATCAATACTATGATTGAATATTTAGAAAAACATAATTTAGGAACTAAAAAGATTAATTATCGTCTTCGTGAATGGATATTTGCTCGTCAAAGATATTGGGGAGAACCAATTCCAGTTGTTACATTTGAAGATGGAACTACAAGAGCATTGAACGATGATGAATTACCACTTATTTTACCAGAGTTAGATGATTATAAACCACAAGGTGGATTATCACCATTAGCTAAGGCTACAGATTGGGTAAATGTGAAAGTGGATGGTAAAAATGCGGTACGTGAAACTTCCACAATGCCCGGAAGTGCAGGTTCTAGCTGGTATTTTTTAAGATATATTGATCCAAACAATAATATTGAAATTGCTAATAAAGAATTGTTAAAACATTGGATGCCTGTTGATTTATACATTGGTGGACCTGAACATGCAGTTGGTCATTTATTATATTCAAGAATGTGGAATAATTATTTATATGATAAAGGAATTGTTTCAGTAGAAGAACCATTTAAAAAACTTGTACACCAAGGTATGATTTTAGGATCAAATGGAATTAAAATGGGCAAGAGATTCCCAGAATATGTAGTTGATCCAAATGATGTTGTAAAACAATATGGTGCAGATACACTTCGTTTATATGAAATGTTTATGGGACCACTTGAGGCTGATAAACCATGGGATGCTAAAGGTATTGAAGGTACTCGTAAATTCTTAGAAAGAATTTGGCGTTTATATAATGATGAAGCTAAAATTCAAAATCAAGAAAATAAGAATTTAGAAAAAGTATATCATCAAACAGTAAAGAAAGTCACAATTGATTATGAAGCATTAAAGTTTAATACTGCTATTGCGCAAATGATGATATTTGTGAATGCTGTGTATAAAGAAAGTGTCTTTCCAGTAGAGTATGCGGAAGGATTTGTGAAATTATTAAATCCATTAGCTCCACATATGACTGAAGAATTGTGGGAAACAATATTTAATCATCAAACTTCTTTGGCATATGAAACATGGCCAAAATATGATGAAGCAAAAACAGTTGAAAATATGATTACAATTGTAATTCAAGTTAATGGTAAAATGCGTGATAAATTAGAAGTTGAAAAAGATACTTCTAAAGAAGAATTAGAACGTTTAGCATTAGCTAGTGAGAAAATTAAACCATACATCCAAAATGGAATTAAAAAAGTAATTGTAATTGCCAATAAACTTGTTAGTATAGTTGCTTAAAATTGTCTTAAATTAAGTATCATTTTAGTTTATCGTTTTATAATAATATAAAGAGGTGTTATTATGAATAAAAGAATTAAAAAAGTATTTAATGTTTTCATAATTATATTATGTGTTATTATGTTATCTGGATGTTCTTTAGTAAATGATGATCCAAGTGACAAAAATATTGACACTCGTTATGGATTATTAGTTAATGAAGTAGAGGAATATGAAAGTATATCAGATGTTAATGTTGCTACAACAGTTGCTAATATTGTAATGCCAGCAACCGTAGAAATTAATTGTACAATTAATTTTTCATATAAACAAATTATATATGGTTTTTTTGGATCATCAGAAATGAAAACTAAATATAGTTCTGAAAGTTGTCAAGCAACAGGAATTATCATTAATGAAAGTGGATATGTTTTAACAAATGCCCATGTTGTTACAGTTAGTAATGAAAGTAATTATTATAATTTACAATATGAAAGTTATGATATTAAATTAAATTATGCAGATAGTGATGTAACATTTAAAGCTGAAGTTGTAACTGCTGATTCATCTCTCGATTTAGCAATTTTAAAAATGGATGTTAGTAGTCTAGATAATGTCCAATATGCCGTTTTTTATAATATAACAAGTTCCACTGATAGTGAATATCAAACAGAAAATGCTAATAAATTATATTATGGAGAAACATGTATTGCTATTGGTAATGCAAATGGATATGGAATGTCAGTAACAAAAGGTGTTGTTAGTGCTCCTGTGCGTTTCTTTGAAGAAAATAGTGTTGTTGTAGAAGCAATTCAAACAGATGCCGCGATAAATCCTGGAAATAGTGGTGGACCATTATGTAATGCTTGGGGATCAGTTATTGGAATAAATTCTTTTAAAATTGTTACATCTTCAAGTGAAAATTTAGGATATGCAATTCCATCAAATGTCATTTTAAAATACATTAATGATACTAATGATAATTTGAACTTACAAATTAAATATTATTATACTGATGCAAGAGCATATACAAAAGAAGTAAAAACTAATTAAAGTAAAATTGAGTTTTTTTGGTAAATATATAAGCAGGAGAAATATATGAACTGTTTCAAATTTACTAAGAGAACTCTTTTTAATTTGTTTGCGTTTTATACATGTGAAAATTGTGAACAATATTTTCTAATAAATTATATAAATATTGGGTATAATAAAATATATATTTATGAATTTAATTATAAATGTCCAATCAAAGAAATGTATAATAAGTATTGTAAATTAATCTTAAAAGATATTATTATTAATCAAAATAATTATCAATTTTTAGTATTAAGTGAAAAAGAATATGAAAAAATATTCACATTATTTCCACTGTTTTTAAATGAAAAAAATGATTTATTTATTGTATTGCTTTAATCAAAAAAATGTGATAAAATTTAGTTGTACAAGGATACTTGTATAATATAATATATTAGGAGGATATTTATGAAGGTTAATGTACGTGGAAAGAACAAGTATGTTCCAAGTGAAAAAGAAAAGTTAGTTGCTTCAGAGAAGTTGCAAAAACTTAATCAGTATTTTAAAAAATCTGATGACATTCAAGCTGATGTAGTATGTAAAGCCTATGATTCTTATGAAGTTGTAGAGGTGACAGTACCAACAAAAAATATAATCCTAAGAGCTGAGGTTAAAGCAGAAAGTGTATTAGCAGCTATTGATTTAGTCGTGGATAAATTAGAAACGCAAATTAGAAGACATAAATCGAAAATTGAATCAAGTATTAAAAGACGTGAAGGTGTAAAAGGACATTTGTCTAAACAACAAGCGGAATTTAATATGGAAAATATAGATCCAATTAATGACTTAAAAGCATTAGTGAAAGAAAAACAAATTGAGTTAGAACCAATGGATCGTGAGGATGCTATTTTAGAAATGGAAATGTCAGGACATGACTTTTATTTATATTTAGATAAACATACACATAAAACAGCTGTAGTATATTTACGAAATGATGGAAATTATGGAGTAATTGAATCAAAATAAATTTTTTAGTAATATTCAAAGGTGAGGAGAATGCAAACGAAATCGTTTAATAATAAAAAGTATTTAAAATTACAAAGTGAAAAAATATTAGAAAGAGTTAATCAATTTGATGGCAAGTTATATATTGAGTTTGGGGGCAAAATTTTTGATGATTATCATGCTTCAAGAGTTTTAAAGGGTTTTGAAATTGATTCGAAGGTTCGTGTTTTATTAACTTTAAAAAGCAAAGTAGAAGTTGTCATTTCAATTAATGCCAATGATATTCAAAATGCAAAAGCAAGAGGAGATATTGGTTTGACTTATGAAAATGATACATTACGCTTATGTGATCAGTTTAAAAATATCGGACTAAAAGTTAATTCTATTGTTATAACTCAATATAATAATCAACCATTAGTTGAAGCATTTCGTTTGAAATTAAGTAATTTAGGTATTAAGTCATACATTCATTATCCAATTGAAGGATATCCTCACAATGTTGATTACATTTTAAGTGATGAAGGTTTTGGAAAAAATGATTATGTGGAAACAACTAGACCTATTATCATTGTAACAGCTCCAGGGCCTGGAAGTGGAAAGATGGCTACTTGCTTGTCACAATTATATCAAGAAAACAAAAGGGGAATTAAGGCGGGATATGCTAAATATGAAACATTTCCAATTTGGAATCTGCCTTTATCTGATCCAGTAAATTTAGCTTATGAAACTGCAACTGCTGATTTGAAAGATGTTAATATGATTGACTATTTTCATTTAGAAGCATATCAAGTATCTGCAGTTAACTATAATCGTGATTTAGAAGTATTTCCTGTATTAAATAAGATGTTTGAAAAAATATATGGATCTAGTCCTTATAAGTCACCAACTGATATGGGTGTTAATATGGCTGGTTTCTGTATTGATGATTTTAATAAAGCTCATGAATCAAGTAAGCAAGAAATTATAAGAAGATATTTAGATGCTAAATGTAATTGCATGTTGGGGGTTTTTAAAGTTCAAAGTGTTGATAAAATCGAATTTATTATGAAGCAATTAGATATTACAGTTGATGACCGTCATTGTGTTGCTAAAGCAATTAAGAAAGCACAAGAAAAAGGTGTTCCTTGCGTAGCACTAGAATTAAATAATGGTATTATGATTACTGGTAAAAAATCTGATTTATTAGAAGCGACTGCTTCATCAATTATAAATGCTTTAAAATATTATGCAAAAATACCTGATGATTTAACATTATTGTCACCAACAATTATTGAACCAATTAGGAATTTAAAAAAGATTCATTTACATCATTCCACAAGATTGTGTTTAGATGAAGTGTTAATTGCTCTAGCAATTACTGCTTCCACAAACTCAATGGCAAAAAAAGCTTTAGATCAGTTGTCAAAATTAAAATCAACTCAAATGCATTCTTCGGAAATGTTACATAAAGATGAAA
This sequence comes from uncultured Bacteroidales bacterium, assembly GCA_964516425.1. Lineage (GTDB taxonomy): Bacteria > Bacillota_I > Bacilli_A > ML615J-28 > CAG-698 > CAKOMG01. Next base: position 18,560 of record CAZFAM010000005.1, on the reverse strand, counting down.
TTGCGACATTGAAAAAGATTGGTATTGATGTAACTATGGAACCTGTGCAAGATAGTTTATTATTACAAAAATAAAAAAGCATTATAATTGAAAAAAATATAAAAAAATGTTATTATAATAAATGTAAAGGAGATTTAAAAATTATGGATTTAAAAGGAACAAAAACAGAAAAAAATTTAGAAGCAGCATTTGCGGGAGAAAGTCAAGCAAGAAATAAATATACTTATTTCGCAAGTGTAGCGAGAAAAGAAGGCTTTGAACAAATTGCAGCTATTTTTGAACAAACAGCAAACAATGAAAAAGAACATGCTAAAATGTGGTTTAAAGAATTAAATGGCATTGGGGATACTCAAACAAATTTATTACATGCTGCTGAAGGTGAAAATTATGAATGGACTGATATGTACGATCAATTTGCGAAAGAAGCTGAAGAAGAAGGATTCAAAGCTTTAGCCGCAAAATTTAGAATGGTTGCCGCTATTGAAAAAGCACATGAAGAAAGATATCGTGCATTATTAAATAATGTGGAAATGCAACAAGTGTTTGCAAAATCAGAAGAAACAATGTGGGAATGTCGTAATTGTGGACATTTAGTTATGGGGAAAAAAGCACCTGCTATATGCCCAGTATGTAATCATGCTCAAAGTTATTTTGAAGTTAGAAAAGAAAATTATTAAAAATATTTACGGAGTTTATAATATTATAAATAACTACATATTATAGGTTAAACTCCTAATGAAGGACGGGTATGTTTTATATCCGCCCATTTTTTAAAAAATGTTTTGACTCAAAATGTAAAAGTAGTGAAAAATGTTCTGGTAAAATATATTATAAAAATTATTTTAAAATAAATAATAACAAATTTAAAAAAAGGTATGGTTATATAATGAATAGACACTATAAAATGACTGTTGCTTTAGACGTAGATGATGTTTTATTTGAGTGCATCCCATATGCTATCAAATTAGCTAATGAAAAATATAATTTTCAGCCTCCCATTTCTATACATGAAGTTGATAGATGGGGACATTTAGGTAGTCGAGCAGATGTTATATTTGAATATTTTAATGATCCCAAGTTTTATGAAGATCAACCAGTTATTGCAGGTGCAAAAGATTTTTTAAAGAAACTAACACAAATAGCTGAGGTTTTTATCTCAACATCGATTGCACCAGAATTTATGGGGATAAGAGCTAAAAGATTAATGGATGAATTTCCAGAAATAGAGGTTGGTAATATCTATATGGGAAGTCGCAAAGATAAAATAAATGTGGATGTCTTATTTGATGATGGCATGCATAATGTATTTAAATCAAATGCTAAATATCCAATACTAATGCGTAAGCCTTGGAATCAAGATGCTACTGGTATGCTTGCCGCAAACAATTATGATGAATTTTTGAAATTGTTAGAGGTAATAATTAAAAGTAATTCAACATTGGAGGATCCAGTCTTAAGTAATGACCCTTACATCATATGCTTAGTAGGGCCATCTGGAAGTGGAAAAACTAAGGTAGCTAGTAAATTGATGAAGTATACTAATAGTCTTGTTAAACTTCAATCATATACTACAAAAGATTTAACTAGCTTACAGGAAAATGATTGGTATAATTATGTTTCACAAGAGGAATTTCGAAGAATGTTAGATTCTAATATGCTTTTTGAATCAACAATGTATGCAGGGCATGGATTTGGATCGAAAAAAGATGATGTATTAAAAATAATAAATTCAGGTAAAAATGTTTTGACAACTATGGATATTTGTGGTGCTATGACATTGAAATGTCATTTTAATAATGTTGTGACAATTTATATAAAGAGAGATAGAAAATCATTAATAGAAAATATATTAATGAAAAATTCTAATGTAGAAGATAAAACAAATCGGATCTTAGCTATTGATTCTGAAAAGAATAATATATTTTTATGTGATTATGTAGTTTATAATAAGGATTATGATACTGCTGCAAAAGAAATTTTAGAAATATTAAATTTACCTATTATTTCTAAGTCATTAAATGATGAATAAAAAAATGAGTGGAATAAAGATGAAACAACAAAGACCATAAAACTTTATAAATAAAATCATCAAGCATAAATTATGTTCAAAATAATAATATTTATGAAAAATAAAAAGCAACATCGATAATTATATCAATGTTGCTTTTTTATAATGCTTTTATAAAAAATATAATACTAATAAAGTTATAAGTAAAGTAGGTACAGATATTATGATTCCATATTTTGTGAACTTTTTAAATGAATAATTGACATTATATTGTTTAAGTAAAGACATCCACATTATACCGGCTAAAGCTCCAATTGGCGTAAGAATAGCACCAATATTAGAACTTATAATACAAGCATATATATTTTTATAATTTATACCATCAAGAATTTCGGAAAAGAAAACACTCATCGGAATATTGTTTAAAATGTTACTACTTATAAAAGAAGTTAATCCATATAAAATAAAATTATTATTTAAGATTTTATTTATGTAATTTGTAACATTAGCTTCTTTTAGAGCTAAAACGATGATAAACATTGAAATGACAAAGGGAATTAATTGATAAGGAATTCTTTTAATTGTTTTCATTAAATATATGTCTTTATTTTTATTAAACAGTTTATATATTAAAACACACAAAATTAATGATAGAGCAAAACATAATGTTATAACCCACATTTCTAAATTGATGTAAGATGATATAACTAAAAGAATACTACATGAAATTAAATGAATTAAACCAATTATTAATAGTGGTTTATTTAAGGAAACAGTATCAAAATCAGTAATAACTAACTTTTTATTTAATTCTTTTCTAAATAATAAATAAACAATTAAAAAACTACATAACCCACCACATAAAGTCGGAAGAAACATCACTTTTAAATATTCAATGAAATTGATGCTAAAAAATGTTCCTATATAAATATTTGTGGGATTGCCTATTAAAAACATCATACTCCAAGTATTAGCCCCCACAAATTCCGCAATTAAATAAGGCAAAGGATTGATTTTTGTGTTTTTCGCAAAATAACAAATAAAAGGAGTAAATGTTAAAATGATTATATCATTAGAAGTAAAAATAGTTAAAACAGAAACCAAAACATATAAATATATAAATAATTTAATTTGTTTGTTTCCTGCTTTTTTAGTAGCATAATTGGCAAGAAAGCGAAATAAGCCTACTTCATCCAAATAAATTGAAAGAAGAGTCATTGAAATAAATAGTACTAGTATTTTTATTGGATTTACATTACTATTACTTGTGAAAACATTGAAAATTGTTTTAATGTTAACTAAATTACAAATGATTAATATTATTGCCCCAAGTAAAACAATTATCCAGTATGTATCTAAAGAAATGTTTTTTATTTTAATTTTTGGGAACAATAAAATAGACAAAATCATTGTAAAGCAAGTTACTATTGCTATTATAATTGTTATCATAAAGTCACCAAAGAATATTATAGCATTTATGAATTTAATAGTCAAAGAATTTTTGTTAATATATGATTAAAGAGCTATTATTTTTACTTGCAAAAAAGTATAAAATAGTGTATCATATATTATATATATTGAAAGGATGTGACCGTGCGTGTTTAAAGGATTATTTGACGCAGGATACAAAGAATTAAAGCGTATAGAAAAGATTGCGGATAAAGTAGATGCACTACAAGAAGAATATAAAAAATTAAGTGATGATGAATTAAAGGCTAAAACGCCTTATTTTAAATCATTATTAGAAAAAGGTGCTTCATTAGATGATATAGAAGTAGAAGCATTTGCAACATGTCGTGAAGCTGCAACAAGAGCCCTTGGTATGACACCATTTAAAGTGCAAATAATGGGTGCTGCAGCATTACATGGTGGTAATATTGCGGAAATGAAAACTGGTGAAGGTAAAACATTAACATCTACACTTGTTGTTTATTTAAATGCTTTAACTGGTAAAGGTGTTCATGTTGTTACTGTCAATGAGTATTTAGCAACTCGTGATGCAACTGAAATGGGCGTTTTATATAACTGGTTAGGATTAACTGTTGGTTTAAACTTACGTGATTTAACACCAGATGAAAAAAGAGCAGCATATAATTGTGATATTACATATTCCACAAATAATGAATTAGGATTTGATTACTTACGTGATCATATGGTAATTTATAAAGAGCAAATTGTTCAAAGAGAATTAAATTTTGCGGTTGTGGATGAAGTTGACTCTATTTTAATTGATGAAGCAAGAACTCCACTTATTATTAGTGGTGCAGCTAAGAATACTGCGGGAACATATCAAAATGCGGATATGTTTGCGAAAAGTTTAAAAGAAGAAGATTATGATATTGATATTAAAGCTAAACATATTGTTTTAACAGAATCAGGAATGGGAAAGGCAGAAAGATTTTTTAATCTTGATAACTTATATGATGTTAAAAATGTTGCTTTATTACATTACATTCAAAATGCATTGCGTGCTAACTATATTATGCATAAAGATGTTGATTATGTAATTCATGAAGGCGCAGTCATTATTGTTGACCCATTTACAGGTCGTTTAATGTTTGGCCGTCAATATTCTGAAGGATTACATCAAGCCCTAGAAGCTAAAGAACATGTTGAAATAAAGAAAGAAACTAAAACTGTTGCTACAATTACTTTCCAAAATTTCTTTAGAATGTATCATAAACTAGCTGGTATGACAGGTACAGCTAAAACTGAAGAAGATGAATTTAGAAATATTTATAATATGTATGTTGTTGAAATACCTACTAATAAACCAGTTATTAGGGTTGATGCAACTGATGTTATTTTTATGACTATGAAAGCTAAATTTGAAGCTATTGCTAATGAAATTGAAGAACGCCATTTAAAAGGACAACCCATATTAGTTGGTACGATTTCTATTGAAACAAGTGAATTATTATCACATTTATTGACAAAAAAACATATTAAACATAATGTACTTAATGCTAAACAACATGAAAGAGAAGCAGAAATTATTAGTCACGCTGGTGAAAAAGGTGCAGTAACTATTGCAACTAATATGGCAGGACGTGGTACAGATATTAAATTAGGTGAAGGTGTTGTTGAGCTTGGTGGTTTATGTGTATTAGGTACTGAACGCCATGAATCTCGACGCATTGATAATCAGTTACGTGGTAGATCTGGTCGTCAAGGTGATCCAGGTTATACTAAATTCTTCTTATCCACAGATGATGATTTGATGAAACGATTTGGTAGTGAACGATTTAAAACTTTACTTGGTTTAGTTGTAAATCAAAAAGATGGTTCTGAAGTACCATTAGAATATAAAATGTTTTCGAGATTTGTGGAAAGTGCCCAAAAGAAAATTGAAGGAACAAACTATGATAATCGTGAACAAGTATTAAAATATGATGAAGTTTTAAGAAAACAACGTGAAATTATTTATGGTCAAAGAAATGATATTTTATTCTATGATGATATAACACCAATTATCTTAAAAATGATGAAAAATACATGTACACGTTTAGTTGGAAATGTCATAGATATTAATAAGGTATGTGATATTAATGCTACAAAAAAATTGTTTGAAAGTATTAATGGAATATATTTCCCATTAAATAAATTAGATATTGAAGAAATTGTAAATAAAAAAGGAACAGAAGTAGTTGAGTATTTGCATAATCAATGTCAAGAATTGTTAAATGACAAGAAAGAAAAATTCCCTGAAGAAATTTATAAGGAATTTTTAAAAGTAATTTTATTAAGAACTGTTGATACATATTGGATGGATCATATAGATTCAATGAGTGAGCTTAGACAAGCAGTTAGATTACAATCATATGCTCAAAAAAATCCATTAAGAGAATATCAAGAAATAGGATTTGAAAAATTTGAAAATTTAATTTGCAATATTGAAAATGATGCTACTAAAATAATTAATAGAGCAAGAATTGAAGAAAATCTACAGCGTGAACAAGTTGCTAAAAACACAGTTGCATCTTCAGGTAAAGAAGAAAATATAAAAAAAGCACCTGTAAAAAAAGAATCTAAACCAGGCCCTAATGATCCATGCCCATGTGGAAGTGGATTGAAATATAAAAAATGTTGTGGAAGAAAGTAGTTTAATATTGAGGAGAAATTAGTATGGAGAATTTTGAAATTAGTAAAGCTTTAAATGATTATAAAAGAAGAATTAATGAGTTAAATAATGCTATTAATTTGCAAGATATAAAAGAACAGTTAAATGATAGCGAACAATTACTAGATTCTCCATCTTTCTGGAATAATCCCAATCAATCAAAAGTAGTTTTAAAAAATATTAAACTATTTAAAGAAAAAATTTCTAATTTTCAAGAAATTAGTGATTTAATTGAAGAATTAGAATTATATTTTGATATGCATAAATCTAAAGAACAAGACTTAGAACAAGAAATTGAAGAAATTGTAAAAACAATAGAAGATAAAATAAGTAAATTTGAAAACGAAACATTACTATCAAAAGAGTATGATAATTGTGATGCTATTATTGATATGCATCCTGGAGCTGGTGGTACAGAATCAATGGATTGGTGTAATATGCTATTTCGTATGTATAAAAGATATTGTGAACGTAATGGATTTTCTTATGAAGTTCTTGATTATTTAGAAGGCGAAGAGGCAGGAGTTAAAAGTGTTAGTTTTATTGTTCATGGTATTAATGCTTATGGATATTTAAAAGGAGAACAAGGTGTTCATCGTTTGGTTCGTATTTCTCCGTTTGATAGTAATTCCCGTCGTCATACATCTTTTTGTGCTGTTACAATTGTACCGCAAATTGAAACAGATGTGAATATTGAGATTAATCCTGATGATGTTAGAGTCGATACTTATCGTTCTAGTGGTGCTGGTGGTCAACATGTTAATACAACTGATTCTGCCATTCGTATTACACATTTAAAAACAGGAATAGTTGTTACATGCCAAAATGAGCGTAGCCAAATACAAAACCGTGAAAAAGCATTTCAAGTATTAAAATCTAAATTATATCAAATGCAATTAGATGAGCAAGCCAAAAAATTAAAAGATATAAGTGGTGAAATAACGGATAATAGCTTTGGTAGTCAAATTAGATCTTATGTTTTTCATCCATATTCAATGATCAAAGATCATCGTACAAATTATGAAGAATTTAATGTGGATAATGTTATGGATGGAAATTTAGATGGCTTTATTAATGCTTATTTAAAATCTAAATATAATATAAACTAGATGTGAATGATTATGGAAGAAATAAAAATAATTTGTATTTCAAAAAAACCTCGTAGTAAAAAGTATATAATAGAAACAAATGATGATTCATATACTTTTTTTGAAGATACAGTAATAAAATATATGCTTTTTAAAGATGCGTGTTTTAGTAAATCGCAATGGAAAACAGTACTAGAACAAGCTGTGGAAGATGAATATTTTAATAAGACTTTGAATTATTTGGGTTCTAGTTATAAATCTAAATATGAAATTGAGACATACTTAATTACGAAATCTAATAAATCATTATCGAGGGAACAAATAAATAATATTATTACTCGAGTTACAAATTTAGGATATATTAATGATTCTGCTTTAGCTACTTATTACTTAGATTATTATTATCGAAATAATAAAGGTCCACTTTATATTAAGAATAAGTTGAATCAAAAGAAAATTGATGAACAATTAATTAAAGATATTTTAAATAATTATACAAAAGAAATGGAAGAAGAAGTTATTAATAGAATCTTATCAAAAGAAAAAAATAACAAATATCCATTAAAAAAGTTTAAAATACTATTAAGTAATAAATTAATACAAAATGGTTTTTCTTCCAGTGTTATTTATAATTTAATTGAGAATTATGATTTTAATGATATAAGTGATGAAATTATAATGAAAGATTATAATAAAGCTGTAGTTAAAGCTTCTAAAAAAGGTCAAAAAGAACACAAACAAATAATTATTAATTATTTGATGAATAAAGGATATGATTATCGAACGATTAATGATTTTTTATCTAAAATAAAGAATAATAATTAATCATCATCATATAAATTATATGGGTGATATAATGGATGATAAAGATCGTATGATTAATTCGAAAGATTTAGAAAGATCATTAAAGCAAGAAATAGAAAAGGAAATAAAAAAGAAAAAATAATAATATTGTTTCAAATAAGGGCATTCTTAGTTAAATTAGAATGTCTTTTTTATATTTAAAGTAATAAAATTATATGAATAATTCACTTTAAAAAAACATATAATATAAAAAAAGATTTTGTGCAATTTTTTTGCATAAATATTGACAAAACAAAAGCGAGGTGTTAAAATATATATATGTATGAGGTGGAACATATGTTGTTAAATTATTCTGTAAAAGGTTATAAAGTTTTTTATGATGAAGTATCATTTTCTATGGTTGCTGATAATTATATTAAAAAAAATAATGATAATCTTATAAAAAACGTAGCTGATAAATATGATTTAGTAAAAAGCTCTTTAATTTATGGACCTAATAATACAGGAAAATCGTGCTTTTTAGAATCGTTCAAATTTTTCTTAGGTATTTTAAAAGATAAAAAAGTATCATACGGGAAATATGATAAAAATATTTTTTATGAAGAAGAAATGCCATTGGAATTTAAAGTTGAGTTCTCTATAGGCAATCAAATTTATTATTATGAATTGTCATTTACTGAAAAAAAAGTCTTACAAGAAATATTGAAAAAAAATGATAATAGTATCTTTGATAGAATGAATAAAGATAAAGTTTCTAGTAGTATAATTGAAAATTTAGGTGAAAGACCGGAAGAACTTTTTTTAAATTTTTTACCTAAAGAATTTGTTAATGAATTAAATGATATTAATGATTTTGTAAATAGTTTTGAATTTTTTGAAAGTAGATATAAAATAAATGTTAATAAAATGTTAGAAGAAAAGAATTTTAAAGAAATTAATGAGATTATTAAAAAGTTGGATTTACATATAGAATCATTAATCGATAATAGTGATATGGTTGAAAATTTAAAAAAAGATGAATTGATTGATAAAAATTTATTAGATAGATTGAAAATATTCACAAAATATAATTTTAAAGGTATTGAGGAAGTGTTGCCTTTTGGTTTAATTGATTCTAATGGAACAATTCAAATTACTAATTTAGTTTATACTTTTTTATCCGCAATTAAGAATAATAAAATTTTGATTATTGATGAAATTGAATCAAGTTTACATACCTTAATTACTAAATCTTTAATTTCTTATTACAACTCACATAATAACAGTATGTCACAATTAATTGCAACTTCTCATGATTTATTATTATTAGATGATAAATATTTATTAAGAAAAGATCAAATTTGGTTTGTACATAAGGATGGTCAGGGTAATTACTTATATTGTTTAAATGATTTCAAAGATAATAGTGAAACAGATCCTCGAGGTAATGTTATGAAAAAATATTTGAAAGGGCTTTTTGGTGCTTTGCCAGAACCAAAATGGTTTAACGAGTAATGAAAAGAATTCCTAATTTTCCAAGATTTAAAGAAAAAATATATATTATTTGTGAAGGAATAGGTGATAAAATTTATCTTGATAGAATATTTTCTTTCTATGATAGTAATTATAATATTAATGTAATATCAAGTTCTGGTAAAAATAGAATTGTTGATAAATTAAGGGAAGTATTAATTTTATATCCTCATAATCATTGTTTCCTTTTTGTAGATGGTGATAAAAATGCCCGACAGACTATTGAAAATTATAAAAGACTTATGAAACAAAATGAGATTGAATGTACTAATAATATTTATTTTGTTAATCCAATAATTGAATATTTGTATTTAATTACTCAAGTGGATAGGCATCCCACAAATTATTATACAAAAGAGCAATATCGAAAACTATTTGAAAAATATTTTGGTATTACAGAATATACAGGTGCACAAAAACAGTATGAACAAATGGCCAGTAAAATTGATGTTAATGCATTTGAGAAAAATTCAAATAAAATTAAAAAAAATATCAATGAAACGCCTAGCTCTACTATAATAGATTTAATTAATAAGGTTATAAAAAAGAATTAGAATATAATAAAAATTACAGTTAATGAATTAGTTTTCAATATTAATGGAAGCATTATTTAAATTATGTATATAGCGAAGTTAGAGTGTTTAGATTATAAACACTCTTTTATAAATGATAAGTAATTAAAAAATTATAAAACATTAATATATAATAAATGCTTGTACTACTTTAATTTTTCTTCAAAATATGATATAATATTTGAAAATAAATATATATTAGGAGGATAGATGAAAAAAAGTTTAAATATATTATTAATAATTTTATCATTAGTTATTATTAGTAATTTAACGTTAAATGTTAATGCAACAACTAACGCATCAACAATAAAAAATAGTTCTGGGCAAATTGTAACGTATAAAAATACAGATATTCAAGTTATGGTGCCAACACAAGATAGTTATGAAACTCCTACTACAGAATTCCGTGGTATATGGGTATCTGCTTATGCGGGAGATATAAGTGGATATACATCTACTAAAGAAGCTTTTCAAGAAGAACTTACAAGTGTTTTAGATAGGATGGAAGAGTATAATTTAAATACCATCATTTTTCATATAAGAACTCATAATGATGCTTTTTATAATACAATGTTAGCTCCTAAGTCAGGTTATATCAAAAATGCTAACTTTTATGAATGGGATTATTTAGAATGGTTTATTAATGAGTGTCATAAAAGGGGGATTGAGTTTCATGCATGGATGAATCCTTATCGTATTTCTAGTACCGCAATAACAATGAGTGAAATACAAAAGAAATATGAAAATTGTCCTAATAACCCCGCAATTAAATCGGAAAATGTATTAATTGGTAAAAGTGGTGCTATATTGAATCCTGGCTCACCAGAAGTACGTAATTATTTAGTTGATGTATGTATGGAGGTAATCGAAAAATATGATGTTGATGCTATTCATTTTGATGATTATTTTTATATTGAAGGTATTGATGATACAAGTACATTTAATAAATATAAAAGTAATTATAATACATCAAATCAAGAAACGTTTAGAAGATTGCAAGTTGATGAATTTATTGAAACTTTAAGTGAAGAAATTAGTAAATATAATAGTGCTAATAAAAAGGCTGTTCAATTAGGCATTTCTCCAAGCGGAGTTTATCGTAATGGAACTTATTCCACAGATTATCAATATGATAGCAATGGCACATTAATATCTCCAGTAGCTTCTAATAGTACCGGTTATTCACATTATGATTCGCCTTTATATTCTGATTCTAAAAAATGGATTGATAATGAATGGATTGATTATATTATTCCTCAAGTTTATGGATCTTTTGAAAATGAGGGTATGCCATATGCGGATGTTGTTGATTGGTGGGCACATGTTGTTAAATATAAAAAAGTGAATTTATATACAGGTTTAGGAATATATAAAATGAATGATGCCAAAGAAAAAGGCTGGTCTACAAAATCTTTAATGACATTCACAAATGAATTATTATATAATACTAAATATCCTGAAATTAAAGGTTCATGTTTATATTGCTATAAAACTTTAAAAAATAATTACAAAACAAGTAATGATATTAAAAATGTTCACGAAAATTTATGGAATACTAAAGTTTATAATCCAATATCACAACGTTATAATTATTCAGTTGACCCAGTTACAAATTATAAAATTTTAAAAGGTGAAGAAAGTTACACTTTAGTTTTTGATAAAAATGAAAATAATAATCGTTATGCTATATATCGATCAATTGGTGAAGTGAATATTAATAATCCTAGTCATTTAATTGGTTTTTTAGGAAATAATAAAGATTTTGATTTTAATACGTTTGTAGATGTTGTGGATATGAGTGAAAAATATCAATACGCTATTGTTCCTATAAATCAAGCTAATCAAAAAGGTGAAGCTATTTATTTAAACTCTAATTCTTCCGAAATAAATTTTTCAAAATCTATTGGTACAATGGGAGTATTAAGTTTTACAGGTACAGTAGGAATTGGTTCTAAAATCACTATTAGTATTCCAAGTGCAAATTATTATATCGGTAATAATATTCATTATAAATTATATTTGTCATACGATAATAAAAACTTTGAAGAAGTAAAAACAATAGAATCAATTAGTGGCTTTCGTGGTACTACATACTCTTATAATTTCAATAATGCTTTAAAACCTAATTTCTTTAAAGTTGTTGCTTACAATGAATTTGGTGAAATTGAAAGTGAAGTATTAACGGTTGATTATAAAAAACTTAAAATTGAAATTTTCTATGAAGGAATGTATAGTATATATAATAATAAAATTAATGATATATTTATAAGTGAGGAATAAAATGAAAAAATTAGTAATTGATAACATAGAAGTTAAATTTAGAAACACAGAAAGTAATGTAATGCTTAATGAAAATTTCCGTGAAAAGGATAGTTATTTTCGTTCTGCTTGGGTTTCTTTAATCGTGGGTGACTTTGTTGCTACACCTGATAAAGAACAAATGAAAAGAAATTTATTAGATGTTTTAAAATATTTAGAAATGTTTAATATGAATGCTATTGTATTTCATGTACGAACATACAATAATGCATATTATAAAACCAAATGTGCACCAATAGATAGTCACTTTGGAACATATGAATCATTTGAAGAATTTGATTATTTAGAATGGTTTATAAATGAATGTCATCAAAGAAACATTGAATTTCATGCTTGGTTAAATCCATATCGAATTAAATCAAGTGGTTATAGTGATGATATTACAGTTAATGATATTGCATTAGATTATCAAGATTATCCATTGAATCCCGCAAATAATCCTGACAATATTTTATTGACTAGTTCTAAAGGTGCTATTTTAAATCCATGTAAAGCTGAAGTACAAAACTATATTATTAAAGTATGTTTGGAATTAATTCAAAATTATGACATTGATGCTATTCATTTTGATGATTATTTTTATGCTCAAATGTCTAAAGATATTGATGTATTAAGTGAACAAGATCAAAAAGATTATGAAATGTTTATCGATGAAAATAAAGATACTAAGTATAAAAAAGATAATGCGGAAGATAAAAAGAATTGGCGTCGAGATAATGTGGATAATTTTATATATGGTCTTCATTGTGCTATTGTGGATGCTAATAAAAAACTTAATAAACATGTTCAACTTGGAATTTCTCCAACAGGTATTTATGCTAATGGTGATGGTAATGTAACATATGATGCAAATGGTACAGCAATAACAAGTGGTTCAAATACTGTTGGTCAAGATCATTTAAATTCATATTTATTCTGTAATAGTAAAAAATGGATAGATAATGAATGGATTGATTATATTATTCCACAATCATATTGGGGATTTACACATCCTGTTGCAGGATATGCAGATGTAATGAGTTGGTGGGATAAGGTAGTTGAACACAAGAAAGTAAATTTATATAGTGGAATGGGTGTATATATGTCTCAATCACCTAATAATACATATTCTTGGAAATCATATCCTTATGAAGCTAGTGATGAAGTGTTATATTGTAATACATTAAAAAATGTGAAAGGTACGTGTGTATTTAGTTTCCGTTCTTTAGTTACATCAATAGAAGATGAAAATTCATTAGTATATAAAGGATTAGATAAAATTAGAAAAGAATATTGGTCTGTGAAAGTTAAAGCCCCTTTAACAATGGCTAATAAATAAATGTAAAAAAGTACTAGATGATTAGCTCATGGTTAATAAGAAAGTGTTTTAGAAAATGTGGTGTAACCTGAAAATAAGGGATTACACCTTTTTTTATGCAAATTTAATTGTTTCAAGTTTTTGATTTTGTGTTTTATCGACTGATTTAATAACTGTTATTTGTTAGAAAATGCTAAATGTCAATATTATCTATTAGCCGTTTTTGAAAAAAATGTTGATATTGTCGTATGTTTGTGGTGTTATATTATTGCGATGTGGTATTTTACTTTATAGATTTGTGGTATTTTATATTTTGTGAAATTGTAATAAAATATTATAAATAAAAATATATCTTTTATTTAATCAATTAATAATCATATTAAATATTTGATAGTATTTTATTATTATATTAAGTAAGATTTTTATAAGAAAAAGAAAAATGCAATTTAAGTGAATTTATATATTCATCAGCTAAAAACTTTTATGATAAAAAACCATAATTTAAGGGTATCATCCTTAGATTATGGTTTTATACTTTAAAAATATTTTTATTAGGTTATTATATTTGAATTATTAAGCTTTTAAACATAAAATCAGATTATAAAATGATTAATGCTCTAACAGCCAATCAATTGCGTTTACAACTGTTATTCCATCATAATTACCTAGAGTAAAATGGTCAAGCGTAATAATTGTTTTTGGGTAATTATCGGAAATATTTTTAAGGGGAGTAATTTCTCTATTAAAAGTTGTTTCATCCATCATTGATGTGGTAACTTGATAATAAAGTATTTCTTCATTTTTTCTTGCTATAAAATCAATTTCTGTTACTCCCACTTTACCTACATTTACGATGTAGCCACGACGTAAAAGTTCTAAATATATAATGTTTTCAAGAGAAAACCCCAAATCGTAATTGTGTCTAGCAAGAAGATGGCGACGTAAGCCAAGGTCAACGATATACATTTTTTGGTTCTTTTTTAAAAGTTGTTTTCCTAGTACATCAAAACGTTCTACAGGATAGAAGATATATGGTTCAACTAAAGCTTTTATATAATCATCTACAGTATTTTGAGATATTTTTCGACCACTGGAAGTTACATAGTTAGCTATCATTTTTACAGAAATAGGATTACCTATTGAACTAGCTAGAAACTTAGATATGTTTTTCAAAAGCGCTATATCTGTGATTTTGCGCTTATTTGGATCAGCTTCCTTACGACGTTGACGCTCTTCTATATCTTTTACTACTATTGTATTATAGATACCTTCTAAATACGTATCAATTTTATGACTATCATTATCTAGTGATGTAACATATGGCAACCCACCATTTTTTATATATTCTGTAAACAATTGTTCTTTATCTTTGCTAGCATTTAATTCATAAAATTCAGCGAAAGAAAGAGGAAGCATTTTGATTTCTATATATCTTCCTGAAAGAAATGTTGCTAGTTCTCCTGAAAGCAAATAGGCATTAGAACCGGTAATATATATGTCAACATTCTTTTTAACGTATAAACTATCGATTGCTTTTTGAAAATTCTCAACTTGTTGTATTTCGTCAAGAAAAACATAGGTTGGTTTAAATTTATGTAATCGTTCCTTAATATAATAATATAATGATTTATAATCCAAAAGTTCTTCGTATTCTAATTCTTCAAAATTAATAGATATAATTTGGTCTTCATCGACTCCGTTATGCTTTAAAAAATCTTGATACATATTAAGCAATGTGGATTTTCCGCAACGACGAATTCCTGTAACTACTTTGATTATTTGATGATCTTTCCATTTTATCAATTGGTTTAAATAATCTCTACGTTCTACCATGGTATTACCCTCCAATGTTTATTATACTATATAAAAAATCAATTGTCAATATGAAATTCCGATTTCGGCATCAAGAGTGTAAATATTAGAACTTTTTTCCGAAATCGGAAATTTATAATATTAAAAAAATAATGTTTCCATGTATTGTCAGTGTTAATTTTATTGAATTTTTAAGTCTTTTTTGCTATAATTATTATACGAAAGGAGAAAGAGATGAAAAAATTATTATTATCTTTTATGATAATTTTTATGTTTTTATTTAGCGGATGTTTAGTTAGTTATAAAACTATTACATTTGATAGTGATGGCGGAACTCCAGTTGAAAGTATAAAAGTAAAAACTGGAGAAATAGCTTTAGAACCTGAAGCACCCACGAAAGAAAACAGTGAGTTCTTAGGTTGGTATTTAGATGAAGAACTATTTGATTTCGAAAATAACAAGATTGAAGAAAATATAACTTTAGTAGCAAAGTGGAATTCACTTTCTACCACTTTAACATATACAGTAACATTTTACGATAATGAAGATAATGTTTTAAAAATTGAAAAAGTAGAAGAAGGGAAAAGTGCAACTGCACCTACACCTCCTTCAGTAGGCGGATATTTATTTAAAGAATGGGATACAGACTTCTCAAATGTTACAAGTGATTTAAGTGTTAAGGCTGTATATGAAATTGACAATAAAATTTATACAATTACATATGAATTAAATGGTGGCTCATGGACATATGCAAATAAATCACAATATGTGGAAGCATTTTTAAAAGATTTTTATAAGTTTATAAATCCAAGTGAAACATTAAATGCCTTTTTACATGGCGAAGGAAATAAATCTGGATTTAAAGGTACTTGGACTAATTATGTCGGCGGAACGTATGGAAGTGACAATCGCTTACTTGTAGATAATAATATTGATGCTGCTGATGATAATTATTTCTTTAATAGTAGTACATATAAAGAAAAATGGTATAATTTAAGCAGTTGGGTAAAAAATGAAATTTGTAAATCAAACAATCGTTTTGGTGGTACAAATTACTATTATGGTATTTTAGATTTTTATCGTTATATTACTGATGATGCGGAAGGATATGAAAATGTATATGGAGAAAATTTTCATAATTTTCCTGAAATACAATATGAAGTTATTAATGAATATCAATATCAAGATACAGATATTATATTAATAGAACCATTAAGTGATAAATTTGATGGATGGTATTTAAATAGTGATTTTAGCGGTGAAAAAATAACTACTATAAAAGCTCATAGTTTTGGAGATTTAGTGTTATATGCTAAATGGGATGAGACTGTAACTTATGAAATTACATATAATACTCAAAAATCGGATTTAAAATATAATTCTGTAACTGTAAAATATGGAACTGTTGTGGAACTTCCAACACCTTCTTATACTGGATATACATTCCTAGGTTGGTATTATAATGATACTAAAGTTGAAAGCCCATTAACATACAATTATACAGAGTCAATTGTATTAGTCGCAAAATGGGAAGAAGCATATAAATTAGTCAATTTGGAGTATAGTGGTCAGACTGTAACATATCGTAATTCATCAGTTTCAGTAACTATACCTAATAATTATGTTCAACCTGACCGTCAATTACGTGCTGTATGGGTTACATCACATGCTAGTAATTTTGTACCTAGTCCTGATAAAGAAACAATGAAAGCTAATTTATTAGAAGTTTTAGAAGTAATGGAACAATATAATATGAATTGTATTATATTCCATATTAGAACATTAAATAATGCTTTTTATAAAACAAAACTAGCACCAATTGCTTCTAACTATGGAACATATGAGTCATTTAGTGAATGGGATTATTTAGAATGGTTTATCGATGAATGTCATGATCGAGGAATTGAGTTCCATGCATGGTTAAATCCTTATCGTATTTATTCTCATGGACTAAAATTAAATGAAACAACAACAGCAGATGTTGCAGCTGAATATGTTAATTATCCAGATAACCCTGCAAGCAATCCTGATAATATTTTATTAACTTATTATCAAGGTGTTTCTCATGGAGCAATTCTAGATCCTGCTAAAGAAGAAGTACAAGACTATATAGTTAAAGTTTGTACAGAAGTAATACAAAATTATGATGTTGATGCAATTCATTTTGATGATTATTTTTATGCCCAAATGTCTGATGGTATTAAGGTTCTAACAGAACCAGATCAAGCTGAATATGAAGCTTATATTGATAAAAATGGTGGATATTCTAAAACAAGTGCAAGTGATAAAAAAGAATGGCGACGCAATAATGTTACAAGTATGATTAAAAAACTTCATTCTGCAATTGTTTCATATAATGCACAATATAATAAAAATGTTCAATTAGGTATTTCACCAACGGGTATTTATAAAAATGGTAATGGTAGTGTAAATAGTGGTTCAAATACCGCTGGCCAACAACACTATGAATCGTACTTATTCTGCGATTCTAAACTTTGGATTCAACAAGAGTTAATTGATTATATTATGCCACAATCATATTGGGCATTTACTCATAGTATTGCGGGATACGCAGATGTTATGGATTGGTGGGATAAAGTTGTTGATGGAACAAGTGTTACATTATATAGTGGTATTGGTTTATATATGGCTGAACCTAATAAAAACTATTCATGGGGAACTCAAGAATATGAAATATCAAATCAAATCCTTTACACAACAAAATTGAAAAATTGTAAGGGCGTTTCTATTTATAGTTTTTCTAGTTTAAGAAGTTTTGGTAGCAATGAATCAAGTGTTCAATATTCAGGTCTTCAAAGATTAAAAGAATATTGGTCAACAAAAGTAAAAACACCTAATCAAAAATAGTTTTATATTTATAATGGTTTATAGGTTTAAAAAGTGGGTAATTTAAAATAACTGGGGGTTAGTCAAAAGTATCTATAAAATAAGTGGGGGTTAATTTCGCTTTTCATTTTTTGGGGGTGCTTTATAATCCTTCTAAAGGGACTCGAAATGAGTCCCTTTT
>CAZFAM010000004.1:0-72907 GCA_964516425.1 uncultured Bacteroidales bacterium | reverse complement strand
TCAAACTTTAAAAGTACCATCAAGTTATAAAACATATACAACTGTAGCTACTGATAAGATCAATTATATTCTTCGAGTAACAGGTATGACATTAGAAGAATTAGTTGAATTAAATTTTGCTAGATTATTTCCAGAGGGTACAAAATTATTATATAAATAAGAAAGAAAAAGTAGCTAATAATTTTTTAAAAGTTATATATTAACAACTATAAAAAATACAATACTTCGGTCTTCTAACTTTTATAATTTCACAAGCAGAATTGCAATAAATATCCACCAGATAAGCTGGTGGATATTTATATGAAGTATTTTACATAAGAAACCTTCTGCTTTTTTTAATCATTTAGTGAGCGTATTTTGCATTATAGAGATAGATATTATGTTATTACTATTAAAATATATGTTTAATACTTTAAATTTGCAAAATATCAAAATGACCATTTTGCAATTATGACACAAGTGTTTATTACGTAATTTATTTGTTAAAAATTGAGAATATTGCTATAAAAATAGAATAATTCATGTGTGAATGCCAAATCTCAACATTTATAATTATTGTTGGATGTAGAGGTAAAATTAATCAAAATGGTATTATGATTATAATTAGTCTTTATCTTAGTGCGACTGACATAAAATAGTTAAAAAAATAAAAATGTATTTTTGAAAAAAAGTAAATATGTTGTTTTTTTACTAACAATATGATATAATGTTAGCAAGAAAGGAACGTTTTTTATGTTTGAAAAAATTAAAAATTTAAATATAAATGGATATATATTTGCCAAATCATTAAAAGAAAAGAATATACCAACTGTTTATCTAACAAGACTTTGTAAACAGGGATTAATAAAAAAAATTGCAAGTGGTGTATATATTTTATCTGATTTTATAGAAGATGATTTTTATATAAATTATCTTAAAAATAAAGATTTAATTTATACCAATAATACAGCATTATATTTACAAGAATTAACACCTAAACAATTTGAACATTATCAAGTGAATTTTTTATATGGAAAAAATGTTTCAAATGTAAAAAATCTAGATTATAAAGTTTTAAGAAATAAAATGATATATGAATTAGGTAAGGAATATGTATTAACGCCAATGGGGAATTTAGTGCCTTGCTATGATAAAGAAAGATGTATATGTAATATATTTATGCTCGATTTTTGCGATGAAGAAGTTAAAGCATATGCCATCAAAGAATATAAAAATAAATATTTAGATATTAATAAATTATACGAATACGCAAAAAAATTGAATGTTTATGTAGATATAAAAAATATTTTTGAGGTGTTATTATGGGATTAGGAATAATAAAAAATAACATAGATAATTTAGCTAAAGTACATAATGTTGCAAATCAAACATTATGGGACATGTTCTTTTTTGAAAATTTTTTAAATCGTTTATCAAATTCAAAATATAAAAATAACTTTGTTTTCAAAGGAGGATTTCTTTTAGGCAGTATTGTAGGGATAGAACAAAGGACAACATTAGATTTGATTTAAAATATGTAGGTATTAATTTTTATGACAAAGTATTGCTAAATATGTTCAATGAAATTTGTAAAGTGGATTTAAAAGATGAAATAGAATATATAGTATTAGATATATCTGAAATAACAAAAGAAAAGAAATATACTGGAAAGTCAGTTAGAATTAAAGCCAAATATTATAGTATACAAAAAACATTTAGTGTTGATGTTGCTAAAGGCGATGTTGTTACTCCTAATCCTATTTGGTATAACTATAAATCAAATATTAATGAAACTTGTTTTGATATTTTAGCTTATTCTATAGAAACAATACTTGCTGAAAAAATTGAAACATTAATTTCTAAGGGCGAATCAAACTCTAGGTCAAAAGATTTATTTGATATATATCTATTATCTAAAGAAAACTATAACAATGATATTTTTAATAGTGCAATTATTAATACATTTAATGTTAGAAATACGGAATTAACTTCTGATATTTATATTAAAACTGAAGGTATTTTATCATCTATTCGGATTAAAGAGTTATTTGCAAATTACGTAAATAAAAATAAATTTACAAATTCTCTTCGTTATGAAGTTTGCAAAGAAGTTATTTTGAACGTCGTGAGACATATAGAGTTTAATAATAAAATAGATTTAAGTGAAATTCATATAGATTTATTAAGACATGGCGAAGATGATCAAGATAAACTTGGTGGATGGAGTGATAATCACTTAACTACTACTGGAATTAAACAAATAGAAAATGTGTGTTATTCTTTAGATAAAGATTATGATCTAATAATTTCTAGTGACTTAGTTAGAACTAAAGAAACTGCAGACATAATATCTTCTAAATTATCGAAAGAAATAGTATTTGAGGCACACTTTAGGGAAATCAATAATGGCGATTTAAAGAATTTAACAAAAGAAGAGTTTAATAAAAGATATCCTGGTCTGTATTATAATACATTAAGTATGAGCCAAGCTTATCCTAATGGAGAATCACCGGTTGATTTTTACAATAGAATAAAAGATGCTTTTATTAAACTTTTAAATAAATATAGAGGAAAGAAAATATTAATAATAACTCATAGTGGTGTTATTACAGTTCTACAGTGTTTGTTAAATGGTTGGAAGTATTCTAATCTATTAAATATCAATACTCCATATGCGTCGTTAGTTAAACTGAATTAGTAATAAAAATGGTTTAAATAATAATTTTTTTATTCTTCATTTATTAACCATAATTTTTTTGTTATTTACGCAGTACAAAGGTGCATCAATACATTTAGTTACATAGAACTAACGCGTGATAGTAAATTGATATGTCTTAAAAAGATGGGGATTGGTATACAAGTTCTAACATTAAAATTGAAGTACTTCTAATCATTTATTAGTTACTTTTTATTATTTTCTTTCAAAACATTAAAAAATGTTGTATAATATTTTTAAGAGGTATAGATATGGAAAATGTAGTAGTAAATGTAATAGGTGCAGGACTTGCGGGAAGCGAGGCTTGCTATCAATTAATTAAAAGAGGAATTAAAGTAAGACTATATGAAATGCGTGGCAAAAGAAATACAGAAGCCCATGTAACGGATGGCTTTGCGGAATTGATTTGTAGTAATTCATTGCGAGCAAAAGCCTTAACAAATGCGGTTGGTTTATTAAAAGAAGAAATGAATCAAATAGGATCTTTAGTAATGGAAGCAGCATATAAAAATGAAACTCCAGCTGGAGGGGCTCTTGCAGTCGATAGAGAGGGATTTAGTGATTATATAACTAATTATTTAAAAAATCATCCATTAGTAGAAGTTGTCAATGAAGAAGTTACACAAATTCCTGATGGCTACACTATAATAGCTAGTGGACCTTTAACAAGCGAAACATTAAGTAAAGATATTCAAGCACTATGTGGTAATGATTACTTATATTTTTATGATTCTGTTGCCCCGATCATTACTGAACAATCAATTGATAAATCAAAAGCTTATTTAAAATCTCGATATGATAAAGGTGAAGCATCTTACTATAATTGCCCAATGACTAAAGAGGAGTTTGATAATTTTTATAATGAATTAATTCATGCTGAAAAAGTTATACCCCATGATTTTGAATTGAAAGTTTTTGAAGGCTGTATGGCTATTGAAGATATGGCTGTTAGAGGAGAAAAAACTTTACTGTTTGGTCCAATGAAACCAGTAGGATTAAGACATCCAGAAACATTAGTTCAACCATATGCGGTAGTACAACTACGCCAAGATGATGCTAAAAAAACATTATATAATATTGTTGGATTTCAAACGCATTTAAAATGGGGAGAGCAAAAACGAATAATTCAAATGATACCAGGATTAGAAAATTGCGAAATAGTAAGATATGGAGTAATGCACAGAAACACATATATGAATAGTCCGCAAGTATTGAATAAATATTACCAAACAATAAAAAGAAGAGATTTGTTTTTTGCTGGTCAAATAACAGGAGTAGAAGGGTATTTAGAAAGTGCAAGCAGTGGAATGGTAGCAGGAATTAATATGGCAAGATTAATCCAAGGAAAAGAAATGATAGATTTTACAAGTGATACATCTATTGGAGCTCTTGCTAATTATATTGCTACTCCTAATTCAAACTTTATCCCAATGAACGCTAATTTTTGTTTATTTAATGAATTAATTATTACTGAAAGAATGCGAAAAAAAGAAAGAAAAGAATTATATTCTGTTCGTAGTTTGAAAGCAATAAAAGAAATTTGTGAGGCAATAAATGAGTAAAAAAAATCAAACCTTAAGTGAAGCTAAAGAAGAACAAAAAGATTTGAAAATTGAAGAAGCTAAAGGTGAGTTTATTAGGTATATTCAAAATGAAAAAATGTATTCTGAATATACAGTATATAATTATAAAAAAGATATTGAAGAATTTGAAGAGTTTTTATCTTTTAATAAATTTGGAAATTTATTAAATCCTTTTGATAATGCTAGCAGATATTACACATCACATTTAAATGAACATTATAATAAACCTAGAAGTGTAGCTAGAAAACTTAGTTCTTTAAGAAGTTTTTATAAGTTTTGTATTCGTGAATGTTATATTACCTTTAATCCGTTTGCCAATGTTTCATCTCCTAAGCTTGATAAAACATTGCCTAAATTTTTATATGAAGAAGAAATAGAAATGTTATTTGATAGTATTAATACAGAAACAATACTTGGGCAAAGAGATTACGCAATACTTGAATTTATGTATGGTACAGGTGTTCGTGTTAGTGAATTATGTAGTATAAAAATGAATGATGTGGATTATATTAATAGAAAAGTAAAGGTATTAGGAAAAGGTGGAAAAGAAAGATATTTACCACTTCATAATTTATTAATTGAAGCTTTAGAAAAGTATTTAATGTATTCTAGAACAGAATTACAAGTGAAAAATAAAAATGAAATATCTGAATATTTATTTTTAAATAATCATGGTGGTGCATTAACACCAAGAGGAGTAAGAGATATTTTGAATAGAATTGTGGAAAAAGCTGCTCAAACATTTAAAATTAGTCCGCATATGATACGTCATACTTTTGCTACTCATTTATTAAATAATGGCGCCGACTTAGTTTCCGTTCAAGAATTATTGGGACATACTAATTTATCTACTACGCAAATATACACTCATATTTCAAATGAACAGTTAAGAAAGGAATATATGGACAAATTTCCACGTGCTAAACGAGATTAATTATAGGAAGAAATTATTTAATAATAATAGATTATTGAAATTAAAAAAAGTTATTTATTTCTATTTTTAAAAATAGTTTGCAAAAGAAAGTTAAATGTGGTATAATATGTATGGTTTAAAATACACACACTATCGAGAAGGTCGTCATGTACTTTATTGGGGCGGCATTTGTGGACAATAGTGGAGGCCAAAACAAAATAAAAATAAAAAGGAGAAAGAAAAATGGCTGTAATTACTAAAAAACAATTACTAGAAGCAGGAGTTCATTTCGGTCATAATACTCGCCGTTGGAACCCTAAAATGAAAGAGTATATTTATGAAGAAAGAAATGGTATTTATATCATTGATTTAACAAAAACAGAAAAACTAGTTGAAGAAGCATATAAAGCTTTATATACTATTGCCCAAAATGGTGGTAAAGTATTATTTGTTGGTACTAGAAAACAAACTCAAGATGTTATCAAAGAAGAAGCAACTAGAGCAAATATGTTCTACGTAGATCAAAGATGGTTAGGTGGAACTTTAACAAACTTTAAAACAATTAAGAAATCAATCGCAAAATTATATAAAATTGAACAAATGGAAGAAGATGGAACATTTGATGTTTTACCAAAGAAAGAAGTTATTTTATTAAAGAAAGAACAAGAAAAATTAAATAAAAACTTCGGTGGTATTAAAACATTAACTTCAATTCCAGATGCATTAGTTGTAGTAGATCCAAAAACAGAACACAATGCAATTTTAGAAGCTCGTAAATTAAACATTCCAATTTTTGGATTAGTTGATACAAACTGTGATCCAGAAGATGTTGATTATGTTATCCCTGCAAATGATGATGCAATTAGAAGTGTTAAATTAATTGTTGCTACATTAGCAAATGCTGTTGTTGAAGCAAATGGTGGAACACCAATTGAAGTTGTATTCACTGATGAACCTGTTGCTGAAGAACAACCAAGACAACGTCGTCAAAATAATCGTGATGGTAAAGGACAACATAAACCATTTGTTCCAAGACAACCAAGAGAACCAAAAGTTAAAAAAGAAGAAACTCCAGTAGAAGTTAAGGAAGCTCCAGTAGAAACTAAAGAAGAAGCTCCAGTACAAGAAGCTCCAGCTACTGAAGAAAAACCAGCAGAATAATAGGGGGATTTAAACATGATTAATGCTCAACAAGTTAAAGAACTTCGTGAATTGACTGGCGCCGGAATGATGGATTGCAAGAAAGCTCTTGTTGAAACAAACGGTGACATTGAAAAAGCTGTTGTATGGTTACGTGAAAAAGGAATTGCTAAAGCAGTTAAAAAAGAAAGTAGAATCGCAGCTGAAGGTGTTTGTAGTTTTGCAGTTGAAGGAAATTATGCAACTGTTTATGAATTAAATAGTGAAACTGATTTTGTTGCTAAAAATCCTCTATTCCAAGAATTAAGTGAAAATGTTGGTAAAGCAATATTAGCTTCAAAAGCTTCTAATGATGAAGAAGCTTTAGCTGCTGAATTAAATGGCGTAAAAGTAAGTGATATGTTAATCAATGCTACAGCAACAATTGGTGAAAAAATCACATTAAGAAGAGTTTCATTCTATGAAAAAAATGATAACCAAGTATTTGGTGCATATTCTCATATGGGTGGTAAAATTGTAGCATTTGCAATTCTTGATGGAAATAATGAAGAAGTTGCTAAAGATGTATGTATGCATATTGCTGCTATGTCTCCTAAATACTTATCAAGAGAAGATGTTGATCAAGCTTTCTTAACTAGTGAAACTGAAATTATTAGACAAGAAGCTTTAAATGAAAATAAACAATCTCCAAAACCAAAACCAGAAGCAATTATTGAAAAAATGGTTGAAGGTCGTGTTAATAAAATGTTAAAAGAAGTTTGTTTATTAGATCAAATGTTTGTTAAAAACCCTGATGAAACAGTTGCACAATATGTTGCAAATCATAAATGTAAAATTGTGTTATATGTTCGTTTAGGTGTTGGCGAAGGAATTGAAAAGAAAAAGGATGATTTTGTTGCTGAAGTAATGGCAGCTGTTAATAAGTAGTCATAAAAGGCACAGTAATGTGCCTTTTAATTAAAAAATAAGGAGAACAACATGAGACGCATCATTTTGAAAATTAGTGGTGAAGCATTATCCCATAATGGTACTGGTATTGATATGGAAAAAGTAAACCACATAGCATCAGAAATTAAAGATTTATATGATTTAGGTGATATTCAATTAGGCATTGTCTGTGGCGCTGGTAATATGTGGCGTGGTAGAGATGCTATTGATAATGGCATGGATAGAACTAGTGCTGATTATATGGGAATGTTAGGAACAATATTAAATGCTGTTGCATTACAAAGTGCATTAGAAAAATTAGGATTAGAAACACGAGTTATGACGAGTCTTTCAATTCCACAAGTTGCTGAACCTTATATTAGAAGAAAAGCAGATTCCAATTTAGATAAAGGAAGAATATGTATATTTGGTGGAGGAACAGGAAATCCATTCTTTTCAACTGATACAACAGCTGCTTTAAGGGCATTAGAACTAGGGGCGAATTTAATATTAATGGCTAAAAATGGAACCGATGGAGTTTATGATTGCGATCCAAGAAAAAATAAAAATGCAAAGAAATTTGATGTAGTTACTCATCAAGAAGTTTTAGAAAAACAATTAGGAGTAATGGATATGACTGCGGCTACTTTATGTGCTGAAAATTCAATTGACATTTTAGTTTTTGATATGAATAAAAAAGGAAATATCAAAAAAGCAGTACTAGATTCTACTATTGGAACTCTAGTAACAACAAAATAAGGAAAGGAAATAAAACTATGCCACAATCAATTATTAACACTGGAAAAGAAAAAATGGAAAAAACTATTGAATCTTTAAAGAAAGATTTACAAAGTGTGAAAACAGGGCGTGCAAATCCTAATATATTAGCTAATGTTCAAGTTGTATATTATGGTTCACCAATGCCACTAAATCAAATTGCATCTATTACTGTTCCTGAAGCACAAGTATTAATGATTAAACCTTTTGATAAAGGTATCTTACGTGATATTGAAAAAGCAATACAAATGTCTGATGTTAATTTACCAACTCAAAATGATGGAACTGTAATTAGACTAGTATTTCCACCACTAACTGAACAAACTAGAAAACAACTTGTTAAAGATTTGAAAAATAATTCTGAAAATAGTAAAGTTGCTATTCGAAACATTCGTCGTGATGTAATGGAACAATTAAAGAAATTTCAAAAAGAAGGATCAATAAGTGAAGATGAACTTAAACGTCATGAGGATGACACACAAAAAATGACAGATTCATATATCGTGAAAGTTGATGAAGCAATTAGAGAAAAAGAAAAAGCAATTATGTCATTTTAGTTGTACAAAATAAAAAATATTAATAATAATTATGGTGAGGAGAAAATCAAAGATTTTCTCCTTTATTAATTTTCTAGGAAATTTTCAAATAGATTATTTTTAAAGGTTTTAAAAATATTGTAATAATTATCTATTCACAATAATATTTATTAAAAGAGATTTTAAAAAAATGAAAACATTTGATAAAAAATTCATTTGTAGTATTAGTATAATAAAGTAGTAAATAGATGATTTTTTTATAAAATCTATTTAAAATAAAAAAAGGAGAAAGTTATGAAATTTAAAAGATTTTTATTATCTTTATTACTTCTAGTTTCTTCAATTGTTTTAGTTGGCTGTACTCAAGGTCCAGTTGGTGAACAAGGTGAAAAAGGTCCTAAAGGAGATAATGGACTTAATGGGGAAGAAGGAGATAAAGGTCTTAAAGGAGACAAAGGTGACGATGGTTCTCAAGGATCAGTTGGTGAAAAAGGTCCTAATGGAGATGTTGGTGATAAAGGTGAATCAGGAGATTATTTAGTTTTTAGAACATATAATGGTTTTTTTCAACAAAAATACTCTACTGAAGATGATTCGGCATGGGAAAATGTTTTAGATTTAACTACTATTATGAAATATAAATATAAATACACATTAACTTTAGATGCTAATGGTGGAAAGTAAGAAGATGAAAAACAACAAGTTGAATGGAAAGAACAAGTATATGGAACAGTAGTTACACTTCCAACTCCATCACAAGAAGGTTTGGTATTTGTTGGATGGATTTCTTCTGAAAAAATATATGAAGCTGCAGAATTTCAAATTTTAGATAACGTAACATTAGTTGCTAAATGGCTTACTAGTGAAGAAAAAGCCTATCCAAAAACATTTGAACTTCATGCTACAAAAGCTGTAGTTGCTGATGCAACATTGAAAGATAAAGAAGTTGCTGGTATTAAATTCTATAATAGTTTAGATGCTGCTATTGAAGCTGCAGAAGATAATGATGTTATTTATGTTGATAAAGGTGAATGGACATTATCAAAGAGTATTACTAAAAAAGTTTCTGTTTATGGAATTAATGCTGGTATTAAAGCTACAGGAGCTGAAGAAAATGTATCAAAAGTAGTTGTTGCTGCTGATAGTGTAAAAATTAATAGTTCTTACTTTTTAGTTGATGGATTAGAAATTGAAGGAAGTCAGTCATCATCTAGTGGTGGAGTATATTTCGCAGATACAGACGCCACTGATGTTGTTATTTTTAGAAATTCATCTATTCATAAAATGAATACAACTTTTAAATATCAAACAGGTAAAGGATCAGATGAATCACAATTAAGAGTTGAAGGATGTAAAGTTTATGATATCGGTCAATTTTTTGTATGGCTCGATTCAAAGTCAAAAACTAAAAATTTATACTTTATCGGCAATGATTTTGATATTTCCGGTGCTGGTGCTGTTGTGAGCGGCATGGCTTCATTATTCAGAGTAAGAAGTGGAAATGCATATATTTATAATAATGTCTTCAAAGGCGATCCATCAGATTTACCTGGTTGGTTTGATGCTTCCGCAAGTGATGCAGAATACTTTGTAAAATACAATACATTTGAAAAGGTTACAAAATTTGTACGTATTGGTAATGGAAAAGAAATCGTATTTGATTACAATGTTTATAAAGATGCATCAGGCAATGTATTAGAAGCAGTTCCCGCAACAGTTACTGGTACAGGTGTAGTTGCAGATGCAAATTTATGTAAATCTGAAGAAGCAAGACAAGAAGCTTATCAAGCTTTCTTGAATGCAACTTCCGCAGAATAAATTATGAATAAAAGAAGTGTTCTAGTTAATCTAGGGCACTTTTATTATGCGGATAATATAAAAATTAATAATTTAGAAATGTTTCTTTGTTAGACAAAATTTGACAAATGACCCAAAAAATGGTAATATATACAATGCTTATTGGAGAGAAATTATGATTGAAATAAAAGAAGTAAAAACAAAAAAAGAAATTAAAGAGTTTATTAATTTTCCATTAAACTTGTATAAAAATAACCCATATTTTGTTCCACCGCTATATAGCGATGAAAAAGCATTATTTAAAAGCAATTATCACTATTATGAAACTTCAGAAGCAGTTTATTATAATGCCTATCAAGAAGGAAAAATGGTAGGAAGAATTTCAGGAATATTGCAAAAATCTAGTAATGAAAAATGGAATCAAAAAAGAGTTCGTTTTACAAGATTTGATGCTATTGATAATCAAGAAGTTGCTGATGCTTTGCTTGGGGCAGTAGAAAATTGGGCTAAAGCTAAGAATATGGAAGAAGTAGTAGGCCCTTTAGGCTTTTCCGATTTAGAAAGAGAAGGATTGTTAATTGAAGGATTTGATTATTTATCCACATTTGAAGAGCAATATAATTATTCATATTATCAAAAATTAATTGAAAATAATAATTATACTAAAGAAGTTGATTGGTTAGAACATCAACTAAGAGCTTTAAAAGACCCAAATCCACGTTTGAAAAAATTAAGTGATTTAATGTTAAAAAGATATAATTTACATTTTTCGACAGTAAAATCAATTTCCGAATTTATTAATAAATATGGAGATGCCTTTTTTGATATCATTGATGTAACATATGATAAAATCTATGGCACTGTTCCATTTACTGATGCAATGAAAAAAAATTTAATTAATAGTTTTAAATTGATTGTTAGACCAGAGCATGTTACTTTAATCTTAGATGAAAATGAAAAAGTAGTTGCTTTTGGATTAGTATTTCCTTCAATAGGATCTGCTTTTCAAAAGAGTGGTGGTCGTTTGACTTTGCCAACAATATTTAAAGTTTTAAGAGCGGTAAAACATGCTAAATCAATTGATTTAGGCTTGATTGGCGTTTTACCTGAATATGAGATGAAAGGTGTAAGTTCATCTTTGATTGCGAGTATTTCGGAAATGTTGTCAACTGGTAAATATGAGTATGCAGAAACGAATTTAAATTTAGAAGATAATTATCATATTATTAATAATTGGAAAAATTTTGATTGTCTTCAACACAAACGTCGTAGATTATATATAAAAAAATTACATTAAAGAAAGGGAAGTAATATGAAAAAATTCTTAGAAGAGTTTAAAAAGTTTATATCACGTGGAAATGTTATGGATATGGCTGTAGGAACAATTGTTGGGGCGGCTTTTACAGCTATTGTTACTGCGTTATCAAATGGAATATTAAAACCTGTAATTAATACAATTATTTATTATGTTTGTGGTGGTAATTCTGATGCTTTAAGCAAAATGTATACACCTTTAGTTCCTCAATATATTATAAATGATGAAGGAATAAAAGTTTTAGATTTAACAAATTCAATATATATTGATTGGGGAGCATTTATTTCATCAGTTATTAATTTCTTATTAGTTGCTTTTGTATTGTTTGTGATTATTAAAACATTCAATCAACTTAAAGAAGCTGATGCCACAATGAAAAATACCTTAAAACGAGCATTATATAAACAAGAAAAAGGATATAAATTATCTAAAAAAGAAACTAAAGCATTAAATACTTATTTAAAAGAAAAAGAAGAAGCAGAAGCCAAAGCTAAAGAAGAAGCTTCTAAACCTATAGAACCAACACTAGAAGAAAAACAATTGGCTATTTTAATGGAAATAAACGAAAAGTTATCAAAATAAAAACCCTTTATAGGGTTTTTTATTAAAAAACATAATATAATATATAAGGTGAACAAAATGAAAATTATAGAAGGAAAAAGATTTGGCGAAGAACGAGCATTATATAATATTGATGATGCTAAAATTTTAAATTGTCGATTTGAAGGTGAAGAAGATGGTGAATCAGCTTTAAAAGAAGTTAGTAATGTAATTGTGGATGGGTGTTACATGGATTTAAGATATCCATTTTGGCATGATAATAATATAAAAATATATAATACTGAATTAACTCCTAATTGTCGTGCAGCTTTATGGTATAGTAATGATATTACTATTTGTGATTCTAAACTACACGGAATTAAAGCGTTAAGAGAATGTAAAAATATTAATATGAGTAATGTATCTGTCATCTCCAATGAATTTGGATGGAAAAATGATAATATTACAATGAATAATGTAACTGTAGAAAGCGAATATTTATTTTTATTAAGTCAAAATATAAATTTGAATAACTTTACCTTAAATGGAAAATATTCTTTTCAATATGTTAAAAATATGAAAATTACTAATAGTTATTTAAAAACAAAAGATGCATTTTGGCATACAGATAATGTTGTTGTAGAAAATTCTATTATTGAAGGTGAATATTTAGCTTGGTATTCTCATAATTTAACATTAATCAATTGTAAAATAATTGGTACACAGCCATTATGTTATTGTGAAAATCTTAAATTAATTAATTGTGAAATGATTAATTGCGATTTAGCATTCGAATATAGTGACGTAAATGCGACTTTGATTGGTACAATTGATTCTATAAAGAATCCTAAAAGTGGTAAAATTTTATATGAAAATTGTGGTGAAATAATTTTAGAAAATAGCAAATATCCATTAAACGCTATTATTGAAAAAAAATAAATTAAAACGAATAATCAATTCTATTACGAATTGATTATTTTTTTACCCCCTTATAAAAAAATAATATTAATAATGTTTTTTAAAAATTAAAATTAATATTAGTTTATACTTTTAAAACTTATATTATTAAATGAAATTTAAATTTTTATATTACTTTGTCATATAAAGATTTTGAATCAGAAATATAAATATAAGGAATAATAATATAAAAATTAAAATCGAAAAAATGTTAATCATATTTATTTAAAATTTACCTGTTTATTTCCATAAGAATATATTTTCAAAATTCAAACGTAAACTTGAAAGTTGAAAAGTAAAAATCAATTCTGAAGCAAATTTTGGGATTCTTCCAAAATATCGAATAATAAAAAACTTGTCATTAAAATAATTATATGATAAAATAAAATTGTCAATGAAAGACAAAAAAAGGAAAAGGGAGAACAAGTATGGGAAACTACGAAAAAGCTTTAGAGTTTTTAAAAGAAAAATATTTTGAAAGCGAATATTTTAAACGTAAACCTTGGTCAATGGAATATCGCATTAATCATTCCATTCGTTGCGCAAATATTGGACGTGTAATTGCAAAAAAAGAAGGTTTAAATGAAGAAGCTATTGCGGTAGCATGTTTATTGCACGATATTAGTTATGCACTTGATTTTAATACTAAAGAAGATATTGTTAATCATGGAAGAAATAGTGCAAAAATGGTTCGCCCATTTTTACAAGAATTAGGATATTCTAAAGAATTAATTGAAAATATGTGTTATGGTATTGCTATTCATGTAGATGAAAAAGCTGATTTTGAAGGGACAATTAATCCTTTTTCTTATACAATTGTTGCAAGTGATCATATAGATAGATTTGATACTTATCGTATTTACGATAATATGGAGCATATTCATTTTGATAGATTGTCATTAGATGAACAAATTATTTATGTTGTTAAAACAATAAAAAATTTAAAAAAGGCTAAGTTAATGAACTTTTTAACAAAAACCGCCAATGATATGTGGCAAGATAAAATATTATTTCAAATTAAATTTTTTAATCGTCTTTTAAAACAATTACAAAATAGTATATAAAAAACTCTAAAAAGAGTTTTTTATTTTGCTTTTATTTTTATAATAATGTATAATATTTATAGTTTGAGGTAGATAAAATGTATGATTTAAATTATTTAAATAATAAATTAGTTATTACACCCTTTTATATGCAAAAAGAAATATTGAAATGTATTGATAATGAAAAAAAATTATATCAAATAAAACTAATGTCACTAGAACAGTTTTTTGATTCATTGACATTTTCAATTACTAAAGAAATGCTTTATTATGTGACAAAACGTTATAATATAAGTGTTGATGTTGCCACAAAATACTTAAAAGCTCTTCAAGATACAATGTTTGTTGTTAGTGATTGTGATAAAATTTCTTTTTTATCTAATATTAAACAAGATTTAATTAATAATCATTTTATTAATGCGGATAACAATATTAATTATTATAATACATTTGATATTGTTGTTATGGGATATCCTGTTATAGAAAAAAAATATCAAAAATGTATAGAACAATTAAATCATGTAGATATTATAAGACAAGAATTAGTAATAAAAAAAGATATGCCAGTTCACGAATATAAAACAATTGAACAAGAAATAAATGGTGTGATAAATGATATAATTTTAAAAATAAACGAAGGCGTAGATATAAATCATATTAAAATTACTGGAATAACAAATGATTATCATTTTTTATTACAAGTATTTAGTGATATGTATCATTTACCAATTACTATTCCTAATACTACTTCTTTATATGATACGAATATTGGTAAACAATTTTTAAATGCTGTTAAAGATAATACAGTTGATACATTTTTACAAAATAATTATGATAAAGAAATTTCTCTAAAATTAATTAATATATTAAATCAATATACATTTAGAAAAGATTTCTCAGATATTTATGATTTGCTTGTAAATGATTTAAAGCATACATACATTAACAAAGAATATCAAAATAGTGTTAGAGTAGAAAACTTTAATAATTTAGTTATTAGTGATAATGATTATATATATGTAATGGGATTAAATCAAGGTAATATTCCTAAAATTATAAGTGATGAAGATTATTTGTCAGATGATTTAAAGGCTCAAATTGGCTTAAGTACGACAATTGAAATAAATAAAAGTGAAAAAGAAGAAGTGATTAGTAAATTATCCACAATTAATCATTTATATATGTCATATTCTCTTGCTTCCACTTTTTCTATATTACAACCATCTACGATAATTAATGAATATAATATGACTAAGATTATAGAAAAAGAAAGTATTAGTAATTATTCAAATAAATATAATAAATACTTGTTAAATAACAAATTGGATGATTATAAGAAGTATGGTAGTTATAATGAAACATTATCTATTTTATTAGGATTATATAGTACAAAAGAATATGATAGTTACGATAATTCTTTTAAAGGAATAAATAAAGAAATGTTAAAGGAGAAAATGCATAATCAAGTACAATTATCATATACTAGTTTAAATAAATATAATGAATGTGCATTTAGTTATTATGTTGAGAAAGTATTAAAATTAAATATTTATGAAGATAAATTTGCCACCAAAATTGGTTCTGTTTTTCATCAAGTATTGGAAGAAGCTTTTATTGAAGGATTTGATTTTGATAAATCATTTACCAAAGCTCAAAATGAATATTTTGTAACTATAAATAATAAAGAAATATTTTTATTAAATCGTCTAAAAAATGAATTACAATTTATAATTAACGCTATCAATGAGCAACTTCAATATATTAATTATGAATCACAGGCATATGAACATGAGGTAAATATAGAGATTAATGATAATGTGAAAATTATATTTACAGGTATTATCGATAAAATGTTTTATCATGAACAAGGTGATAAAACTTATGTTGCTATTGTGGATTATAAAACAGGTAGTATTGATACGGCTATTAATAATTGTAAATATGGTTTGAATTTACAATTACCTATTTATATTTATTTATCAAAACGTTCAAAATTAAAAAATGTGTATGTTACTGGTTTCTATTATCAAACTATTTTACAAAATGAAATTAAAGCCGAAGATAGTGAAGATTATTTAGAAAAGAAAAAAGCATATTTAAAGCTTCAAGGTTATACATTAGATATAAATGAAGATTGTATTCATTTTGATAATACAGAAGATAATAGTTTATTAATTCAAGGATTAAAGCGTAAAAAAGATGGTACTTTTGATTCTCGAAGTAAAGTATTAACGGAAGAACAAATTGAGTGTTTAGAGCATTTAGTGGAAAAGAAAATAATTGAAGCAGGAAATAAAATTATTAATGGTGATTTCCCAATAAATCCTAAACAAATTGATTATAAAAACATTTCTTGTCGTTTTTGTAAATATAAAGACTTGTGTTTTATGCAACCAAAAGATTTAAAAAAATTAAGTAAACCATCTGATTTAACATTTTTAAAGGAGTACAAATAAAATGTGGACTCAAGAACAAGAACAAGCAATATATAAAAGTGGTAGTAATATAATTGTTAGTGCGGGGGCTGGAAGTGGTAAGACAGCTGTTTTAAGTGAACGTGTAATTGAAAAAATAAAGCAAGGAATAAATGTTAACCAGCTATTGATTTTGACATTTACAAATGCGGCAAGTCAAGAAATGAAAGAAAGAATTAGGAAAAAAATTCTTGCAGCAGGGATGAATAATCAAATAGATTTACTTACAAATGCTTATATTTGCACATTTGATAGCTTTAGCTTATCCATAGTTAAAAAATATCATTATATTTTAAATATTGATTCTAATGTTTCAATAATGGATGATAATGTAAATACATTACAAATATCAAAATTATTAGATGAAATTATGGATAATTTATATTCGGAAAATAATCAAGATTTTGCAC
This sequence comes from uncultured Bacteroidales bacterium, assembly GCA_964516425.1. Classification (GTDB taxonomy): domain Bacteria; phylum Bacillota_I; class Bacilli_A; order ML615J-28; family CAG-698; genus CAKOMG01. The sequence continues at coordinate 55,800 of CAZFAM010000004.1, read as the reverse complement.
GTTTAATTACTGATTATTGTATTAAAGATGATAAAGTAATTAAAGAAGGGCTTTTAAATATTTATAAAAAACTTGATTTATTAGTTGATAAAGATAAGTATTTTGCAAACCATGCTTTTATAAATTCATCAAGTATTACAAAATATTATGAAGAATTTGAAAATATAAGTATTCAAAAAATTCAAAAGCTATACCAATATTCTTTACAAAACTATGATATAGATTTATCAGATTTTCAAAATTATTTAACAACCTTCATTACCAAAAAGGAAGATATTCATAATTTTGGCAAAGACTTAAATTTGCCAAGATTAAAAAATAATACAGATGAAGATACTAAATTATTTAAAGAAGCAATTACAAATGAAATTAAAAAAATTAAAGAATATATTGGTAGTGAGTCAAAAGAAACAAAAATTAATCAAGTTGCAAGCACAATAGACAATATTAATACAATTATTCGTATTATTAATGAATTAGATCAAAAAGTATTAGAATTTAAATATAAAACTAATACTTATACATTTAATGATATTGCAAAAATGGCAATTAAAATTGTGGAAGAGCATGAAGATATAAAATTGGAATTGCAAAACTCATTTAAAGAGATCATGATTGATGAATATCAAGATACATCAGATATACAAGAATATTTTGTTAATTTGATTGCGAATAATAATGTTTATATGGTTGGTGACATTAAACAATCAATATATCGTTTTCGTAAAGCTAATCCTTATTTATTCCGTGAAAAGTATGATAATTATAAAGTTCATAATGGAGGAATAAAAATTGATTTAACAAACAATTTCCGTTCTCGCAAAGAGGTCGTTACTGATATAAATAATATTTTTATGAAATGCATGACTAAAGAAGTCGGTGATGCTTCATATATTGAAGACCATATAATGAAAGCTGGAAATATTGATTATAATAATGTAAATGCTAATTATAATCATACGGCATATGTTTTATCATATCAAAATGATAATCAAAGTTTATTAGATGCGGAAATAGAAGCATATTTAATTGCGGAAGATATTAAAAATAAAGTTGATAATCATTTTCAAATAATGGATAAAGATAGTAAAGAAGCACGAGATGTACGATATAGTGACTTTGTAATCTTGATTGATAGAAGTAATAACTTTCAGTTATATAAACGCATTTTTAATATTTTTAAAATTCCTTTAACGGTGTTTAAAGATGAAACTTTAAATGATGATTATGATATAAAAATAATAATTAATATTTTAAAATTATTAATTACACCAAATATTGAAAACTTCACAATTAATGAAAAGTATGAATTTATTAGTATTTTACGTTCATATTTATATATGTTTTCAGATGATGAAATTTATAAAATATATTGTAATAATAGTTATTATGATACAGAATTATATAGTAAGATTAAAGATTTAAGAAAAGATATTAATAGTATATCAATAAAAGAAATTATATACCGTATTAATGATAAATTTGCCATCGTTGATAAGTCGGGATTAATTACCGAAACCCAAAAAATATTAGTACATTTAGAGTTCTTCGCAAAACTTGGAGAAACGTTATCTAATATTGGCTATGATTTAAAGCAATTTGTGGATTATTTAGATGATGTAATGGATAGCTCATTATCTATTAAATTTAAAAATAATTTAACATCGTTTGATGATGCTGTTAAAATTATGACTATTCACACATCTAAAGGATTGGAGTTTGGTATTTGCTATTTTCCTGGTTTAAACAATCGTTTCAATTTAGAAGATATTAAAACAGATTTTTTATTTGATAATAAGTATGGTATTATTATTCCAAGTGTAGATAATGGCAAGCATGATACGATAATGAAAAAAATTCTTAATTACAAAGCTATTCAAGAAACAATAAGTGAAGAGGTTCGAGTATTTTATGTAGCTTTAACTAGAGCGCGCGAACAAATTATATTTGTGTCTAAAGATGAAACACTAAAACCATCTTTGACGCCATCATCATTTAAATATTTTGTGGAAACATATTTAGATGGTTTAAAGAACTATCCAATAACAGAAGAACAATTAAACCATTATGTTAGTTTAAATGGAGAAATAACCCAAGCTAATATTGCTTCAATTAAGGAAAATAATCAAAATATCGCAATCCAAGAATTAAATATTAAAAAAGAGGAAATTAAAAAGAGTTCATTTTCTAAAAAAATTAATGAATTAATATCTAATGATGTAACAAAAGTTTTAGAGTTAGGTACTAAATTACATAATGCATTAGAAAGAATCGATTTTATTAAACCTGATTTTAATATCATTAATCTTGAATCTAAATATCATCATTATATAATTGATTTTTTAAATAGTGATTTACTAAAAAATAAAACAAAAGGAACTATATATAAAGAGTATGCTTTTTATGATCAAATAAATCAAAAAAATGGTAGCATTGATTTGTTAATTGAATATGATAATCATATTGATATTATTGATTATAAATTAAAACATATTGATGATGAAGCATATGATAAACAGTTAACTGGTTATAAAGAATATATTAGAAGTAAAAGTGATAAGCCAATTAATCTTTATTTATATTCAATATTTGATAAGAAATATAGGAAGTTATAGGAATGAAAACTGAGTTTTATGGAATAGAAAAAGTATCATTAGTTGATTTTGATGGGAAAGTAAGTGCAACATTATTTACAGGTAAATGTAATTTTCGTTGTCCATTTTGTCATAATGCATCTTTAGTATTAAATTATGATTCTTTTCAAACACTAAATAAAGATGAATATTTAGAATATTTTAAAAAAAGACAAGGCATTTTGGATGCCGTTGTTATTACTGGTGGAGAACCTACACTACTGCCTACATTAATTGAGCGTATTAAAGAAATTAAACAATTGGGATATTTAATAAAGTTAGATACTAATGGCACTAATTTAACAGTAATTCAAACATTAGTTAATGAAAAATTAATTGATTATGTGGCTATGGATGTTAAAAATAGTTTAGATTGTTATCTTGAAACAAGTGGTATTAGTAATTATAATTTAGTAAAAAAAGTAGAAGAAACAATTAATTATTTAAAAGAAAATCATATTGACTATGAATTTCGAACTACACTAGTTAAAGAATTTCATAATGAAGAAAGTATTCACAATTTAGGAATATTATTACAAGGAGCCAAAACATTGTATTTACAAAAATTTGTGGACAAAGGAACGTGTATTAAAAATAATCTACATGAAGTGAATGAAAAAAAAGCACTTGAATATAAGTGCCTTCTTGAAAAATATATTACTAATGTAAAATTAAGAGGATATTAAAGTTTATCAATATAGGCAACTGCACCAACACTTGCTATAGCACCATCGGCTACAGCTGTTGTCAGTTGTCTTATTTTTTTTGCTCGACAATCTCCAGCTACAAATACGCCTTCCGTTTTTGTTGCTAAATTTTCATCCGCAATAAAGTAACCATTATTATCAATATCCACAATATTTTGAAATGCTTCATTTTCAGGAATTTGTCCAATAGCAATAAAACATCCTTTTACATCTAGTTCGATTGTGTTTTTATCAATGGTATTTTCAAAAACTAAACCTTCTAATCTATCAGTTTTTTTAAATTCTTTTAATGAAATGTTATGAATGATTTCAATATTGGTTCTTTTTAGTACACTTTTAATTAAAGTGTCATCTCCAAAAAATTTATCAAATAAAGTACATAAATATACTTTTTTACAATAATTTGAAAGTAGAAGAGCATATTGTAGAGCTGTATTAGCATCACCAATTAATGCAACATCTTCTCCAGAATAAAATGCTCCATCACAAACTGCACAATATGATAAACCTTTGCCAATTAAATCCTCTTCACCATCAACCCCAATATGACGATGCTTTACACCTGTTGCTAAAATGATGGCTTTAGCTTCATAACTATTATAGTCAGTCTTAACAGTAAATATATTTTGTTTCTTAGTAACATTTAAAACATTTTCCAATTCAAATTGAGCACCTAAATCAATAATTTGTTCAAAAAGGTTATCTGAAAATTCACTTCCCGCAATTTCTTTAATGGAAGGAAAATTTTCAACACGAGGTGACTGAGATATTTGTCCTCCCACATTTTCCTTTTCTAATAATAAAACAGTTTTTCCACTTCTAAGTGAATAAAGAGCAGCAGTCATCCCTGCTGCTCCTCCACCGATAATAATTATATCGTACATTACTTTAATCCCTCTATATATTTTTTAATATCACTAACATTACTATATACATCATAAGAATCATTATTAGGAACAAACATAGTTGGTGCTTTTTGAACATTAAATTTAATAGCTAAATCTTTGTTTTCATAAGCATCAATTTGTTTATAATTAATATTGGCCTTATCTAAAAGCATTTTTGCCATTTTGCAATTAGGGCATGTTGGTGAAGTGAATAATAATATTTCTTTTAATTCTTCATTTTGTGATTTTTCTTCACAATCATTATGTAATTCTTGTTTTTTCTTTAGAATTGAATGTTCAATATCATATTCTTTACGATTTTTAAATTCCTCAGCTTTACCATCATTCCAATTTTGTACAGGACGATAGTAACCAGTTATACGACTATATACTTCAGTTTTTTCACCACATGTAGGACAAGTATATTCTTCACCTGCGATATATCCATGCTTTGGACATACAGAGTAAGTTGGTGAAATAGTGTAATATGGAAGACGATAGTTTTCCGCAATTTTTTTAACTAAAGTTGCACAAGCTTGCCAACTAGGTAGTTTTTGACCTAAGAACGCATGGAATACAGTTCCTGAAGTGTATAATGTTTGTAATTCATCTTGAATATCTAAAGCTGCAAAAATATCTGAAGTATAACCAACAGGAAGATGTGAACTATTAGTGTAATAAGGTGTTTTGTTATCTTCACTTGCTGTAATAATACTTGGATAATTCTTTTTATCATGTTTTGCTAAACGATATGATGTTGATTCTGCTGGTGTAGCCTCTAAATTATATAAATCACCATATTGTTCTTGGTAATCAGATAATTTATTACGCATAAAGTTTAAAACATCTTTCGCAAATTCTTGAGATTCTTTATTAGTTAAATCTTTTTGCAACCATTTAGCATTTAAACAAGCTTCATTCATACCAACTAAACCAATAGTTGAGAAGTGATTGTTAAATGTTCCTAAATATCTCTTAGTATAAGGATATAATCCGGCATCTAAAAATTTAGTAATAACATTACGTTTAATTTTTAAACTGCGAGCTGCAATATTCATCATTTTTTCTAAACGATTATAAAATTCATCTTTATTTTGCGAAAGGAAAGCAATTTTAGGTAAGTTAATTGTAACAACACCTACAGAACCAGTTGATTCACCACTTCCAAAGAAGCCACCAGACTTTTTACGTAATTCACGTAAATCTAAACGTAAACGGCAGCACATACTTCTAACATCACTTGGTTCCATATCACTATTAATATAATTAGAGAAATATGGCGTACCATATTTAGCTGTCATTTCAAATAGTAAACGGTTATTCTCTGTATCACTCCAATCAAAATCTTTTGTGATTGAATATGTAGGAATTGGGTATTGGAATCCTCTACCATTGGCATCTCCTTCAATCATGATTTCAATAAATGCTTTATTAATCATAGCCATTTCTTGAACACAATCTTTATATTTAAAGTTTTGTTCAACTCCACCTACAATAGCATTTAATTCAGCCATATCATTAGGAACTGTCCAGTCTAAAGTGATATTTGTGAAAGGGGCTTGAGTTCCCCATCTAGATGGAGTATTGACACCATAAATAAAAGATTGAATGCATTGTTTAACTTCTTTATATGTTAAATTATCTTTTTTCACAAATGGAGCTAAATAAGTATCAAATGATGAAAATGCTTGAGCGCCAGCCCATTCATTTTGCATAATACCTAAGAAATTAGTCATTTGATTACATAATGTAGAAAGATGTGAGGCAGGAGAAGAAGTGATTTTTCCAGGTACTCCACCTAGACCTTCTTTTATTAATTGTTTTAAAGACCATCCAGCACAATAGCCTGTTAACATTGAAAGGTCATGAATGTGGATATCCGCATTTTTATGTGCTTGAGCTATTTCATTATCATAAATTTCAGATAACCAATAGTTTGCTGTAATTGCCCCAGAGTTTGAAAGAATTAATCCTCCAACTGAATATGTAACAGTAGAGTTTTCTTTTACTCTCCAATCATTAATTTGTAAATAATTATCAACTGTATCTTTATAATCAAGATATGTAGCTTTTGCATTTCTGATATTTTCATGTTGCTTACGATATAAAATAAATGATTTTGCAACATCTACATAACCAGATTGGATTAATACAATTTCTACGTTATCTTGAATATCTTCCACAGATATTGTATTGTTTTCAATTTTTGTGTTAAAACTTGCAGTAACACGTAATGCTAATAATTCAATGACATCATGAGTATAAGAATTATTAACAGAATTAAATGCTTTCTCAATAGCATTTTCAATTTTTTTCAAATCAAAAGGTACAATGTTTCCATCTCTCTTTTTAACATTTAACATTCTTTAGCCTCCTTTATATTTGTATATTATATCAAAAGATATAATGAGTGTCAAAGAAATTGTTTTATGAAAATAAAAAAGTTTTTTCATTGTTTTTTGACAAATATTTTCGTTTTTTTACATAAATAAAATATTCTTTTTAACTTATTAATAATTGTTGTAATTATGTAAGAAAAATGATAAAATAAATTATTAAAGGGGTATTTTTATGCAATTATCAAGTTTTAATGAATTAACAAATGAAAAAATAGTAAAGCATTTTCGTTATACAATTGCGGAAAGAGGACAAAATTATTTTGAACGCGGATTTGTTAAAAATGTTACTATATTATCAAATAATAATGTGGTTGCTATTGTTAAAGGCAATCGTAATTATAGTGTGAACATTAAAATAGAAAATAATAAGCTAGAAACATCATGTACTTGTGAATGTGACTTTCCATGTAAACATGCTGCAGCTGTGTTATATTATTTGTTGAATAATTATAATACATTATACTCTGAAAAATCACCAATGCTTTTAAAATTGATTAGAGCAATGAATGGAATATTAATTATTAATGAAGAAAATACGCCTCTATTTGAAAATGCACTTAAGCAATTAATTAAAGAAATATTAAAAGAAAGTGATGAAACACTAAAGTTAGATTACATAATACAATTATATAAAGCTTTAAATGCCTTTTCATATAGGAATGATACTAATGCTTCGTTATATGTTTTAAGTGCTTTTGAAAAAATTGATTGTAATAGTGATGCTTTTTATAATCTAGTAAATCAATTGAAAGAAGAACATAATTTTACTTTGTTAAAGGATATTGTTGAATACATTGATTATGAAAAAGTTAATGAAAGATTATTTAGTTTTTTGTCTAATTGTGCTTTTGTTATAGAAAGTTATTATGCTGATGTTAGCTCTAGCAAGGCAATTGGAGTTTATAATCTTGATTTAAAAACTGTTAATTATGATAAAATCAAAAGAAATAAATATAAAGTGGGAAGGTACGCAAAATATTTATACGATATTAAAAATTTTAATGAATTAAAATCAATTGTTGATAATCAAAAAAATTTGGTTTTTGATACACTATATTACTATATTAAATCTAGAAAAGAACTTGATAATCAATCAAAATTATACGATTTAATATCATTAATTGTTACAAATAAAGATTTACAAAAATTTTATTTATTAAAAGATATGTTTACTGACCAAATATATTTATATTTCTTCAATAATTATTATGATAAAGATGCAATTTGGGATTTTTTCAAACAAGAAAATAAGGTTTCAGTTATTTTAAATAACTGTGATGAGTTTCGTTCTATCGATTCATTATATGATGTTTTAAAAGAAGAATATAATAATGATTTATTATTTATTTATCAAAATGAATTGAGAAGCCAATTGTCAACTCATTATAAATATGATCATAAATATACAAAAGAATTAACTATTAAATTACATAATTTGCGTAATGGAAAGTATATTTTATTTTTTATGTATCGCGAAATAGAAAAATACTATTATTATTACAATTATGAAGCAATACGTTTCTTTAAATCTTATTTAAATGAAAATAATATATTACCGGTGGTGCAATAATATGAAAACAGTAATAGTTTATGAAAATAAAATGAATGATTATTACAATAATCGTATATGTAATTATTTAGATAGTGATAAATTTATAGAAATAGTTTCCACTAAACAAGAAATAGCGGTGGATATGAATAGTATTCGTATTGTATACACATTTTATATTCCTAAGTCAATTTTTGAAGAGCCGATAATGACTTTGATTGTTGAAGGAGATTATAAAGAAAGTAATTTTAATAAAGTTATAGATTTTCAATGTGAAATGTGCTATCAAGAAAAATATTTATGTCCTCATTTAATATATATGATTGAAAAAATTAATAATCATGAAATTCCTAATATATTATATGATGATGATTTAATACAATTGATTGATAAAAATGTGAAACACTATCAAGAAAAAGAACTTGCCAAAAATAGAAAAATAGTAAATGAGAAACTAGATCGAGTATTAAGGCAAATTCAAAAACATGAAGATATAATCCCTATTAGAGATGTGCAATTAGAACCATATATTAGAATAGAAAAAGATGATATCTACGTTAATTTTAAAATTGGTAAAGAAAAGAAATATGTTGTTAAAAGAATAGATGAATTGCTATTAAATATTGAAAACAAAACAAATTTTAGTTACTCAAAAACTTTTACATTTAATCATAATTTTGATTCATTTGATCAAAAAAGTCGTGATTTAATACAATTATTAATTTCTTCTTATCGTATGTGTTTAACTAAAGATAATAGGTCATGTTGTGCTACTCATTCTTTTGTGGATAAAATAATGCAAATATATCAAAATGATTATATTAACATTTTTTATCAAGATAATTTATATCGATTATTTATTACAGATGAGCAATATGATTTGAAAATGAAGATTAAAGGCGACTTCTTATTATTTGAAGATGATGTTAATAGTTTCTTTATTTTAGAAGGTTACGTACACAATTATTTAGGATATAATGGCTTTTTATATACAATATCAGGAAATCAAGAATTACGTGCTTTACAAATATTTTTATTTAATGAAAAGAAATTTAATTTCTCACTAATTAAAAAACGCTTTGCACAAGAAATATATTCTCGTTTTTATGATGTAATTACAGCTGATGAAGAATATAAAAAAAATAATCCTTTAAAAGAATTAAAAATACAATCGTATTTTAATTATGAAAATGATGAGATTACATTAAATTCTAAATATTATTTAGATACTAAAGAAACTACATTAGATCATGCTAATGAAATATCATATTTATCTAAAAAACTTGTTAAATATAATTCTATTATTAATAATATTGGTTTTAAAGATAATAAACTTAGTACAATTGAAGAGGTTACGAGTTTTTTAAAAGCAGATTTAACAGAATTAAAAAAATATGCAGATGTATTTCTTTCAGAAGCCTTAACTAAAATGCAAATTAAGAAATTTACTAAACCAACTGCTAAATTAAGTTACAAAACAGGAATGCTTGATATTGCATTTTCTGATTTAAAATATTCGCCAGATGAATTAAAAGCTATTATTAGTGGTTTAAAGAAAAAAGTTAAATATGTTAAACTTAAAGATAATACAATATTAGAAATTGATAAAAATGATGGAGAAAAGTTTTTATCCACAATTGAAGAATTCGATTTAAATACTAACAAATTACAAGAAACACAATCCAAACCTTTATATCAAAGTTTAAAAGTTATAGGTGATGCCGATTCGTTAGTCAAAATTGAAACGGATTCTTATTTGAAACAAATGCTTAATGATATTAAAAATTATAAAACTAGTGAATATGCAGTTGATGAAAGCTTGCAAAATGTAATGCGAGATTATCAAATAGAAGCATATAAATGGATCCAAACATTAATTAAATATGGATTTTCCGGTATTATAGCTGATGATATGGGCTTAGGAAAAACACTAGAAATTATATCGGTTATCAAAGGTGATCAAACAGCACTACCATCATTAATTGTTTGTCCAAAAAGTTTAGTATATAACTGGGTTAATGAGTTTAAAAAATGGAGTCCTGATGATCAAGTACAAGCAATTGATGGATTAAATATTAATCGTAAAACAATAATAGAAGCAATAGAAGCAAAAAAGAAAGTTATATACATTACATCTTATGATTCTTTGCGTAACGATTTAGATTACTATCAAAAATTGTTATTTAGATATATGATTTTAGATGAAGCACAATATATTAAAAATCATAACACTTTAAAAGCACAATCGGTTAAAAAGATTAATTCTGTAAATCGTTTTGTATTGACAGGAACACCAATTGAAAATAGTGTATTAGATTTATGGAGTATTTTTGATTTCTTAATGCCTTCTTATTTATATAAATTTAAAGATTTTAAATCAAAATACGAACGTAATGTTGTGGAAAAAGATCCCGAAACAATTAATAATTTAATTAAAAAAATAACACCTTTTGTTTTACGAAGAACAAAAGAAAATGTTTTAAAGTCATTACCTAAAAAAGTTGAGAATATTTATTATGCGAGAATGGGTGATGATCAAAGAAAGATATATGAATCAGAATTGTTAAGAACAAGAGAAATTATTAAAAGTAGTCAAAGTAAAATTGATATTTTAGCTTGCTTAACTCGTTTAAGACAAGCATGTGTTGATCCTTCTTTATATATTGATTCATATAAAGGCAATAGTTGTAAAAATGAAATGCTAAAAGAATTAATGGAACAATTTATTTGTGAAGGTCATAAACTTTTGATATTCAGTCAATTTACATCTGCTTTCCCTAAAATTGAACAGATGTTACAAGAATTAAATATTAATTATTGTGTATTAACAGGGCAAACGCCTGCCAATGAAAGAATGCGAATGGCAACTTCTTTTAATGAAGATGATAATTTAAAAGTCTTTTTATGTTCTTTAAAAGCAGGAGGGACTGGATTAAATTTAGTAGGTGCAGATATTGTCATTCATTTAGACCCATGGTGGAATGTTGCGGCAGAAAATCAAGCTACCGATCGTGCCCATAGAATTGGACAAAAAAATATAGTTCAAGTAATTAAAATTATATGTCAAGATTCAATTGAACAAAAAGTTATTGAATTGCAAGCTATAAAAAAGGATATAGCTGATACATTAATTTCCGCTGATGATAAGATTGAAAAGTTGTCAGATAAGGATTTAAAATATTTATTAAGTTAGGTGATAAAATGATTAAACATATTGTTTGTTATAAATTAAAAGATAATAGTTTAGATAATTGTGTTTTAACAAAGAAAACTTTAATGTCAATGGTTGATAAGGTTCCTTATTTTCAAACAATAGAAGTTGGCATCGATTGTTTGAAAAGTGAAAGAAGTTATGACATTGTTCTAGAAATGACATTTGCTTCTTTTGAAGATATGGAAAAATATCAAAAAGACCCATATCATGTAAACGTGGTTAAAAAATTTATGCATAATGCACGTTTAACAAGCGTATCCGTCGATTATGAATGTTAGAGGTAGATTATGAAAATACTTATATGTTCAAATATAGGAAAAGATAAAGATTTCAAAAAAACAAAAGAGATTATTGATTACTTAGTGAGTAATAATCATGAAGTTGTTGTTAGTGAAAATATGGCTTTTGATAGTATGTGGGACGGATATGAAGTTTTTAATGAAAACATTGTGGATGAAATAGACATTATGATAGTTTTAGGTGGAGATGGAACATTTCTAACTGCTGCACACAAGTATTATCGCTATCAAATTCCATGTCTTGGAATTAATTGTGGAAGAGTTGGTTATTTATCAGAATGCGATTCTGATGATTGTTTTGGAGTTTTAGAAAAAATAATTCAAGGTGAATATGAAATAGTTCATAAACGTCTAATTCAAGTGAAGTTTTTTAATAATAATCATACTAGAAGAATTAATGTTTTTAATGAGGTTGTGATTCATCGTGGAGTTTCACAAAAAATGATAAAATTAAAAATTCGTGTTGATGATGGATATATGAATCCATTTTATGCTGATGGACTTTTAGTTTCCACAACATTAGGATCAAGTGCTTATAATTTATCGGCTAGAGGACCATTAGTTATTGGTAATGCACAATGTTTTATTGCTACCCCAATTTGTCCGCAATCAGGAATTATGCCTTCATTAGTGGTTTCTGATTCAAGTACTATGGAAATAAATATCCAATGTAAAAATCGTAGTGATTATTCTTTAATTATTGATGGTAAAGGACAATTTTTATTACCAAGCGGAAGTTCTGTTTATATTACTAAATCTTTAACTACATTACCTGTTATTACTGTTAAGCAAAAGAACAAGAAATTAGATCATATTAATAAAATGTTTAGTGGATATATTAAATAGGTTAGATAATGAAAAAGAGAAATATTTTAGTATTATTCTTAATGATTGTTTTTTTAGTAGCTTGCAGTAATAATGAAGTCAACCAAGAATATCAATATGATGATTCTAACTATTCTTTTGGAAATATTTCATTTAATAATGAAGGTATAACAAAAGTAACTATTGACTGGTTAGTAGGTAATATAATTGTAACAAAATCTGATAATAATGAATTAATTGTAAGAGAAGAAAAAGATACAGTTTTAAATGATGATTATAAATTTAGGTATTTATTACAAAATGATACTTTAGATGTGAAATTCACAAAAAGTTTTTCTAATTTACAGTATGATTTTAAAATGAAAAATCTTTATTTGTTTGTTCCAAGTTATGTACAAGAAATTGAAATGAATATTCATAACGCTGAAGTAAAATGTGATAATATTAATTTGGAAATTTTAAATATTAATGGTGTAAATGCAGATGTATCTTTGTCAAAAACAAATGTTAAAAAATTGAATATTATTACCGAAAGTAAGGATATTCTATTATTTAATAATGAATTTGAAGATGTTCTAATTAAAACAAAGCAAGCTAGTATTGGATTAAGCGTTAATGATACAATTAAAACAATTGATGTTATAACTGATAACGGAGATATTTCATTGTATGTTAATACTGATTACCAATTTGCTATTCAATTTGATACTCTAAGCGGACAATTAGTAACGAAAAAAGAATATACGCAAATAAATAATAGATATGTGTTTAATGGTGAAAAAGTGACATTTAATGTTAAAACTAATTCAGGGAATTTGAAAATTCAAAATAAGTAGATTAGATAGAGACAAATTGTGTACTTGCTAATTTGATTTAAATATGATACAATTTTTAAAGAAGCGAGGGAGCTATGAAAAACTTTATTAAACATTTGCCTTTTAAAAAGTTATTGATAGTTTTATTGGATTTAGTGATTGCGGGACTATCGTGCTTTTTATCATATATATTTTTTAAAGAAGTTGTGGATAAAACAAGTAATGTCGATAATATAGTAATATATAGTATTATTACATTAGGCTTAACGCTTGTCGTGTTTTTTGAATTTCGATTGTATAATACAATATGGCGTTATTCTAGTATTATGGAATTAGCAAAAATAATTATTGCTACTGTAATAATAACATTAATAAATATAATTGTTGCATTATGTACACGGGAGAATCATGTTAGTTATGTACCTATTAGATTAGTTATTTTAACAGGATTATGCCAATTGGTGGGAACGTTTATTTCTAGATTTTGTTATCGCATATATAAAGTTATATCTTTAGAAATCTTTCATCTTTTGCATAAAGATGTACGTGAAAAAGTAATGTTAGTAGGTGCTGGTAGTGCAGGTGTTACTTTAATAAGAGAAATGCGTAATACTTCTTTATATAATTATTATCCTGTTTGCTTCATAGATGATGATAAAGATAAAATTGGTAGACGCGTAGAAAATGTTAAAGTTGTTGGAGATCGAACACAAATTATTGAAAATGTAGATAAATATAAAATACAACGTATTATCATTACTATTCCTTCATCAGATGCTAAAGAATTATCTAGTATTGTAAAGATTTGTAAAGAAACAAAATGCATAGTTCAGATAATGCCTAATCTATATAATTTATTAAATAAAACGCCAACTCTTAGTGCTGTACGTGATGTTGATATTAAAGATTTACTAGGAAGAGAACAAATACTTGTCAATCTTGAAGAAATCAATGGTTATTTAAAAAATCAAGTTGTTATGGTTACTGGTGGGGGTGGCTCAATAGGGTCTGAGTTATGTCGTCAAATTGCATTAAGTCAACCACAAAGATTGATTATTGTAGATATATATGAAAATAATGCATATGATATTGAACAAGAATTAAAACGAAATCATCCCACTTTAGATTTAGTTGTTTTAATAGCAAGTGTTAGGGATAAAAATAAAATCGAAACAATATTTGAAAGGTATCATCCTAATATTGTAATTCATGCTGCAGCTCATAAACATGTGCCTTTAATGGAAACTAGTCCTAATGAAGCTGTAAAAAATAATGTATTCGGAACATTAAATGTAGCTCAAGCTAGTGATAAATATGGTGTTAAAAGATTTATCCTTATATCTACTGATAAGGCTGTTAATCCCACAAATGTTATGGGGGCAACAAAGAGAATTTGTGAAATGATTGTTCAAACAATTAATAAACATTCCAAAACAGAATTTGTTGCTGTAAGATTTGGAAATGTGCTTGGTAGTAATGGCTCTGTTATTCCTTTGTTTAAAAAACAGATTGCTAATGGAGGCCCTGTAACAGTCACTGATGAAAGAATTATAAGATACTTTATGACAATTCCAGAGGCTGTTAGTTTAGTTTTGCAAGCCGGAAGTTATGCTAAAGGTGGAGAAATATTTGTATTAGATATGGGAGAACCAGTACGAATATATGATTTAGCATTGAATTTGATTCGTTTGTCAGGGCTAGTTCCTAATGAAGATATCAAAATTGAAATTATTGGATTAAGACCAGGTGAAAAACTATATGAAGAAATATTAATGGATGAAGAAGGCTTATCTTCAACACCAAATAAATTAATTCATATTGGTCAACCCATAAAGTTTGAAGAACAAAATTTCTTTGATAAATTAGATAAGTTATATAAAGCGGCATATGAAGAAACAAATGAAATGAAATTATTAATTAAGGATATTGTTTCCACATATAAACCAGATCTTAAATAAAATTGATTTACGATGTAAAATAATAAAAGTCAATGTCATATGATATTGGCTTTTTTATATAATTGTTTAAATTAATATCTTTAAAATAAAAGCGATATATGATAAACTATTATTAATCACTGCATCGCTTATATATTATAAAAAATGGTATATATGTTATTCTATTTTGCTAAATGCATCATATAATATATAAGGTGAAAAAGATGGAAAAATGTGTAATTTGTCATAAAAATGTCAATGTGAATAAAAATGTGCATATTGGCAAACGCAAGTACTATGTACAAGGCGCTGGCCAATTATGTGAAAATTGTTATAAAAAATTATATAAATAGGAGCAACTTATGATACGATTAGCAAAAGTAGAAGATATACCAAGATTAGAACAACTATTATATCAAGTGCATGATGTACATGTGAATATACGTCCTGATTTATTTAAAAAAGATTGTAAAAAATATAATAAGAAAGAATTACTAAATATTATTAGTTCGAACGATAAACCAATATTTGTATTTGTGGAAAAAGATATTATTGAAGGATATGCTTTTTGCATTATAACTGATTATATAAATTCTAATTCTTTAATGCCATATAAAAACTTATATATTGACGATTTATGTGTTGATAGGTTATCACGTGGAAAAGGTATAGGAACAAAATTATATCAATATGTTTTAGATTATGCATCTAATATTGGATGTTATAATGTGACTTTAAACGTTTGGAATGGCAATAATGAAGCGTTACAATTTTATAAATCATTAGGAATGGAAATCCAAAAAATTGGAATGGAAAAAAAATTGAAAAATATTGAAGATGAATAAACATTATGATATAATGAAAAAGAGTGAAAAAAATGAAGATTATAATTGATTTTTTAAAAGGGGTATGTATAGGGGTAGCTAATGTTATTCCAGGATTTAGTGGTGGAACGATGGCTGTTATCCTAAACATATATGAAAGAGTTATTAATGGATTTAGTAATTTCTTTAAGTCACCCATTAAAACTTTAAAAGATTTATGGGCCGTAGTTATTGGCTTAGCAGTAGGTATAATAATAGCTATTTTAACAATTACCAAGTTATTAAGTACTTTCCCTATTCCTACATCTTTATTTTTTGTGGGGCTAATAATTGGTTCAATACCTAATTTATTTCAAAGCTATGCTTCATATCAAAAAGTGCAAGTATTAGATATTATATTCTTTATACTGGCAATGGCTGTTATTGTCATTTTGCCATTATTAAATTCTAATAATACGCAGGTTACTAATGTGAATATGGGGATTATAATATTAATGTTTGTATTAGGTGCTGTTTGTGCTGCTGCAATGGTATTGCCAGGCGTTAGTGGTTCACTCGTATTAATGGCTTTTGGATATTATTTATTTTTAATGGATAATATAGGTATATTAATTGAATCTGTATTAACATTCAATTTTGAAAATTTTGTAAATCCATTTTTTATTGTTTTGTCATTTGGAATTGGTGCAGTGATTGGAATTGTATTTATTTCAAAGGTCTTAAAATATTTATTTGAAAAACATCCTCGAACAATATATGCAATTATTCTTGGTCTTCTAGTTGCATCTCCGTTTGCAATAATTTATGCTGTTATAAAACAATATAATGATGTTATAGTTAATACTTCCCCTTTAAGTTATGTCATTGGTGTAGTGTGTATGG
This sequence comes from uncultured Bacteroidales bacterium, assembly GCA_964516425.1. Classification (GTDB taxonomy): domain Bacteria; phylum Bacillota_I; class Bacilli_A; order ML615J-28; family CAG-698; genus CAKOMG01. Next base: position 38,829 of record CAZFAM010000004.1, on the reverse strand, counting down.
CTATTGGTGCTTTTATTGTTTTATTACCTAATATAATTGAAAAGAGTAAGAAAAATGAAAATTAAATATTTTTATCTTACTGTATATATATCAATAATTATTATAATTTTATGTGCATCATTACAAAATGGTGATCAATCCGCAAATGAATCATCAGTTGTAACGGATACTGTAATTGAAGTTATTGAGTTTTGCAAAAACGATGAAATAGATGTTAGTTATGATGAAGTGCATTTTGTTGTAAGAAAAGTAATTGGTCATTTTGGATTGTTTCTATTATGTGGTATTTTTGGTTTGTTAACATTTTATAGTTTTACATCTCGTAACCTTAAAGCATTATACTGGACAATGATTATTGGTATAGGGGTTGCTATTTGTTCAGAAATGTTACAATTGTTTGCAGATGGCAGAAGTTGCGAATTTAAAGATATGCTTATAGATTCATTAGGTTATTTAAGTGGTACAATTATATGTTTATCATTTTTAATAATAATTAATAATAAAAAGACGCTTTTTGAATAACGTCTTTTTATTTTTTGGTTTTATTAATATTTTTAGTAGTTAAAATAGGATCACATTCATGTTCTATATCATCTAGTGATGTTCTAAACATTTCATTGTCGCGATAAAAATAATCGCAATTTTCTTGTACACTTTGTTTAATCTTTTTCTTTTTAGCCATAAAAACTCCTTTTTATTATTATGGATAATTTTTTATTAAATATAAATGGAAATTACTAGTTTAGTATGATATAATTATTATATATTGAGGTATTTACTATGAAAAAAATTGGTAGATTATTAATTGTGTTTTTATTTATGTTAGTATTATCTGGATGTACTACTACAATAAATGAAAATTATCAAGTATATATTTATATATTAGATGATGTTGAAAGATTAGAAGTTTCATCAGGAACTTACGCATATGATTTATTGGTTGACCCTGAAGATGATGATTTAAAATTTAATGGTTGGTATTTAGATGAGGAATATACAAAGCCACTTATAAAGGATTATATAATAACAAGTGATACAGAGATATATGCTAAATTTTATAAAGAGCAAGTAAATATTATCTTTTACTATAATAATCAAGCATTGAAAATTGCTAGTATTGATAAAGGACAAATATATACAGATGTTCCAAGTGTAACTAAAGAAGGATATGATTTTTTAGGTTGGTCTACAAAAAAAATGCATGGTAGATTATTTGATTTTAATACACAAATTACATCGGATGTTATTTTATATGCTCAGTTTTCACCTCATAAATTTACAGTTACATATGATTTGGGATATGAATCTTTTTTAACAAAAAATGATTTATATATAAGTTACTTTACTGATTTTTATAATTTTTTAGTTGAAAAAACAACATGTGATTTATTAAGCTATGGTATAAATAATGTAGATGAATTTTTAGTATATTGTAAGACGTGGGATGCAAACAATAGAAGTGAGATGGCCGGATTAGGAGATGCCTTTTCAGAATATTATTTATATTCTGAACCAGGTACAACAATTAGCCAACAGCCAGATTCATATTTTATTGGCTATTGCTATCAAAACGGAAAGTATCTTGAGTTTTTAGAACATTTAATGGTCTTTTTTGCTTATTGGCGAACTGATGAAGGATATACAGGTGGAGATAATGATCCTGAAAATTTGGGTAATGATTTTTTTGCCAGTTCTTGGGCATCATTTGTGGATACATGTAAATTTTTCTATTTTACAAGTAATACATTAAATAGTAAATATAGTTGGTTTAGATCAAGTCGTGTTAAGACGGCATTAGATGTTATTCCATCAGTAATAGAAAATAGTTTTGTAACAACTGGTGATTTGGATAATCCGGTTATATTACCTAACTTAACAAGAGATGGTTATCTATTTTTAGGATGGTTTGATGAAGATAATAACGCAGTAAGCGTAGTTAATAGTACAATGAAAGTTTATGCAAAATGGGAACAAATATAGAATGGAAAAATATCAAGAAATTGAACGAAGTATTATAAAAACATATCGTAAACAAATATGGGCTAAGTTTGTGGAAGCTATTCAAGAATTTAAAATGATTAATGATGGCGATAAAATAGCAGTATGTATTAGTGGTGGTAAGGATTCTATGCTTTTAGCAAAATGCATGCAAGAACTTAAAAGACACAGCAAAACAAATTTTGATGTTATATATATTGTTATGAATCCAGGATATAATCAAAAAAATTATGATTTAATCATTAATAATGCGAAAGAAATGAATATCCCTATTGAAATGTTTTCCACAGAAATTTTTAATAGTGTGGAAAAGATTGAAAGTAATGCATGTTATTTATGTGCAAGAATGCGAAGAGGATATTTGTATGAATATGCCAAAAGCAAAGGGTGCAATAAAATAGCTTTAGGACATCACTTTGATGATATTGTGGAAACACTTTTAATGTCTATATTATATGGTTCACAAATTCAAGGAATGTTACCAAAATTAAAAAGCACTAATCATCCTGGTATGGAATTGATAAGACCATTATGTTATGTGAAAGAAAAGGATATTAAAAATTGGGCTACTCATAATGATTTGTATTTTATTCGTTGTGCATGTCGCTTTACTGAAAATGTGGAAAATGGTGTAGGTGACTCTAAGCGTTTAGAAATTAAAGAATTGATAGCATCGCTAAAAAAGATATATCCTAATATTGATGTTAATATATTTAGAAGTATGTATAATGTAAATTTAGATACTTTAATTGCGTATAAACAAAATGGTAAAAAACATCATTATTTAGATAATTATGATGAAAATGTTTAATAGAAAAGGAATATGTAATGAAAAGAAATATAGTTATAGAAAATTATTCGCCATCATTAGATTTAATTGAAACAGAAGTTGCAATTAAATTAGTGAAAGACACATTCGAAAGAAAATTATCCGAAAAACTTGATTTAATCCGCGTTTCTGCTCCATTGTTTGTTGATCCAATAACAGGATTAAATGACAATTTAAGTGGAATTGAAAAAGCAGTAAGTTTTAAATCAATAGAATTAAATAAGGAATTAGAAGTTGTTCAATCACTAGCCAAATGGAAAAGAAATGCATTACGCAAATATAATTTTGCTTCTAATAAAGGATTGTATACAGATATGAATGCTATTAGACCATTTGAAGATTTGGACAATATTCATTCATTATATGTTGACCAGTGGGATTGGGAAAAGATTATAAATGAAAAAAATCGTAATGTTGATTACTTATTTTTAACAGTTAAAAAAATATATCAAGCACTATTAGATACTGAACAAGTTATCGTTACGGAATTTCCTCAATTGAATCATGGTTTACCAAATGATATACATTTTATTTCTACAACCGAGTTAGAAAACTTGTATCCAAATTTAACAAGAAAAGAACGAGAAAATGAAATAACAAAAAAATATCAAGCTGTATTTTTATATCAAATTGGATGGCCATTAAAAGATGGTAAAAGTCATGATGGAAGAGCTGCTGATTATGATGATTGGAATTTAAATGGCGATATATTACTATGGTATGAACCATTGCAAATTGCTTTAGAAATATCTTCAATGGGAATTCGCGTAAATAGTGAAACAATAGTAAAACAATTAGAATATAAGGAAGAAACATATAAAATGACAAATCAATATGTAAAAGATGTAATGAATGGAGTTCTCCCTTTAACAATTGGTGGTGGTATTGGACAATCGCGTATGTGTATGTATATGTTAAAAAAGGCACATATTGGAGAAGTTCAAGCATCAACGTGGTCTAGTGAAGATATTGAAATGTTTGCTAAATACAATATTCATTTATTATAAAAAATTCTTGAATATAATTCTTAAATTTGGTATAATAAGTAATATAAAATTTGCGATTAATATAAGGAGTTTATATGAAAATAGGAATTACTGCAGATTGCAGTTCAGGAATTGAGTACGCCCCATTTGAAAGTGATGTAAGAATTACACGTACAACTATTCATTTTGGAGAAGAAGAATTATTAGATGGAGTTGATATTACAGCTGATGCTTTTTATGATAAATTAAAAGCTAGTGATATTGTTCCTTCAACATCAGCACCTTCATTTGGTGAAATAACAAAACGCGCTGAAGAATTAAAAAAAGAAGGATGCACTGATATTATTCACTTTCCAATTTCATTTGGATTAAGTGATTATGGCAAAAATTGGCAAATGTCATGTGATGATTTAGTTGATGGTATTAATATCCATATCTTTAATTCTAATACAGCTTGCTTAATGGAAGGATATCAAGCAAAGTATGCTTCAATTTTAGCAAAAAAAGGATATACAGTTGAACAAATTTTTGAAGAATGTGCAAAAGTAAGAGATAATACAGATGCTTATTTTGTAGTTGATGATTTAAAATATTTAGTTAAAAATGGGCGATTAAGTGGTGCTTCTGGATTTATTGGAGGTTTAGCAAAGATTAAACCAATTCTAAATCTTGGTAAAGAAGGAAAAATTTTAACTTATGAAAAAGTTAGAACACATCCTAAAGCAGTAAATAGATGTATAGAATTAGCACTAGAAAAAGGAAAACAATATAATAAAGCATTATATTTAGTTTTACATACTGGTAGATTAGAAGATGCTAATAAAATTGCAAAGGAAGTAGAAGAAAAAGCTACTAACTGTTGCCATTTAGATGTAACTACTATTACACCAACTGTTGGAGCTCATATCGGATGTGGCATTTTAGGTGTTGCTTGCATCGGTTTAGATGATTTAAAAGAAAATATATTTGAATAAAATCGAGGGACATATTAGATATGTCCTTTTAATAAAAGGAGAGTAATTATGAATTGGGATTTAACGTATTTATTTAAAACACCAGAAGATTTTGAAAAAGCATTGAATGAATGTAATGACTTTTTAGAAGAAGTTGCGAAGTTTCAAGGAAAATTAGACAATCAAGAAAACTTTGTTAATTATTTAAAACTTGATTTAAAAATTACAGAAAAAATTGAGAGAGTATATCAATATGCTTCTTTAAAAAGTGACTTAAATAAAAAGCATGTGGAAAATGCAAGTAATTTTACTAAAGTAAGAAATTTCTTAACACAGTTAAATCAAGCTACCTCTTGGGTTAATCCAGAAGTTTTAGCTTTAGGAAAAGAAAAAGTAATATCATTTGTGGAAAGTGATAACGAAACAAAACAATATAGATTTATTTATGAACAATTATTCCATGAAAATGAACATGTATTAGATGCAAATAGTGAACAATTAATTTCTTACTATTCAACACTATTTAGTAAGGGTAGCGAATTATATAGTACTCTTGCAGTTAGTGATAATGTTAGTACTACTGTAAAATTAAAAAATAAAGAAAAAGTAACTGTAACACAAGGTAATTGGCGTGGTTTGATTGCGGAATCAAGTGATGCAAGTGATCGTAAAAAAATATTTGAAGCTATTTTTGATGATTATGATAAACATAAAAATACATTTGCGGAAATTTATAATACCGTTTTAGCAACAGGGGTTGCTAATGCCCAAGCTAGAAAATATTCTTCAGTATTAGAAAGTCATTTATTCGGTAATAACATTCCTACTTCAGTATTTATGAATTTAGTTAATGTGGCTTCAAAGAATAATAAGTCATTGAAGAAATATATTAAATTAAGAAAAGAATATTTAGGCTTAAAACATCATTATTCATATGATAGATTTTTAGAATTAGCACATTCAAATAAAAAATATACATATGAAGAAGCTAAGAATTTGTTCTTTGATTCTATAAAAAAATTTCCACAAGATTTTCAAGATAAAGCACATGAAGTTTTACGTGAAGGATTTGTGGATGTATATGAACAAGATGGTAAAAGAAGTGGAGCATATTCATCAAGTATGTCTAATTTGCATCCTTTCATATTATTGAATTATGCTAATACATTAGATGATGTATTCACAGTTGCTCATGAGGCAGGACATTCAATTCATTCAATGTACTCGGCTGAATCACAACCTACGGTATTACAAAATTATACAATATTTGTAGCTGAAATAGCTTCCACATTTAATGAACATGTTTTATTAGATTATTTTATGGAAAATGCTAATACAACAAAAGAAGAAAAAATTGGTTTATTACAAAAAGCAATTGATGAAATTATGGCAACATTCTATAGACAAACATTATTTGCTCAATATGAATATGAAGCACATACATTAGCTGAAAACAATCAACCAATTAATTATGAAGTGTTATGTGGTATAATGGAGAAGTTATATAAACAATATTATGGATTAGATATTAAAAAAGAAAAAGTAAAATCATTTGTATGGGCTTATATTCCTCATTTATTCTATACTCCATTCTATGTATATCAATATGCAACATCTTTTGCGGCTAGTTTTAAAATTTATAAAGATGTAAAAGAAGGAAAAGAAGGTGCATTTGATAAATATATTAATTTATTAAAAGCTGGTTCAAGTAAATATCCAGTTGATGAAGCACGTGATGCTGGTGTAGATTTTACTAAGAAAGAAACATTTATGGCAGTAGTAGAAAGATTAGATGATTTAGTTGATCAATTAGATAAATTAATGCATGAATAATTAAGGACTGATTAAATTGAACTCTAATGACACATTATTAATGACTGAAGGTAATATTTATAAAATAATTATAAAATTTGCCATTCCTATTTTTATTAGTAATCTTTTTCAACAATTATATAACACTGTTGATAGTGCTGTTGTTGGAGCAATAGAAGGACCGGAAGCTATTGCTGCTGTTGGAACTACTGCTCCAATAATAAGTTTATTGGTTGGTTTATTTTTGGGTTTAGCAACAGGATGTAGTGCTGTAATAGCAAGACATTTTGGGGCTAAGCATAATGATAGACTTAGTAAATGTGTTCATACTAGTATAGCTATTGGATTTGTGGGCGGTTTAATTTTAATGATTATTGGATTAGCCTCATCAAAAGGTTTATTAATGTTAATAAATAGCCCTGATGATACATTAGGTTTATCAACTTTATATTTACGTATTTATTTTATTGGTACTATTCCAATGTTAGTTTATAATATGGGAGCAGGAATTCTTCAAGGCGTTGGTGATAGTAAAAATCCTCTAATTTATCTAACAATTGGCGGAATTACGAATATTATTTTAGATATTCTTTTTGTAGCGTTATTCAAAATGGGGGTAATGGGAGTAGCTATTGCAACTGTTGTTTCGCAAATTATATCGATGGTTTTAGTAATTTTAAAACTTATTTTTACCAAAGATGTGTATAAGCTAAATATAGGACAAGTTCAAATAGATAATAAAGAATTAATACAAATTTTAAAATTTGGTATACCTGCCGGTTTGCAATCAGCTTTTTTTGCCGTTTCTAATTTATTAATTCAAGGATTTATTAATGATTGTGGATCAAATGTTATGGCTGGCCAAACAGCTTATTCCAAAATTGATGGTTTTTTATACATGCCTTCTAATGCTTTTGGAATAGCCACAATGACTTTTGCTAGTCAAAATATTAGTATTAATAATGTTGATAGAGCTAAAAAGGGAATGAAAGTTGCATTACTATGTTCTGTAATTATTACATTAGTTTTAGCTATTATAGTTTTATTTATTGGGGAACCTTTAATATCAATTTTCACAAAACATGATGAAATAGCAATTGAATACGGCGTCAAAATGATGTACTGTATAGCACCATTTACTATTATATATGCTTTTATCGAAGTGTTTAGTGGCTTCATTAAGGCAACTGGTGCTACAACTGAAGCAATGTTTGTAACAGGTTCTACAATCTGTTTATTCAGAATAATTTATTTATTAATAATGGTATCAATACTTGGCAATAATATATATATAATTTATTCATCATATCCACTTTCATGGATGTTGTGTTTACTAGTCTATTTTATATATTATGTAAGTAATAAATGGCAAAAGTATATGAGCATTAAATAAATGTGATTGAAAAAATGGAGGTCTTTCAGTTATTTTATAGGTATATATACATCACACATAAATGTAACACACTAAATAAAAAACCAAAAGTCAGATTTGTCTTTTGGTTCTTTTTATTATCCTAAAATTATATCTAGAGCCATCATTAGTGTAAATCCAAAGGCAAAAAAAATAGTGCCAATGTTTGAATGTTTACCAGTTGACATTTCCGGAATTAGTTCTTCCACAACTACATATATCATAGCACCAGCCGCAAAACTTAATAAATAAGGAAGTGCTGGAATAATTAATCGCGACATAAAAAGTGTTAGTATACAAGCAATTGGCTCGACAACACCTGAAATTACACCACCTAAAAAAGATTTATTCTTTTTTATACCTTCAGAATATAAAGGCATTGAAACAATTGCACCTTCAGGAAAATTTTGAATTGCAATTCCGATTGCTAAAGCAATGGCAGAAGCATTTGAAATTGCACTATTTCCAGAAAAAACACTTGCCAATACAATACCAACAGCCATTCCTTCAGGAATATTATGCAAAGCAACTGCTAATATCATTTTAGTAGTTTTGTTAAGGTTGCTTTTCGTTCCTTCATCTTCCGTACTATATTGATGTAAATGGGGAATTATTTTATCAAGAAATAATAAAAATAAAATACCAATCCAAAAACCAACAATAGCTGGAAATACCGAAAGTTTACCTAAGTTTTCCGATTCGTTAATTGCAGGAATCAATAAACTCCATATTGATGCTGCAACCATCACACCAGCTGCAAACCCTGTTAAAGCTCTTTGAATAGTTTGGTGTATAGAACCTTTAATAAAGTATACACCTAATGAACCTAATATTGTTCCTACAAAGGGAATTATAATACAATAAATATAAGTCATAATTATTCCTCCATTTAGTTAGCGTTAGCTAACTCTCTAATTTTACTATTTATTTTTAAGAATGTCAAATAAAATGCTATTGCTTTTATTATGTGATAAAAAATAGTTTATATGAAACTAAAAAAAATTTCAATCTACAATAAAAATCTCGACAATAAAATAAAAAAATGATATAATCAATTACGTTAATATGAAAGGAAGAAAAATGAAAAAAATTTGGAGTTTTATTTTATTAGTAGTTTTAACACTTAGTTTAGTTGGTTGTTCTAATGATAATGAACAAAATGAAAAGTTAATCGATGATGCTTATTCAAAAATTGTGGAAACAATAGAAGAAAATAATGTAACAAGTGATTTATCTTTTCCAACTACTATTGATGGAGTAACAGTTATTTACTCTTCTAGTAATACTAGCGTAGTAGATAATGATGGAAAAGTTACAAGACAAGAAACAGATCAAGAAGTAACAATTACACTTACTATGATTAAAGATTCAGTAACAGTAGTTAAGAAAATAACAGTTGTTGTTTTAAAAGAAGATGCTGTTGATATTACACAAATACTTGAAAGTGTATTCTCAAAATTATTTGTGGGAGTAGACAAAGAAAATGTAACAAGTGATTTATCTTTCCCATCAACAATCGATGGGGTGGCAATATCTTATAGTTCAAATAAACAAGATGTAATTTCTAATGAAGGAAAAGTAACAAGACAAGAAACAGATCAAGAAGTAACAATTACTGTAACACTTGTTAAAGATAATACAAGCATTAATAAAAATGTTAGCTTCACTGTTAAGAAAGTTGATAAAGTAAATTTAACACCTTTAAAGAATGCTTTAGAATCATTACTTAATTTTAGAGTAGATGTTAAAGTTACGTTATCTGGAGATGACAGTGATACATATACAATTACATATGATTACGATGATAATAAGATTGCTTGGGAAACAAGCGCAGGATTAAAATATTATTTTGTGGATGATGATGATCCATATGGATTATATCCAGATGGTTCTTCATATTTTAAAGTGTCATATTATGATGATGAATTTTATAATTATATTTATTATGAAGGTGAATTTGATGATTTATATTTCCAAGGTTTGGATTATGAAGATTTTGATTATCAAGATGGTTATTATGTAGTTAAATCTAACGCCTTACAAAGTGTTGGAAAATATGTAATTGGTGATTATGATTATGAAGATGAAGAAGAAACAACAAAGGATGTTTTTGAGACATTTAAAGTTAAAGTAGAAAATGATGTTGTAACAGAAATTATTACACAATCAACTATGACTATTATTTATAATGGTGCAACTTATGTCTATACATATAAATATGAAATGAAGTTTACAAAACATGATGAAATTAATATCACATTGCCAGATGCTGAAGAAAATTCTTCAAGTGATGATATTAATGAAATTTCTGAAGTTTATGAAACAGAAAATGGTTTATCAGTTTATACAGGTGGAAATGTTATTGGTATGTTAGGTAATTATGTTTATATAAGTAATGGAACGCAGGCATTAACATTGTATTTTGATAAAAATTCAGAAGTTACATATAGTGACTTAGAATTAGGTGATTACATTGAAGTATTAGGTATCAAAACAGAATATAAAGGATTAGTAGAAGTATCCACAATAACATTTTTAACTGTTATTGATGAAAAATTCCATCAATATTCTGCAGTAGAATTAAATACAATTGGTAATCTAACAAGTGTTGTGAGTCAAGGAACAGTTGTAAATTTAAATAATGTTACAGTTTCATCTACGTACACACCAAGTGGAACAAAAGGTGATTATAAATTTACTGTTACAGATGGATATAATGATTTATTAATTTTTATTAAGTCTGTAAATGAAAAGAATTTTAATGCTCAATTAAAAGCATTAAAGGAAGGTGATAAAATATCACTAAAGAATTTTGTTGTGTCATGGTTTAACGGTGTTCAATTAATGGCTATTAATGGTTCTGAGGTTACTGAAAGTGCTGGTTTAGTTTTATCTACAAGTGTTGTTACTGTAGAATTAGAAACAGAATTAACTGATGCCTTAAGTGATTTAACATTAACTTTCTATCATGAAGGAAACTCTAAAGAAATATCAATTTCTGAATGTACAATTGATAGTAAAAATTATAATAAGAGTGTGTCAGGAACATATGTTATTTCAATTTCATATAATGAAAGCACAGTAGAATTAAAAGTTGTTGTGAAAAGAGCACCAGTGGATGCATTTAAATCAGATGATGCATTAACTTTAGAAAAAGTATCTAAACAATATAATGTTTCTGTTGGAATGCCTTCAACTGGAAATGTTAATGTATTAGTCTTTCCATTAAGCTTTAAAAATAAAGAAGTACCCGCTGATTATAAAACAACAATTGAAAAAGGATTTAATGGTACAAGTGAAGAAACAGGTTGGGAAAGTTTAAAAACGTATTATCAAAAATCATCATATGGTAAATTGAATATTCAAGCAACTGTTATGGATGCTTATGAGACAAATGATAATTATAATGCAAATAAAGATTATGATTCAGCTTTAGATTTACAATATTTACATGAAGTTTTAGAATATTATGATTCACAAATTGATTACAGCGATTATGATGCTAATAATGATGGCTATATTGATTGTATATATTTGGTTTACTTAGCTCCATATAATTCCACAAATAGTGATAGTCTTTGGTGGGCTTTTACATCTAAAGATGAAAATCCTACTAAATATGATAATAAAACAACTGATTTCTATATGTTCTTTAGTTATGAATTTTTCAATGAAGCATTTATATATGGCGAAACTGAAAAACAAGATAAATATATAAATATTAATTCACAAACTGTAATTCATGAAACAGGACATGCTTTAGGATTAGATGACTATTATGATTATGATGCAAGTAAAGGTCCTCTTGGAGGTATTGGTGGTGGCGATATGATGGATTATAACGTTGGTGATCATAATGCTTATTCCAAAACTATTCTAGGTTGGGTTACCCCAACAATAGTTCAAAATAAGAATTATACGGCTACACTTAATTCATTTGGTGCCAGTGGGGATGCTATTATTGTTGCAAAAGACTGGGATAATTCATATTTTGGAGAATATTATATTATTGATTTCTATACATGTGATGGATTAAATGCTGCTTCGAAAGGAACAAGTGGATTGTTTGCAGTTAATGGTATTAGAATATATCATATTGATTCTACATTAAATAGTGCCAAGGACTCGATATGGGAAATGACAATATATGATAATAGTTATACAGCACATAAGTTAATTAAGTTAATTGAAGCTGATGGACGTAATGATATTGAATCAAATTCAGTATACGAAACTGGTGGCTATAGTGAAGATTCTGATTTATTCCAAGCTAATGATTCTATTAAATTAACTTGGTATGATGGATCATATGCAACTACAATAAAAGTTGATGCTATTACAAGCACTAATGCGACAATAAGTATTTCATTTAATTAATACAAATTAAACCATAAATTAGGGATTTTGATATCTTTAGTTTATGGTTTTTTTATAAAATTTATAGTTTTCTTTTTACTATAAATATGGTATAATAGGAAAAAAGAAGGATGAAATAATGAGACGAATTAGTAATTATCATAGTCATATATATTTATGTAAACATGCAGTTGGAACGGTAGAAGATTATGTAAAAGAAGCTATAAAATGGAATTATGAAGAAATAGGGATTTCTGATCATGCTCCTATGCCATTAAGCTTTTTTCTTAATGACCAACGAGAATTTTATTGGATTGAACAGTTTATGACAATGAAAGAATTAGAAAATGTATATTTAAGAGATTTGAATTATTGTATAAAAAAATACCCTAATATTAAAATATGGAAAGGTTTGGAAACAGAATATCTTCCAGGACATGATGAATATTTTGAAAAGTTTTATGAAAAATTTGATTACATTAATCTAGGTGTTCATTATTTTTATTATAATAATAGAATAATAGATACATATAAAGATATGACTAATGAACAAATGGAAGCATATGCTTTAGCAGTAGAAGAAGGTTTAAGTAAAGGGTGGTATAATTGTTTGGCACATCCAGATTTGTATTTATATAAAGTTAACGAATTTACACCATTTCATGAAAAGATTGCAAGACGAATTATTGAGTCATGTTTAAAATATGATATTTATATGGAAATAAATGCTAATGGAAAAGAAAAATATCCAAGAAAAGAATTTTGGGAAATTGTGAAAGAATATCCCAATGTAAAAATATTAATTAATAGTGATGCACATGTAGTGGAGAATTTTCATGGTGAAAACATTAAGCGTGCTATAGAGTTTGCGGAAAATCTTGACTTACAAGTTCAAGAAAGAATGATTATTAAAAAATATCACTAGGTGTAGTAATGGGAATAATTGTAGTTGATAAAGTGAAATTATTGAAGCAATTTATTAGTTTTCCGAAGAAACTTTATAATAAAGATGCTAATTATGTTATAGAAAAGAATAAAGCATTATTATCAAAATTAAAAAATAATGTTTTAAAATATAAAACATTAAAATGTTTACTATATGAAAAAAATAATGTTATTGTAGCTAGAATTGGTTATTATTATGGGGTATATGAAAATGAAAAAGTTTGTTTCTTTTGCTATTTAGACTTTATAAATAATGATAAGATAGTTCAGGAACTGTTTGATTTTATAAAGGAAGATATGCTTATTAATGAAGTTATTAAATTAGTTGGACCTATGACTAATGATAATCTAGATAATAATGGTATTTTAGTTCAAGGATTTGATTTTCCTCCATCAGTATTTAGTTCATATAATCAAGATTATTATGCAAATATCATAGAAAATTTAAGTTTTGTAAAGAAAAAAGATTATATGGATTTAAAAATAAATCCGAAAATGATTAGAAAAAAAGATATTTCTAATACAATGATGACAATAAATAGAAGATATAATTTTAAAATTTGTAAAGCTAGTGATTTAAAAAATAAAAAAGATATTTTGGAAAGATTATATTACGAAAGTATAAATCATAATAGGGCGTCTTTACAATATAACAATTACTTCAATAAAATAATTGATTACGATAATGTATTAATTGCAATAGACAAAGAAACTCAAGATCCTATTGCATGCATTGTTAGTGTGCCAAATCACAATGAAAAAAATACTAAAGACGTAAAAATTATAAAAAAATACGGCTTATTAAAGAAGCATTCTAAAAGTATTAAAATTATTGATTTACATATTGAATCTAAGTATTATAATACTGATATAGGTCTTTATTTATGTGCTAAATTATTAGAAATGTTACAAGATGAAAATATTACTGATGTAGCAATTGGAAAAATTGATGAATATGATTCTTATAATATTCGAATTTATAGACGCTTAGGTGCAGAAATATCTCACGTTTATAGATTATATGAAAAGAGTATATAAAAAAAGGAATTTCTAGTAAAGAAATTCCTTTATTTTATATTAATATTAATCAATCCACCAAATAGGTCTTCCAAGGATTACACAAACTAAATCAACAATCCATAAAATAACAAAACCACCACAGATTAATAAAATGATTGCTAAAACTGTACCTAATACATTATTGGCAGCAAGACTCTTAAATAATCTAATTAAGTTACCATAAGCGCCCCAAATAATTACAAGTATTAAACGCACAATCCAAGGTAATTTTTCTAAAGATTTTACTAAATTTTTCATAATTATCTCCTTTCATTATTTAAATATATTATATAATATTTTTTTGCATTTTGCAATATTATTTCTAACATAAAAAGTGAAAATTAATATGTTAATTGATTTTTAATAATTGTTGTGATATAATTATAAAAAACGGAGAAAATATATGAAGAAAAGACCAGTAGTTGCATTAATGTATGATTTTGACAAGACATTATGTAGTGAAGATATGCAAAATTATGCTTTTATACCAGATTTAAAGATGACGCCAGAACAATTTTGGACTGAAACCACAATATTTGGTGAAAAGCAAAATATGGAAAAAGTACTAGCTTATATGTATATGATGGTAACAAAAGCTGAAGAAAAAGGAATCCCTTTAACAAAAAAGTATTTACATAGTTTGGGCCCATCAATTAAGTATTTTAAAGGCGTTTTAACTTGGTTTAAACGTATTAATGATTATGGTGCTTCTTTAGGGTTAGATGTTGAACACTATATTATTTCTTCTGGAATTAAAGATATAATTGAAGGGTCTGAAATTGCGAAAGAGTTTAAAAAAATATATGCATGTGAGTATGTATATGATAAAAATGGTGTTGCTATATGGCCTAAGTTAGCAATTAACTATACAATGAAAACTCAATTTGTATTTCGTATTTCTAAAGGCGTTGATAGAATTAATGATGATAATATAGTTAATGAAAAAATGTCAGAAAAAGATCGTCGAGTATTATATCGCAATATGATATATTTAGGTGATGGAATTACAGATATTCCTTGTATGCGTCTAGTAAAAGATAAGCAAGGTAAATCAATTGCTGTTTATCCAAAAGGAAAAAAAGATAAAGTTGCAGGCTTATTACGTGATAAAAGAGTTAATTATATTGCCTTAGCTGATTATTCGGAAAATTCAGAATTAGAAAATATTGTTAAATTGCAATTGGAATATATTGCTTTATTAACTAAAATAGAAGAAAAAGAAAAGAAACAATTAATAAGTATTACTCCAAAGGAGGAACAAGATGTTTAAAAAAGCTAATAAATCAGAATTAAAAACTTGGATGCTTGGCGATTTAATTATGTTTTTGGTAGCTACCATTGCATGTATATCAATGTTTGGAACATATTTTAATGACAAAAAAACAGGATATTTAGTATTTGGTATTATATTTATATTTGTTGTTGTTTTTTGTTTATTCCTATTTATTAAAATGATTCAAGCTTTTACAACTTATGAAGAAAGAAAAAAGATAATGGATGAGGAAGAAGCAAGAATTAAATTAGAAAAAGAAAAAGAAGAACAAGAAAGATTAAAAAAAGAAGAAGAAGAAACTAAAGCTTTTATTGAAGAATATCAAAAAAAGGTTCAAGCAGCTGAAGAGCAAAGAAAGTTAGAACAAGAACAAAATGCCAAAGAAAATAGCCGTAAGTAGTTGTTTATTAGGTATTAATTGCAAATATAATGGTTCTTCAAATTATAATGAAGCAATTGTTAAGTTGAAAGAAAACTATGAGTTAATACCTATATGCCCAGAAGTATTAGGTGGCTTGCCAATACCTCGTATTCCTGCTGAAAGAATAGGCAATAAGGTAATAAATAAATCACAAATTGACGTTACAAATAATTATCATTTAGGAGCTTTAAAAGCTTTAAAAATATTAAAAAATGAAAATATTGATATTGCAATTCTAAAGTCTAAAAGTCCATCATGTGGAAAAGAATATATTTATGATGGGACATTTACAAGTTCGTTAGTTGAAGGAAATGGTGTAACTACTGACTTGTTTTTGGATAATGGTATCACAGTATTAAATGAATTTAATTTTAAACATTATTTTAAAATAAATGACTAGAAGTATTTTCAGTATAAAGTTTATTATGGTATTATATTCATATGAGCCTCTTGTTATAATTTTTAACATTTAATTATAACACGAGGCTTCTTTTTATGTTTAAAAATATAAGGAAAGATACTAATTAGAATATTATCATCTGAATATGCATTTTAAAAGCTTGTTATTAAATAAAAAAAGAAAATTGCATAATGCTTTATTTTTATGGAATGTTTTATAAAAGTATGGTATAATGTTTTAGATTATGGAGTATTCTTATGGAATCAGTAAAAGAACTATTATTAAATAATAAAGAAGAAACAACTTTAAAATTAAATAATACTATTATAAAATCCCAATATCCTATTATTGGAGTTAAGACACCAGTTATTAAATCCATTATTAAAATGTTAATTAATAATTATGGAAGTGATTATTTAAAACAAGAACATTACTATTTTGAAGAATATTTAATACACGGAATGATGATTGGATATTTAAAAGGGTCTTTTAATGAATTTGTGGATAATTTAAATAATTATATTCCATATATTGATAATTGGGCATTATGTGATCAACCTGTTGCAACTTTCAAAATTATTAATAAGTATTATAAAGAAATGTTTCCCATTTTAGTTGAGTATGTTAAAAGTAATAATGAGTATACAGTAAGAATTGGATTTTGTTGTTTTCTTTCTTATTATATAAATAAAGGAAGAAAAGAATATTTTAACGAAATACTAAAATTATGTGACGAAAATAAATTAGATTACTATTATGTTAAAATGATGATTGCATGGCTTTTATCTATAATGTATATTAAGGATGAACAATTAATTATTAATTATTTAATGAATAATAATTTAGATGACTTTACTTTTAATAAAACTATAAGTAAAATTAATGATTCATTAAGAGTGACAAAAGAACAAAAAAACAAATTAAAACAAATTAAAAATCAAAGGAAGGAGCATAGAAAATGAAAATAATTAAATCAATATTTAGTCGTTGGGTAATAATATCTTTATTAATACTTTTACAAATTGGTGCTACAGTAGGTTTTTTAATGTATTTAGAAGAATCATTTTTTTATATTGCTACTGCATGTAAAGTTTTAAGTATTTTGATTTTAATGCGTGTTATTTATAAACATGGTAATCCTGATTATAAAATTCCATGGATTATATTAATTTGTATTGTTCCATCTCTTGCAATTGTTATATATATATTTTTTGGTAATATATATATGCCAAAAAAATTAAGAAGAAAATATCAAAGTGAAGAAGATATGAAAGAAGCTGCTCGTTCTAATAAACAAGATGTTATAAAAAAATTAGAACAAGAAGATAAAGTAATGGCATCACAAGCTAAATATATTCAAACAACAGCCAAAGAAAATATCTATCAAAATACTGATTGTAAATATTTTTCCTCAGGTGAAGACTATTTTGCATCTCTTTTAGATGATTTAAAAAATGCTAAACATTACATTTTTCTTGAATATTTTATTTTAGGAAAAGGAAAAATTTTAAATGAAATTGTAGCTGTCTTAGAAGAAAAGGCTAAGCAAGGTGTAGATGTTCGAGTTATATATGATGATATAGGTAGCATTAAAGTATTACCTTATAATTATCCAGATAAATTAAAAGCTAAGGGCATTCAATGTATTAAGTTCAATAAGTATCGACCATTAATGAGTGTTGTTTATAACAATAGAGATCATCGCAAAATTGCGGTAATTGATGGTTATATCGGGTATACTGGTGGCATTAATATTGCGGATGAGTATTGCAATTATATTACTCGATTTGGTCATTGGAAAGATACAGGAATTAGATTATATGGTGAAGCGGTAGAGTCATTTACATTTATGTTTATTAAAGCTTATAATATATTTGGTCAAGAAAAATTAAAGTACAAAGATTACGTATATACTAAATATATGGAAAAACAGCCAGAAGGTATCGGTTATATGCAACCATTTGGTGATGGACCATTCCCAATAGATGAATATTATATTGGACAAAATGCATATTTAAATATTATTAATCAAGCTACTGATTATATTTATATTACTACACCGTATTTGATTATTGATCATGTAATTACTAATGCTTTATGTAGTGCAGCTCAAAGGGGCGTTGATGTAAGAATTATTACACCTGGAATTCCGGATAAAAAAATTGTTAATGTAATAACAAAAAATAATTATGGACCTTTAATTAAAGAAGGTGTTAAAATTTATGAATATGCACCTGGATTTATTCACGCAAAATCAATGATAGCCGATGATAAATGTGGTATTATTGGAACTATAAATTTAGATTATAGAAGTTTTGTTCATCATTTTGAATGTGGATGCTTAATAATTAATAATCCAGTTATACAAGATATAAAAAATGATTTTATAAAAACACAAGAATTATCAAAAATGCCCGCTAAAAAAGTATATGATAATCCACATTTGTTATATAAATTGTTTATTTGCATATTAAAATTATTTGCTCCTTTGATGTAAAAATGGGTAAATCAATAATAATAATTGGCGGGGGAATATCGGGATTATGTGCAGGAATTCATTGCTTAAAAAATGGGAATGATGTACAAATTATTGAAAAAAATAATTATTATGGCGGTAAATGTGGCCATTCAAAAGCATTTTCTATATTAGACAATTATCCAAGAAGAATATTATGTGATGAGAAAATGATTACTTTATTTGAAGAACTAGGTGTTAATTTAAAGTTTAATAATCAAGAAAACTTTTATGTTTATAAGTATGATAATACAAGTTTTGTAATTAAAAATGATATTGATTCTTTAACATCTGAATTATTGAAAAATTCTATAAATGATGAAAAAGCAATAATGGATTTTATTTCTCTTTTAAAAATGGGTCAAAAACACTATATCAATTGTCAAAAACCTAAAGATTATTTTAATATTTTTGAGTATTCTAAATATAAAAAAGCATATTCCACAAATGAAAAAATTAATAAAAAATATCAAAATATTTCTATAAAAGAATATTTTAAACGATTTAATAGTTTAATAATTAGAAATACATTTTGTAGCTTATTGCCCGCAAATTCAAGTATGAGTAGCTTAATATTTTTCTTAGGACGTCTTATGAATGGGGAAATTAAGGTTGTTGATAGTGATATTATTGGTCAATTATATCAATTGTATAATAGTTTAGGTGGGAAATATTTATTTAATAAAACTGCGAAAAAATTACTTTTAAATAAGTATAATATTATAGAAGGTGTTATTTTAGATGATGACAGTATTATTAATGGCGACTATTTTATAAGTTGTGTTGACCCAATATTTACTTATAATGTTTTACTGGAAAATAAATATAAAGATCGTAAATTATTTTTAAAACTTGATAATTCTTTAGATTATCATTTAAATCATAAAATAATTATTTGCTTTAAAATGAATAATGAATTACCGATGAATGAATTTGCTATTCAAACTGAAGAGTTTGGGTTTAATACACAAAGATATAATTATTTATATTTTAAAACACATCACCAATTTTTATATTGTGAATTTATTCAAAATCAAAATGATTATGACTATTTAAATATTTTGCTTAATAAAGAAAAAAATATTAAAAAAATTGTGGGTGATATCGTTAATAGAATAGAAGTGGAAATTAAAAAAGCATTTCCTAATATCAGGATTAGTTATATTGAAACTATTATTCCTCAAAATATTGCTAAGGAATTTAATTGTTATCAAGGATATCTAAGTGGATTTTATGTAACTGCTAGAGGACATAATATAGAATTGGATTACACTATTGACCCAATAAAAAATCTTTTAATTGGTTCGTCTTTAATAACATCTACTGGTGGGATAACTAATAGTTTTATAACAGGGAAATTTAGTGCAATGAAGTTGCAAAGGATTATTAAAAATGAAAAAGAAACAAGATTATAAAAATTTATTTGCATCATTATTCGCAATATTAACATTTGTGATGATGATTGTGATATTAATATATTTTATTTTAGGTGGAGATAATTTGATAGTAATTATAATATTATTTAGTATTGCGGGAGTTTCCGCAATTACGTTTATTATTTTTACAATATTATATTTTCTTGACCCACCGTCTTTAAAAAATAAGCGTTAGGAGAATTTTTATGGATAATATAACAGTAATAGGTGCTGGAAGTTGGGGATGTGCCTTAGGTAGGATATTGGGGGATAATGGTAATAATGTTCTACTATATGATACAGATGTTGATGCTATAGAAGAGATTAATACTTTCCATACAAACAATAAGAAATTAAAAGATGGAAAATTACCTTTAAACGTTAGCGGAACAACATCGTTAGAACAAGCTATGAAAAATAAATATATTTTATTAGTTGTTCCAACAACAGTTGTACGCAGTGTACTAAAAGAAATGAATGCTTTTGTGCAAGAGAAAAAAGTATTTATCAATGCATCTAAAGGAATTGAACCAGAAACTTTTAAAAGAATTTCTGAAATTGTCTATGAAGAGATTGATAATCAGTATATTGAAGGTTTTGTGGCATTAACAGGACCTAGTCATGCGGAAGAAGTTGTAATGCAAAATCTTACTGCAGTAGCCGCTGCAAGTGATAATAAGGAATTAGCTAAAAAAGTTCAATTGATGTTCAGCAATAAAACATATTTTCGTGTATATACAGTAAATGATTTAATAGGTGCAGAACTTGGAGGATCATTAAAAAATATTTATGCACTTGCGAGTGGAATAAGTGAAGGTTTAGGTTTTGGTGTTAATGCACGTGCTGCATTAATTACAAGAGGTTTATCTGAAATGAAACGTTTAGCCGTTGCGATGGGAGCTCAAGAACAAACATTAATAGGATTAACTGGTGTTGGTGACTTGATTGTAACATGCACATCTAACTTAAGCAGAAATTATCAAGCAGGTGTCATGATTGGTAGCGGTGATAATTTGGAGGAAACACTATCTAAAATGACAATGGTTGTTGAAGGAGCAAGAAGTTGTATATCCGCATATCAAGCAAGTAAAAAATATCACATATATACACCAATTATTGATGCTGTATATAGTGTTTTATATGAACACCAATCACCTAAATTAGCAATTGAAAAATTAATGAATAATTCATTAAAGGATGAAGATTAATGCAATCGATAAAAAAAATATTTAAAGTAGGAACTGGACCTTCCAGTTCCCATACTATGGGTCCAAGAAAAGCAGCCATTATTTTTAAAGAAAGAAATAGTACTGCTGAAAAATTTAAAGTAGAGTTATATGGATCATTAGCTTTGACTGGAAAAGGTCATTTGACAGATGTGGTTATTCGTAATGTTTTAGGGGACAATACTATAATTGAATTTTTGCCACTTGTGACTTTTTCTTATCATCCAAATGCGATGAAGTTAATTGCTTTAAAAGAAAATAAAGTGGTTGACGAATGGCTTGTATTTTCAGTAGGCGGTGGAGAAATTAAAAACCTTGATGAAAATCGTAGTAATTCTGATAACGATTGTTACCAAGAAAAAAGTATGGAAGAAATTCAAAATTATTGTGAACAGCATAATGTAGATTTAATGCAATATATTATTCAAAAAGAAGGAACGGAAATAATAGAATTTGGTCAAAATATTTTGGATGTAATGTTTCAAAGTGTTGAACGAGGCATTAAAAATGATAATTATTTACCAGGAACACTACATATTAAAAGAAGAGCAAAATCTTTTTATGATCAATATTTAATAAAACCTAGTTTATCTACTTTAGCATTCGCATCTGCACTAGCGGTTAGTGAAGAAAATGCTTCAGGTGGTATTATTGTTACCGCTCCAACATGTGGTGCTTCAGGAGTTTTGCCAGGTGTTTTATATGCCTATTATCATTTTTATTACAACATACCTGATAAAAAAATTGCTTACGATAAACTAATTGAAGGATTATTAGTGGGTGGTTTAATTGGAAATATTGTTAAAACAAATGGTTCAATATCAGGTGCTGAAGTCGGATGCCAAGGAGAAGTTGGCGTTGCATGTGCAATGGCATCTGCAGCCTTAACTTATATTAAAGGTGGAACAAATAAACAAATTGAATATGCATCAGAAATAGCATTAGAACATCATTTGGGTTTAACTTGTGATCCTGTCAAAGGTTATGTACAAATACCATGTATTGAGCGTAATGCTATGTCATGTAAAAGGGCCATTGATTCTGCACAATTTGCATTATTGACGGATGGTAATCATTACATTAAATTTGATGATGCGATTCAAACAATGGTTGAAACAGGAAAAGATTTAAATAAGGCATATCGTGAAACATCAATCGGTGGTTTAGCAAAGATTAGGGAGGAAAAATGAAATCTTTAAAAGTGTTGCAAACACTATCAAAAATTGCAAAAGTACTATGTCATATAGTATTTATTATGAGTATTGTGTCAATAAGTTTTTGCGTGTTAGGAATTATAATTATGGTATTGTTTCCTTCATTTGTATCGATTGAGATAGATGGTATAACTTTGAAAACAATAATTTCTGAAAAAGCTAACTTATCAACTCCTGCTATGTATTTTGTTTTAATTGATGGAATAATCATTTCTGGATGTCAATGCTTTTTATCAAAAACAGCTAAACAATATTTTGTGAATGAATTAGCAGAAGGGCATCCATTTACCCAAAAGGGAGCAAAGGAATTATTTAATTTAGGAATATATACAATTGTTATTCCTTTTATATGTTTAATTATTGCTAGTATTGTATATGGAATTTTTAATGCAGTAAATCCTGATTTTTATGAATTTAATGGAGAAAAGTATTTATCTATTGGTTTGGGAATTGCCTTCATTGTTTGTTCATTGATTTTTAAAGCGGCTGCAGAAACAAAAACAGAAAGTCATTAAAAAAGTACTCTGAAAATTCAGAGTACTTTTAGTTTATAGAAGTTCAATAGTTTTTATAAAAACAATAGGGTATGGGAAATCAGTCATACCACCACCAATATTGACAGTAGGAACTTTGGATAAACGCATTACGTTATCTAAACTTTCTTGATCAACTGTTTTTCCAAAAGCTGCATATTGTCCATCTAAATGAGGAGTATTAGCCGAACAAATAAAGAATTGACTAGTTGCACTATTTGGATCACTAGTTCTAGCCATTGAAATAACACCAGGAACATGTTTAATCGGATTGTTTACACCATTAGACAAAAATTCTCCTTTAACCGCTTTTGTTTCTTTGGCAATTTTTAATTCATTTCCTTCTACATAATATCCTCCACCTTGAATCATAAAGTTTTCAATAATTCTATGAAAACATAAATTATCAAAATATCTTTCATTAACAAGATTTAAAAAGTTTTCCACTGTAAGTGGTGCAGTTTCAGGATAAAGTTCTAAAACAATTGTAGAATCATCATCCATTATAATTTTAATTTTTGGATTATTCATATTTTTCACCTCACGATATTATAACATTATTTTTGTTAAATATAAATAGATTATTTTATAAAATAATGGTACAATATATGTATTGTATAGGAGGTATATCATAATGGAACGCATAGAACAATTGGAAAAATTATTTAGAGAAGCTAACGAAGAACAAATTATTGTTAAAACAATTGATGTATATGGATATCAATTTAATTACCAAACACAACTATTAGGTAGTGTTTCAAAATATTATTTTGGTTCACATGAAGTTATAGATTATTTCGCACCTTTAGAAAATGAAAATCGTCCTGGAACAAAGAAAGAATCTACACAATATATTGTTGTGCATGACACAGCATCTTCATCTAAAACAGCTAATGCATTAGCTCATGCAAAATATGTATATAATGGTGGTGGTGGAACAAGCTGGCACTATAGTGTAGGTAGTGATGGTATATATCATCAAATTCCTGATAATGAAATAGCATACCACGCTGGTGATCAATTAAAAGTTCCATTCTCTTTAGTAAAAACAGGAGTAAAGGGAAATACTTTTAATCCAATAATTACTATAGTTAATAATAAATACAATATTGACGGTATAGAAAGTAATGTTTTAATACCAAAAGTAACATTTGAAAAAAATAATGAAGAATTATATTATGCTAGTGACAATATACTACAAAGTAAAAAAGCACCAATTGGTGCATTAGAACATGAAGAATATCTTGATGATTCATTAAAAACAATAAATGATCAAGGAATTAGATGCGAATTAATTGATGGTGAATATTATTTAGGACCAACATATTATAATGTTACTTATAAATGCATTGCTAATAGAGGGGGAAACTTAAATAGTATTGGTATTGAAACAATGGTTAATGAAGAATCTGATATTTATTTAACATGGCATAAATGTGCTAAACTTGTTGCTCATTTATTAATAGCAAATAATTTAAATATAGAACGTGTTAAACCACATCATTTCTTTAGTGGCAAAGATTGTCCAATGACAATGCGTCATGCTAATTTATGGAATCACTTTTTACAAATGGTTAATTATGAATATCAAATTTTAAAATTAAGTGAAGGCATTGAAATAGAATTTCAAAGTAATAGTGAATATTTAGATAATAATGGTAAATTAATAAAATTACCTAATGAAAATCAAATAATTAAATATTGTATAATTTTAAAAGAAGGAAATAATTCAAAAGTATTAAATTTACAAACAATGGTTAAAATAGATAAGTAGGAGGATATTATGACAAGCGAAGAACAGCAATATATTAAGATGACCCAAACCCCCACAAAAAAATTGGTAGTAACTTTAGGAATACCCACAATTATAAGTATGCTTGTAACCGCCATTTATAATTTAGCAGATACATTTTTTGTGTCAAATATAGGTACAGAAGAAGAAAGAGTATTTGCTTCGGGTGCTGTTAGTGTTGTTTTTTCATTAATGGCAATTGTTCAAGCAATTGGTTTTATGTTTGGAATGGGTGCTGGAAGTTTAATATCTTCCAAATTAGGTGAAAAGAAAGATGAAGAAGCACAACAAGTTGGATCATCCGCATTTTATATAGCTATTTTAATAGGTGTTATTTTTTCTATAATTTGTATTATATTTATGAATCCTATAATGAAATTATTAGGAGCAACTGAAAATGTATTACCTTATGCAAAAGATTATGCAATATATATTGTATTTGGTTTTCCAATAATGATTGCATCATTTATAATGAATAATTTATTACGAGCTGAAGGAAAATCAAAATTAGCAATGATTGGTTTAACAACAGGTG
This sequence comes from uncultured Bacteroidales bacterium, assembly GCA_964516425.1. Classification (GTDB taxonomy): domain Bacteria; phylum Bacillota_I; class Bacilli_A; order ML615J-28; family CAG-698; genus CAKOMG01. Next base: position 13,156 of record CAZFAM010000004.1, on the reverse strand, counting down.
GTATTTTAAATATTATTTTAGATCCTATATTTATATATTCTTTTGATTTAGGGATTTCTGGAGCAGCAATTGCAACACTTATAAGCCAAGTAATTAGTTCATTAATATTATTATCTATGTTTGTTTTTAAGAAAAGCATTATTCATTTATCAATTTTTAAAATTACTACTGATATTAATGTTTATCTAGAAGTAATTAAAATTGGACTTCCTTCATTGTGTAGACAAGGATTAGCAAGTATAGCTACAATTCTTTTGAATACACAAGCTGGTGAATATGGTGGTGATCCTGGACTATCGGCAATGGGAATAGTAAGTAAAATATTCTCAGTAATTTTCTCTATATGTTTAGGAATAGGCCAAGGATATCAACCAGTTTGTGGATATAATTATTTCGCGAAAAAATATAGTCGTGTTAAAGAAGCAATGTTTTTTACTTATTTCTTTAGCTTAATTATGATGTCTATTTTTTGTTTCTTTTTCTTTATATTTGCGGAAGAAGTAATGAAAGTATTTATTGATGATAATCAAAGTGTAGTAAGTATTGGTAAACAAACATTACGTTTTCAATGTATCGCATTACCGTTCTTATGTTTAAATGTTATTGCAAATATGACATTTCAATCGACAAGACAAAAATTTAAGGCTACACTACTTTCTACATGTAGGCAAGGAATATTTTTTATTCCCCTAATTATCTTTTTACCAATGATTAATGGTGTAGGAATAATAGGAGTTGAATTAACACAAGCATTATCTGACTTTTTGACATTCTTGTTTACAATCCCCTTTGCTATATCATTTATTAAAACTTTAAATTATAAAATTAGAAATGAAGAAGTTGCTTAGTTACATACTAAGCAATTTTTTAATAATTATGTAATATTTTGTAAAGTATTGATATTTTATGAAAACATTTAACATAAAAAAAAGATTGCTTATATAATAAAAATAATGTATAATGTATGTAAGTTAATAGTCGTATAAATTCGATAATTGGTTCGAACGTCTCTACCCTGTCACCGTAAATGATAGGACTACGATTAAATTCTAATTATTTTTAATTAGGTTTTTTAGTAAGGGAAGAGGCTACTATGGTCTCTTTTTTATGAGGACTCTTAACTGCATTTTTAGAAAGGAAATTTTTAAAATGGGTTTTAAAGCAAAACTTGACAAGTTTTTTGGGATTTCTGAAAGAAACAGTAGTGTTTCTACAGAAATCATTGCTGGTATTGTAACCTTTTTAGCAATGGCTTACATTCTTACTGTAAATCCAAACCAAATTGCTGGTATGGGAAGTGAAAGATGGTCTTCAGTATTTATTGCAACTGCATTAGGAGCAATAGTTGGAACATTATTAATGGCCTTTTTAGCAAAATTACCTCTTGCTCAAGCTCCAGGTATGGGATTGAATTCTATGGTTGGTGGCTTAATTGGTGGATGGGGAGCTTTCCAATGTACATATGGAAATGCTATGTTAATGGTATTTATTTCTGGTGTTTTGTTTTTATTGTTATCTATATTGACAGTTAAAGGTGTTTCAATTAGAGAATTAGTTTTTGATGGTATTCCAGAATCTGTTAGAAAAGCTATCTCTGTTGGAATTGGTTTGTTCATTGCGTATATTGGCTTTCAAAATTGCGGATTAATTATTGCTAATGAGTATACTCAAGTTTCATTGATCAATTTTGCTGACTGGGCAGAACAGCTTGTAAAGAATGGTCTTTCTGTTACGCCTGCTGCACCACTTGTTTGTTTATTTGGTGTTATTGTAATTGCTGTTCTTGAACATTTTCATGTTAAAGGATCAGTTATTATTGGTATTCTTGCTGCCACTATTTTAGGTATTCCTCTAGGAATTACTTCATGGAATCCTAATAATGTTAGTTGGAATGTAATTCAAAACTTTAAAGATTATTTCTCTATGGATCCAGATAAGGGTGGCTTCCTAGCTGCTTTTACTAACGGATTTGATTGGAGTTTTGCCAAAGAACATGGTGCATCTGTAATGGCTATTATTATGACTGTTATTACATTCTGTATGATTGATATGTTTGATACTATGGGTACTGTTGTTGGATGTTGTACACCAGTTGGTTTAGTAGATGAAACAGGAAAACCTTTAAATTATAATCAAATTATGGTTTCTGATTCAGTTGCTACTTGTGCAGGTGCTGTTTTTGGTACTTCAACTGTTACAACTTTTGTGGAAAGCGGATCTGGTATTGCTGCCGGTGGTAAAACAGGTTTAACAGCTTTAGTTACAGCTTTATGCTTCTTATTATCAATATTTATTATGCCAGTTATCGCATCTATTCCATCTGCTGCTGCATCTAGTGCTTTAGTATTTGTGGGATGCTTAATGGTAAAAGGAGCTGTTAACTTGAAAATCACTAATGTTAAAGAAGCTGTTGCATCATTCTTTACAATTGCTATGATGCCTCTTGCATATTCAATTACAACAGGTATTGGATTTGGATTATTAACTTATGTAATCATTTCTGTTATCTGCTATGTAGTAGAAGTAATTAAATATGCCTTTACAAAGAATAAAGAAAACGCCGTTAAACCAGTTTGGGATGTATCGGTTGTTTGTATAATTGTAAGCATTTTGTTTATTGTTTATTTCTTTGTACCAACATCATTTTAATCAAAAAAACTAAACATCAAGAATAATAATCTTGATGTTTTATTTAAGGAAAAGGAGAAAAAAATTATGAAATTGTATTTTAATGTTAATGACAAACCAAAATTTGGACAAACTTTAGTATTTGCGCTTCAACAACTTTTAGCTATCATGGCTGCAACAATTGCTGTTCCAAGAATTGTTGGAAATGGAATGAGTATGTCAGCTGCTTTATTTGGCGCTGGTGTTGGAACAATTGTTTACTTATTATTTACAAAATTTAAAAGTCCAGTATTTTTAGGATCTTCATTTGCATTCTTAGGATCTATGAGTGCAGCATTTGCGGGTGCTGTTAGTGCTAGTGTAGGATATTTAGGATTAATTATTGGTGCAGTTTTAGCAGGTTTAGTTTATGTAGTAATTGCTGTTTTAATTAAACTATTTGGAACTAAGTGGATTGATAAATTAATGCCAGCTGTAGTAATTGGACCTACAGTTGCAATTATTGGATTATCATTAGCAGGAAATGCGGTTAGCGATTTAATGACAGGATCATTTTTAGAAGATGCTTCATCAACAACTGTATTTATTGGTATTCTTTGTGGTCTTGTAACTTTAGGTACAACGATTGCTTGCTCAGTTTACGGAAGAAAAATGATTAAGATGATTCCGTTTGTAATTGGTATTTTAGCAGGATATTTATTAGCTACAATCTTTACAGTGATTGGAAATGTTGCTGATGTAAAAGAATTAGTAATTATTGATTTCTCAAAATTTGAAAAAATCGAATGGATTCCAACATTTACATTCTTAGAAGCATTTAAAGGTATTAAAGAATTTGAAAGTGCTGGTGAGTTCTTTGCATATTTAGGAACTATAGCAGTAGCTTATGTACCAGTTGCATTTGTTGTATTTGCTGAACATATTGCTGATCATAAAAACATATCTACAATTATTGAACATGATTTATTAGAAGAACCAGGACTTTATAGAACATTATTAGGTGATGGTGTAGGTTCAATGGCAGGTGCTTTCTTTGGTGGATGTCCTAATACAACATATGGAGAATCTGTAGGATGTGTTGCTATTTCTGGTAATGCTTCAGTTGTTACAATCATGACAACAGCTATCTTAGCTATCGTAATTTCATTCTTTGGACCTTTCTCTACATTCTTATCAACAATCCCTTCATGTGTAATGGGTGGTGTTTGTGTATCATTATATGGATTTATTGCAGTATCTGGATTAAAGATGATTCAAGAAGTAGATTTAGGAGATAACAAAAACTTATTTGTAGTTGCAGTTATTTTAATTGTTGGTGTTGGAAAAATGACATTATCAATTGGTAAAATAACAATTACTGAAGTTGCATGTGCATTAATTATAGGTATTTTAGTAAACTTCTTATGCAATGCTAAAAAAGATAAAAAAGAAAATTCAGAACCATTGAATTAATTAACAAAAAGCGATATAATTTTTTCAAAGGAGAAAAACATGAGAAAAAATTTTGGTCCCAAAACTTATTTAATGCCAATGCCAGTATTAATTATTGGTACATATGATGAAAATAATATTCCTAATGCTATGAATGTAGCATGGGGAACTATAGCGGATTATAATGAAGTGGAAATTAATTTAGCAGAACATAAAACAACCAAGAATTTAGAAATTACTAAAGCTTTTACTGTAGCATTTGCAGATTTTGAACATATGGCAGAAGCTGATTATGTGGGAATTGTATCTGGAAACGAAGAACCAAATAAAATTAGTAAAGCTAATTTACATGTTGAAAAAAGTTCATTTGTAAATGCACCAATTTTTACTGATTTTCCAATATCATTAGAATGTGAACTTAAGTATAATGATAACGGAAGAGTAGTAGGTAAAATTGTTAATGTTTCTGCAGATGAAAAAGTTTTAGATGAAAAGGGTAATATTGATATTGAAAAAATGAATTTAATTTCATATGATCCAACATCCCATTCATATGTGAAACTAGGTAAAAAAGTAGGTCAAGCTTTTTGTATAGGTAAGTCAATAAAATAAAACCATTTTAAAATATAAGGAGGTAATATATTTGTGAAAATATATTATCTCTTTTTTAATATTTGTCAAAATGTATTGCAAAAAGTCATAATAAGTGATAAAATACTAAAGTTGTATCGGAGGATATTATGTTACAATTTTATATACAAAGTATTTTACTAGGTATCGCTTTAGCAATGGATGCTTGTGCAGTATCTATGGCTAATGGATTAAATGAACCAAATATGAAAAAAAGAAAAATTGTATTAATAGCTTTTATGTTTGCATTCTTTCAAGCACTTATGCCTTTAATAGGATATTTTATCGGTCATGCTATTTTACAATATATTGAAAAATTTATTCCATGGATTGCTTTAATTTTATTATGCTTTTTAGGTGGAAAAATGCTTTTTGAAGGCTTTAAAAAAGAAGAAGATAATGAAGCTAAAGTACTTACTTTTGCTACATTATTTGTGCAAGCGATTGCTACATCTATTGATGCATTATCTGTGGGATTAACAATTGCGGAATATTCTATTGGAGAAGCTGTAATATGTGCATTAATTATTGCTACAATAACTTTTATATTATCTTTTGCATCTGTATTTATTGGAAAGAAGTTTGGAACTAAACTTGGAAATAAAGCAGAAATGCTTGGTGGTATTATTCTAATAGGAATTGGTATTGAAATTTTTATTTCTGGATTAATAAAATAAAACTTAGGTGTAAAACTTAAGTTTTTTTGTTATAAAAATATTTATAAAACTATTAAAATATGATATACTAATACTAAAAGTGAGGAAATTATGAGTAGTTTAAATGTTTATTCTGAAATTGGAAAATTAAAAACTGTATTATTACATGAGCCAGGAAAAGAATTAGAAAATTTAACACCTAAGTATTTAGATGATTTACTATTTGACGATATACCATCATTGCCATTAGCAATCCGTGAACATAGGGCTTTTGCGGAAGCATTTAAAAAAGCGGGAGTAAAAGTTGTTTATTTAGTTGATTTAGTGACTGAAGCTTTAAATGTGAGTGAAGATATTAAAAATAAATTTATTAAACAATTCATTGAAGAAGCTAATGTAGCAAGTGAAACATTGCAAGATGTGGTCATTGAATATTTGGAAAATATTAAAGATACAAAAACTATGGTTCTTAAGACTATGGCAGGTATTCAAAAAAGTGAACTTCCAAATTATAAAATGAGAACATTAACAGATTATGTTTCAAGTTATCCTTTTATCACAGATCCTTTACCTAATTTATACTTCACACGCGATCCTTTCGCAATTATAAATGATGGTGTATGTTTAAATAAGATGTTTTCTGTCACTAGATGTCGTGAAACTATTTATGGAGAATATATATTTAAATATCATCCTTTATATAAAAATAATAAGCTATTTTATAATCGCGATCATAAAACAAGTATTGAAGGTGGCGATATAATGGTTTTAAATAGCGAGACATTGATTGTCGGAATTAGTCAACGTACTAAACCATCGTCAATTGAAAAACTTGCGAAAAGTTTGTTTTATGATAATAATACAAATTATAAAACAGTTCTTGCATTTGACATTCCAAAGTTTCGAACATTCATGCATTTAGATACAATATTTACGCAAATTGATTTTGATAAATTTACTATTCATAAAGAATGTTATGAATTAATGCGTATTTTTAAAGTTGAAAAAGATTTAAATCGTGAAGGAAAATTAGTTGTAGAAGAATTACATGACAAGTTAGAAAAAGTATTAGAACAATACATAGGTAAGAAAATAACATTAATTCCATGTGGCGGACATGATAGTGTATCCGCAGATCGTGAACAATGGAGTGACGCAAGTAATACAATAGCAATTGCTCCGGGTGAAGTTATTACTTATGAAAGAAATTATATTACAAATGAAATACTAGAAAAACATAATATTAAAGTACATACAATACCATCAAGTGAGTTATCTAGGGGGCGTGGTGGTCCTAGATGTATGTGCATGCCATTAGAAAGAGAAAAATTAGGAGAATAATTATGAATTTATATAAAAGAAACTTATTAACTTTGTTAGATTATACACCAGAAGAAATTGATTATTTATTACAATTATCGAAAGATTTTAAAAACAAAAAACATCAAGGAATTCAAACTAAATGTTTAGAAGGAAAAAATATATGTTTACTTTTTGAAAAAGATTCTACAAGAACAAGATGTGCATTTGAAGTGGCAGCTTATGATTTAGGAATGCATGCTACATATTTAGGTCCTTCAGGAAGTCAAATGGGTAAAAAAGAAAGTATCAAAGATACTGCCAGAGTTTTAGGAAGAATGTTTGATGGAATTGAATATCGTGGTTTTAAACAAGAAACTGTGGAAGAATTAGCACAATATTCAGGTGTTCCTGTATGGAATGGCTTAACAGAAAAATATCATCCAACTCAAATATTAGCTGATTTATTAACTATTCAAGAACATAAAGGACATTTAAAAGGAATTAAAATGGCATATTTAGGTGATGCTCGATATAATATGGGTAATTCATTAATGATTGGTGCAAGTAAAATGGGAATTGATTTCCGTGCTGTAGGACCAAAAGAATTATGGCCTAATGAACAACTAGTAAAACAATGTCTTGCTTGTTGCGAAGAATCAGGTGCTAAAATTACTTTAACAGAAGATATCAATGAAGGTGTTAAAGATTGTGATGTAGTTGTAACTGATGTATGGGTATCAATGGGAGAACCAGATAGCGTATGGGAAGAAAGAATTAAAATGTTACAACCATATCAAGTCAATAGCAAATTAATGAGTAAAGCAAAAAAAGATGCTATATTCTTACATTGCTTACCATCATTCCATAATTTGGAAACAAAAGTTGGTAAGGAAGTTTATGAAAAATTTGGTTTAAATGGTCTTGAAGTAACAGAAGAAGTTTTCGAAGGTAAACAATCAGTTGTTTTTGATGAAGCAGAAAATAGACTTCATACTATTAAAGCCGTTATTTATGCAACAATGGTGAAATAATGCGAATCGTTATTGCTTTAGGAGGTAATGCTTTAGGTAATACACCTGAAAGCCAAAAAGAAATGGCAAGCCTTACCGCAAAAAAAATAGTGCCTATTATTAAAGCAGGACATGAGGTAATAATAACTCATGGTAATGGTCCCCAAGTAGGACTTATTAATCTTGCTTTTACAGAAGGAAATAAAAATAATGAAAAAGTTTATGAGATGCCATTTAGTGAATGTGGTGCTATGAGTCAAGGATATATTGGCTATCATTTACAAAATGCATTACAAAACGAATTAACTAACCAAGGGATAAAGAAAAATGTTATTTCTATAATTACACAAGTGGAAGTAGATCCTAATGATGTTGCTTTTTCTAATCCCACTAAACCAATTGGTTCTTTTTATACAAAAGAAGAAGCAGAAAAAATGCCTTATTGTATGAAAGAAGATGCGGGTAGAGGATATCGTAGAGTTGTACCCTCACCAAAGCCTAAAAAAGTAGTTGAACAATTAACGATAGAGTCATTAATACAAAATGGTAATATTGTTATTGCTTGTGGTGGTGGCGGTATTCCTGTAGTTAAACAGAATGAAAAATTAGTTGGTGTTGATGCAGTAATTGATAAAGATTTTGTTTCTAGTTTATTAGCCTTATCAATTAATAGTGACTATTTATTAATATTAACTGCTGTTAGTAATGTTGCTATTAATTATAATACTAAAAACCAAAAAAACCTTAACCTTGTAACAGTTAAGGAAATGGAAAAATATAATCATGAAGGTCATTTTCATGCAGGCAGTATGAAACCAAAAGTTGAAGCTTGTATAGATTTTGTGAAAGATAAAAATAAAATTGCTATTATTACATCTATTGATGAAGCATATGAAGCATTAATGGGGAATAAAGGCACAAGAATAATTAAGGATGGTGAAGAATAATGAAAAAAAGTATATTAAAAAAATATGCGCAAGCAGTTGTAAAAGTAGGAGCAAATGTCCAAAAAGGACAATTTGTATATGTTTATGCAAGTGTACATCAATTTGAATTTGTTAGATGTTTAGTTGAAGAATGTTATAAAGCCAAAGCAAGATATGTTAAAGTGGAATATGATGATATGGAAGTATCTAAATTAACATATAAAAACGTTAAATATGAAACATTCCTTGAAACATCAATTTTGCGTGAACCTGATTTAGAAAATAGAAGTAAAATTTTGCCAGTATGCATATATGTTGAAGATAGTGATCCAGATGTATTTAATGGTATTGATATGTCACAATCATTAAAGGCAAGACAAGAAAGATATCCCGCAATTAAAAAATATTTAGATGCCATGGAAAATAAATATCAATGGGTAATTTGTGCTATGCCTTCTATGGCTTGGGCTAGTAAAGTATTTCCAAATGATAAACCTAAAGATGCATATAAGAAATTAGAAGAAGCAATTTTACAAACAACAAGAATAGATATGAATGCTTTACATAATTGGGAAGAACATACAAAAACTTTAAAAGAAAAAGCTCATCGTATGAATGAGTTTAATTTTGATTATTTAGAATATAAATCATCTAATGGAACTGATTTAAAAATTCATTTAATGCCAAATCATTTTTGGTTAAGTGCTGATGAAAAAACCTTAGGAACTAATATTTCATTTGTTGCTAATATGCCTACAGAAGAAGTATTTACAATGCCAAAATATGATGGTGTTGATGGAGTAGTAGTATCTACTAAACCATTATCACTAAGAGGAAAATTAGTTGAAAACTTTAAAGTATATTTTGAAAAAGGAAAAGCTGTAAAAGTAGAAGCTGAAAAAGGACAAGAAGTATTAGAAGAATTATTTAAGGATGATGAAGCTTCTTCTCATTTAGGTGAAGTAGCATTAGTTCCATATGATTCTCCAATTAATAAATCAGGTGTGTTATTTTATAATACATTATTTGATGAAAATGCTAGTTGCCATTTAGCTTTTGGTGCTGCTTTTAAAAATAATATCCGCGATTATGAAAATTTAACAGAAGAAGATTGGAAACAAATGCAGTTTAATGAATCTATGAATCATGTTGATTTTATGGTTGGTAGTGAAGATTTAAGTATCATTGGAACAAAATTTGATGGTACTAAAGTTGAAGTCTTCAAAAATGGTAATTGGAGTATTTAATTATTCAATAAACGTTTATAGTCTTGCTCAATAAGAGATATCATTAAACGTGCCATCTCTTCAACAGATGTAAATTGTTTAATAATCCATTGAGTAAGGACTCCAAATAAACCTTCATATATGTAATCAAATAATAATTGTTTATTAAGAGGTAAATCAGTAAATGTATTTATCTCTTTTTTTATATAGTATTTTAATTTATTGAAATATCCAATTAAACCAGGGTCTAAAACAATAATACGGTATAAATCAATTTCTTCTTTAATTAGTAAGCATGTTTCTTTGAATATTTTATATAATACTTCATTAGAGTTTTGTGCCGCAATTAAATATCCTGAACTAATTAAATTTTTAAGAAAAGGCAAATGAAGAATATAGTTTTCATTCAAGATTTGATCGATTAAATCTTCTTTATCTAAATAATGTAAATAAAAAGTATTACGATTAATCATTGCTTTTTTTGTTATATCCATAACAGTAACTTTTGCATATCCTTTTTCTTCAACTAATTCAAAAAATGCTTCTTTTATTAGTTTTTTTGTTTTTTGAACACGTAAATCATTGCTTTTAATTTTTTCTTTTGTAAACATATAACCTCCAAAACATTTTTAAACAATTGTATTTTATGCGACATATGTCGATAATTGTTGATTGAGTATGATAATTATATATGATAAAATATTAATTGTCAATGACTATTATATGAGGAGGGATAAACATGAATGATTTTGTAATATTAGTAGATTCTACATCAGATATGGGAAAAGAATTAAGAGATAAATACAATGTTGATTATGCACAAATGACAATAAGTTATGACGATAAGGAATTACCCGCAAGTTTAAATTGGGATGAATATTCGCCAAAAGAATTATATGATTTAATGAGAAAAGGAAAAAGAGTAAAAACAGCTTTAGTTTCATATGAAGAGTTTTTAAATAAATTTACTAAGTATTTAAGTGAAGGAAAAAATATATTATATTTAGCTTGTTCAACAGCTTTATCAGGTTCTATAAATGTTGCAAGAACAGTAAAGGAAGATATTGAAGCAAGTTATCCAGAACGTAAAATTATTTTAATTGATACTTTAATTAGTTGTTTAGGCCAAGCAATGATTGCAATTGATGCATCAAAAATGAGAAGTGAAGGAAAAACAATTGAAGAAGTCGCACAGTATGTGGAAGAAAATAAATTAAAGTATAATCAAGTAGCTACAGTTGAAAATTTAGATTATTTAAGAAAATCAGGTCGAGTTAAAACTTCAACTGCTTTATTAGGTAATTTATTTGGTGTAAAACCAATTATTATTTCTGACGTAATTGGTCAAAATTATGCTTTTAAGAAAGTAAAAGGGAGAATTGCATCTTTAAATTACTTAGTTGAATTTACAAAAGAAAATATTATTGATTCGGAAAATCAAATTATATATATAGGTCACGCTGATTCTATAGAAGATGCTAATTATTTAAAAGAACATATTTTGAAAGAAGTTAAATGTCAAGGAGTTTATATTGATTATATAGGTCCTTGTGTTGGTGCAACAACTGGACCAGGAACTTTAGGGGTATATTTTAAAGGTAAAGAAGTTACCATAAAGGGTGAGTAGAATGAATAAAAAAATTGTTATTGATACAATGGGTTCTGATAATGGATATCAAACAATTGTGGAAGGGACAATTAAAATTGCGAAAGAAATTGATGATTTAGAAATTTACTTATTTGGACCAGAAAGTATTAATAGTATGATTAATAACATTCCTAACTTAAAGCTAGTAGTGTCAAGTGAAGAAATTACTAACTATGACATTCCAACACAAGCAATTAGACAAAAGAAGGAATCATCACTTGTTAAAGCATATGATTTTTTGAAAGAAAATAATGATATAAATGTTATGATTTCTGCGGGGGCATCAGGTGCTGTATTGAGTGGTGCTATAATGAAATTAGAACGCATAAATAAATGTCGTCCTGGTTTGATGGCTTTATTACCTAATGAAAATAATAAATTATTTGCTTTGATGGATTGTGGTATCAATGTAGATTGTAAAGCTGAATATTTACTTGGGTTTGCGAAAATGGCTAACTGTTATTTAAAGACAATGCTAAATATAGAAAACCCACGTATTGCCTTATTATCAAATGGTGTTGAAGAAGGTAAAGGAAATGAATTAGTTAAAGAAGCAACACAATTGTTGAAGAATTCAAAGTTGAATTTTATTGGGAATGTGGAAGGAAATAAAGTGTTAAATGACGTCGCGGATGTTGTGTTGTGTGATGGATTTTCGGGTAATGTTATTTTAAAAAATATTGAAGGTACTGCCAAAACTATTATTAAAGAATTGTATTTATATCAAAAAAAGTTACCTGAGTTAGAACAAATAGGTGTTAATAAAGTAATTAAGAACTTAATGTCTAAATATGATTTTAATGCTTTAGGTGGAGGTATATTATTAGGCGTTAATAAAATTGTTATTAAAGCTCATGGAGCAGCAACAGCTGATTCTATTTATAATATTGCTAAACAAGCATATAATTTAGCCGCAAATAATATTATTGATAATATGAAAATTGCTTTAGAATAGGAGAGAAAAATGAATATCGAAGAAGCTTTATATAAAAGAAGAAGTGTAAGAAAATATAAGGGTCAAGAAGTAAGTGATGAAAAAATTACAAGATTACTTCAAGCAGCAATGGCAGGACCGAGTGCTATTAATAAACAACCATGGGAATTTTATATTATAAAAAATAAAAATGTTCAAGAAAAAATTAAAACGTCAGTTCCACATTGGAATTTTAATTCGCCTTTATTAATTGTGGTTGCATCTAATTTGGATCGTTCAATTATAAAATCAGATAATGATTTTTGGATTCAAGATTGTTCAGCTGCAATTGAAAATTTATTACTTGAAGCTGTAGAATTAGAGTTAGGAACTTGTTGGTGTGGAGTATATCCTGTTAAGGAAAGAGTGGAATTATTAAAACAGGTTTTGCAATTATCTGAAAATATTATGCCTTTAGGATTAATACATGTTGGTTATCCTGATGGAGACTATGAAGCAAGAACACAATTCGACATAAATAAAATTCATTATATTAATGATTAATAATAAAAAGTCAAAAGATCATATTAGTTTCTTTTGACTTTTTTATATTATAAAAGTAATTATGATTATAAATATATACTTTTATAATTTTTTTATAAAGGACAATAAATGTCTTAGTAAAGAGGTATAATAATGATTATATAACTCTTTTAATAATTTTTAAAAAGGTATACTTTTAAAAATTTGTTTTGTTTTCAAATATCAAGATTAATTTTACTCAAG
>CAZFAM010000003.1:0-105704 GCA_964516425.1 uncultured Bacteroidales bacterium | reverse complement strand
TGGTATCATTTTGAAAAATGAGAAACTAGTATCATTTTAAAAAAGTATTAACAAAGTTGAAATACTATATTGACAAAACACTAAAAAAATAGTATAATATGTTAGCGTGCATAAATCTCACGTACTATTTTTATAAGTGGAAGAGTATAAAACTCGTAAGTACCACGCACGGACAAAAAGGAGGTGTGTCTCGTGGCTGCAAAAAAAATAACAAAAGTAATTAAATTACAAATTCAAGCAGCAAAAGCTACAATGGCTCCACCTGTAGGACCTGCATTAGGACAAGCCGGTGTTAATGGTCAACAATTCGTTCTTCAATTTAATGAAGCAACAAAAGATATGGCAGGATGGGTTATTCCAGTAGTTATAACTGTTTATGAAGATCGTTCTTTTACTTTTATAACAAAGACTCCACCAGCATCAGATATGCTTAAAAAAGCAGCTGGTATTCAAAGCGGTTCATCAAATTCAATTAAGAATAAAGTGGCAACAATTAAAAGAGACAAAGTTAGAGAAATTGCGGAAACTAAATTACCTGACTTAAATGCTTATACTGTTGATCAAGCAATGAAGATTGTTGAAGGAACTGCAAGAAATATGGGAATCGTTGTTGAAGACTAATTAATTTTCTAACGATTCACAAAAGTGTTTAAGCTATGGAGCTTAAGCAGTGGGAGGAATATCCGTTAGACCACAAAGGAGGAAAAACAAATGGCAAAATTAGGAAAGAAATATCAAGAAGTTGCAAAACTTGTTGACACAACAAAAAAATATAGCTTAGATGAAGCTGTTGAATTAGTTAAACAAACAGCAACAACTAAATTTGATGCTACAGTTGAACTTGTTTTTCGCTTAAACTTAGATTCACGTAAAGCTGAACAAAATTTACGTGGAGCAATTGTATTACCTAATGGAACTGGTAAAACAAGAAAAGTTTTAGTTTTAACTAAGGGACCAAAAGCAAAAGAAGCTGAAGAAGCAGGAGCTGATTACGTTGGCGATGCTGAATACATTGAAAAAATTAAAGGCGGATGGTTTGATTTTGATATTATCGTTGCTACACCAGATGTAATGGGTGAATTAGGTAAAATCGGTAAGATTTTAGGACCTAAAGGATTAATGCCTAATGCAAAAACTGGTACAGTAACTATGGATATTAAAAAAGCTGTAGAAGAAATTAAAGCTGGTAAAGTTGAATATCGTGTTGATAAAGCTGGAAATATCGCTATGATTTGCGGTAAAGCATCATTCGAAGCATCTAAACTAGCTGAAAATATTAGAACAATTAATGGCGTTTTAATGAGAGCAAAACCTGCAACTGTAAAAGGTGTGTATGTTAAAAATATCTCAATCGCTACAACAATGGGGCCTGGAATCAAAGTTGATCCAGCAACTATCTAATCCCTTAAAGTAGTTGAAAATACAATTTTAAATACCATATAAAAATAGTTTATAGATTATATGCCGTAGACAGTAGGGGCGTAGCTTAAAAATCCTACCGAGGTTAAAAAAATGAGTAAAACTCTATCCTCTTAACCTACGGCTTCCGCACGTTAAGAGGTTTTTTGTTTAAGATTTTTTGATCTTATTCTTAAATTTTTAAGGAGGTGTAATAATGAAAGAAGCTACTTTGAATGCGAAAATTGCTCATGTTGATGAAGTTGCTGCTAAATTCCAAGAGTCTCAATCTGCAGTTATTGTTGATTGTATTGGATTAACAGTTGCTGAAACTATGGCTTTACGTAGACAATTATATGCAAGCGGATGTGAAATGCATGTTATTAAAAACAACATTATCAGACGTGCTTCTGAAAAATGTGGTTATGCTGGCTTAGATGAAGCTTTAAAAGGACCATCTGCTGTAGCTTTCTCAAAGGATGCAACTAGTGCATCAAAAATTGTTTATGGTTATGCTAAAACAAACGAAAAGCTTAAAATTAAAGCTGGTGTAGTTGAAGGAAAAGTATTACCATTAGATGAATTAAAGGTTGTTGCAACATTACCAGACAAGAATGGTATGTTATCTATGTTACTAAGTGTTTTACAAGCACCTATACGCAATATGGCTTGTGTTATTAAAGCTGTTGCTGAAAAAGAATAAACTAGGAGGAAAATATTATGAAAATCAATGTAAATGAATTTATTGAATCTTTAAAAGAAATGACTGTTTTAGAACTAAATGAATTAGTTAAAGCAATCGAAGAAGAATTTGGAGTTACTGCTGCTGCTCCTGTTGCTGTTGCTGCACAAGGACCAGTTGAAGAAGAAGGACCATCAACAGTTAATGTTGTATTAAAAGAAATCGGACCAAACAAAATTAACGTTATCAAAGCAGTTAGAGAATTAACTGGCTTAGGATTAAAAGAAGCTAAAGAATTAGTTGATGGTGCTCCATCTAACGTTAAAGAAGGCGTTTCAGTTGATGAAGGAAATGCATTAAAAGCTAAATTAGAAGAAGCTGGCGCTGTTGTTGAATTAAAATAGTTTTAATTTATAATCAAAGTCACATCCTATGGGTGTGGCTTTTTAAATTATATAATAATTTTATATGCGATTTCACAATTAAAATCAGTTGAAATATTGCGTTAGAAATGATATAATAATATTTAGTAAGAAGAGGCAAAATACTATGTATGAAAATATAGATAAAATGAAATATTCACCAATGATTAGACAGTATTTGGAAATCAAGGAACAATATCCAGATACATTAATTTTTTATCGCGTTGGTGATTTTTATGAATTATTTTTTAATGATGCCATTGTGGGGTCAAAGGAATTAGAAATTGTATTAACAGGCAAGGATGCAGGAGTTGAAGAGAGAATTCCTATGGCTGGTGTACCATATCATGCTGTTAATAATTATTTAGATACTTTAACTGAAAAAGGATACAAAGTAGCAATTGTAGAGCAGGTTGAAAATCCGAAAGATGCTCAAGGGATTGTTAAAAGAGATGTTGTTCGAATTGTTACACCAGGAACATTAATTGATGAAGTTTCATTAGATGCAAAAACAAATAATTTTTTAGTTTCTTTATCCACAAATAAAAATGTTTTTATATTAAGTTATGTCGATTTATCAACTGGTGAAGGATATTTAACTGATATTCCTAATAATGAACAATTATTATTTGCGGAAATTATTAAATTAAACGCTAAAGAAATTATTGTAAATTCTAGTTTTCGTCAAGATATTTTAAATCCTCTAAAACAAAAATATTCTTTTGCATTATCTATAGAAGATAATGATCAAGTTCCATCGTATTTCAAAGGGCTATTAATTAATTTAGATAAAGAAGAAGAAAAGAATTATTGCCGATTATTAAATTATATTATCCGCACTCAAAAAAGAACATTAGTTCATATGCAAAAAGTTGTAAAATACAATATTAATAGCTATTTGAAAATTGATATTGCGTCACGAAAAAATTTAGAGTTATTAGAAACATTAAGATTTCAGGATCGTAAGAATTCATTATTGAGTGTTTTGGACAAATGCTCAACTGCAATGGGAAGTAGATTCTTAAAAAAAGCTTTATTATTTCCTTTCATAAATAGAGATGATATTGAAAGAAGATATAATATAATTGACAAAATCAAAAAATCTTTTTTAAATGCTAATGATTTAAGAAAAGTTTTATTAAATGTTTATGATTTGGAGAGATTAGTTGGTCGTATTTCTTATGAAAATGCTAATCCTAGAGATTTTTTACAGTTAAGAAAATCATTAGAAAATATGCCTAAAATTAAAGAACTTGTGCAAAAAATGAATTTAAGTTCTGAATTTGATTTCTCAAATGATTTTGATTCATATATGTGCATATTTAAAATGATTGATGAAGCAATTGATTTAGATGCCCCATATACATTAAAAGATGGTAATGTAATTAAAAAAGGATATTCTAAAGAATTAGATGAATTAAAAGATATTAATTTAAATAGTAAAAATTATATTTTATCATTAGAAGCAAAAGAAAAAGAAAAAACAGGTATTAAAACTTTAAAAGTAGGATTTAATAAAGTATTTGGCTATTATATTGAGGTTTCAAAACTTCAAAGTGAATTAATAAAAGATGAATATGGTTATATAAGAAAACAAACTTTGAGCAATGCGGAAAGGTATATTACACAAGAATTGAAAGAAAAAGAAGCTCTAATTCTTAGAGCTGAAGAAAAATCAATTGAAATCGAAGCTACATTATTTAGGGAACTTCGTGATAAAGTTAAGGAATACACTAATGTATTACAAAAACTAGCACATATAGTTTCTGAACTTGATATGATGTTATCTTTTGCAAAAGTGGCAAATGAAAATAAGTATGTTAGACCTACTCTTAATGACAATAATATTATAAAAATTAAGGAAGGTAGACATCCTGTTATTGAAACAAATCTAACTACTCATTACATTCCAAATGATTTATATATGGATAGCAATGAATCAATATTATTAATTACTGGACCTAATATGAGTGGTAAATCAACGTATATGCGACAAATTGCTTTAATTGCAATTATGGCACAAATTGGATGTTTTGTTCCCACAAAAGCAGCTGATTTACCAATATTTGATCAAATATTTACAAGAATTGGAGCTAGTGATGATATTGTCAGTGGGCAATCAACTTTTATGGTTGAAATGATGGAAGTTAATAATGCTCTTTCTTTTGCAACAAATAAGAGTTTGGTTTTATTTGATGAAATCGGTAGAGGCACAGCAACATATGATGGTATGGCTTTAGCACAAGCAATAATTGAATTTATACATAATAATATTGGATGTAAAACATTATTTTCTACTCACTACCATGAATTGACATCATTAGATGATTCGCTTAAGAATTTAAAAAATGTTCATGTAAGTGCAGAAGAAGTAAAAGGTGATATTGTCTTTTTACATAAAGTAAAGGATGGACCAATATCTAAAAGTTATGGTATAAATGTTGCAAAACTTGCTAAAATTCCTACAGAAGTTATTATACGAGCAAGTGATATTTTATCAAAACTTCAAACACAAGAGAATTATGATGTGAAAAAATTATCTTTAGATAATTATGTTGCTCCATTAATATTTGATTCTAAATCAGAAAGTGAAACTGACGTAATAAATGAAATTAAAGAATTAAATATTTATGAAATGAGTCCAATTGATGCATTAAATGTTCTGAATGAGTTACAAAAAAAATTAAAATAGGTGATAAATATGGCAATAATAAAACAATTAGATGAACATACTGCTAATTTAATTGCCGCTGGTGAAGTTATTGAAAGAGCTGCATCAGTTGTTAAAGAATTAGTTGAAAATAGTATTGATGCTCATGCAACAAAGATTAATGTCCAACTTGTGGATTCAGGATTGACAGAAATTAGAGTTGTTGATGATGGTGATGGAATGGATCCTGTTGATGTTAAATTATGTGTTTTGCCACATGCAACAAGCAAAATAAAAAATGATAGCGATCTATTCAATATTCATACTTTAGGTTTTAGAGGTGAAGCTTTAGCGTCAATTGTAGCAGTATCAAATTTTAGATTAATAACAAGTACTAATGGTGCGAGTGGAATGATGTACTCATTAAAGGGTGGTATTCCGATGTCTGAAGGTGTAATCGCACATGGTAAAGGTACGGAAATAATTGTTAAGAATTTATTCTTTAATACCCCTGCAAGATTACAAAATTTACAGTCTCCAAATGTGGAATTGAGTTATATAACTGATTATATGACACGCGTTTCTCTTTCTAATCCTAATATATCATTTATATTAACAAATAACGATCACGTAATTATGCAAACATATGGCAATGGTGAATTGCTTGAAGTTATTGCTTCTGTTATTAGCAATGATGTGGCGAAGAATATGATTTCAGTATTTGATAATAATGGTATATATAAAGTTACAGGTTATATTTCTAATTTGTCTGTTACTAGATCAAGTAAAAATTATATTTATTTATTTGTTAATGGAAGGCCTGTTAAAAGTTATAATATTAATAATAGTATAGTTAAAGGATATGATACATCATTGATGGTTGGCAAATATCCAATTGCCGTTTTGAATATTGAATCTGATGCTAGTATTGTTGACGTGAATGTTCACCCTACGAAAGCTGAAGTTCGATTTTCTGATGAAAAATTATTATTAGACTTAATTACTTCAATGATAAATAAAGCTTTGAAATTATCTGATTTATCTATTAATATGTCATCTGCAAACGATGAAATTAATGAAGAAAAAACATTTCATTATAATGAGTCAGAAGAAAGTTCATTAGAAGAGTTAGAAAATGAATATTTAGATGATGACGATGAAGAAGAAATGGACGATTTTGAAGAATCTGAAGAATCTGATGATTTTACTGAAGATACACAATATATTAATTTTGAAGAAGATAGTTCTGAACCAACGTTAATGCATGATGAAGAAGTTATTGAAGAAATTATTGAAGAGGAAGAAAAAGAAACTCCTTTTCAACAAAAATTTACCTTCAATAATGATGAAGTAGTTGATGAAAATTATCGACCAATAGATAAAATTAGTAAACTGAATTACATTGGACAACTATTTGGAACATATATTATTGCTCAATCAGAAGATGAATTATATGTCATTGATCAACATGCTGCTGCTGAAAGAATTAATTATGAAAAAATAATTAAAGAATTGGAAAAAGATGATAAAATTGGATATGATTTATTAATTCCTTTTAACATTGATTTTTCCACAAATGATGCAATGCTAGTAAAAGAACATCTTGATGAAATTAAAACATTGGGAATTGATTTAGAAGAATTTGGTAGCAATACATTTATTATTCGTAGAATTCCGGTATGGATTTTTAGAGGTCGTGAACAAGAATTTGTGGAAGAAATTATAACACATATAATTCATGGTAGTAAAAACAGTAAAAGAGAGTTTTTGAATTCATTAGCTAAGTCATTAGCATGTAAAAAATCAATTAAAGGAAATGAATATCATAGTTCTTTAGAAATTGAATATTTATTAGATGATTTAAGAAATACAGAAAATCCTTTTACTTGTCCACATGGAAGGCCAATAATTATTAAATTTAATAAGAATGAGATTGAAAAATGGTTCAAAAGAATAGTTTAAAAAAGGTTGTTGTTATTGTTGGTCCTACAGGAGTTGGTAAAACTGATTTATCTATTACAATCGCAAAAAAATTTAATGGTGAAATTATAAATTGCGATCAATCACAAATGCATTTATTACTAGATATTGGAACCGCAAAAATTACTGATGAGGAAAAACAAGGAATTAAACATTATTTTATTGATAATTTAGAGCCAGCTCAAAATTATTCAATTAATGATTTTCAAAGAGAAGCTCGAAATATTATTGATTCAATGAATTCTTTACCTATTATTGTTGGTGGTAGTGGATTATACGTGGATGCATTAATAACGGATTATGATTTATCTTCCCCTAAAAGAGATGATGAATTTATTAAACAATATGAATCTTTATCTAATGAACAATTGTATAAATTATTAAATTCATATAATCCTGAAGCGGCAAGTAAGACTCATCCTAACAATAGAAAAAGGGTACTTCGTTATTTGCAATTAGTTATTAGTGAAGGAACTGTTTCAAAACGAGAAAATACTCCTTATTATGACGCTCTAATTTTGTTTATTAATCGCAATCGTGACGAATTATATGAACGTATTAATAAAAGATGTGATTTGATGTTTGAAAATGGATGGGTTGATGAGGTATCAAATTTAGAAAAAAAAGGAATTGATATAACTCGAATTAAAGAAATAGGATATTTGGATATTTATAAATATTTACATAATGAATTGTCATTAGATGAAGTGAAAGAAAAAATAAAAAAAGATACAAGACACTATGCAAAAAGACAAATTACTTGGTTTAAAAATAAAATGGATTGTATTGAAATATTTAATGATGACAATTTAAACGATAAAGCTATACAATATGTGAGTGAATTTTTGAACAAACAATAGTGAAAATTCTCACACTAAATAAATATTTATTTTTATGTAATTTTATTAGTATTATAAATATAGGAAAACTATAAAAACAACTGAATAATTTGTGATTTAGTTTTTATATCTTGCATTTTGATTTGAATTATGATATAATCTTTAGGAAATAAAGGAATGGTAATATTATGAATCAACAAAAAATACAATTAACTCAAGAAGGTTATGATGGCTTAGTTGCCGAATTGAATAAGTTAAAAACAGTTGATAGGGTTAAGAATCTAGAAGATTTGAAAGATGCTAGAGCACAAGGTGACTTATCTGAAAATGCGGATTATGATGCTGCTCGTGAAGCTCAAAGAGAAATCGAAAGAAGAATTAAAGAGTTAGAAATCACATTGAAAAATGCGGTTGTAATTACTCATACTTCATCAAATTTAGGAAAAATGATTAAATTTGAAGTTCTTGATACTGATGAACATGATATCTTTGGTGGATGTGAATATTTATTAGTAAGTAGTATTGAATCAAATCCTTTTGATGAGACTACTCCTAAAATATCAAATGAATCAGCTTTAGGAGAAGCTTTAATGAAAGCAAATGAAGGCGATATTGTACCAATTGTTACTGAAACTATTTCTTATAGAGTTAAAGTATTAAGTATTAAATAGTATTTTTATAAACGTTTTAAGGGAACTCATTATAGAGTTCTTTTTTTTGGTAAAAAAAATTATTACATGCTTATTGGAGGTTAATTTTAAATAGTTTAATTCAAGGTTGATTTTTCAAAATCATTATGGTATAATATGGATATAATATTTAATTTAGGAGGAATTAAAAAATATGTATATTCCAAAATTTGATAAGGGATTTAAACCCGCAATTGTTGCTTTGAGAGAGTTTTATGAAAAAGTAGCTGCAAGTAATGAAGTTTCTTCATTAACAATTTGTCTTGAAAGAACAAAAGGATATAATTATATTTATAAAATGGATGTTTTTAAAGATGGTACTGGACATGATGAAGAAAATTTTGAATTTGTGGAAAGAATTGTGAAATCTTTATTGTGGATAGTCGGTGGATATAAAATCTATATATCTGGTTCACATT
Source organism: uncultured Bacteroidales bacterium (assembly GCA_964516425.1). GTDB lineage: Bacteria > Bacillota_I > Bacilli_A > ML615J-28 > CAG-698 > CAKOMG01. Next base: position 96,625 of record CAZFAM010000003.1, on the reverse strand, counting down.
TTTTAGCAGAAAAATTAAAAGATGCATACTCTGACAAAGGGTTAAGATCTTTTGATTATCATTTTATGAGTAAAGTTTATGAAAATGAATTTCAAGTCATTGAATGTACAGAAAATGAAATTCCTGAATTGAAACAAGAAAATCAAAAGATGGAAAACAATTTAGGTGGATGCCGTATTGGTTTTGATGCTGGTGGCTCAGATAGAAAAGTTTCCGCATTAATTGATGGTGAAGTAGTATTTAGTGATGAAGTTGTTTGGTTCCCTAAAATTAATAGTGATCCTCAATATCACTTTGATGGTATAATGGATTCTATGAAAACTGCTGCATCATATTTACCTAGAGTAGATTCTATTGGTGTATCAACTGCTGGTATTTGTATTGATAATAAGATTATGGTTGCTTCATTATTTATTAAAGTTCCAGAAGAAGATTTTAATAAACGCGTTAAAACGATTTATATGGATGTTGCAAAAGAATTTGGTGATGTTCCACTAGTGGTTGCAAATGATGGTGATGTTACTGCGTTAGCTGGTGCTATTGAATTAAATCAAGACCGCGTATTAGGTATTGCAATGGGAACAAGTGAAGCTGCTGGATATATTGGCTTACATAATTGTTTAACTGGCTGGTTAAATGAATTAGCATTCGTTCCTGTTGATTTTAATAAAGATGCAATGGTAGATGAATGGAGTGGCGATTATGGTTGTGGAGTTAAATATTTCTCTCAAGATGGAGTTATTAAATTAGCAGAAGCAGCTGGCATTGAACTTGACCCATCATGGAGTCCAGCAAGAAAATTAAAATATTTACAAGATTTAAATGAGCAAGGTGATGAAACAGTAGATGCTATATTTAATGATATTGGTATTTATTTAGGTTATACTCTTGTTTATTATGCTCATTTTTATGATATTAAACATGTCTTATTATTAGGACGTGTAGTTAGCGGTAAAGGTGGAAATACAATATTAAATCGTGCACGTAAAGTTCTTTATAAAGAATTCCCAGAAATGCAAAGAACTACATTGCATATGCCTGATGATAAAACACGACGTGTTGGTCAATCAATCGCAGCCGCAAGTTTACCTGTAATTGAAAAATAAAACCTTACTTTAGTAAGGTTTTTCTTTAAGGTTTTGGATATATAAATATAATTTTGTTAAGGCTCTTTTTTCAATTCGGGACACATAACTTCGAGATATATTAAGTCTTTTTGCAATTTGTCTTTGCGTTTCAACGGGTCTATCAAAACCATATCTACAAGCTATAATATCATATTCTCGTTCGTCTAAAATTTGTAAGGCGTCTTTTATTATCTTGATATTTTCTGATTTCATTAAGTCATCAATTACTGATGGCGATGGATCTTCAATAATATCACATAAGTGAATTTCATTTCCTTCTTTATCTGTGCCAATTGGTTGATAAAGCCATACTGTTTGACGCTTACGTTTATTACTACGAATGTACATTAAAATTTCATTTTCAATACACCTCGACGCATATGTTGCTAAGCGTGTGTTGGAATTGAAATTATAAGAATCGACAGCTTTTATTAATCCAAAAGCTCCGATTGATAATAAATCATCTTTTTCTTCTTTCATGTTATCAAATTTTTTGACAATATGAGCAACAAGACGAAGATTGTGTTCTATTAAGATTTCACGAGCTTTCTCATCGTGCTGTTCCCACAATTTTAAGTATTTTTCTTCTTCCTCAGGACTTAAGATTTCTGGGTATGAATCTGTTGTTACTGATCCAAAAAGTGGAAGAAGCATTAATAAGATATTAAACATTTACAACTCCTCATTTGTAGGGGTGGAAAGGACTAATATGTTAGATCGTTTTTTTAAGATAAAAACTTATATCCCCACAATTATAGTTAAATCAATATATGACATTGATTTTGTTAAATTATATGCATCGGGGAAAAAATATATTCTTTTTGATTTAGATAATACTTTAATACCATATGATAAAAATTTTGCGGATGAAAAATTAAAAGATTTTTTTAATAATTTAAAGCATATTGGATATAAAATGATGATTGTTTCTAATAATCATAACAAACGTGTGACTGACTTCTGTTCTGATGTTAAAATTTCATGCATCAATTCAGCAAAAAAACCATTTAAAAAAGGGTTTAAAAAAGCATTAAAAGTTATGAATGTTAAAAATAAAGAAGAAGTGATTTCTATTGGTGATCAATTGATGACTGATATATTAGGGTCTAATAGATGTCAAATTGATTCAGTTTTAGTTAGACCAATAAAAAAGAGTAATGAAAGATGGTATACAAGAAATAATCGAAAAATGGAAAAAAATGTTTTGAAAAGACTTAAAAAATATGATGAAAAAACATATAAATTAATTGAGGAAAATCATGAATATTAAATGTATTGGTTGTGGAGCTGTTATTCAAACAGAAGATAGTAATAAAAAAGGATATATTGATAAAGCGGTATTAGAAAAACATCATGATACATTTTATTGTAAAAGATGTTTTGATTTAAAACATTATAATCGTGTGAATGATGTAACTAATAATTTTAGTGATTATTTAGAAAATTTAGAAAAGATAAAAAAGGATAATGGTTTAATAGTATATATTGTTGATGGCTTTGATTTAGAAGGAACACTTTTGTTTAATTTAAATAAATTATTTAATAGCGAAAATATCTTACTTGTTTTAAATAAAATGGATTTATATATTAATTCAATAAATAATAATAAAATACTAGATTTTGTTCGTCGATATTTAAAAGAAAAAAGAATTAAAGTTAAAGATATTGTTATGATGTCATCTTTTGAAGATTCTAATATTGAAATGCTTTATAATAAAATTAAAGATTTACAAAATAAGCGTAATGTATATTTTGTGGGAATGACGAATGTTGGTAAATCCACAATCATTAACAAAATAATTGAAAAATATACTGGAGAAAAAGACATTATTACAGTATCTAATACCGTAAACACAACCTTAGATAATATATATATTCCTTTAAATGCTACAAACTATATAATTGATACTCCAGGTTTAATAAATAGGAATAGCTTAATATATTTTTTAAATAAAGAAACATTAGAATTTATTACTCCGAAATCATATATTAAACCAAAGACTTTTCAATTAAATCCTTTACAAACATTATTTGTGCAAGGCTTCATTCGTATTGATTTTCTAGAAGGTGAAAGAAGTTCATTTAATACTAACTTTGCAAATAATATATTAATTCACAGAACAAAATTAGAAAAAGCGGATGAATTTTATGAACTTCATAAAGATGATATATTGAAATATCCCAATGCTACTGAAAGGGAAAAAATGGGCAAATTAATTAATAAAAGAATAGTATTAAAAGAAAAAATTGATATTGTAGTTAGTGGGCTAGGATATATAACTGTTTCGGGAATTGGTTCGCTTAATTTAACGTATTTTAGTAATGTAAGAGTAATTGTAAGAAAGGCAATGATATGATGAATATTGAATTTTTTAAAGAAAAATTATTGTTAAAATATAAAGAACAAAATCATGAAGAAATGTATGAAAGATATGAACATTCCCTAAATGTTTCTAAAATGTGCATAGAATTAATAGAACGATTGCATTTGGATATCGATGTTGAAAAAGCACAAATTGCGGGGATTTTACATGATTATGCTAAGTTTTGTACAAAAGAAGAGTATGAAACAATTGTATTAGAATATGGTCTTGATACAAATATTCTACACAAAAGTCATAAAATTTGGCATGCTTTGTTAGGAAGATATATTATAGAAAAAGAATTAGATGTTCATGATGATGATATTTTATCCGCAATTCAATTTCATACAACTGGCAAAGCTGATATGACACCTTTGGAAGAGTTACTATTTGTATGCGATTTTATTGAAGTGGGTCGTGTTGGTTTACAATTCGAAAAAGCACGTGATATAGCATTTGTGGATATAAAAAAGGCAATATTTTACATTTTAGATTCTACTTATAAATATATTGTAGAAAGAGGGTTTGAGGTTGATGAATTGACAAGAGAGGCTCTTGATTATTATCGTCGTTATAACAATTATCATTTCGGTAATAAGTTAGATAATGTGTTAGAATGTATTAATAAAAATCTAGTTAAAGATGTTGTGATATATGATATGCGTAATCGCAGCCCTTTATATGATTTTGCGGTTGTTTGTACAAGTGCATCTACTCGACAAATGCAAGCAGTGTATTCATATTTGCGCGATGATTTCACGATAAAAGGTAGAGAATTTTCTGATGGCTGGACTTTAATTGATTTAGGTGACATTCTTTTGCATGTTTTTACAGACGAAGACAGGAAAAAATACGGGCTTGATAAATTATACGCAGATATACCAACAATTACGAATAATGTCATAATTTAGTTAGTTTTATCATACTATTTTTTGGGTGATAATTTGTTACTTAAAGATTTGCAAACAAGAGATGTTGTCAATGTTTCTGATGGCAATAAGCTAGGAAAAATCACAGATATTGATATTGATTTTGAAACTGGAAAAATTACGGAATTAACAATATCCAAATATAAAGGTTTTTTAGGACTTGGCAATAATAAAATTAAAATTACATGGGATAAAATTGTAAAACTTGGAGGAGAAGTTATAATAATAAATTATAATTAATAGCTATATGAATGTAATTGCAATAGTGTCGAATATTGAAAATAGTAATTGCTATTTAATAGAAGATAGTGATGGCTATATAATTATTGATCCATCTGTACCAGCAAAGAAAATAGCAAAATATAATATCAAAGCTGTATTATTAACTCATGGTCATTATGATCATATTTACTATTTAGAAGAAGTTGTTAAAAGATTTAATCCTGAAATTTATTGCCACAAAAAATGTATTGAAAAAGTATTTAATGATAATTTTAATCTTTCGTCATATTTGGGGAATGGTTTGAATATCAAAATGGATAAAACATTGTTTAGAGAAATTAAGGATAATCAAATTATTAAATTTAAGTCTTTCGCATTACGAGCGTTATGTACACCAGGGCATACTAATTGTTCTGTTTGTTATATTGATGAAAAAAACCGACATATTTTTACCGGTGATACATTATTTTATTATTCTATAGGTAGAACTGATTTTTACTCTGGTAATGCGTTAGAAATGATTGAAAGTTTAAAAAGAATAATACGATTACCTAGCGATTATTGTGTTTATTCTGGACATGGTATTTCTACAACTTTATCTAATGAAATTAAGAACAATAACTATCTTAAAATGTATTGTAAAAATTATTTATAATTTAAAATAAACTATCGTATTCTCATATGATAGTTTTTTATATTGAAAAGACTTGTAAACATTTTCATGAATAATTTTTATTTTTTAGCACTAAACTATTGACAGTGCTAAAAAAATGGAGTATAATATTAGCATATAAAACGAAAGAGTGCTAAAGAGGTGAAGAGAATGATTTCTGATCGTCAATTAAGTATTTTAAAATGGATTGTGGAAGAATATGTTAGAACTGCTGAACCGGTTGGCTCTAAAGCTTTAGCTGAACAACCACAATTTGATTATTCTTCCGCAACTATTCGAAATGATATGGCTGTATTAGAAGAACAAGGTTACTTATTAAAAACTCATACATCTAGTGGTAGAGTTCCTTCAGTTAAAGGATACAAATTGTATGTCAATGAGATTTTAAATGAAAAACAAGTTGAAAAGAAGTTTCCTATGATTGATGAAATATTTAAACGAAATGAAACAAGTAAAGATGATGCTATTAAAGAATCAATGTCACTTGTATCACAATTAACTAATTATGCATCAATTGCATTAGGTGGAAGCTCATATAACGCTATTATTAAAAGTATTCAAATAGTTAAACTAACTGATTCATCAGCTGTTATGGTTATGGTCACCGATCAAGGATATGTGGAAAGTAGAAAAATATTTATTCCTGATTCAATTTCCTTTAAAGATATTGACAAAGTCATTCATTTACTAAATGATGCTTTACATGATTGCCCAATTAATTTGATTGATAATCGTTTAAAAGAAATCCAAACTGAACAAAATATTCAAAAAACAATTGATTATTATGATGAGCTAGTTGGTGTGTTTGTTAGAGCGGTTAGTGAAATGGTTCAAGATAAGTTTTATATGTCTGGTCAAACTAACATATTAAAATTTCCTGAATTTCAGGATATTGACAAAGTTAAAAATTTGTTTGATGTCATGAATCGCCAAGATATGTTAAAACTGATAAGTTTAAATAGTAACGATATAACTGTTAGTATTGGTCAAGATAATCAAATTAAGGCAATGGAAGACTGTACGGTAATTACTGTTCCATATCATCATGAAAATGGAAATAGAGGAGCTATTGCTGTTATAGGTCCGACAAGAATGGAATATCAAAAAGTTATTCCATTACTAGATTATATTGCTAAATACATAGGAAAATTATAGGAGGTAATGAATGTCAAAGAAAAATGAAAATAATCGCTATCGCGAAGAAGAAAAAGATGAAAATCCTATTGATGAGAAAGTGAATTCTGAAGAAAGTCAAGATAGTGATGAAACTTCCAAATCAGATGAGGAAATAATTACTGAACTAAATGAACAAATAAAGAATCTTAAAAATGAAGTGTTAAAATGTAAAGCCAATGAAATAAATTTTAAAAAACATTTAGAAGAAGATAAAATTCGTTCAATTAAATATGCTAATCAAGGCTTATTAGAAAAGTTCGTTGAACAAATTGATTTATTTGATAGTGTTATTCAAATGAAGACTGATGATCCAGTTTTAAAAAACTTTTTAATTGGATTTGACATGATAAATAAAAATTTTAAACAAATTCTTGAAGAAGAAGGCGTAAAGAAAATTATTGTTAAAGTTGGTGATCCAATGGATCCAAAATATCATCATGCATTACAAACTGAATGGAATGCGGATTATGAAGAAGATGTAGTATTAGCCGAATTAAAAGGTGGCTATACATATAAGGACAGAATATTACGTCCAACATTAGTAAAAGTTAATAAAAAAGAAGAGGTAAAAAATAATGAGTAAAATTATAGGTATTGATTTAGGTACAACAAATTCATGTGTTGCTGTTATGGAAGGTGGAGAATCAAAAGTTATTCCAAATGCTGAGGGTGATAGAACAACTCCATCTGTTGTTGCTTTTAAAGATGGTGAAATTCAAGTTGGTGCAATTGCAAAACGTCAAGCAATTACAAATTTAAATACTATTTCTTCAATTAAGAGAAAAATGGGAACAAAAGAAACAGTGGCTGTTAATGGGAAAAATTATACACCACAAGAAATTAGTGCTATGGTTCTTCAAAATTTAAAAGCTACTGCTGAAGCATATTTAGGAGAAAAAGTTACTGAAGCTGTTATCACTGTTCCTGCATATTTTAACGATGCACAACGTCAAGCAACTAAAGATGCTGGTAAAATTGCTGGTTTGGAAGTAAAACGTATTATAAATGAACCAACAGCAGCTGCTTTAGCATATGGTATTGATAAAACAGATAAAGAACATACAGTATTAGTATTTGACTTAGGTGGAGGTACATTTGATGTATCTATCTTACAATTAGCTGATGGTACTTTCGAAGTTATTTCAACTGCTGGTGACAATAAATTAGGTGGAGATGACTTTGATGAAGTTGTTATGAATTGGTTAATTAGTGAATTTAGAAAACAAGAAGGAATTGATTTAAGCCAAGATAAAATGGCAATGCAAAGATTAAAAGATGCAGCTGAAAAAGCTAAAAAAGAATTATCAGGAGTTACTAAAGCAGAAATTAATTTACCATTTATTTCAATGTCAGCAGCTGGTCCATTACATTTAAACACTACATTAACTAGAGCAAAATTTGATGAATTAACTCATAGTTTAGTTGAAAGATGTGTGACACCTGTTAGACGTGCATTGAGTGATGCTAAAATGACTCCTAGAGATATTGATCAAGTATTATTAGTAGGTGGTTCAACAAGAATTCCTGCTGTTCAAGAATTAGTAAAAAGAGAATTAGGAAAAGAACCTAATAAAGGTGTTAACCCTGATGAAGTGGTTGCTATGGGTGCTGCAATTCAAGGCGGAGTTTTAATGGGAGATGTTAAAGATGTATTGTTACTTGACGTTACACCATTATCTTTAGGTATTGAAACATTAGGAGGAGTATTTACTAAGTTAATTGAAAGAAATACTACTATTCCAACATCTAAATCTCAAGTATTCTCTACTGCTGCAGATAACCAACCTGCTGTTGATATTCATGTATTACAAGGTGAAAGACCAATGGCAGCTGATAACAAAACTTTAGGTAGATTCCAATTAGGCGATATTCCTGCTGCACCACGTGGTGTTCCACAAATTGAAGTAAAATTTGATATTGATGCTAATGGTATTTTTAATGTAAGTGCTAAAGATTTAGGAACTGGCAAGAGCCAAAATATTACTATTCAAAGTGGTTCAGGATTAAGTGATGCAGAAATTGATAAAATGATTAAAGAAGCAGAATTAAATGCGGAAGCAGATAAAAAACGTAAAGAAGAAGCAGATTTAAGAAACGAAAGTGAACAAATTATTTTCGCAAGTAAAAAAGCAGTAGAGGATTTGGGTGCTGAAGTTACAGAAGAAGAAAAGAATGATATTGAAGCTAAAAGTAAAGAATTAGAAGAAGCTTTAAAAGGCTCAAATATTGAAGATATTAAAGCTAAAAAAGAAGCTTTAGAAAAAGCAAGTCAAGGAATTGCTATTAAAGCATATCAAAAAGCACAACAAAATAATAACAATAACAATGGCACTAATGGTTCAACTGATGGTGATGGTGCTGTTGATGCTGATTATACTGATTAATTTAAGGTGATTATAAATGGCCAAAAGAGATTATTATGAAGTGCTAGGGGTTTCTAAAACAGCAACAGACGATGAAATTAAAAAAGCATATCGTTCTCTTGCAAAAAAATATCACCCAGACGTTTGTAAAGAACCTGATGCTGAAGCAAAATTCAAGGAAATTAATGAAGCATATGAAGTTTTAAGTGATTCAACTAAACGTCAACAATATGATCAATTTGGTCATGAAGGGCCTAATATGGGTTCTGGTGGTTTTGGAGGATTTGATTTTGGAGGCGGTTTTGGTGGATTTGAAGATATTTTCTCATCATTTTTTGGTGGCTCATCAAGACGCTCTTCAAGCAATGGTCCTACACGTGGAAGAAACTTAAAAGCTTCAATTACATTAACTTTTGAAGAAGCGGCATTTGGTGTTGAAAAAGAAATTACTATTACTAAATTAGAAACATGCAAAGATTGTAGTGGTACTGGTGCAATGTCTGGTAAAGATATTTCAACATGTTCTAGGTGTCATGGTAGTGGAAGAGTTGTCGTTGAACAAAATTCAATATTTGGTAGAGTTCAAACAGAAACTACATGCCCTAATTGTGGTGGTAAAGGTAAGGTAATTAAGAATAAATGTACAATTTGTAAAGGTGAAGGACGAATTAAAGTTACATCTAAAATTAAAGTACGTATTCCGGCTGGTGTAGAAGATGAACAAACATTGACTGTATCTGGTAAGGGTGAAGCAGGTGTTAATGGTGGATTAAATGGGGATTTATATATCCAAGTTACTGTTAAACCACATGAGTTATTTGAACGTGAAGGTGTGCATTTGTATTTTGAAATGCCAATAACATTTAGTCAAGCAGCTCTTGGAGCAACAATTGAAATTCCAACATTAGATGGTAAGTGTAATTTGAAAGTCCCTGCTGGAACGCAAACGGGCACTAAATTTAGAATTCCAGGAAAAGGAATTAAAAATGCTCGTACTGGTGAAGTTGGTAATTTATATATTATTGCTAAATTGATTACACCATCTAAATTGTCAAATGAGCAAAAAGAATTATTCACTAAGTTGAGTAAAACAGATGAAAAAAGTGAATCTATTTTTTCGAAAATTAAAAAGTTCTTTAAAAATTAATAATTAGAAAAGTTCAAAAAAAGATTGACAAAACATATAATATAGTGTATAATATAAAAGTAAATTTATCATAGTGGAAAGAAGAAACACCCGTTTCTCACCTGACCGATTATGTTGGTAGGTATTAATGTTACTTAAAGATAATTATTTTTGTGATTTTAATGTGGGTGTTTTTGCACTCACATTTTCTTTTTCACTTGATGAATTAAAATTTAGGAGGTGTCAAGTATAAATAAGAATCAAGATCGTAAAAATGATGCTTTAATCAATGAAGACATTACAGCTGAGTATGTTATGGTTGTTAGTCCTGATGGTACTATGTTAGGCAAGATGTTAACTAGTGAAGGAATTAAATTGGCTGAAGAAAAAGGCTTGGATTTAGTTTGCGTTGCACCAAATGCGGAAACACCAGTTTGTAGAATGCTTGATTATAGTAAATTTAAATACGAACAACAAAAACGTGCTCGTGTAGCAAAAAAGAATCAAACTATTATTTCTGTTAAAGAAGTATGGTTAACGCCAGTTATTAGTTCAAATGATTTTGACACTAAATTAAGAGCTGGTTTGAAATTCCTTCAACAAGGTAATAAATTAAAAGTTACATTAAGATTTAATAAGCGTGCAAGAATGTTAAATATGGGTGATCCTGATATCCAAGTTTTAACAAATTACATTGAAGCAACAAAAGATTATGCAACTGTCGAATCAAAACCTACTTTAGAAGGAAAAAGTGTATCTATGATATTAGTTGCAAAAAAAGAAAAAAAATAAGACAGGAGAGTATTGATTATGCCTAAAATGAAAACACATAGCGGAACTAAGAAACGCTTTAAAATTACTGGTAATGGATCTGTTAAAAGATGGCGTCCAGGTTCAAGCCATTTAGCACCAGGAAAAACTCAAAAGAGAATTCGCCATTTACGTAAGTCTAGTACTGTTTCAGCTTCAGATATGAAGAGAATTAGTCAAATGATTAAAAATTGTCAATAAAATATAATAATAAAATAGGAGGTAATTATTATGCCACGTACTAAGGGTGGAGTCGTTTCTAGAAGAAGACGTAAAAAAATTTTAAAATTAGCTAAAGGTTATTTTGGCTCTAAACATACATTATATAAAACTGCCAATGCGCAAGTTATGAAATCTTTATCTTATGCTTATAGAGATCGTAAGAGAAAGAAAAGAGACTTTAGAAGATTATGGATTGCTCGTATCAATGCGGGAGCAAGATTAAATGATTTATCTTATAGTAAATTAATGCATGGTCTAAAATTAGCTAATGTAGAAGTTAATAGAAAAATGTTATCTGAATTAGCAATTCACGATGCTGAAGGATTTAAAGCAATTTGTGATACTGCTAAAGCAGCTTTAGCAAAATAAAATAGGTATTAGCATTGAGCTAATACTTTTTTTGAAAAAAAGTATAAATAATTTAATAAATAATATAATAATAAAAGGATAAGTATTCATCCATATTCACATCTTAAATATAATAACTTTTTAAAAATATTCAACAATATATTGTTGAAAGAAAGGAAAAATATATTATAATAATAATTAAACGAGTTAATTATAATATATTAGAAATAAATAATGTATTCCGTAAAAATAAAAGAAAAAACATATATTTATGAAGAAAACAAAACTCTAGAAGAAATAGCTAATGAATTAAATATTGAATGTTATGCAGCAACTGTTAATAATAGATTGCGCGAATTGACATATTATTTAAATTATGATTGTGTAGTAGATTTTTATGATTTAAAAAATTCTGAAGCTGTTAGAATTTATCAAACGACTTTACGTTATATAATTATAATGGCAATTAAGAATTTACGACCAAATGCTAAAATTAGTTTTAGTGATTATGTTTCTAGAACTTTTTTAGGTATTATTTCTGATGATGATTTTAAAATTAATAAAAATTTTATAAATGAATTAGAAATGGAAATGAAAAGAATCATTAATCATAATTATAAAATAATTAGAAGAAAAATGGATAAAGAAGAAATTTGTTCTATTTATGAAAAAGAAGGGTATTTAGATAAAATTGATATTTTAAAATATCGAGAAGATGAAACTGTTAATGCATATGAATGTAATGGATATATTAATTATATGTATGGATATATGTTGCCTTCAACAGGATATTTAAAAGAATTCAAATTGCGTTTATATTATCCAGGGTTTGTTATTCAATATCCTCGAGCAGAAACAAATGGTAAAATTCCTGACTTCGAAGATGATCAAAGTTTTGGAATTATGATACAAGATGCTAGAGCGTGGAGATTATTATGTGGTGTTGATAATATATTTAATATGAATCAGTTTACTGAATCTCGAGATTTCGTGAAATTTGTTAATATGTGTGAAACAAAACATAATAATATGCTTGCAGAATTAGGTTTGAAAATTAAAGATAGAATTTCTAGCATTAAATTGATTTGTATTGCCGGACCATCTTCAAGCGGAAAAACAACTTTCACTAATCGTTTAAAAATTGAATTGTTAACTCGTGGTATTGATCCTGTAATGATATCGATGGATGATTATTATTTAAATCGTGAAGATACCCCATTAGATGAAAATGGTGAACCTGATTTTGAAAGTGTTGATGCATTAGATATAGAATATTTTAATCAACAATTAGTTTCCTTAATCGAAGGAGAAGAAGTTCAATTACCTTTGTTTAATTTTAAAACAGGAAGAAGAGAACCTGGAAAGAAAGTCAAACTACTTCCTAACCAACCTATTTTAATTGAGGGTATTCATGCTTTAAATGAAAGAGTTACTAGTTTAATTCCTAAACATCAAAAATTTAAAATTTTTATTAGTCCTGTTCCGCAATTGAATATTGATAATCATAATCCAATATGTGCAACAGATTTACGTTTAATTAGAAGAATTGTTAGAGATGCTAAATATCGTAAAACTTCTCCTAATAAAACTTTTGCAATGTGGAAAAATGTTCGTAACGGTGAGTTTAAATGGATTTATCCATGGCAAAAAGAAGCAGATTATGTATATAATTCAGAATTAACATATGAAATTATGGTTATGAAAAAATATGCATTACCAGCACTACAATCAATTAAAAGTGATGATGAGTATTACATTCAAGCTAATCGCTTAATTAAATTCTTAAAATATGTTAATGAAATTGATGATCGTTATGTACCATGTAATTCAATTTTGCGTGAATTTATTGGTGATAGTTGCTTTTATGAATATGATGAAGAATAAAAAGACAGTATTAAGCTTTCTACTTAATACTGTCTTTTTCTATTTATTATAATAGTCAAATAATTCTTTAAATCTAGCAAAATGTACTAGTTCTCTAGTTCTTAAATAATTAAGGATTGCTAAAACAGAAGGATCATCTGTTAAATCCATTAAGTGTTCATATGTAGCACGTGCTTTCTGTTCGGCTGCCATATCTTCAGATAAATCTGCTAAATAATCACCTGTTGCACCAATATTAGCTACAGTAAATGGATTGCCGAAAGCATCAGACATAAATATTTCTTTACCATTTTGTGCATAGTTTTCTTCTAACCCATTACTTTTTAATTCTTCAATGGTTGCATCCTTTGTTAATTGATAAAACATTCCGCAAATCATTTCTACATGACCAAGTTCTTCAGTGCCGATATCCGTTAACAGTGCTTTTCCTTTTTCATCAGGCATTGTATATCGTTGATTTAAATATCTTAATGCTGCTCCAAGTTCTCCATATGGTCCACCATATTGAGTTACTAAGGCTTTCGCAAATTTTAAATCTTTTTTTGGCAAATTAATTGGAAACCAAGAATATTTACTATAATCAAACATTATTTTTCACACTCCCATGGCCATTGTCCTTTATTCCATTGCCAATTATCTTTCGCAATACTTTCACAATGTTTAGTAAGTGGATAGTATTTATCCCCATATTTCTTTTTTAAATCATTAAATTTTTGTAAATAGTCATTATATTTGTCATTTAAATATTTGTCATTAGGATTTAAGTCTAAATATAAGTTTAAATCCATTAAAGCAACAGAGTATTGTTGCAGTTCCATCAACATTTTTTCTTGCTCATTTTCTGGAATTAACTTAGGCACTTTTTTAATATATGGTTTATAAATACTTTTAAAAAGTGTTCCATTTGTTAATGCTTCAGTTAATGAAAACAAATCATTATTATTCATTTTTGCCTCCCGTAATTAATATATTAAATTAATTAAAATAAGATTGGGCTAATTGATTTAATGTATGAAAACACTTGCTTTTTTTATTGTTTTTTAGTATTATATTTATATATAATGAAAGGAATAAATAATGAAGAAAATTTTATCTAGTTTTATATTAATTATAGTTTTTATTTTGAGTTTTACTATTTATGTAAATGCAGCATCAACTGATGTATATAATGTTGTGACATGTCCTGGAGAAGATATGTCATCAACAATGAGAATAAATTTTCAATCTAATAAATCAATAAAGGAATTATTTGTTGAATATACTGTGGCAACAGATATTAATTATCAAAATGCCAAAAAAGTAGAAGCTACATATGTTGAATTTTCTAGAGCGGATAAAGAAAATGGCAAGATATATGAAGGTATGTCAGAAGTGAGAAATGTATGGAATGCTGAATTGATAAATTTATCTCCTAACACTAAATATATTTATCGAATTGCTTCGAATGAAAAAGTGTATGTTAGTGATTATTGCTTTGAAACAGCTTCAAATACGAGTGATGATTTTTCATTTTTATTTATGACTGATCCACAATATTATAATGAAACTGGTGCGTCAAAGTTTAATATTATGACAGAACAACATATTTCTGATAGCAATATTAAATTTGCTCTTATTACTGGGGATATTACTGATAAAGGTGGTAATTCATCATATTGGAATATGTTTTATACAAAATCAAGTTTAAAGAAAATTCCTTTTATTACTACTGTGGGTAATCATGAATATTACGATAGTAGTACTAATACTGTTGACAACTCAATTTATAATAATTACTTTAATAATCCACAAAATGGTCCTGAACATTGTAAAGGCAGTTCATACTACTTTTTGTATAATAATGTTTTGTTTATTATGCTTGATAGTGAAGTTAAAGGAATTAATGCGGAACTTATTTCATGGTTTAAATCTGTATGTACATCCTTTACTCCTGATTATATAATTGTTGGGTGTCACAGAAGTTGTTATGCTGGAGCACAATACTATGGTGATGGTGTTGCGTTCTTAAAAACATGGGGAACTGTATTTGATGAATGTGCAGTTGATTTGGTATTATCTGGACATGATCATATGTTTGCTCGAACAAAAAATATTTATAAAGATTCAGTATCGACTGACCCTTATTTAGGAACTACATATATTTTAGGTGGTTCAGCTGGTACTAAATATTATTCAAAACAAAATGATAATAATAAACCAAAATGGGATTGTTATTTTGATAATACAACCGTTTCAACTGTAGTTACTGTAACGAGCGATGGCTTAAAAACAAAAACGTTTGACATTGATGGTAATGTTAAAGATCAATGTACTTTAACGAAAAAACGATTTGGTACAAAAGATCCTAATTTTTCAAAAGAAACTTTTGAAGCATCTTTTTCTTTTGAAAAAAATTCATCAGATATGACAAGTGGTATTATATCATGGGATAAAAATGGTTATGGTAATGTTATAAGTATAAATTTTGAATTAGTTAATGACAAATCATCTTTATCACAAATAATGTTGTTAAATGAAAGTTTTACATCATTAAGCATTAATAAAAAACTATGGAAAGGTGAAATTAATACAATTAAAATTACTATTAATTATGTTGATAAAACAACATCAACTATTGAATTAAATGTTGATAATTCATATGATTGGGGAACAATAGGCAAAATAAAAGAACCAGTTGTTACACATGATACGATTTCATTTTCATGGGAGCAAGATTTAAAAGATGATTTTATTAAGATGTATCGAGTATATCGTAATGATGTTGTAATTCTTAATTCTTTTATAAAAGACTCTAATCGTGATTTAAAGGAATTTACTGTTGAAGCTAATTCCAAAAATGGAATTAAACCTAATACTACATATACTATTAAAGTTGTTGCTATAAGTATCAATAATACAGAAGTGTGGAGTAATTCGTTTACAGTGACAACTTTAGAACAAGATGAACCAGAAGTGGCATATGAAAAAGAAATGTCAAAAATTGCATTTGGTTTCTTTATAGAAAATATTTTAAATACTTTACAATAATTATAAAATATGATAAAATAAAAGTGTCCTTTCTTAAATAATAATCTGGCGATTATATGAAAAGGCCTAAAACTTAAAAAAGTGGATAGTTTAACAAACTATCCATTTTTTTTGAATAAATTTTTAAATGATTTAAAAATAATCTTACTTGATTCCTCATCCATTAATCTTTCAGGATGCCATTGGCAAGCGATGATTGGATATTTATAAGAAACGAAACATTCATTATATCCGTCTAGTGATGTAGCAACACTTACTAAATCATCTGCTAATACATTAATAACTTGATGATGAAAACTATTAATATTAATTACTTTTGGAAAGGCTAAGACGTTATTTTCAATTGTAGTAACGTCATGTCGTGTATTTTGATGCGATGCTCCAATATCTTGGATTAATGACCCTCCCATAAAAACATTTATTGCTTGATGTCCTCTACATATTCCAAGAAGAGGTTTTTTGTGTTTTAAAGCATAATCAATAATAGTTTTATCGAGTAAATCCATTTGCTCATCAATTTCATGAGAACCATTAATTTCTTCATTATAGTATTTTGGATGTATATCTATACCACCTGTTATTAAAAATCCATCACACAAATCTAAAACATCATCTATGTTAACGTTGTTTGTTGCGATGATAATGCTATTAAATCCCCATTGTTTTAATGCATCTATATAATTTTCATTATTAAATATTTTTTTTGTATTATTTATTGTTGTAATGCGTGGTGATAAGCCAATTAATAAATTTTTGTTCATAAACACTCCTTATTTATTTATTTTACACTATAAAAATAAAAAAATCAATATAGATTTGTTCTAATTTTTATGTTTATTTAATAATATTAAATATAATTGGAGTAAAGTAAAATGAATTTTTATAATACAGATGTAATTGATATTTTTAATCATTATAAAACATCCATTGATGGATTATCTAACAATAACATAATTAATAACAAAAGAAAATATGGAGTTAATACAATTAAAGAAAAAGAAAGAAAATCAACTGCTAGAGTTTTTTTAGAACAATTTCAAGATATGTTAGTTATTATTTTAATTATTTCCGCAATAATATCTATTTTCTTAGGAGAACTAGAATCTACAATCGTAATATTTATTGTATTAACAATTAATGCAATTTTAGGAACGTATCAATACCAAAAAGCAGAAAAATCATTAAATAGTTTACGAAATTTATCCAGCCCTATCTCGACAGTTATTCGAAATAAAGAAATAATGAGAATTAAATCATATGACTTAGTATGTGGTGATATTGTTATAATTAATACAGGTGATATTATTAGTGCAGATGGTAGAATAATAGAAGAAGAAAGTTTAGAAATTAATGAAAGTAGTTTAACTGGTGAATCTGTTCCTGTTAAAAAAGAGGCTTGTATAATAAATAATGACGAACAATTATCTGAACAAAAAAATATGGTATTTTCTGGTACATTTTGTACAAAAGGACATTGTAAATATGTTGTTACAAGTGTAGGAATGAATACAGAAATTGGAAAAATTGCAAAAGAACTAAATGAAATCGAAAACAAGAAAACACCGTTACAAGATAGTTTAGATATTTTTAGTAAATATTTGGCTTTAATTATTATTGCTATTTGTTCTATTGTGTTTTTATTTGGCATATATAGAAATGGACAAATCCTTGATTCTTTAATGTTTGCGGTTGCTTTAGCCGTGGCTGCTATTCCGGAAGCATTAAGCACAATTGTAGTGATTGTTTTAGCGATTGGCACAGAGAAAATGGCTAAAGAAAATGCTATAATAAAAGATTTGAAGGCTGTTGAAAGCTTAGGTTGTATATCAGTAATTTGTACTGATAAAACAGGTACATTAACAACTAATCAAATGCTTGTGAAAGAAACTAAAATTTATTTTGATGATCAAAAAAGCTTTAAGAAATATGTATTATTAAGTACTAATTTTGATTTATATACGGCTAATAATAATCCTACTGAACAAGCTTTAATAGAATATTCAAAAGACTATATAAATACTAATGCTAAAAAAATACAAGAAATTCCTTTTACATCCGATAGAAAATGTATGTCTAATTTATATTATTTTGATAATAATTATTATATATTTACTAAGGGTGGATTAGATATTATTTTGTCAAAAAGTAAATATGTTTATAATGAATATACATTGCTCGATTCTAATAAAAAAAATAATATCATTGAAGAAGCAAATAGTTTTGCGAAAGAAGGCAAAAGAATTATTGCTTTTGCTTATAAAAAGTGTTCTTTAAATCGAAGTTTAAAACTTATATCAAGTGATGATGAATCAGAATTAGTTTTTATTGGTTTTGTAACAATTATAGATCCTCCAAGAAAGGAAAGCAAAGAAGCGGTATATAATTGTATTCGTGCTGGAATAAAACCTGTTATGTTAACTGGTGATTACTTAAATACTGCCATTGCTATTGGCAAAGATATTGGTTTATATAAAGATGGCGATATTGCAGTAACTGGTAATCAATTAAATAATATGTCTCAAGAAGAATTAGAACAAAAAATTGATAAAATATCTATTTATGCAAGATTAAACCCAAATCAAAAAATTAGAATTATTGAGGCATGGCAAAGCAAAGAAAAAATAGTTGCAATGACTGGTGATGGTATTAATGATGCATTAGCATTGGCAAAAGCAAATGTATCTATTGCTATGGGCAATGGAACGGAAGTTGCAAAAGATGCATCTTCAATGATTTTAGTAGATAATAATTTTAATACTATAATTAAATCGGTTGCTAATGGTAGAAAAATATATTTAAATATTCAAAATGCAATTAAATTTTTAATTTCAGGAAATTTAGCGGCTATTTTATTAGTTTTATTAACTTCGTTTTTATATTTACCAATTCCTTTTTTAGCAGTTCATTTATTATTTATAAATTTGTTAACTGATAGTTTGCCGGCTATAGCAATTGGAATGCAAGATAGTCAAGGGGATTTATTACAAGATAAACCACGAAACAAAAACGAACATTTTGTAACCAAAAAATTAATTATAAAAATGTTATTTGAAGGAATTTTGATTTTTATTTGTTGTTTATGTGGATATTTAAAAGGATTAAAATATAGTATTAATACAGCACAAACAATGGCGTTTGCTATTTTATGTATTGGAAGGTTATTTCATAGTTTAAATTGTGCAACTAGAGATAGTTTTTTAGTCGTTAAGCAAAAAAATAAGTTCTTATTCTTTTCTTTAATAATTGGCTTATTATTAATTAATGCAGTATTATTTATTCCTACTTTAAAAAGTATCTTTAAAATTTCTTATTTAAATTATAGTTTGGTTTGTGCAATTTATGGTTTTGCAATATTACCAACTTTAGTTTTACAAATGATAAAATTACTAAAAAGGTAGGCAATATTTGCCTACCTATTTCTTTCTTTTATAGTTGTTTCAATAAAGTCTTTAATCTTTTCTGGAACATAATGTGATATGTCAGCACCAAATATTACAAGTTCTTTAATTGATGAACTTGATAAAAATAAGTTGTTGGCAGATGGAAAAAGAGCAAATGTATCAATGTTTGGTGCAATAGAGCGATTGAATTGAAATAAGCTAATTTCATCTTGATAATCATTAAAATTTCTTAGACCACGAATAATCACATTTGCATTTACTTTAAGAGCAAAATTAGAAACTAAATCTGTACTTGCTTCAACAATAACATTTTCTAGATGACTAGTTGAAATTTTAATCATTTCTTTTTTTTCTTGAGTTGTAAATGTTGATTTTTTCTTAGGATTGATAGCTATGAGTACATATACTTTATCAAATATTTTTGATGTTCTTTCGATGATATCTAAATGCCCTAAAGTAATGGGATCAAATGAACCTGGATAAATTGCTATTTTCATTATAATTCTCCTTACATAATATGTTTGTTATTAACTTACATTTATATTTAAATTATAGTCTAATTTTGACAAAAAAGCAACAATAAAAAATTAAATATACTTTGATATTTATTTAAAAGTATGCTATAATTATTGTATTAGGGGTTTTGAATGTGAACACAAAAAGTATAATTAAAAATTATTTATCAAATAATCTTAATTTCATATTGTCTTTATCCACAATTTGTTTGTTTACTATTGCATTTAAAATATTAAGTCCAATATGTATTAATAATATTATTACTTTATCAATTAATGGTTTTTCCGATAATGAGAGTAAAGTTGTTTTTTGGACAGCTTTAATGGGAGTTTCAACCGTTGGATCATTTATTTTTGATTCTATTAAAGAAGCTAAAATTATAAAATTAGGTAATGATATTACATTAACATTACGTTCAAATTGTTTTCAAGCAATTATGAAATCAGAATTATATGAAGTAAATAAATATAATAAAGAAGAAGTTTCGGATATTATTGTTGATTCAACGCATATGATAGGTGATCAATACATTGCATCACGCATTTTTAAATTAATATATTTAGGTATTTTTATTGTTGCAATGCTAGTTACAATGATTGCTTTTGATATTATGTTTGGAATAATAACTTTAATAACTTTACCTTTAATATATTTAATTACTAAATATTTGAATAAATCATCACTTAAAAGATTCACAATTTATACAAGTAAAAAAGAAAATCATGAATATGTTATTAAAGATCATTTTACACAATTAAAGACAATAAAAACAAGAAATGGTATTAATAAAGAAACAAATGATTACCAAAAAGTATTAACTGATAATAGAAAAGCTTTTGCCAAAGATAAGTATATCAAAGAAGTTAATCGTAATATTATTATTAATGCTTTTACAGGTATTACTTGGATATTATTTTTAGTTTTAGGGTGTATAAGTTTATCTAAAAATTCAGAAGTATTAGAAGTAAGTAAAATGATTGGAAGCATTGTTGGATGTATAGCTATTTCACCAAAAGTATTTACAACTTTTAAAGAACTATTGGATATTTATTTTATTAATTTAAATATTGATGTTCATATTCAAAAAGTTGATCAATTACTTTCAATAAAAGCTGAAAGTCGATCAGAAAATATTCCTTCATTAGAAGAAATACATAGTTTGAAGTTGAATAGTGTTTCTTTTGATTATACAACTTATGGTGTTGCGGATAAAGTGAATTTGGAAAAAATTGAATTTGAAGTAAAAAAAGGTGAAAAATTAGGAATTATTGGCCTACCTGGTAGCGGTAAAACATCAATCGCGGATTTAATTACTAAAGTAATCCGTCCTCGACAAGGTAATGTGTTAATTAATAATTGTGATATTAATAAATTAAATACTTATTATTTACGTGATATTGTTACTTATGTTCCACAAAATTATGAACTTCTAGATACAACTATTGAAGAAAATATTATTTATCCTTTATCGTTAGATGAATATAAATATAATGATGCTTTAAATAAGTGTCATTTAAAAGATAAAATTTTTAGTTTAGTAGATCGTGATGAAACAAATGCTCGTAAAGCCGATTTTACAAATTCTGATATTCAAAAGGTCGCTTTAGCAAATGCTTTTTATAAAGATTCACCAATTTTGATTTTAGATGATGCAACATCAAAGTTGGATGCGACTGTTGAACATGATATTATGTCAGAAGTTTATAAATTGAAAAATAAGATTACAATAATAATTTCTAATCGTATTCATAATTTGTCAAAATGTGATAAGATTCTTGTCATTTCAAATGGTAAAGTTGTTGAATATGGTAAAACAGAAGAATTGCTTGCTGACAAGCATTCATCTTTTGCAAAAATGATGTCTAGTATTGAAAATAAGAGAGTCGTATAAGAACTCTCTTTTATTAATGAAAATATTTTCAAATAATATTGTTTATAATGTCTTTGAAAATAATGAAAATTGTGCTATAATAGATTATATAAAAAGTGAGGAGATACAAATGGAAAGAGTAAGAACAAGATTTGCACCAAGTCCAACAGGATTTTTACATGTTGGTGGTTTAAGAACAGCTCTTTATTGTTATTTATTTGCCAGACAAAATAATGGCGATTTTATTTTAAGAATAGAAGATACTGATTTGGAAAGATATGTGGAAGGGGCTGTTGATATTATATACAGTACTTTAAAAGAAGCAAATATGAAAATTGATGAAGGACCTAATGAAGGTGGTCCGTATGGCCCTTATGTCCAAACAGAAAGAAAAGATATTTATATGAAGTATGCATTAGAACTTGTCGAAAAGAAAGCTGCTTATTATTGTTTCTGCGATAAGGAAAGATTAGATTCTTTAACTACTGAAAATGGTATCAAAAGATATGATAAACATTGTTTGCATTTGTCAAAAGAAGAAGTTGAGAAAAGACTTGATCGTGGTGATAAATGGGTTATTAGACAAAATATGCCAACTGAAGGTGTTTCTGAATTTGAAGATTTAGTTTATGGTAAGGTTACAGTTCCTAATAATGAATTAGAAGACCAAATTTTAATCAAATCTGATGGTTTACCAACATATAACTTTGCAAATGTTGTTGACGATCATTTAATGCATATTACTTACGTTATGCGTGGTAATGAGTATTTGAGTAGTACACCAAAATATAATTTATTATATGATGCCTTTGGTTGGGAAAGACCTCATTATGTTCATTTAACGCCTATAATGAAAGATGCAACACGTAAATTGAGTAAAAGATATGGTGATGCCAATTTTGATGATTTTGTGAAAAGGGGATTTTTACCAGAAGCAATTGTTAATTATATTGCATTACTTGGCTGGAGTCCAAAAGGCGAGCAAGAAAAATTCACAATGGAAGAACTTATTGAAAAGTTTTCAATAAGTGGATTAAGTAAGTCGAGTTCTATTTTTGATGAAGCTAAAATGAAATGGTTGAATGGAGAATATATAAAAGAACTAGATTTTGATAGATTTATGCAACTTGCAACACCATTCTTTGAACAGTCTAAAATTAAAGGATTATATTCTTATGAAAAATTAGGTAAATTATTGCAATCAAGAATTGAGATTTTTTCTGAAATACCTGAAAAAGTTGATTTCTTAGCTGATTTTCATGAATTTGATTTAGGTTTATATGATAATAAAAAATTTAAAATTAATAAAGATGTTGCAAAACATGTTTTAGAAGTTGCTTTGCCTGAATTAGAGTCACTAAATAATTGGTGTGAAGATAAATTACATGAAGTAATTATTAAATGTGCTGAAAAATTAGAAGCAAAGAGTGGACAAGTATATACAGTTTTAAGAATAGCTTTAAGTGGTGTTAGTGTAACGCCAGGTGGCAGTGTAGAACTTGCTGATATCTTAGGGAAAGAAGAAACAATAGATAGAATTAAAAAAGCTATTTCTTGGATAAAATAATAAATAAAGTATCTCTACGGAGATACTTTTGATTTGAGGAGTATAGATGAACGAAAATATTAATTTTGAACAATTACAAATTGATAATGCATTTAAAAGAGCATTAAATAGATGTGGATATGAAGAACTAACAGAAATTCAATCACTGGTAATTCCAGAAGCTTTAAAAAATAATGACTTAATTGCTCAAGCTCCAACTGGTACTGGGAAGACATGTGCTTTTGGGATTCCAGTTTTGCAAAAAATAAATATAAATAATAATAATGTACAAGCACTAATTCTTTCTCCAACAAGAGAACTTGCATTACAAATTACCGAAGATTTACGTGAATATAGTTTTTATAAAGAAGGAATTAGAATTGTTACTTTATATGGTGGAGAAGAAATTAATATACAAATTAATGCTTTGAAAAAAAGACCACAAGTAATTGTTGCTACACCTGGACGTTTAATGGATCATATGCGTCGTCATATAGTTCGATTAAATGATGTTTCAACGGTCGTTTTAGATGAAGCAGACGAAATGCTAAATATGGGATTTAGAGAAGATATAAATTTAATTTTAGATAATATTCATTCTTTAAATCATCAAACTATGCTTTTTTCTGCAACATTTTCTGATGAAATAAGAAAAATCACAAATGATTATTTACTTAATCCAATAAGTATTAGTGTTAATCATGGTGGTCTAACTGTTAAAAATGTTACCCAAAAGTATATAGTTGTTAGAGAACAAGATAAAGTAGAAGTGTTATCAAGATTAATAGATATTAATAATTTTCAATTGGTAATGATTTTTTGTAATACAAAGAAAGCCGTTGATGAAGTGACAAGTGGACTATTGCAAAGAGGTTTTGTGGTTGAAGGAATGCATGGTGATATGAAGCAAGTTCAACGCGAAAGAGTAATCAGTCGCTTTAAAAATCGTCAAATTAATATTTTAGTTGCTTCAGATGTTGCTGCAAGAGGGCTTGATATTGAAGATGTAGATGTTGTGTTTAATTATGATTTGCCTCAAGATGAAGAATATTATGTTCATAGAGTTGGGAGAACAGGACGTGCAAAAAAACTTGGATTATCTATATCTTTAGTTGAAAAACAAGAAGTACGACAATTACGAAATATCATTAATTATACAAATGCTGAAATTTTGCCTTTGGAGATTCCTGATTTGAATAGTGTTATTAAATCTAGAATTAATAGAATAATATTAGGAGCGGAATTAGAGGCGAAAAATCAAGAAAATAGTAAATATTTTAAACTTGTTAAAAATGCTATTGTTGAATTAGCTTCTAAAAATATTTCTGCAGAAGAAATAATTGCTGGTTTGATTTTATTACAAATGAATATCAATAATGATAATGAAATTGTATTGCAAAGTAATAATATAGAACTTCAAAGAACTAATAGCAGTGGAAAAAAAGATATTACACGTTTCTTTATTAATTTAGGAAGAAAAGATAAATTAAAGGTATTTAATTTGACTGATTATTTAGTTTCTAAAACAGGTTTATCAAATAAAATTTTTGATAAGGTTGATTTGCACGATGAATTTTCTTTTTTTGAAGTTCCAAAAAAGTATGAAAATTTAATTATGCAAACATTTAATCGTAAAGATAAGAAATTTAATAAAAAAGTTATTGTGGAAGAATCACATCCGAAAGAGAAAAAAGGAACTGGTAAAAGAAGAGGCGGAGTTGGACGAAAAAGAAAATAAAAAAACTATTGCCAATTTAAGCAAAGTATGATATAATATATATACCATAAAGAGAAGGCGAGAGACAAGCTCGATGACCCTTCAGCAACCACTATTTTATAGAACGGTGCTAAAACTTGTATGATGGGATAATAATGAAAAATTAATCCTGTCTTTTTGACGGGATTTTTTATATGAGGAGGAAAGAAAATGAAAGAACAAATTAACAAAATATTATTTACATCTGAATCTGTAACCGAAGGTCATCCAGATAAAGTTTGCGACAAGATAGCAGATTCAATCTTAGATGCTTATTTAGAACAAGATAAAAACTCACATGTGGCATGTGAAGTATGTGCAACAACAGGACTTGTATTAGTTATGGGGGAAGTAACTTCAACTGCAACAATTGATATTCAAAAAATTGTTCGCGATACAGTAGATGAAATTGGGTACAATAGAGGGAAATTAGGATTTGATGCTGAAAACTTAGCAGTTTTAGTGGCACTTGATAAACAATCACCTGATATTGCGATGGGAGTTAGAGATGATGATGGTGCAGGAGATCAAGGAATGATGTTTGGTTTTGCATGCAATGAAACAAAAGAATTTATGCCAGCTCCAGTTATGTATGCTCATTTATTAACTAAAAGACTTTCTGAATGCCGTAAAGAAAAGGTGGTTGATTTTTTAAGACCAGATGGTAAAGCACAAGTTACAGTTGAGTATGATGAAAATAAAGTTATTAAGAGAATTGATAGTGTTGTTGTTTCTACGCAACATAGTGATGATGTAACTATTGAAGAAGTTAGAGATTTTGTATTAAATAAAGTAATTAAAGCAGTTTTACCAGCTAATTTATTAGATGAAACTACAAAATATTATATTAATCCAACTGGCCGATTTGTTATTGGTGGTCCAAAAGGTGATAGTGGATTAACAGGAAGAAAAATAATTGTTGATACATATGGCGGATTTGCTAGACATGGTGGTGGTGCTTTTTCAGGCAAAGATCCATCAAAAGTTGATCGTAGTGCTGCTTACATGGCTAGATATATTGCAAAAAATTTAGTTGCTGCTGGTTTTGCGGATAAAATAGAAATTGGTTTAAGTTATGCTATTGGTGTCGCTGAACCGACATCAATTATGGTAACAACATATGGTACTGCCAAAGTGTGTGATGAGGAAATTGTTAAGGCTGTAAGAGAAGTATTCCCACTTACACCAAAAGGCATAATTCAACATTTAAATTTGCGTCGACCTATTTATTCCTTAACCACAAATTATGGACATTTTGGAAAAGAAAATTTACCTTGGGAACAATTAGATAAAGTTGATGAATTAAAGAAATACTTATAACACAAAAGAGGCTTGCCTAATTAGGTTAGCCTCCTTTTATTTTTACATCCTTGAAAATAATTTCTGTTCTTCATTTCTTTATCTATTTCATTCATTACCACAAACTTTTTTAAACTCCACATGGGAGCAATTAATAAATCTTTTGGTGCATCACCATTTATTCTATGAACAACAATATCATCTCTTAATAGAGCTAGTTGTTCAGTTACGATATCAACATATTCATTTAATTCTAACATTTTAAAATCATTATTATTATACATAGTAGATAGCTGTGTATTTTTTAATACAAATAAAGAATGTATTTTTATACCTTGGATATCACATTGGTTTAAATATGCAATTGTTTCTAACATCATTTCCTTTGTTTCAAATGGTAATCCATTTATGATATGGACAATAACTTCGATATTGTTTTTTCTTAGTTTTTTGACACATTTATTAAATTGCTCTAATTCATAACCTCTGTTAATTAAATGAGCAGTAGAAGAATGAATCGTTTGTAGACCTAATTCTACAACTACATTTATTTTGTTATTTAATTCTGATAGATACTGTAAAGTTTGATCACTTATGCAGTCAGGCCTTGTGGCAATATCAATGGCAACAATATTTTTATCTAAAGTGATTGCCTCATTAAATAATTTTTTAATTTTTTCAATTGGACCATATGTATTTGTATTTGCTTGGAAATAGGCAATGTATTTAGCATCATTCCATTTTTTTTCCATAATAGACTTAATGTCTTTCCATTGTTCTTTGAGTGATTTATTTTTATCCCCCGCAAAATCACCGCTTCCTTTTTCGGAGCAAAAGATACAACCGTTATGTGAAATCGTACCATCTCTATTTGGACAAGAAAAACTGCCATTTAAAGCAATTTTATATACCTTACTATTATATTTATGACGATAATAATAATCTAATGTGTAGTATCGATGTTGATTATTTATGTATTCTTTCATCTTGTTCTTCCTTATTAATAGTATATCACAAAAAAAACTTTAATCAAATGATTATTTATTTATAAAAGTTAATTTATTGTCAATAATAAATATAAAGGAGATTATAAATAATGAAAATGAAAAAAATAATAATACTTTTATTATTAGCTCTATTCTTGACTGGATGTAACAAGAATGAAGTTCTAAATATTTCTTTTACCCAAGAACCTTTAACAGAATATGTTCAAGGAACATCTAAAGAAGAAGCTTTAAAAAATATTGAAATTAAAATTGAAAGAAAAAAGAAAAGTGAAACATTAAATGGCAATGCTATTGGTGTAATGGTGTCAAATTTTGATCTTGAAACATTGGGAGAACACACTATGACAATCAAATATAGTAATAAGGAATTAACTTGGAAATATAGCGTTGTTGTTAAACCATGGGATGGAACAGTGAATACTTCATGGTATAAAGAAAATATGGAAAATTTTGAAATTAACGATGCAAGTGAATTTGCGGGTTTAAGCGAATTAGTAAATAAAGGAAATAGTTTTCAAGGTAAAACTATAACATTAAAGCAAGATATCAATTTAAATAATAATGAGTGGATTCCAATTGGAACAACGGGGAAAGGTGTTTCTAATGGTGAAAATATAGTATTTAGTGGAACATTTGATGGGAATAATCATATTGTAAAAAATGTAAAGATTGTTGCGGAACATAGTGCAACTGGAGAACATATTTCTATGGAGAATTCATATTATAACTGTGGATTATTTGGGAAAATTGCAAATGCAAACCTAAAGAATTTATCAATTTATAATGTTACAATGCAAAATGGGATGATGAATAATGGCATAAGAGCCATGCAAGGAACTGGTGCTTTAGTTGGCTGGGTTAGTAATGAAAGTACGATTGAAAATATTAAAGTATATGGAAATATTAATATTCGTGCTGAATATAAAGTTGGTGGTATAATTGGGAATATTAGTGGTGCAAACATTAATGTTTTGAATTTGAAAATTGAAGGTGAAGAAAATAGTGTTATTTTTGGTAGTGATTTAGAGTTTAAAAATACTAATAACTATGGTGGTATTGTTGGTTTTTCAAGTGCAGAACAATTAAATATTAAAGATTGTACATCAGACATTACTGTATCAGGGTATACTAGTGGAGGTATTATTGGATGTGCAACAAAAAATAATACTACAATTGAAGATTGTATTGTTAAAGGTACCATCACTGATCCTGAAGGTAGTATTTGCGGTGGAATAATGGGTGGACGTTTTGCAAATGTAACAATAAAAAATTGTTATGTATTTGGAACAGTATCTATTGGAACACTAGAAACAAATAAATATGCGGATGTATTAGTAAGTAAATATGGAAATGATAGTATTATTAACGCAAGTAATAATTATTATGCAGAAGATAAAATGAGCGATAAAGTATTTAATAGTTTAAATGCCATCGGAAAAACATATAATGAATTAGATTCTATGATAAAAAATTAAAAAAATCATTTGAAAAAAAATTATAATTTTGTTATAATATTTTTACAATGAGTAGCAGAAGTGTGTAAAACCAATTGTGTGATTTTACACACTTTTTTTAATGGAGGAATCATTATGAATAATTTGCAAGATAATAAGATGAAAACAGAACCAATTAAAAGTTTATTTTGGAAAATGGGGTTGCCAATGATAATTTCAATGATTTTGCAAGCACTATATAACGTTGTTGATAGTATTTTTGTTGCCAATATTGAAGGAATAGGTGCTTATGCAAATGAAGCATTAACATATGCTTTTCCGATACAAATTTTAATAATAGCAATTGGTGTTGGTACTGGTGTTGGCTTGAATGCTTTATTATCTAAAAGTTTAGGTGAAGGTGATAATGAAAAAGTCAATTTGATTGTGGGAAATGGAATATTTTTGGCTGTTGTTATTTATGTAGTATTTTTACTATTTGGATTATTTGGATCAAAAAATTTTATTTCTTTATTTACTAATAATGAAGATGTTGTGGAAATGGGATCAGAATATTTGAAAATATGTTCATCTTTATCGCTTGGTTCAATTGGCTTTACTGTATATGAACGTTTTTTACAGGCAACCGGTAAAACATTATTTTCTACAATTGCACAAATATCTGGGGCTGTAATTAATATTGTTTTTGATTATATTTTTATATTCCCGTTGAAAATGGGAGTTGCTGGTGCGGCGTGGGCAACGATTCTAGGTCAATTTGTATCAATGTTTATAGCAATGTTTTTTCATTATTTATATAATACAGAAATTGATAAAAACATTAACTATATAAAACCAAATTTAAATATTATTAAGGGAATATATTCTATTGGAATATCTGCTGCTATAATGCAAGGCTTATTATCTTTAATGATGGCTGGTATGAATATAATTTTAGGATCTGCTAATGCTGATCCGACAATTTTAGTTGGTGCATTTGGAATATATTATAAGGTCCAACAAATTGCTTTATTTTCATGCTTTGGTTTATCAAATACCATAATTACAATACTATCTTTTAATTATGGTATGGGTAATAAAAATAGATCATTAGAAACAATAAAGTATGGGATTATAGATACATTGATTGTGACATTTATTATTATAATTTTATTTGAAATTTTAGCTCGACCTTTATCGCAATTATTTGCATTGACTAACGATTCATCAAAAGAATTAATCGATGTATGCGAAAAAGCAATTAGAATAGCTTCTTTAGGATATTTATTTATGGGATTTAATGTCGCAGTTCAGGGAATATTGCAGGCATTAAGGTATGCTTTTAAGCCACTTTTAACTGCCTTTTTAAGATTAATACTATTTGTTTTACCACTAGCATTTATCTTTTGTTTACTATCTAATGTTATTGATGTTGTATGGTGGACATTTCCAATTGCGGAATTTTTAACATTTGTTGTTTCATTATTGATTTTAAAAAATGTTATGAAACAAAAAATTTTTTCAATGAATTAAATAAATTTCTTAGAATATGAATATAATTAATGAGGTGTTTTATGCTATTAAATCTCATTATTATATTCATTTTTTTACTTTCTGTTTTTTATAGTTTTAAATATGAATTTATTCATTTACATTTTTTTAAAGGTAGCCGTGAAGCATTAAAAAATAAAAGTTCTAAAATGGCATTTTTAGTCAGTTTAGGATCGCATATTGGTGCAGGAAATATATTGGGTGTAACAGCGGCTATTATAATTGGTGGTCCAGGATCTTTATTTTGGATGATAATAACTACTATTTTTACAACAATATTTTCACTAATTGAAAATACTATTGCCTTAAAATATCGAGTTAAAATAGATAATGAAAGTAGAGGAGGTAGCCCTTATTATATTTTATTTGGCTTAAAAAAACTCCCTTTAGCAAAATTATTTAGTTATTTTTTAGTATTAAGTAGCACAATTTTTTTCTTACCAATTCAAGTAAAAGGAGTAGAAGATGCTATTACTTATACTTTTAATATTAATAAGATTTATATATTATTATTTTTGATTATCTTTTCTATAGTAATAATTTTTCAAGGTACCCCATCTATAACTAAATTTGTTAAACGATTGGTTCCTATAATGACTTTTAGCTTTTTAGGAATTTGTATATATGCTTTAATTAATAAAGCTTCATTAATTATACCTACTTGTAAAATTATTTTACGTGATGCATTAGCAATTAGGTCATCATTAACTACTGTAATAATTGTGGGGATTAAAAAGAGCTTATTTTCAAATGAAGCAGGACTAGGTACAGCTCCTTCAATTAATGCTATGAGTGATACAGATAAACCTCTTAGTCAAGGATATCTCCAAGTATTAACATGTTTTATTGATACCATAGTAATGTGTGTTTTATTAGGATTTGTTATTATCCAATATCAAGTTGATTTAAATAGTTTAGATGAATCAAAAGTAGCTATTTTAATTTTTGAAGAAATATTTGGGGGAATTGGAAAAATTATAGGTGCCTTCTTTTTGTTTTCTTTTTCTTTAGCAACCATTGTCAGTTCTTATTATTCTGACGAAACTAA
This sequence comes from uncultured Bacteroidales bacterium, assembly GCA_964516425.1. Taxonomy (GTDB): domain Bacteria; phylum Bacillota_I; class Bacilli_A; order ML615J-28; family CAG-698; genus CAKOMG01. The sequence continues at coordinate 64,928 of CAZFAM010000003.1, read as the reverse complement.
TATGTTATTTAATGGAATGTTAAAACCTAAAAATAAAAAAATATATAAAAATATATATCGATTATTATTTATACTTGGATTAATTATTGGAACATTTTTTTCCAATGAAAATATTTGGAATTTAGTAGATTTAGGGTTAGTATTTCTAGGATTATTAAATATTTTTGTTTTAATAAAATTAGAATGTGATTTTAAACAATTTGTGTAATCATTTTCATCAATATATATATTGCATTTATGTATTGATGAGCATATAATATATGTGTATATGCTTATATAAGCATATCAGGAGGCTTTATGAACAAAACGTATGATGAAAAACTGCTGTTAGAAGTTTCAGAATTTTATAAAGTTCTATCTGACTACACGCGTTTAAAGATTGTTTATTTATTAAGTGAAGGTGAAATGTGTGTTAGTGAAATAGAAGCAGCCATCGGAATGAGTCAAACTGCTGTTTCATACCAATTAAAAATGTTAAGACAATCACATTTAGTAAAATATTATAGAAAGGGGCAAAATGTTTATTATTCTATTGATGATGAGCATGTAAGACAAATCATTAATAAAACAATTGAACATATCGAGGAATAAAAAATGATTTACAAAAAAACTTACCATGTTGAAGAATTACATTGTCCAAATTGTGCAATGCATGTTGTTGAGGATTTAGAAAAATTAGATTATATTAATGAAGTTCATATTGATTATGATAAAAAAAATATAACAATAGTTGGAAATAAAAACTTATCTGAAGAACAAGTAAAAGAAGTAATTAAGTATATTTTAGAAAATGACCATTGCGAAAAGCATAGTTATGAACATTTACATCATATTGTTACAGAAGAATTTGCTTTTGAAGATATTGATTGTCCAAATTGTGCTGCTAAAGTGGAAAGAGAATTAAACAAAGATAACGACATTATTGAAGCTCAAGTTAATTTTATGAATAAAAAAATTATTATTAAGCATTTAAATAACGTGGAAATATATGATGTTGTTTCAAAAATTGTAAGAAGAGTTGAAAATGATGCTACAGTATTTAAAAATAATCATGAACACCATAATCATAGTGTTGATTGTTGCTGTGATCATGATCATCATCATATTAAAGAACATAAACATAATAAATTATTCCGAAAAGTGTTATTTATTATTGGTATCATTTTATTTGTTTTGGCATTAGTTTTTCATGTGTTACTTGAAAATGAAATTGTGAACGATGTTTTCACTACGCCTATAAGAATAACATTTATTGCTAGTTATTTATTATTAGGATATGAGATTGTATGGGAATCAATACATGGTATTGTTAATAAAGATTTTTTCAATGAAAATTTATTAATGGTAATTGCTAGTTTGGGTGCTTTAATAATTGATGAACCCGTTGAAAGTATAATGGTTATTTTGCTATATAGAATTGGTGAATATTTACAAAATAGAGCAGTAGAAAAATCAAAACAATCAATTCAAAGTTTGATGGAGTTAAAAGTCGATACTGTTACTTTGGCTGATGGAAATGTTAAAAATGTTAAAGAAGTTCATGTGGGTGATATTATTGCTGTTAAAGTTGGCGAAAGAATTCCTCTTGATGGTGTTGTCAAAAATGGTTCAACAGATATAGATATGAAAGCTTTAACAGGCGAATCAAATCCTGTATATATAAATGAAGGCGAAGAAATACTATCTGGATCTATTAACTTGAGCAAAGTTATAGAAATTGAAGTGACAAAAGAAGATGGTGATTCTACAATTTCTAAAGTCATGAAGTTAGTTGAGGATGCTTCAAATCAAAAATCTAATACAGAAAAATTTATAACAATTTTTGCAAGATACTATACACCTTGTGTTTTAATTATTGCTTTAATTATTGCTATTGTTCAAGCATTTATGCATATGGATTATAAGGAAATAATGAATAATGTTTTTTTGATTTTAGTTATTAGTTGTCCTTGTGCATTAGTAATTTCAATTCCACTTAGTTATTTTGCGGGAATTGGAAGAAGCTCATCATCGGGAATATTAGTTAAAGGTGGAACATATTTAGATGATTTAGCAACCGCTAAAACTTTTGTATTTGATAAAACTGGAACAATAACAAAAGGGAATTTTAAAGTTTCAGAAGTAAATCCAGTTGAAGGAAAAACAAAGGAAGAAGTTTTAAATTATGTAGCTATGGCTGAACAATATTCTGCTCATCCAATCGCTCAATCTATTAAAGATGCTGTTAAGGGATCACCAATTGTAAATGTTGAAAATAATGATGTTCAAGAATTATCAGGATTAGGATTAAAAGTTATATCTAATAATAAAACAATATTAGTTGGTAATAGAAAATTAATGGAGAAGTATAAAATTAAATATACGAAGTCTACTAGTGTTGGCACAATTTTATATTTGAGTGTTAATGGTGAATATTATGGTAATGTCTGCATAAGAGATGAAGTCAAGGAAACAAGTAAAGAACTAATAAGTACTCTTAATCAAAATTATGAAACAGTTATGTTAACAGGAGATTCTAAAGCTGTTGCTAAAATGGTGGCTGAAGAAGTAGGAGTAAAATCGTATAAAGCACAATTGTTACCTAAAGAAAAATATGATGAGTTAAAAATGATTATAGCTAATTCTAATGGTAAGACAATATATGTAGGTGATGGTATTAATGATACGCCATCATTAAAACTTGCGGATGTTGGTATTGCAATGGGCGGCGTTGGTAGTGATTCCGCAAAAGAATGTGCAGATATTGTTATAGCAAATGATGATTTAACTAAAGTTAATCAAGTAATTAAAATTGCTAAAATGACAAGAAGAATTACTAAACAAAACATTATTATTGCATTAACAGTTAAGGTTGCCGCATTGTTATTAAGTTTATCTGGTTTGTTAAGTGAATCAGGTATTGGTATGTTGGTTGGAGAATTTGCGGATGTTGGTGTTTGTTTAATAGCTATTCTTAATTCAATGCGTATATTAAAAATGAAAATTAAATAAAGTATTTTCAACTTGACAAACATTTTGTCATGATTTATACTTAAAGAGCCTGGGAAGTGCGCATTTGTACAAATACGCGAACCGAACATTTTATTTTAGGATTTTGAGGTATATATGGAGTGAATGCTTGTATTTATACAAGAATCCCAATTATATACAATAGAGAAACCCGCCTTTGTGAACCTACGGTTCACGATAGTACTAACGGCTTTCTGGGATTATAATTGTGAATAGACTCATTTTGAGTCTTTTTTTATTTTAAACACTTTATTTAAAGCATAAACTGTGATATAATTATAATATTAAAAGTGAGGAGTAACAAAAATGATAAATAAGTTTTTAAATGATTTGAAATTAGATTTGCAAAATATTATTGAAGAATTAGGGGTTACAGAACCGGTAGAAATAATATTTGAAATTCCTAAAGATACAAGCTTTGGTGATTATTCTACAAATTTGGCAATGAAATTAGCTAAACAATTAAGAAAAGCTCCTGTTATGATAGCCAAAGAAATTATAGAAAAATTGAATACTCAAAAGAACCATTTATCAAAAGTGGAAGTTGCTGGAGCAGGATTTATTAATTTTTATATTGATAATAAATATTTAAGTAATATTGTTTTTCAAATTAATGATCAAAAAGAAAATTTTGGAGATTGCGATTTAGGACATGGAAAAAATGTGAATATAGAATTTGTTAGTGCTAATCCGACAGGGTATTTACATATTGGTCATTGTCGTGGAGCGGCATATGGTGATTCATTAGCTAGAATTATGAAAAAAGCTGGATATAATGTTTCTAAGGAACATTATGTAAATGATGCTGGAAATCAAATTAAAAATTTAGCTCATAGTATTTATGTTCGTTATCAAGAATTGTTTGGTCGTAAAGAAGAATTGGGTGAAGATGATTATCATGGTAAAGAAATTATAACAATTGCTAATATGATTAAGGATGAAACTGGAGATGCTCATTTGAATGATACAGATTTAGATTTCTTTAGAAATTATGGCGTTGATTATTTGTTAAAAGGTTTAAAACATGATTTACATGATTTTAACGTTGATTTTGATACTTGGTTTAGTGAAAAATCATTATATGATTCTAATCAAGTTCAAAAAACTTTACAGTTTTTAATTGATAAAGGATATACATATGAAGAAGATGGTGCAATATGGTTGAAAACAGAGCCATATGGAGATGAAAAAAATCGTGTGCTAGTTAAAAGCGATAAAACATTAACTTATTTTACTCCAGATATTGCATATCATGCTAATAAATTGAGTCGTGGATATGACTTTTTAATTGATGTATTAGGTGCTGATCATCATGGATATATTAGTAGATTAAAAGCTGCGATTGCATATGTGGGTGGCAATCCGGATTTAATTGATGTTGAAATATTACAAATGGTTCGTGTTATTCAAGATGGAGTAGAAGTTAAAATGAGTAAAAGAAGTGGAAAGGCAATTACGATGCGTGATTTGATTGATGAAGTTGGTACGGATGCTTTAAGATATTTATTTGTTAGTAAGGCACTTTCTACACATATGGATTTAGATTTAGATTTAGCAGTTAGACAATCTAATGATAATCCAGTATATTATGCACAATATGCATATGCAAGAATTTGTAGCATTTTTAGAAATGTTAAGACTGAATATCATGAAGTACAAGAATTTAAAGAAATTGATTTAAACAAATGTAAAAAAATTATTATGACTTTACTTCAATATCCTACTATCGTTAAAGAAGCTGCAGAAAAGAGAATTCCACATCGTATATGTCAATATATTTATTCTTTAGCTCAAGCATTACATGGATATTATAATGAAGAAAAAATTTTAACTGATAATGAAGTGGAAATGAATGAAAAACTTACTTTATTAAATGCAGTTAAAATAGTGTTAAAAGATAGTTTGAATTTAATTGGTGTGGGAGTTAAGGAGGAAATGTAATGAAACAAATGTTAAAAAAATACATTTGGTTATGGGAAATGATTGGGGCTGGCTTAATATTAGCTTTATCTATCGTTATTGCCTTTAATAAAATGATTGTCCCATTAGTTGTAGGTATTTTGTTTGTTGTATTAGGGTTATTGAGAATTTCTCCTCTTGTTAAAACGACTGATGACAAAATACTTAAAGCCTTATATCCTATCGATTTAGCTGTTGAAATAATTGTTGGTGCTTTATTAATTGTGTATGCTTTTATGGAGAGCAATTCATTTACAATATTTATTGAAGAAAATGGACATTATTTTATTGGCGGAGTATTATATTTAAGAGGCTTTGTACATTTCTTTAGCACTAATATTCGTAGTGAAGAATATCCTCCAGTTTATTTTATTGTTAATATTGTTTGTTTAACACTTGGTGTTATAATGATAATGAAAGAAATTAATATTGAAGAAATTAGGTGGTTTGTTTTTGCTTTAGGTGTTTTATGCTTTTTGTTTGTTGGTTATTCGGGCTATAAAGGATATAAAAATTATCGCGGTCAATATGCTATAATACGTGAAACAAAGAAAGTTAAAAAAACAAAAGAATTAGAATGTAATATTGATAACAAAGTAGAAGAATCAGTTAATATTGATAATATTAATCCTGAGACTATAAATATTGATGATAAACATGATGAAGCAAATGTTTAATGTGAATTTGTGTTTTTAAAATTTCTAAAAAAGGGTTCGAATAAATGAACTCTTTTTATTTATAATTATAAGAATCTGTTTATAATTATAAGAATCTGTCAAAAATTCTTCAATAAAACAAATCATAAATGGATATTGCATTTTTTTGAAAAATTTGTTATAATAAATAATAATAAATTATCTTTTGAAAGAGGCAATAATTATGAATTTTAAAAATAGAGTTGAAGAAGTAAATGAAGTTTTAAAAGCTTATCCAAATACAAAACTTGTCGCTGCAACTAAATATATGACTATTGAACAAACAAAAGAGTTATATAATGCGGGGGTTCATTGTTTTGGTGAAAATAGAACGGATGTCTTTTTAGAAAAATATGAAGCTTTAAAAGATTTGAACATTGAATGGCATTTTTTTGGAGTTTTACAGTCTAGAAAAATTAAAGATGTTGCTAATAAAATTAGTTGTTTACACTCTTTAGAAAAACTATCTATTGCTATTGAATTAGATAAAAAATTGGAACAACCATTAGATTGTTTTGTGCAAATAAATATTTCAGAAGAACCAAATAAGCAAGGTATTCCACTTGTTAAATTAAAATCATTCATTAAAAGTTTAGCAAAATGTAAAAACATTCGTATTATTGGTTTAATGTGCATTGCTAAGTTAACATACGATACTGAGTTATTAGAAAGACAATTTAATAAAATGCGTGCTGCTAAAGAAGAAATTGAAGCAATGAATTTAGATTATGCTCCTTGTCATGAATTATCAATGGGAATGAGTAATGATTATAAAGTTGCATTACAATGTGGTGCTACATATATAAGATTAGGAAGAATATTTTTATCTTAAGGAGGCAACCTATGTTTAGAAGAAAACCAAAAGTAGAAAAAACAGAATACGAAAGAAAGAAAACATTATTAACTTCATTTGATAAAATGGAATATTTCATTGTGGAAAATAAAGAAAATGATGGTCTTTTAAAAATATGTGACAATATTTTAAGTGGTAAACCTGTATTAGCAAATTTTGATAAGTTGAGTATTAGTGACTGTAATTATATGTTAGCTTTTATATCAGGTGTTGTGTATGCTTGTGAAGGTGAAACAATGCAATTAGGTCAAAAATTATTTTTGTTTGCTAGAAAAGAAGAATATGAAGATGGATCATTAAGACAATATGTGGAGGATATAAAATAAAAGATGTATTACTGCATTCAATTATTTTTATACATTTTAGATTTCTATTATTTCTTTTTAATAGCAAATGTTATATTATCTTGGTTGCCGTTTTTATATAAATATAAATTTTTTAGGTTGATAGGTTTTATTGGTGATTTATTTTTAGAACCATTTAGTAATTTAATAGTTATTGGACCTATTGATTTTACTCCAGTCATTGGATTTGGAATATATAGTGGTTTTTGGACACTATTAAATTATTTAATAAAATGATTGAAAACATAATAAAAAATATTTCTAATAAAACTATTCTTAGTAAATTTTTGACTTTGGAAGAACAAAGTGTTTTACAAAAAGAAAGATGCTCATTAGTTTTTTTTCCTACTAATTGTGAAAGAAAAAGAGCATTAGTTTCATATTCTGAAATTAAACAACAGGATTTCCAAATTGCTGTTTTAAAAATTACATATAATCACAAGTTCGGGTTAATCGGACATCGTGATGTTTTAGGTTCTGTTTTGGGGTTAGGAATTAAAAGAGAGTGTATTGGAGATATTTTAATTGATGAAAATATTTTCATATTTGTGGTTAAAGAAATGAGTATGTATATTATTCAGAATTTAATACAAATTGGTAATGTGAATGTAAATGTAGCATTGTCCTCTTTTGATGAAATTAAAGATATAAAATGTGATAATTATATAGAAGATGAAATGCTAGTTTCTAGTTATCGTTTAGACACAATAATTAGTGAACATACAAATTTATCACGTGAGAAGGCAAAGCAATACATTCAATTGAAAAATGTAAAAATTAATGGTGTTATAAATATAAACCCTGATTATATTGTTAAATATGATGATTTGATATCAATCCATCGTTATGGTAGATTGATTGTTAAAGAAGAAATAAGAAAAACAAAAAAAGATAAATTTGTAATAAAAATATTAAAAACAAGGTAGGAGTGATTTTTAATGGAAAAAGATTATAAAAGTACTTTATTGATGATGAACACAGCTTTTGGAATGAAAGCTAATTTACCAAATAAAGAACCAGACATTTTAAATAAGTGGGAAGAAGAACATTTATACGAAAAAAGAGTAGCCAAAAATAAGGATAATAAATCTTTTATTTTACATGATGGTCCGCCATATGCTAATAATAGCATTCATGTTGGTCATGCTATGAATAAAATATTAAAAGATTTTATTTTAAGATATAAGTCAATGCAAGGTTTTTATTGCCCATATATTCCTGGTTGGGATACTCATGGTCTTCCTATTGAAACTGCTCTTACTACAAAAGAAAAAGTTAATAGAAAAGCTATGGAAGTTGCTGATTTTAGAGATTTATGTTATAAATATGCTTTAAAACAAGTCGGTATTCAAAAAGGGCAATTTAAAAGATTGGGTGTATTAGCAGATTGGGAAAATCCTTATTTAACTCTTGATAAAGAATTTGAAGCTGAACAAATTAAAGTATTTGCGAAAATGGCTAGTAAAGGATTGATATTTAAAGGTTTAAAACCTGTATATTGGTCTCCATCAAGCGAATCAGCTTTGGCAGAAGCTGAAATCGAATATAAAGATGTTAAAGCAACAACTATTTATTTAGCATTTAAAGTTGTTGATGGTAAAGGTGTGTTAGATGCTGGTGATGAAATAGTAATTTGGACAACTACACCTTGGACTATTCCCGCAAACTTAGCTGTCAGTGCTAATCCTGATTTTGAATATTCGTTAATTGAATTAAATGGAAGAAGATTATTAATTGCTAAAGAATTAGTTGGTAACTTTGTTAAACTAATGGGTGATGTTCCTTATAATGAATTAAAAGTTATTAAAGGTAGAAAGTTAGAATATATTATGTATTCTCATCCTTTATTTGGAGATAATAAATTATGTCCTGTAATTTTAGGACAACACGTTACTTTAGATGCTGGTACTGGATTAGTTCATACTGCTCCTGGTCATGGTGAAGATGACTTTAATGTTGGCAAAGTTTATCATTTAGATAATTTCTGTCCAGTTGATGGTAGAGGATTTATGACAAGTGATGCTGGTGAATTTGCGGGTATGTTTTATGAAGATGCTAATGAAGCGATAATTAAAAAATTAGAAGAAACAAATATTTTATTACATAAACAAGAAATTGTGCATAGTTATCCACATGATTGGCGTACAAAAAAACCAATTATTTTCCGTACTACTCCACAATGGTTTGCTTCAATCGAAGGCTTAAAAGAAGATATGATGCAAGCAATAAAGGATGTTAAATGGATTCCAAGTTGGGGTGAAGTTAGATTAGGTAATATGGTCAAAGACCGTGGTGAATGGTGTATAAGCCGTCAAAGAGCATGGGGAGTTCCAATTCCTGTATTTTATGCAGAAGATGGTGAGGCTATTCTTGATCAAGATGTAATGTTGCATATTGCTGATTTATTTAGAGGACATGGTTCACAAATATGGTTTAGAAAAGAAGCCAAAGAGTTATTACCTGAAGGTTATACTAATCCACATAGTCCTAATGGAATTTTTGTTAAAGAAAAAGATATTATGGATGTTTGGTTTGATAGTGGTTCAAGTCATCATGGTGTTTTAGTAGCAAGAGGTTTAGATTACCCAGCGGATTTGTATTTAGAAGGTGCCGATCAATATCGTGGTTGGTTTAATTCAAGTTTGTCAACAGGTGTTGCAATGACAAAAAAAGCTCCATATAAAACAGTAATTTCTCATGGCTTTGTACTTGATGGACAAGGTAATAAAATGAGTAAATCACTTGGAAATACTATTGATCCTCAAGAAGTATGTAAAAAATATGGTGCTGATATATTAAGATTATGGGTTGCTAGTTGTGAATATACAGCTGACGTTAGAATCAGTGATCAAATTCTAACTCAAAATTCAGAAGCTTATCGTAAAATACGTAATACGTTTAGATTCTTATTAGGTAATTTATCTGATTATAATGATAAAGAAAATCGTATAAGTTATGAAAATTTAAGTGAAGTTGATCAATATATGGAATGCTGTTTGAGTGAGTATTTACAAAGCGTATATCATGCTTATGATAATTATGAGTTTGATGAAGTGTATCGTTTAACATTAAATTATTTAACAAATAATTTAAGTGCTTTTTATATTGATTTTACTAAAGATATTTTATATATTGAGTCACAAGATGATATTTCAAGAAGAAGTATTCAAACTGTATTCTTTGATAATTTAAATGCTCTTGTTAGAGTATTAACACCACTTATTCCTTATACTTGTGAAGAAATTTATAGTCATATGATGAATGTGGAAAAAGAAGAAAGTGTTTATTTATTAAATATGCTTCCTGTTGTTAAATATGATAATAGTGATGAATTGTTAGAAAAATATCAAAAATTAATGAACTTTAGAAATGATGTTTTAAAAGCAATTGAAGAAGCAAGAAATGAAAAAATTATTGGTAAATCTTTAAGTGCTAAATTAGTTATTAAACCTAGTGCTTCAACAAAAGAATTATTAAATACTATCAAGGCTGACTTGAAAACAATGTTTATCGTATCTGAACTTGTGATTACAGATGAAGATATTGAAGGTTTAGTATTTGATTCAGGAATAATTCAAGTGACTGCAAAACAAGGTATTATTTGTAAACGTTGCTGGCAAGTTGTTGATGAAGTAAATGAAGATGGTATATGTGATAGATGTGCAGAAGTAGTAAAAAAATGGGAGGAGAAAAATGGCAACAATTAATATTCATTTCTTTAGAAAAAGTAGTTTAGAAAAAATAGATTATGCAAAAATATTAGAATTTTTTGACAATTTAAATGATTTTGAAACTTACTATAATGATGATGTAGTTGAAATTGTTCATAAAGATGAAGAATTTAATTTTTCATATCGTTATTTAATTACTAAAAAATCTCATGTTAGAAATATTTCTAAGTTGGATCCTAAGTTTTCCAATATTAACTTTTTACTTGAAATGCCTATTATGATTCCATCATTTATTACTAAAGAAATATTAGCAAATATTCAAAAACTATGCCGATTATTTGAACTTGGTATATATCATGATTCATTTGATGATGTTAAAGCATTTAATGTTGTTGAATTTTTGGATTTCTTTGAAAAACAAAGAAGTTTATATATTCAAGAAAATGGAATGCAAGGTAAAATTACTTTTGATAATGATAAATTAAATGTTATTTGTAAGTTCCAAAGATCAGTCGATAATTTAATTGATTATTATCATAGTGAAGTTGCTGTAAATTTATGTTATCCAATAGTAGATAAAAATACAGATGAATCGGGTATTTGTTATGATTGGAAATTTGGTTCACCAATTATTTTTGCTCCATATGTTACATATGTTAGTATTATTGATGATGAAAATCAAAAAATGCTTGTTAGAAAAGATGAGTTATTAAATATATTAAGTAAGTATTTAACTGAAATTACTAATTTCTTACCTGATATGTATATTTTAAAACCAAAACAAGCTAAAAATTGTCGTAAAGAATTAAAGAGAATTAAAAAAATTGTTATTGAAAAAGAGTATAAAACTTTAAGACTTTGCGATGTGATAGAGGCGTAATATGAAAAATATAAACAAATTAATAGATCATACGTTATTAAAGGCTTTTGCTACTAAAGATGAAATAATTAAGTTATGTGAAGAAGCAAAAGAATATTCTTTTAAAAGTGTATGTGTTAATCCGGCTAATATTTCTTTAGCAAAACAATGTCTTGAAAATAGTGATGTTTTAGTATGTACTGTAATTGGCTTTCCATTAGGAGCTAATACAATTGAAACTAAAGTGTTTGAAACTAAGGATGCTATTTTAAAAGGTGCAGAAGAAATTGATATGGTTATTAATGTTGGGAAAGCTAAAGAACATGATTATGATTATATTGAAAAAGAAATTAGAAGTGTTGTTGAAGCTTCGCAAGGATTAACTGTTAAAGTTATTATTGAAACTTGTTATTTAACAGATGAAGAAAAAGTTGCTGTTTGTAAATGTGCTAGTAATGCTAAAGCTACATTTGTAAAAACATCTACTGGTTTTGGAACTGGTGGGGCAACGCCACATGATGTTTCTTTAATGAAAAAATCAATTAATAAAGATATGTTTGTTAAAGCAAGTGGAGGAGTAAGAAATTTACAAGATTTAGAAGTAATGGTAGAAGCTGGTGCTAGTAGAATTGGTGCTTCAAGTGGAGTTGCCATTATGAAAGATTTAAAATAGGAGGAAATATATGGGAATTCCAACACCTCATATTGAGGCGACAAATCAAGATGTATTTGCGAAAACTGTTTTAATGCCTGGAGATCCTTTAAGAGCTAAATATATTGCGGAACATTATTTAACAGATGTTGTTCAAGTTAATGGTGTACGTAATATGCTTGGATATACTGGATATTATAAAGGTAAAAAAGTGACTGTTATGGGCTCAGGTATGGGTATGCCTAGTATTGGTATTTATTCTTATGAATTATTTGCTTTTTATGGCGTTGAAAATATTATAAGAATTGGTTCATGTGGTTCATATACAAAAGATGCCAATGTTTATGATGTTATTATTGTGAAAGATGCTTATAGTGAAAGTAGTTTTGCGAAAACAGCTTTTGGATATAAAGGAAATAAAATGGTAGCTACAAAGCAATTAGTTAAAGATTTGAATAAAGCAGCAAAAAAATTAAATTATCCAGTAATCAATGGTAGAATTCATTCTTCAGATGTGTTTTATCGTGGTGTCGGTAATGCTATGGAAAGTGCCGGAGAAAAACAAAATTGTTTAGGTGTAGAAATGGAATCTTTTGCTTTGTTTGCTAATGCAAAATTTTTGAATAAAAATGCGGCTTGTGTATTAACAGTATCTGATTCATTTGTGACAAATGAAGTTACTACCGCAAAAGAAAGACAAGAATCATTTAATAAAATGATGGAAATAGCTTTAGAAGCAATAAAATAGCGAGTTATCTCGCTATTTTTAATACTTACTGTATAAAAAAGAAACTTTGAAATAAACTAATAATATGGTGCTTAATATGAATAATAAAATTACTTTTAATTATAACAATGTTGATTATGTTCTATATAATACTAAAAGATATAAATCAATTAATATTAATATAATGTTTGTAAAATCAATGAAAAAAGAGGATTTTACTTACTATACTTTGTTAAATAGAATTATGTGTTCTTCAACATTATCATATCCCACAAAAAAAGATTTATATAATAAAATGTATGAATTATATGATGCTTCAATTGATTTTAGTACTAATTATGCGTTTGAAACTGCTTATTGTAGTTTGCGACTTCAAATTTTAAATGGTAAGTTAGTTAATGATGAACATTTGCTTGAAAATGCTATTAATTTATTACAAGAGATAATTTTCAATCCTAATGTAATTAATGGGGAATTTGCGGAAAAAGTTTTTAATGAAGAAAAAAGAAGTTTAGTAAATGATATTAAAAGTATTTACAACAATAAACGTAAATATGCTTATAAAAAGATGTTAGAATTAATGTATCCTAACAATATATTGTCATCTTCGCAACTCGGAGATTTAACGATTTTAGAAACTATAACACCTAAAACTTTGTATGAATTTTATGAACAATTACTACGAGAATCTGTTATTAAAATTGGTGTTGCAGGTGATATTACTGAAGAAGAAGTGAAAAAACATTTTAGTATTTTGAATTTTAATTCTATTAAATATGGGGGATTTTCTGTTTGCCCATTAAATATTACATTTAATAATGACATAAAATATGATGAAGAATATCAAGATATTTCTCAAACTAAATTAATGATGGGGTTTAAGTTTGACATTGATTTGAATCACGAACTATATGTTCCGTTATTAATTTTTAATTCTATGTTTGGGGGAATGTTTTCCTCAACTTTATTTAAAGTTATTAGAGAGGAATATAGTTTAACATATGATATTTCATCGGAAATTGTTTTAAGTAAAAAAATATTAGTTGTTAGCTGTGGTATTCAAAAAGGAAATGAAAAGAAAGTTAGTGACATTGTGTGTAAAGAACTTGAAAAATATCGTAATGGTGATGTAGATTTGGATTTGTTTAATGTTGCTAAAAAATTTTTAATTAACGATATTCGTGAAATGGAAGATTCTCCTAATGCTGTTTTAAATTATGAACTTGAATCAATGATTTCTAAAAAGAAATCATTAAAAGAAATAGTTCATCTAATAAATAATGTTTCTATTGATACAATTAAAGCTGTCAGTCAAGGCATTTTTTTAGATACGATATTTGCATTAAAGCCAGGTGATGATGATGAATAATATTGAAGTAATGGAATATAAAAGTTTAAATGAAAAACTTTATAAAAAGGTTTTAAATAATGGTCTTACAGTTTATATTAATCAAAAGCCAGGATTAAATAAAGTGTTTTGCTCTTTTATAACAAATTTTGGAGCAAATGATGTTAATTTTATTCCTATTAATAAAGATGAATACATTACTGTTCCATTGGGGGTTGCTCATTTTTTAGAACATAAATTATTTGAAATGCCTGATGGTATAGATGCATCAGACTTATTTGCTTCTTTAGGTGCTGATTCGAATGCATATACAGATTTTAATGAAACTGCTTATATTGTTTCATGCACATCGAATGTAAATCAAGTAATTTGTACATTACTCGATTTTGTGCAAAGTCCTTATTTTACTGATCAAAATGTTGAAAAAGAACAGGGAATTATTATTGAAGAATTAAATATGTATAAAGATAGTCCTAATGATCAATTACATTATTATTTAATGCGTAATATGTATAAGGTGAATTTGTTAAGAGAAGATGTTGTTGGTACAAAAAAATCGATTATGGAAATTAATAAAGAAATATTATATATATGCTATAATACTTTTTATCATCCCGCAAATATGCATTTTGTAATCTCTGGAGATGTTGATGTTATTGAAACATTTAATTTAATAGAAGAAAACCAAAATAAGAAGAGTTTTCCAAAATTTAATGGACTTAAATGTAAATACAATATTGAAAATGAAATAGTTTTTAAAAGAGCTGGTCAATCGAAAATGGATATTATAGTTCCTAAAGTTAGTCTAGGAATAAAATTGCCTGTTTTTGAATATCAAAAAAATGAGGTTTTGAAAACAGAATTAATAGTTAAAATATTGCTTGAGTATTGTTTTGGAGTTTGCTCATCTAATTATCAATATATGTTAGATAATGAATTAGTAAATGATTTTAGTTACTCATGTAATTTTGATGATAAAAGTTCATATATTAAACTTTCCGCTAATTCATTCAATCCTAAGAATTTTTGTAATTATATAAAAAAAATTTTATTAGGTTTTAAAAAAGAAGCTATTGATGAAACAGCATTTAATAATATTAAAAAAGCATTTTTAGGTAGTTTTATTAGATCATTTGATAGCGAAGAGTTTATATGTACATCACTTGTGGAAAATATACATAAAAATAGTAATATTTTTGATGGAGTAGATATTATTAATTGTATAACAATTAATGATTTAAAAGAATTTAGTAAATATTTTAATGAGAAATCATTTTGCCAGTATATTATTTATCCTAAAAACGTTTAAAATTTAGAAATTTATTCATAATAATAATATGAAAAAAATTATTATGAAAATTATTGATATAATTGATAAGTATGAAATATCAATTATTGCTGCATCAACTTCATTTTATGCAATTGTTGCATTATTATCTTTATTAACACTTGTTATACAGTTTTATAATTATTTTAGTACATTGGAACATAATGTTTTAATTCAATGGATAAATAATTATTTAAATAATAGTTTTGTAACAGATAATGATATTATTGATGTTTTGTCATTGAATAGTTTTACTCCATTTATTTTTCTTAATTTGATATGGTCTTCATCAAAAATATTGACTGGATTTAATAAAGCTTGTGATATGATTTATGATGAAGTGAAAAAAAGAAATTTTGTATTAATAAGATTTACTTCATTTTTAATGTTTTTATTATTAATAAGTATATTTATAATGGAAACATTATTTATTTTAGGAGTATTTAGATTTTTAAGTGATAGAATAAAGATTAATTATTCTTTATTAATATTTTTATTTTTAATTTTTGCTTTTCTTATATTATTGTCTATAATAGTGTTATTATATTTATATTGCCCACCAGTATTAATGAATATAAAAAAAGTATGGTTTGGATCATTTTTGGCAACTATTTTTGTATTTTTTTCTTCTGTTATATATGTTTTAATAATTGATATTTATCAAAAAATAAATATTAATTTCGGAATCATTTCATTTATGTCTACTTTTTTCTTTTATATTTATATTGTGAATTTTATATTAATAATTGGTATTATTATTAACAAAAAGAGGAATGAACAAAATAGGAATAATGGGAAATAATATAAGAGAAGGAGTTAAAAATGAAAAAAATTCTCATCATTATTTCATTATTTATTTTTATTACTATTCCAACATTAAGTGCTAAAAGTTATGGATGGGGATTTAAAAAGAATAATCAACATTTACAGCCAGAAATTGGATCATATTCTAAAATGATTGAAAACACAAATACCTATTATGTGGGTGATGAAGATGATAAAGTTGTTTACTTAACATTTGATGCTGGATATGATAATGGTAATTTGACAAAAATATTAGATGTATTAGATGAAAAAAATGTTAATGCTACCTTTTTTATAACTGGTGATTTTGTCACTCGCTTTCCTGAATTAACAATTGAATTATCACTACGCGGACAAACAGTTGGTAATCATACATGGAGTCACAAAAATATAACAACACTAGCTAGTGATGAAATTAAAGAAGAAGTAGAAAAAGTTGAAAATAAATATTTTTCTTTGACAGGTAAGGAAATGGATCGCTTTTTTAGGCCTCCTGCTGGATGTTTTAATAATGAAAGTTTAACAATTATTAAGGAATTGGGATATAGCACAATATTGTGGTCAGTTGCTTATGTTGATTGGAAAACAAATGAACAAAGTGGTGTTGAAAACAGTGTTAATTCAGTGATAAATAATTTGCATAATGGAGCTGTTATTTTATTACATACTGTTTCTAGTGACAATGTTAAAGCATTACCAATAATAATTGATAAAATATATGAAGATGGATATACAATAAAGCCAATTCAAAATATTTTGAAATGATTTAATTTGCGTGTAGTTTAATAAAGTAATATAATTATAGTATTTTATTAAATTTTCTTATGAGGGTTTATAATTAAGAATTGTTATAAACTTTACAATTATAAGATATTTTGACAAAAATAAAAGAGTTTTTCTTATTGATAAACTCTTTTTTTGTATATAAAATATGATTTATATAAAAGTACTTATAGTATTAAAAAAAGCGGGAAACGATTTTATAATAATTATTGAATTGCAAAAAGAAATATGATAAAATTTAGGTATGTTGAAAGGGTTATGAAATGAAAATAAGAAAAGTCACAATATTTTTAATATTAATATTTTTATTTACTTTTTGCTTTAATGCATTTTTAAATGCTGCAACAACAAGTGATACTGTGTATACAGATGATGGAAAGTATAATTATACAAGTAATGTAGTAGAAAATAAAGAAATTGCTACTGGTACTTATTATACACGGGATTTTGGATATACTACTCGTAGTGATAATAAAGATTATAATCAAGAAGTTTTTATGTTATCACAAAAAAGTGATAGTTCTAACGGATTAAAAACGGTAACTTGGGCGATTCAAAATACTGTCTCTTCAACAACTACCGCTTTTTCAAGAGCTACATTAGATAAAATAGCGGAAGATTATGAAAAAAATCATCCAGGTTGGAAAGTGTTAGGTGGTATAAATGCAGACCAATATTTCCAATATTTTGGTGTAGATATGACATCAAATGGTTCGGATGTATTTTATAATTCACCATATTATGCAATGATTGCAGATGGTGAGGATTGGTTTTCAATAGATAATATGGGACGTGTTGGGTGCAATATTACTGGATTTTTAAATAATGGAACAAGTAATCAATTAGTATATGGTTCACGCTCATTATTAGGATTTAAATTAAATGTATATGATGAAAACAATAATTTTATAAAAAAATTTGATATTGATGAATTAAATCCTATTCAAAGTAAAAAGAATATAGAAGGTGAGTATACATATTTATATTCTATTTATGCAGCGCATTATTTCGAATCAGAAAATGCATTTAAAAGCCCTGCTGGAATAAATGAAAATCCAACCTTAACAAAATTATTAAATGAATATCCAATTTCTTCTGAAAATGATTTATATATTGTAGAAGACGCTGAAAGAGCATATGTTTCAAATTCTAAATATTGGACTTATAAAGGAAATATGGCAACTGATGCTTTTTTTGGTAATGGTGTAATATCAAGCATTAACAAAAGTGTTTCATTAAAATCGGGACAGTTTGCTATTGAGACTACTAATCCTGAATTATTAGAAGTATTAAAAAAAGGTTATAACGTTGTTGCTCAATATGAAATGGATGATGAAATAGAGCAATGTGAATCTGGTATTGGATGGCATACATTACAAAGATATAATGGTATAGACCAAAATGTAAGTAATTCTTATAATTCTAGACCTTATCCGCGTTCATTTTTTGGCGTAACATCTGATGGCACAATTTACTTAATGGCTTCAAATGGAAGTAATAGTGGCAATAGATGGGGATTATATGGAGAAGAAATAAATGCTTTATGTAAGAAGTATAATATTACTACAGCTTTTCAAATGGATGGCGGAGGATCGGTGTCAATGGTCGTTCGTAATGATAATGGTGGTTTTGATTTTGTTACTAAACCGGCTGATGGTAATCAAAGATCGATTTTTAGTGGTTTGTTTTTTGTAATTAGAGATGTAGATTATGATTTAAGTATAACTAATATAACTGATTCAAGTGTTGATTTAGGTATTAATATTACTGATTTTGGAATTTTTTCGAATATAGAAAAAACATTTGTTACAGTATCAGGATTAACAGTCAGCGGAGAAAAATATTCAGAAACGAAAGATTTAACTGAAGCTCTTCATTTTGAAGGATTGTCATCTAATACTATTTATACTGTTAGTTTATCTTTTAAAATTGCTTCAAAAGAAAATTATGTTGAATGTTTTTCAAAGAAAACTCTTCAAACACTCAAACTACCACCATCTATAAATCGTGTGACAGTTAAAATAGATGAAAATAGTAATTATAAAATTTCTGTTTCTGTTAATGATGTTGATCAATCAATTGTTGGTAATTTGCTGGTTTCTCTTGATGGTGGAAATAATTTTAAACGGATGAAACAAAATAATTCTTTAGTAATTGAAAATTTTGATGGATATACTTTAGATAATTTGGTAATTAGAATCGAGTATGATTTAAATAATGAAAAAACAAATGAAGTATATCATGTTGATTCATTAAATTATGATTTATACACATTTTTAAATGGCATTAATTATAAAATTAATAATTCCATAAATAATATATTGTCTTAATAAAGATTAAAAAATGAATTAATATAAATTATTATAATAATTACCAAGATTTATAATTATTATAATAAAGAATAAAAAAACGATTCAAATCATAATGATTTAAATCGTTTTTTAGTTTTACAACCATTTATAACCAAATACAAATCCAACAATAACTAAAATTACTAGTACTAAATATGTAATTCTCCAGAATTTTTTGCATCTACATGCATAAGTCCAACCACACCATAAGACAACTACATATAAAAATATAGTGCTTATTATATTAATTATTCCTGTTGGAATTGAAGTATTAAATAAATTATTAAATAAATTAATTACTCCAACAACTGCTGCAAGAATAACAGCAACAAAAGATAATAATCCTAATAAATTATTTGTTGATTTTTTTGACATTAAAAACCCTCCATTTACATAGTATAATATCATAACTTAATAAAAAAATAAATAAAAATTTAAAAATTTTTTTTAATAGGAAATTTTTATAAAGTATATTTTTTATTAATAGTTTATTTTAATTAATTTTATAGTTCGTGTGTTTACATAAATTGAACTTAATTAATATAAATTATTGGGTGATAGTTTTATTTTTTGATTTAAATTCAAACTAAAATTTTAATGTTTCATTATTAAACTAATATATCAATTTTGATATTATCCATTTTATAAATTGTATAGCATGTAAAATTGACTTTTTTTGACTCTTTTTGTATAATAATTATATACAATCTAAAGGAGGAATATGATTATGTATAGATTTACTTTACCACGTGATCTTTATCATGGAAAAGGATCTTTAGAAGCTCTTAAAACTTTACAAGGCAAAAGAGCAATAATTTGTGTTGGTGGAGGAAGCATGAAAAAATTTGGTTTCCTTGATCGTGCAGAACAATATCTAAAAGAAGCTGGAATGGAAGTCGCATTTATTGAAGGAATTGAACCAGATCCATCTGTTGAAACTGTAATGAATGGTGCTCAAAAAATGCTTGAATTCCAACCTGATTGGATTATTGCTATTGGCGGTGGTTCACCAATTGATGCAGCTAAAGCAATGTGGATTAAATATGAATATCCAGAAGTAACATTTGAAGATATGTGCAAAGTATTTGGTTTACCAAAATTAAGAACTAAAGCACATTTCTGTGCTGTTTCATCAACTTCAGGAACTGCTACAGAAGTAACAGCCTTCTCTATTATTACTGATTATAAGAAGGGAATTAAATATCCAATTGCTGATTTTGAAATTACACCTGATGTTGCTATTGTTGATCCTGAATTAGCTGAAACAATGCCAAAGAAATTAGTTGCTCATACAGGAATGGATGCTATGACACATGCTGTTGAAGCATATGTATCAACTGCTCATTGTGCATATTCTGATCCATTAGCAATTTTTGCAATCAAAATGATCCAAAAAGATTTAATAAATTCATACAATGGTGATATGCCAGCACGTGATGAAATGCATGATGCGCAATGTTTAGCTGGTATGGCATTCTCAAATGCTTTATTGGGTATCGTACACTCAATGGCTCATAAAACAGGAGCTGCATTTGCTGATTTTGGTTCTCATATTATTCATGGTGCCGCAAATGCAATGTATTTACCTAAAGTTATTGCTTTCAATGCTAAAAATCCTGAAGCATTAAAACGTTATGGCGAAATTGCTGATTATATGAACTTAGGTGGAAATACAAATGAAGAAAAAGTTCAATTATTAATTAAAGCATTAAGAAAGATGAATGATGAATTAAATATTCCACAATGTATTAAACATTATGGTGCTGATAGTTATCCAACAGAAGAAGGATTTGTTCCTGAAAATGTCTTCTTAGAAAGATTGCCTGAAATTGCTAAAAATGCAATTGGTGATGCATGTACTGGTTCTAACCCAAGAATCCCTACGCAAGAAGAAATGGAAAAACTTCTAAAATGTTGTTACTATGATACTGAAGTAGATTTTTAATATTAAATTAAGAGTTTCCTTTTTAGGAAACTCTTTTATAAAAGAAAAGGAAAAAGCATGGAATTAAAAGAAAAGAAAATTAATTCAACAAGTATTTATAAAGGAAAAATACTAGATGTATATAAAGACAAAGTATTATGTCCAAATGGACATGAATCTTATCGCGAAGTAATTAGACATTGCGCAGCAGTATGTATAATTGCAGAATTGAATGGTAAATTCGCCATTGAAGAACAATATCGCTATCCGTATGATGAAATTATTATTGAATTTCCAGCAGGCAAAGTTGATCAAGGAGAAAATTTACAAGATGCAGCAATAAGGGAATTAGAAGAAGAAATAGGGTATCATGCTGAAAATATACAATATTTAGGTGCAATGTACCCAAGTGTAGCTTATACTGATGAAGTTATACATTTATATTATGCTTCTAATTTAATTAAGACGCAACAATCTTTAGATGAAAATGAATCATTAAATTATTCATTCATATCATTAGATGAAATTAAAAAAATGGTTAAAGATGGAAAAATTAAAGATGCTAAAACTATATGTGCTTTGCAACACTATATGTTAAGGAATGAATAATGTTTTCACTTAATCATTTTATATGGTTATTTATTGTTATTATGCTTGTCATAATAATGCTATTTATTAACAATAAAAAACAATTAACATATAATCAAAATTTAAATATATTAATTATAGTATTAATAATCTCAGAATTAATTAAAATTTTTTCAAATATGGAAGATGTTTATGGAGATGATAATGAGTATTTGGGAACATATTTGAATGCAACAAATTTGCCTTTTCATTTATGCTCAATACATATCTTCTTTATATTTGCTCTTAAGTTTTTTATTAAAAATGAACAAGTAAAGAATATAATTTTATGTTTTTTAGCTCCAACAATGTTTTTGGGTGGTATTTTTGCATGTCTAATTCCAACCGTTGGAACATCGTTTACCATTCCACAAGTATATCAATACTTTTTATATCATGGATATATTATATATTTTTCATTATATTTAACGATGAATAAAGTAATTAAAATATCTTTTAAAACATATATCAATAATTTTGAAATATTATTTAGTATTGTGTTATTAGTGTTATGGATTAATTCTATGATGAGTGATAAAGGTGTTAATTTTATGTTTTTATCTCGTCCACCATTGGATAATTTACCAATTCTAAACTTAAATCATGGATGGATAATATATTTTATACATTTGCTTTCACTAACCATAATTTTCTTTACCTTATATCATTTGCCATTTATTCTAAAAAAAGATGATTAAGACTTAGACTTTGTTCTAAGTTTTTTTATTTAATATTAATTTTGTTGAAATATGAAAAATAGTATGATAAAATAATATTAGTAGGAAAAATTATGGCATCAACTACAAATGAAGTAAAATTATTTAATTTATCTAAGTTTTGCAGGGAAACTAGGAAATACATCAAAATAAGGCAAGAAAAATTTGCTATTGTTTTAGCAAGTCTTAATAATTTTGATATTTTAAAAGATATGTATGGAACTAGGATAATTAATAGATTATTAAGAAAACTATATTCATCCTTAAACGAAATGGTTAATACAAGTTTTATTTATGCAGGATATTTAGAAGATGGATGTTTTGTATTTTTGAATCATCTTGAAGAAATAGAAAAAAATGAAGTAAATATTTATGAATATTTCGAACAAACATTAAAACAGGTTGCTCCAAGATATACGATTCCTTTTAATATGAGTTTTTGTGAGTTAGAACCTGGAATATCAATAATGAAGTGTATTGATTATGCATATTTAGTTATTAATAATATTCGTCTTGATGACAAACTTCATTATGCATGGTATGATAACGAAATGAAACAAAAAATGTATGAGTTTAATGAAATATCTAGTGAAATGCATAATGCTTTAAAAAATGGTCAATTTGTCCCATATTTTCAGCCACAATTTGATTATATAACTGGAAAAATTATTGGTGCGGAAGCCTTAGTTCGTTGGATTCACCCAAAAAAAGGAGTTATATCTCCCAATTTATTTATTCCTGTATTTGAAAAAAATGGTTTTATATATGATTTAGATAGTTTTATGGTTGATAAAGTATGTCAATACACAAGTGAATGGAAAAAAAGTGGTATTGATGTACCAGCAATATCAGTCAATATTTCAAGACGAGATATGTATAGTACTAGACTTGTTTCCACAATTGTAAATTTAATAAAAAAACATGAATTGGAACCTAAGGACATCCATTTAGAAATCACTGAATCAGCTTATGTAGAAAATCCACAATTAATTAAGGATGTCATAACTAGTTTGAAGAATGAAGGTTTCTTTGTGGAAATGGATGATTTTGGTAGCGGTTATTCGTCATTATTATCACTAAAGGATTTACCATTTGATTTGATTAAATTAGATATGGCATTTTTAAGAGAAAGTAAAGAAGTTGGTAAATCAGGACAAATATTAAGTTCAATCGTTCATATGGCTCATTCAATTGACTTGAATATTTTGGCAGAAGGTGTTGAAGAAAAGAAACAAGCTGACTTTTTGAAAAGTGTAGGCTGTCGGTTTATGCAAGGGTATTTTTTCTCAAAACCATTGCCCGCTGATGAATTTTATGAGTTAATTAGTAATAATGATATTTCTCATAAAGATTTAGATAATATCGTTGATGATTCAGTTAATTTCCTTGATGTTCGAATGCAAGAAGCATTGTTGTTTAATAGTTTTGTGGGTGGTGCAATAATTATCGAATATCGTGGTAATAAAGTATATTTATTGCGAAGTAATGATCAGTTTTATGAAGATTTAGGTATAACTAGACAACAATGGTCTTTATCAACGTTTACTGAAAAAATTGGTGAACAACAATATATTAAATTTAAAAATGTTTTACAAGAAGCAATTACTACAAAAAAAGAAAAAGATATAACAATTTACTCTAAGTTGCATAATGAACAAAAATGGGTTCATGCTCGTGTTCGCTTTTTAGCAAAAAAAATTGATAGTTATATTTTTTATTGTGCAACAGAAAATATTACTAAACATCAATTATTGATTCAAAAGAATAATGAATTAATGGAATCACTTAATTCTGTTGTTAATAATGTTCCGTGTGGCATTATTAAATGTGAAATTGTGGATAACAAAATTAAAGTATTATATATGAATGATGGCTATGCTACAATGCGTGGATTTCAAACAACAGAACTAATGAACATTTTAAACACGGATATTAATTCTGATATTTATTGTGATGATGTTAATAAAGTAAAAAAAGCCGTTGATAAAAGTATATGCGATAAAAAAGGATTTCATATGTATATAAGAGTCGTTAAAAAGAATCATAATTTAATGTGGATTAATTTTAGTGTTAAAATATATGAAAATTTCTTATATGCTTTTTGTGAGGATTTATCTGATAATGATTCATTTAGGTATATGTATTAATAAACTAATAGATTGGTCTATTGGTTTATTTTTTAGGAGGGTTTGTGATAGGAGCTATAATAGGTGATATTGTCGGGTCAATATATGAAATGCATAATATTAAGTCTAAAGATTTTGTTATGTTTTCACCACATTGTCATATAACAGATGACACTATTATGACAATTGCGGTTTATGAAATATTTGAAAAAGGTTATCAAGAAAATAAGGATGAAATCATTAAAGTCTTAAAAAAATGGGGTAAAATGTATCCCAATGTTGGATATGGAAATAGATTTTTAATGTGGGTTTTAAATGAAAATACAGAACCATACAATAGTTATGGTAATGGTAGTGCAATGAGAATTTCTCCTTGTGGTTGGTTTGCAAAAAATGAAGAAGAAGTGTTACAATATTCTTATAATATTACTTCTGTTACGCATAATCATCCTGATGCCATTATTGGAGCGTCAGTAGTTAGTATGTGTATTTATTATGCACGTATGAACAAAACAAAAGAAGAAATAAAGCAATATGTTGAAAAATACTATAATTTACAATATGATTATCAAGAACTAGTCGATAATTATACATTTGATATTTCATGTAAAGGTAGTGTACCGGTTGCTATCTATTGTTTTTTAATATCTACAGATTTTGAAGATTGTTTACGAACAACTGTTTCCATTGGTGGAGATACGGATACATTATGTGCAATTTCATGTAGCATAGCTGAAGCATATTATAAAACAATCAATGAGAATATAATTAACGAAACTATAAAACTAATTAACGACCCCTTGATTAAAAGTTACGTTAAAAAAATGTTATCAGTTTATTAACAGTGTAATGTGCTAATTAAAAATTTAATATAATGTTTAGATTATGTAAATATATATATTATTAAATAATGTGAACTTAATATAAACTTAAAAAGTTTTGACAAAGTAGTATTTTCGCCGAAAATTTAATAATATTATGGTATTATTATTCATATAAGCCTCCTTTCTTAATTGGTGTAGCAACTAATTATAACATGAGGCTTATTTTTACGCCAAAAAATACCTATAAAGAAACTGGGGGAGCCCCAAGTTATTTTATAGGTATATATGCATCCACACAGAAATTTAAATATTCTAAATAGGATTGCTTTTTATTATTTAACTTAAAATATTAGTAGAAATACCCTAATTATAAATCTATTTTATTTTTTTTACGACACATTCGCCAAGTTTAGCACTAATTGGTAACCCTCCCATATATGATTGCCAATATGATGCATAAAGCATATTTTTTACATTTTTAATTTTAAAACTTAATCGTTTTAATGAACTTTTCTTTTTAAGAATAAATCCCATGTAAGAACCATAATAAGAGTGAAAAAAGTTTTGATATGTTATTGGTGTCCATGAATCTAATACAAATGCGTCACTACTTAATTCAGGATAATAATTTTTTAATTCTTTAATCAAATTGTCTGAAACTATTTGTTTTATCTTTTGATATTGATCTTTATTCTTTTTAAATAATTGATTCCAATAAATAATATCATCTTTATGTTGTAAAATGAATATCTGAATTACTTTTTTATTTTGATTAGGATAAAGATATGTATAATCTTTAATTAATAAACGATTGATTTTGTTTTTACCAACTAGTGTTGGTTTAATTTCAATAACTGTACTACAATTTATAGGGCATTTTTCTTTGTTGACAGCTATAGCAACATGAAAACTAGAGATGGGTTTATTGCTTTTCTTTTGTATTTTCTTTTTAAAAGAAATTGGCATATATTTATTATCTATTAAATTGTTAAATAAATAAACAGGATCTCCTGTATAAATTAAATAATCTCCATAAATTTTGTGATTATTAACTATAATATAATTAACACGTTTATCTAAAATGTCCATATGAGTGACAGCACTATTATAAAATATTTTACCACCAAGCTTTAGAAATTTTTCAGCTATATTTAAAGCAAATTGTTTTGAACCATTTAAATAAACTTTGCCATTCCCACTTGCAAAAGTTGCATATGCACATAAAAAAGTTAAGGCTGAATACTCTTTAGGAAAGTAGTCTGTGAACATTTTTTGTAATAATGGATGTTTGAATTTATAAGATAATTCTTGTAATGACATTTTATGATAATAGATATAACATTTATAGTATCCTTTTAAATTATTTTTTAAACTCTTAAAACAGTTTTCATTTTTGTTTGCTTTAATTAAATAATTAAGTGTTTTTATAAAGCGATTTGTTTCTCTAATATCAACTGGTGAAAGTTTAATCATATTTTCTTTTAATTGTTTGATATTTGTACCTAAAATGATTTCATCATTTAAATAAGTAGATTTATAAAAAACATTACTTTGATATAAATTGCTTGTTTCATCAATTGCCCCAAGTTTTTTCCAGAGTTTAAAATATTTTGTATGTTGATTTGTTCCTGTCAACCAATGCATACAATTGTCAATGTAATAACCATCTCTTTCCCAACCGGTACAACATCCTCCAGGAAAATTATTTTTTTCATATATTTCTACATTATACCCTTTTAATAAAGCATTAATTCCAGCACTAAGACCTGTAATTCCACCACCAACAATAATTATTTTTTTGCTTCTTTTTTTAATAATAATCACCCTCTTATATTATTTCTTGAAATTTCAAAATAATGCACATATTTAATTTCTTTTTAATTTTATTTGTTCAATTTACCTATATCTTTTAAAATTCGAGTATATCAAAAAAAATATTTTTCGAATAAAATAGTATATTGTCATATCTTTATGAAATTTGGCATCAAAAAATAAAATTCATTGCGTGTTAGAATCGTTTGTGGTATAATAATACATATTTAAATAAGATTGTATAAGAAGGGGGAGGCAAATTATGAATTATTTTTTATTGTTTACAAGTTTAGTTGACCCTATTGCTAAAGTATTAGGGAATGATTTTGATAAATCAATTTGGAGTATTGTTTTAAAAATTGTTTTAGCTGTTATTTTAGGTGCTATTATTGGATGCGAAAGAAGTAATAAAAGACACGCTGCAGGTTTAAGAACATTTATTCTTGTTTCTTTAGCTTCTACAGTAGCAATGACAATTGATATTTATTTATCAAATAAATATCAATCAAGTTTTATAATTTCTGGAGCTATTATCATTGGGGTTGCTATAATTAGTTCAAATACCACATTATATACGTCGAGAAGTCAAATTAAAGGATTGACTACTTCGGTAGGATTATGGGCATGTGCAATTATTGGATTATCGTTAGGTGCTAGTTTATATACTGTTACATTAATTGTCTTTTTTGCTTTATTACTTAGTCTTTCATTATTTCCTTTATTTGAGATTTATTTAAAGAATAGGTCAAATCATTTTGAAATACATTTAGAATTAAAAAGTGCTAGTTATTTAAAAGACTTTGTAACAACAATTCGCGAATTAGGATTGAAAATTGATGATATAGAATCTAACCCCGCATATATTAATTCAGGTTTAAGTGTATATTCAATATCTATATCAATAACTAGTAATGAATTAAAGAAGTATAAAACACATAAAGAAATAATTGAAGCATTAAAATCATTAGATTATATATACTATATTGAAGAAATGAATTAGGAGATAATAATGAGTATTTGGAACAAAACAAATGAAATAAAATTAAATTTAGAAATTGATGTTAAACCAGGATTTTATATGTGGTATGATGAAAATGTTAATGAAGAAATGAAGAAGAAGTTAGATGATTTTGTAAACTGGGTTTATAATAATTATAATGTTATGACACCAGTATATATAAATTGTGTTAATGAGAATTATGTGACATGTGAAAATGATGAAACTGAGCAAGGATACATATTTAATTGGGGTGATTTTGATAATTATCCTAATGTAAGAAATGAAGAAATATGTCCTGTCATTGAACTACCAGTTAAAGAAGATGAATGGTCGTTTGAAGATATTTTATTTTCTTTGATGGAAGCTATTTCATGTTACTTTGCATGGTGTCTAAATGAAATTGATACATTTACTGTGGATGAAGAAGAAATTAATAGTATATTAAATAAATATTTAGAAGCATAGTAATCGACACTTAATTATTAAATTAGGAGGAGTATATGGATAATTTACAAAAGTTTTTACAAGCAAAAAACTTAAATGAAGACGAGGTTTTTGTTTTACTTGTAGGACAAGAGAATGAAATTTTACCTGGTCCTGAATATTATAACTATTATGTTTTAGTTAAAAATAATGAAATGGTGTGTTATGATAATCAAACATTCGATGAATATCATATTAGTTTTGCTTCCTTCCAACAAGCTGAATTTGGATTTGCGGAAGGTAATTTATGGATAATCAGTCAAGTTAATAGTACTTTTTTTGCTTTTGGGGCTTCTAGAAAGATGTGGAAAAGCAATATTGGTAAAAAACTTGTAGATAGATTAGGATATTATATTGGTATTGATAATGAAAAAGCATTTAACAAATTTGTGGGAATTAGGAAATAATTTTCTAAAATTGAGGTGGCACCATTATACATAATGGTATCTACCTTTTTTATTTGTTTGCGATATTGTTGATAAAAAAAATAAAATGATGTATAATGAACGTATATTTTTATAGAGAGGTTTAATATGAAAATAGTTGTAATAGGTGATGGAAAAGTTGGCGGAACAATTGTTGAACACACATCCAAAGAAGGACATGAAGTAATAATAATTGATAAAAATGCAAGCGTCATTGAACAAATGGTTGAAAAATATGATGTCATGGGCATTTGTGGCAATGGTGCTAGTTATGAAATTCAAAAAAGTGCCTCTGTTCAAAAAGCTGATTTAGTTGTTGCCGCCACTTCAAGTGATGAAGTAAATATTTTGTCATGTATAATGGCCAAAGCATTAGGCGCTAAATCGACTATCGCTCGTGTTAGAAGTTATGAATATAATAGCCAAATTGATATTATGAAAAGAACTTTAGGAATAACACTAATTATTAATCCTGAATATGAAACTGCAAAAGAAATAATGAATATTATTAATTTTCCAGAAGCAATTCGTGTAGATACATTTGCGAAAGGAAATGTTGATTTAGTTGAATTATTTATTCCTGATAATAGTCCATTAATAAATCAATCTTTATCGTCTATCCATGATAAGTATCAAGTGAAAATATTAGTTTGTGCTGTTCAAAGGAAAGATGAAGTAATAATTCCTGATGGTAATTTTGTTTTTAAAGCAAATGATAAAATTCATATTACCGCTAGTCGTAATAATGTAAGAGCATTTTTGAAAAAACTTAAATTAATAGAATCAAAAATTCAATCTGTAATGATTATTGGTGGTGGAAAAATTAGTTTATATTTGGCAGAAATGTTAATTAAAAATAAATATGAAGTTAAAATCGTAGAAAAAAATTATCAAAGATGTTTAGAATTAAGTGAGTTATTATCTGAGGCAACAATTATTCATGGCGATGGATCTGATCAAGTGTTACTTCAAGAAGAAGGAATTAACGAAACAGATGCTATTGTTTGTTTAACGGATTTAGATGAAGAAAATATTATAGTTTCAATGTATGCTTCTAAGCAAAATGTTCATAAAATAATAACTAAAGTTAATAAAAGCACACTATTTAATTTGCTTGAAACTATTAATATGGCAAGCATTGTTGCTCCTAAAGAAGTCACAGCATCTAGAATTGTAAGTTATGTTCGTGCTACAAGTAATTTAAGAGGAAGTAACTTAGTGACATTATATAAACTTGTCAATAATCAAGTTGAAGCTTTAGAGTTTGTGGCAAAAGAAGATAAAAAAATATTAAATATTGCTTTAAAAGATTTAAAATTAAAAAGTAAAATTTTAATAGCCTCGATTATTCGAAATGGCGAAGTTATTATTCCTACTGGTAATGATATGATAATGTTAAATGATAGTGTTATTGTAGTAACAACGTCCGATAAATTTTTAACAGAATTAACGGATATATTGGTGTAAAAAATGAATTATACAATTATAAAAAATATTATTGGAAAAATTATGATTATAATTGCATTGTTAATGATTTTTCCATTAATTGTTACTCTAATCTATAAAGAGAGTATTCGAAATATTTTATCATTTTTGATTCCATTAATTGTTTGTTTGTTATTAGGATTATTTTTGAATATTAAAAAAGCAAAAAATTTCAAAATAAACGCTCGCGATGGTTTTATAATAGTTAGTATAACATGGTTGTTGATGTCATTAATAGGAGCAACACCACTAATGATTTCATTAGAAGTTCCTAATTTCTTTGATGCTTTTTTTGAAATGTCATCTGGTTTTACTACTACTGGAGCAAGTATAATTGAAGATATAACTAAAATTAGCCATAGTATTTTACTTTGGCGTAGTTTATCACATTGGATTGGTGGTATGGGAATATTAGTATTTATTCTAGCATTTATTCCTGAAAGCAATGATGGATCAGCGGTTCACATATTGCGAGCTGAAAGTCCAGGACCACAAGCAGGTAAACTGGTTTCTAAAATGAAAGTTACTTCACGAATATTATATTTAATTTATATCGTAATGACCATAATTTTGATATTGTTATTATGGTTAGGACCTGATGAAAAAATGAAATTTTTTAATAGCATAATTTATGCACTTGGAACGGCTGGAACAGGTGGTTTTTCAATGGATTCAACAGGACTTGAATTATATTCTAGTTATTCACATTATGTTTTATCTGTTTTTATGATTTTATTTGGAATCAATTTCTCAATTTTTTATTTTATATTAATAGGTTCTTGGAGAGAGATTTTAAAAAATGGTGAATTGAAGGTTTATTTATTAATTGTTATTATGGCTACAATTATTGTTACAATTAGTTTATATAATAATAACAATAGTTTAGAATATTCATTTAGACATGGATTATTTCAAGTTGCGTCCATTATTTCTACAACAGGATATTCATCAGTTGATTTTAATATGTGGCCTACAATTGCAAAAGTTGTTTTAATTTTGATTATGATTACTGGCGCCTGTGCTGGATCAACATCTGGTGGAGTAAAAATAACAAGGGTAATAATTTTAATCAAGTCAACTGTAAGAAAATTAAAAAATATGCTAAGTCCTAGAAAAGTTGAGATTATAAAATTAGATGGTAAAACACTAGACGAAGGTGTTGTTGATTCTGTTCATAGTTATATTGCAGTTTATATTTTGTTATTTTTAGTTTGTTCTTTACTGATATCGTTTGATAACTTTAATTTGGAAACTACTTTTTCGGCCTCATTAACTTGTATTAGTAATGTTGGACCGGGATTTGGTATGGTTGGTCCATATGGATCATTTTCGGGATTTTCAAGTTTTTCTAAACTTATATTATCACTAGAAATGATTGCTGGTAGATTGGAATTATTCCCTTTGTTATTACTGTTTAGTCCAAGAGCATGGACTAAGAAGTCGTAAGGTGATTTATGGCCATTTCATTAGATTATTTACCTAATCATCAAGATATCAAATTATATCAAGATAGTGAAATGTTTTGTATTAATACTGACACAATGGTCTTAGGAGAATTTATTGAGATATATCGTAATGATGTTGTCCTCGATATTGGAACAAACAATGGTGCTTTACTGTTATATGCTAATCGCTTTAATCCTAAAAAATTGATAGGAATTGATATTAATGAGAAAGCAATTGAACTTGCTAAAAAAAATATGGAATTAAACAATATTAAAAATTATGAATTACAATGTGTTGATGCAAATGAATATATATCTGAACCTGTAGACGTCATAATTTTTAATCCTCCATATTTTAAAACAGAAGAAGACAATAAAGCTTTAAACCCTTATCTTACATTGGCAAAACACGAAGGATCATTTTCTTTAGAAAAAATGATTTCATGTATTAAGCGAAATTTAAAACCTAATGGTTGTTTATACTTTTTATTTCAATCATCGAGATTAGATGAAGTTATAACTACACTTGAAAGTAATAAGTTAACTATAAAAAAAATACAGTTTATTTATGATATTAATAAAGAATTATCTAATATTTTCATGTTAAAAGCTGTCAAATATGGTAAACAAGGTTTACAAGTTATTAAACCTTTAATTATTGAACGAAAAAAATAGGAATACATTTAAGGCTATCTTAAAGTGTATTCCCTCTTTTTATATTATAGGTTTATTCATAAAATCTGAAAGTTTTTTTGCTTTTATCATTAAATTATGAAAGTTATTAATATTTAATGATTCACCACCATCACTTAATGCGCATTCTGGTTTATTATGTACTTCAATCATTAAACCGTCAACACCACAGGCGATAGCAGCAAGCGAGATGCTTTCTACTAATTCCCAATGGCCTGTTGCATGTGATGGATCAATAATTATTGGTAAATGAGTTTTTTGTTTGATTATTGTAATAACGGATAAATCAAGGGTGTTTCGAGTCATCGTTTCAAATGTTCTAATACCTCTTTCACATAAAATAATATTACTATTACCATTTACCATAATATATTCAGCGCTCATTAGCCATTCTTCGATTGTATTCGCAAAGCCTCTTTTTAAAATTATTGGTTTATTTGTTTTACCTAAAGCTTTTAATAATTCAAAGTTTTGCATATTTCTTGCACCAACTTGAAAAGCATCAACTACATTTTCTAATTCTTGGATTTGCGATATAGAAGTTATTTCAGAAACAATTGGCATATGTAATTTTTCTTTTGCTTTTTCTATAATTGGAAGCGCATTTTTTCCTAATCCTTGAAATACATAAGGAGAAGTGCGAGGTTTATATATTCCGCCTCTTAAAATATGACCACCACAATCTTTAACTGCTTGGCATGTAGTTATATATTGATTTTCATTTTCAATGCTACAAGGTCCCGCAATAATAATTGTATTGTTGCCACCTACTTCCACATCTTTAATTTTTACAACTGATTTTTCATTATTTTTTGATTTGCTTGTCATATATTGATTTTCTGTAATTCTTATTATATTAACAATCCAGTTATAGCAAGCAACCTGGTCAATATCTATATTATGTATATTGCCAATAAGTCCAAATACGCCTAAGTCTTCACTACTAGCATCAATCACTTTAATGTTAAAATTTTCAATTTTTCTTTTTAGTTCTTTAACCTCGTTAATTGGGGCATTAATTTTAAATGTAATAATCATAATAAATTCCTTTTTTTATAATAATAATTTATTATATCATATTTTTATAAAAAAGTAAAAATTTTTGCCTATTTTTAAGTATTTTATGGTATAATATGTTTTATGAATGAGGTTAGATATGAATAAAGAATTATTTGAAAAAAAAGAACAATATTTTGCTATTAGAAAAAAAGTAAAAGCGTTAAATTATGTTTCCAATATTGTTTATTGGGATGCCGCAACAAAGGCTCCGTATGAGTCTTATGTGGAAAGAGGAGAGTATATGTCGTATTTCTCTGAACAAAATTATAACCTTCGCATGAGTAAAGAATTTATTAATCTTGTAGAATATTTTTCAAATCATAAAGATGAACTAGATGAAGAATTTAATCATGAAATTGAATTAGTTAAAGAAGATATTGAAAATACAAAAAAGATACCACTGGAAGAAATGCTTGCATTTGAGAAAGTTTTAAATGAAGCAGAAGTAAAATGGGAAGAAGCAAAAAATAAAGATGATTTAAGTATTTTTTTACCATCATTGAAGGCGATAGTGGATTATAAAAGAAAAGAAGCTGTTTATTTACAAACTGATAATTTAAAGGGATATGATGTTTTGTTAAATTATTATGAAAAAGGATTTACTACTGCTGAATATGATGAATTTTTTAACACATTAAAAGAAAAATTAGTTCCTTTCGTGAAAGAAATTTTGAAAATAAAAAAAGAAAATTATAGTTTTGCCAACAAGGATTATAGTATTGAAAATCAAAAAAAGATGGAACAATATATTGCTAAAGTTATGAATTTTGATTTAAGTAGAGGTGCAATGGCTGAATCAGAGCATCCATTTACATGGAATACATCTTCTAAAGATGTGCGTATTACAAATCATTTTTATATTGATCATTTTGATTATAGTATCTTTAGTGCCATTCACGAATTAGGGCATGCCACATACGAACAAAATATAGATGCAAAATATGATGAAACATTCATTGGAGGTGGTGTTTCAATGGCTATGCATGAATCGCAATCGCGTTTTTACGAAAATATTGTAGGGCGAAGCTATGAGTTTTGGCAAGAACATTATTCATATCTACAAAGTTTGTTTCCTGAACAATTAACATCTGTTAACGTTAATGATTTCTATCGTTTTATTAATAATGTGGAAGCATCGTTTATAAGAACAGAAGCTGATGAATTAACTTATCCGCTTCATATAATGGTGCGTTATGAATTAGAAAAAGAATTAATTGATGGGACTTTAGAAGTTGATAATATTGAAGAAGCATGGAATAAAAAGTTTAAACAATATTTAGGGCTAGATGTTCCATCTCCAAAATATGGAGTTTTACAAGATAGCCATTGGGCAGGTGGGTCTATAGGATATTTTCCAACTTACGCTTTGGGAAGTGCTATTGCTAGTCAATTATTTTATAAGATGAATCAAGAGTTTAATGTATTTGATTCTTTAAAATCAGGTAATACGATTGTAATAAATAATTGGTTAAAAGAACATATTCATAAATATGGTTCTTCAAAATATGCGAAAGTTATTTTAGAAGATGCTTTAGAAGGTCAATTTGATTCTCAGCATTATATTGATTATTTAATTAATAAATATTCAAAAATATATAATATTAATAAATAGAGGAGTTTATATGAAACAATTTTTACAAGCAATTTTTATTCCATCCAAAATGAGGAAGTTTAGATACACAACTGTATTTGTGCCAATGTTAATATTTGTTTTAAGTATTTACTTAATTACAATACCACACAATGTATACATTAATAACAATATGGATAAGTTCATTGATGAAAATTCATACGTTAGTCATTTTCATTATTTAGATGAAATAGCTATTTCCGATGAAATTATTAATGCTAAATACCAAGTTAAAGAAAGTGTTATGACTGCTAATAATGATGGGAAAGAGGTTAAAATATTTTCATATAATAGTGATGCTAAAGTAAAAGGTGAAGAAAAAAATATTAATTTACATATTGTATTTGATATTACGAGTTCAATTGTTGATAAAACAAATGCAATTCAAAAAAAATTTACTGAGCAATTTCCTGATGCTGATTATAGTAAATCAATTTCTTATTTAGTTTATATAGATGAGTTAAATGAGGCTGGTAAAGTATCTGACAGTTGGTATACAGAACGATTTACTTACTATAATGGTTTAACTGATGAAGTTATTGAAGAAGTTTATCAATCAAAAAATAATTTTGATTTATATGGAGTTAAACCAGTAGGAGATAATAATTATTTAATTATCTTTTTAAAAGATCAAATGATAACACAGATACCTTACAAAGAAACAGAAGAAAGTGATGTGACTTATCCAGCTTTAACTGCGTATTATGCAAATTGTAATGATCTTGATTTCACAAACGTTAATACTTTAAATGAATTTGGTAATGCTTTATGTGATAGTTTATTTAAAGCCTTAAAAGAAACTGAAAAATCTAGTTATTTATTAAATGCAGTAGTTTATGCTATTATTTTTCCTGCACTTTATTGTCTGTTATTATTCTGGTGTATGCGTAAACGTGGTACTATGAAAACATACAAAGAGTACTATAATGTTGCCGGTATTGCAAGCATACTTCCTACTTTAATTACTTTTGTTTGTGGATGGTTTATACCAAATTCATTATTAATCTATGGAATCGGATTTTCAATTATGACTTTGTTAGCATTTTATAAAATTAATTTAACTCCTGACCAAGGTGTTTAATGATAAAAGGTGATACTTTTTGGGTATCACCTTATTTT
The DNA here is from genome assembly GCA_964516425.1 of uncultured Bacteroidales bacterium. Lineage (GTDB taxonomy): Bacteria > Bacillota_I > Bacilli_A > ML615J-28 > CAG-698 > CAKOMG01. The sequence goes on along the minus strand of CAZFAM010000003.1, from coordinate 28,178 downwards.
AATTTTGGGCTAATAATTTTACAATATTAATTAATATTTGACAACATCTGTCCATTGCTTCAGTTGTTATACATTCATAACGCCCATGACAATTATAACCACCAGTACCTAAATTTGGACATAAAATACCTTTATATGTAAGCATTGCTCCATCTGTTCCACCTCTTATAGGCGTTGTAGTCGGTGTAATGTTTTCCATAAGCGATGCTTTTTTAGCAAGTTCAATAATGTCTAAATGGTCTTTTAAATATTCATACATATTATAGTAACTATCTTTGATAGTAACAGTTACAGGATTAGATGGATATTTTTTATTTAAAAAATCTTTAATATCTATAAAACTTTGTTTTTGATTATTAAATTGTTTTAAATCATGATTTCTAATTATGTAGTGCATATTTGTTTCTTCCACATTTCCTTCGATATCATTAAGATGATTAAAACCTTCATATTTTTCAGTATATTGAGGGATGTTAAAAGATGGAAGAAGACTATTAAATTCCATCGCAATTAAAATGCTATTAACCATATGGTTTTTACCACTTCCAGGATGTATATTAATACCACTGATTTTCACGTCGGCACTCGCAGCATTAAAGTTTTCATAATCAATAGATCCTTCTTTACCTCCATCAACCGTATATGCAAAATCTACTTTGAAATTATTAAAATCAAAATTACATGTTCCTTCACCTATTTCTTCATCAGGAGTAAAGCAAATGCGAATATCACCGTGTTCTATTTCTTGATGTTCTTTGAAATATTCCACCATTGTCATAATTTCCGCAATACCAGCTTTATCATCAGCACCCAGCAAAGTTGTTCCATCAGTAACAATTAATGTTTCATTTATTCTTTCTTTTAAAAATGGAAATTCATCAACTTTCATAACAATATTTAGTTCTTCATTCAGTGTGATATCATTACCATCATAATTAAATATTAGCTTTGGATTTACATTTTCACCAGATAAATCAGGTGATGTGTCCATATGAGCAATAAAGCCTATAGTCTTAATTTGTTTTTTGGAATTACTGGGAATAAAGGCGTAAACGTATCCATACTTATCCATAAATGCATTATCAACACCTAAGTCTAATAGTTCATCGACTAAAATTTTTCCTAAATTCATTTGAATACTAGAACTTGGGTGAGTTGTAGAAGTAGGGTTGGACATTGTATTAATTTTCACATAATTTAAAAATCTTGCAAAACTTTTCATAAAATACCTCACTAAATTAGATTTTAGCACTAATAAATATAAATGTCAATTGTGGAATTAATTTATAAACCATTTCTATTTTTTAATCATATATTATAATGGTGATATAAATGTTAGATTATAAAATTTGTGAAAAATTTAAAATTGGTGAAATTCACAGTATAAAATCATATGGAAATGGACATATAAATGATACTTTTTTAGTAGAGGCAAATGATAAAAAATATATTATTCAATCCATTAATCATAAAGTTTTTAAAAAGCCTATTAAATTAATGAAAAATATTTATTTAGTGACTCAATGGATGGAAAATGAGTGTCATAACAATTGCTATGATGGATTAAAAATAATTAAAACTAAAACAAATAAAATATATTATAAACATAAAAAAAAGTATTATCGCTGTTATCAGTTTATTGATTCAGAATTAGTTAATGAAAATAGTATTAATATAGTATATAAAATGGGGAAAGGCTTAGGTAAATTTGATTTATCTTTATCAAATTTTCCAGTTGATAAAATTTATCCTGTTATTCCTGATTTTCATAATTCATTGAAAAGATATGAGGATTTTAAAAAAGTTGTCTTCAATGATGAATTCCATTTAAAATCAAAAGTTTATAAGGAAATAAAATTTTTTATGAAACGAAAAAAATATTTAAATATTTTAATTGAAGCTATTAATGCAAAGCAAATTAATAGTCAAATAATTCATAATGACCCTAAACCTAATAATATGATTATAAATAAAAATAATGAAGTTTGTATGATTGATTTAGATACTGTAATGGTAGGTACTGTTTTATATGATTATGGTGATGCTTTACGTTTTATAATGTTTGAAAATGAAGAAGATGATATGAATGTTAAAATGAATATTGAAAAATTTATTGCTTTTTCAAAAGGTTATTTAGAAGAATTTATTAATCTTTCACAATATGAAAAAGATTTATTGGTAACGTCAATTATTATAATGGCTTTAGAATGTGGAATGCGATTTTTAACTGACTATTTAGAAGGAAATATTTATTTTAAGGTTAATGATCAAGAACATAATTTGCGTCGTGCACAAGTATTAATTAAAGAAGTTGAATATTTAGAAAATAATAAAATTTTATTAGAAAAAATTATTAGTTGTTTATAAAATTATAAAAAAAAGAATTTTTCATTTTAAAAAAAGTATTTTTTTTAGTACAAGGTAAATATATTATTGGAAGGAGTAAGAAAAATGAAAAAATTCACATTATTTATTATTTTTTGTGCAGGTATAATATTCTTTTCTAATACTAAATTGTATGCAAAAGTAGAAGAAATACCTAATGATTATAAATGTACGTATCAACAAGACATCAATAATTCCAAATCAATTGAGGAAATTATTACGGATGTTGGTTTAACCGCTAAAGATGAATATGATGGTGATATTACAAATAAAATAACTTTTGAAGATACTAATAATTATCAAGAAAATGTTATAAATAAGGAAACGATAAGCGATCGTCAATTAGGAACATACAAAGTTATTTTTAAAGTTAAAGATAGTTCTAACAATTCTGCTACAATGACAATGTATATTCATGTTGTTGATACAGTAGAACCGTATTTTTTAGATTCTGGTATTTACCGCTATGATTTGGATATTGAAGATTATGATTTAACAGATGAGGAAATAATTAAAAATGTCAAAGCTAAAGATGATTTTGATGGTAGTAATGTTAGTATTAAAATAGTATCTGGAAGCGTTAAAAATTTAGAAAGTGTCATTGAAAAAGAACAAATAATTGTTGTTAGAGCTAGTGATAGTAGTGGTAATTATGTTGAAAAAAATGTTGTAATTGTATTACATGATTATACTGAACCAGTAATAGAAGTTGATGATCCTATTGCTACTCCATCATATGATAGTAAAATTACTATAGAACAAATTCTAGATTCATTTAATATTCATGTTATTGATAATTATGATTCTAATTTAACATATACAATTGTTAGCGATGATTATACACCAAATAAAACAAAATTAGGTTTGTATGATGTCGTAATTCAAGCTACTGATTCAAGTGGAAATGTGGGCGAGTTAGTTTTTCAAGTTAATGTTATAGATACAAAAGCACCTGTATTTTCAATTAATAAAGATAAAATAAGTGTTTATACAACAACAAAAAATAAACTAAATAATAAGGATTTATTGGGGTTATTAAATCAAAGTGATAAAATAAAAAATGATAATTATCAGGTATACACTTTGACAGATACATATTCTGATAATTCAACTCCAGGAATATATGATTACGTATTACGTGTTGATTATGGAAATAATCAAGTTGAAGATTATGAATTTAATATTCATGTTGTAGAAGAAGTTGTTAAAGAAAATTTGAGTTTCTTTGAAAAAGTATTATTAATATTAAAAAAGATAGGCCTAATTTTCTTAAATATTTTAAGATGGCCTATCGATAAAATTAAGAAATTGTTTTAAATTCTTCTCATATTTTGTTAATGGTACTGGATCGTAACCTCCTTTTGATAAGGGGTTACATCGTAGTATTCTAAAAATTGTTAAAAAAAGAGCCTTAAAAAAGGAAAATTTTTGAAAACACTCTAAACTATATTGCGAACATGTAGGCATGTAACGACAACGTGGTGGAGTGTTTTTACTTATTTTTTTTTGATAGAATATTATTAATTTTATGATTAGTTTATTCATATTATCCTCTTTTTTTTATTATACATTATTTTTTGTATAAACGCAATTAATTTAGCTAATACTATATGTATATGATATTTGTTATTTTATTTATATTAATATTTATTTTATTAATGCCTATAGGCATAAGATTCATATATGATGATAATCGAAGTGATGTAGATATATATTTTTATCGCTTATTTAATTATCGACTAGATTTAGATGAATTTATTAAGTATTTTATTACTGAAAAAAGTAATCGTAATCGTATTGATTTTAAAACAATTGTTAATAATATTGAAGTGACAATTAAAACAAAAAAACTTTTACTTGATATTATAAACAAATCAAGAATTAACAAGTCAACAATTATTTTAAAAGAAAATTATGAAAATATATGGACATTCATGAGTTTTTGGAATGTTGCTTCAATTTATTCAAATATTATTAATAGTAATTTTCAAAGTGTAAAAAATGAATATTATATGATTGCCAATACTAAAAGAGAAATGAGCTTTGAAATAGTAATGGAAGTTCGTTTAATTAAATTATTTGTTGTGGTAATTAAAGATTATAAAGAAGTGATAAAATTTATAAAAATTAAAAGGAGACAAAAGAAAAATGGAAAGTCCTATTTGTGATTTATTGCGTTTAGCAAACTCTTCTTTAAAGGAATTAGCTAATATTAAGACAATTGTGGGAGATACTATTGTACTAGATAATGGTATTGTTATCATACCTATTTCTAAAGTGAAATGTACTTTTGCAGCTGGTGGAACAGAAATGCAAAAAAAAGAAAGAAATGATAGTTATAATAAATTACCTTTTGGAGGAGCAACAGGTGGAAATTTAAATATTATTCCAATTGCATTTTTAGTTGTACATAAAGACAAAGTTGAAGTATTGCATTTAGAAGATAATATCCATATTATTGAAAAAATGATTGATTCTATTCCTTCGTTTGCGGATAAAATTAAAGAAATCTTTACTAATAATGTAGAGGATAATGAAATAATAAAGGAAAAAAACATTAAAATTAATTAAATTGAAATTCAAACTTTAATTGATATGATAGATTAATTAGCTATGATATTGATTAAAGTTTTTTAATTTTAATAAAAATAAAATTTCACCTTTCAAAAAATCTAATAATGTGTTATAATTAGATAGTTATGGTGATTAAATGAATAATGTTGATAAATTTTATGATATAGTTGATAATGCATGTATGTATTTACATTCAAAAATTAAAATTAACTATTTTGATGCTTTAGTTAGAGTTGGGAATGATTTATTAAATGAAATAGATGTATCAAAAATTGATGACGAAGATGTTAAGGTATTAGAAAAGTATTATAACCAAATTAATCAATTGAATTTATTAAATGAAGAAGTTAGACAAGCAATGGAATTATTAATTGTAAAGGCTATGAAACATATAAATATGTCTCTTGATTTAATGACACCTGATTATATTTGTTATTTATTTGGATTTTTAATTAATTCCTTTCTTGATAATACTAGTTATTCACAAACTATAATGGATGTAGAAGTAGGAACAGGAAACTTAATTAATGCTATTAGTAATTTTATTGAAATGGACGTTAATTTAATTGGAATTGATAATAATGAAAAACTAATTGCATTATCGAATGTTAATTCAGAACTACAAAATAATGAAATTTCTTTATATTATCAAGATGTTTTAAATCCTATTATGGATGTTGTTGATGTTGTGATTGGTGATTTAGATACAAACAACAATGAACAATATTTACCATATGCGATTATTAATCATTACTTACAAAATATTAAAGAAAAAGGTTTGTTTATATATTTGATTGAAAATGATTTTTTTAATAATCAAGGAATAGAACAATTTAAAAAAGATTTTAAAGGGACGTTATTAGGATTAATTGTTTTACCACCAGACTTATTTCAAAATAATCATATTGGTAAAAGCATATTAATTGGATCACCTAGATATTTAAAAGGTTTTGAAATGATGGTTATGCAAATGCCATCACTAGAAAATAAAGAATTGTTTAATAAAAGTATTCAAAATATTAATCAATGGATTAAAAGAGTAAAGGAGAAGGTATTATGAAAATTATGTCAGTAAATGCGGGAAGTTCATCTTTGAAATTTCAATTACTTGAAATGCCTGCAGAAAAATTATTAACAAGTGGAGTAGTTGAAGAAATTGGAACAGGAAATGAAGGCACTTATACGATTAAAGTCGGTGAAGATGAATTTAAAACTAAACAAGTTTGTAAAGATCATTCACAAGCAGTTGAATTGATGTTAAATGACTTATTAGCTAGAAAAATTATTAATAGTTATGATGAAATAGAAGGAGTTGGACATCGTGTTGTATCAGGTGGTGTAAATATTACTCAAAGTACTGTTATAACAGAAGAAGTTAAGAAAACAATTAAAGATTGTATTCCACTTGCTCCTCTACATAATCCTGCACATTTAACAGGAATTGAGGCTTTCGAAAAAGCATTACCAAATGTATTTCAAATTGTTGTTGTGGATACAGCTTTTCATATGACTATGGAACCTGATGCTTATACTTATGCTTTACCATATGAATGGTATGAAAAGTATCAAGTTCGTAAATATGGTGCTCATGGAACAAGTCACCAATTTGTCTCTCGTCGATGTGCTGAAATAATGAATAAACCAATTGAAGACTTAAAGATTATTACATTACATATTGGTAATGGAGCATCAATTTCAGCAGTAAAAGGTGGTAAATGTGTAGATACTTCAATGGGATTAGGTCCTCTTGCAGGTATTCCTATGGGAACAAGATGTGGTACAGTTGATCCAACAATTGTTGAATATATTATGGGAATTAAAGAAGAAGAAAGTAAAAATGATCCAACTGTCAAACCATATGATGTCCATGATGTTTTAAGAATATTTAATAAAGAATCAGGATATAAAGGATTTAGTGGAGTTGATAGTGATTCACGTAATGTTGAAGATGCTGCAAAAGCTGGTAATGAAAGAGCTCAATTAATTCTTGATTTACAAGCAAAAAGAATTTGTGATTATATAGGTAGTTATTATGTTTATATGGGTGGTGTTGATGCTATTGTCTTTACTGCTGGTATAGGAGAGAATAACGGAACATTTAGAAAAAGAGTTTTAGATCGTTTATCAGTTTTAGGAATTGAATATAATGAAGAATTAATAAACATTCGTAAAAAAGAACTTGAACTTTCTACTCCAAATTCAAAAGTTAAAGTATTTGTTATTCCAACAAATGAAGAACTTGCAATTGCACGTGATGTTGTAAGATTAAAAAAAGAAAATAACCGTTAAATAATTTAATTTATTAATTTATTATGTAAAAGAACAGTACTTGGATGAATTCAAAACTGTTCTTTTTAATTTGCAAAAAATAAAGATGAAGAATATTTTTGTATAATAAAACGTTTACTTTTTTTGCTTTAAATGGTATAATGTACTTATATTAGGAGGATTTTATGAAATCATTTACTAGTTTTAAAAAAACATTTTTAATTATACTTTTTATCTTTGTGACATTAATAACTTGTTCTTTAGATGTATTTGCGGCTAATGAAAGTAATGTAACAACTGCAGATAATGTATCTTATTATGTTGGTACAACTAAAGATAATTATGATTTAGGATTTGGAGTTCAATATATAAGGGATATTGGCTATTCTAAAATTAACAAGAGCGGAGTAGTAGCTGGATTTTCATCTGGTGCTGGAAAAGGTGAAAATATTGTAGTTGATAAATACTATTCACAACAAGTCAATATTCTTTCATTAAAACCAAATGAAGATGTTCAAATTATCCCATATGCTATTCTTTCTGGATCTGAATGGAAATTGTCTAAAATCGTCAATGCGGCTTTAGATTATGAAAAAAATCATCCAGGTTATAAAGTTATTGGAGGTATAAATGCGGATTTCTTTAGAACAACCCCTCCATATGGATCTAATGGTGTTACAGTTTCTAATGGTGAATATTATGCTTCACATGCTGGTAATTCTCCTTTAGCAATTAAAAATGATGGTTCTGTTAATTCTATATTTACTTTAAAAGATAAAACAATGGCTTACACTTTAACTTTTTATAATTCAAATGGTGAAGAAGTTTATAAAACATTTATGAACGGATTCAATACAGAACCTAAAGAAAATGAAGTGACTTTATATTTTTTACAAAGGGAATCTAGTGAACATTTAGATCGTTGGTCAACACAATCTGTATCTAATGCATGGGTTGTTAAAAATGCAGAAAAAGCTGTTACTGTTCGTTATGATAATTTTTATGGTAAAGGTCAAATTACTGAATTTGTGACTGATGAGTTTACATTTACTAAAAATAAACCGGAATTTGCGATAAAATCAAATAACGCACAAGTTAATGAGTATTTACAAGCTGGTGTAACTATTAGAGTACAACGTGAATTTACTTCAGAAGAAGCAGAAGGAGTTCAAAATTTTGTTGGCACACAAAAGCAATTTTTAGTTGATGGCGAATTTGTAGATGGTGAAAGCTATGTAACACAACCAACTACTAGAAATCCAAGAACAATAATTGGAATTAAAGAAGATGGTACTATATTAATGATTGTTATTGATGGAAGACATTATGAATTAGGTTTCCATGGAATGGGATCTGCTGAAATGTCAGCATTATGTAAATATTATGGTTTAGTTAATGCTTGGAATTTAGATGGTGGTGGATCATCAACTTTAATTGTAAGAAAGCAAAGTACTTTTACTCCTTCATCGGTTTATAATACCACATCAGGTAGTGATTGGTATGTTACAAATAATCCAAGTGATGGAAGCGAAAGAAGCGATGCTAACTGTCTATTAATTGTTGCTAAAGTTCCAGATGTAGAGAGTGTATTGGGTGCGAAAACTTCTACATCACTAAGCTTATCAATTACTAATATTGAAGAACTTGCAAAATATAAAGATCTATATATTTACTATAATGATAAATTTGAAGAATTTATTAATGGAAAAATCGAAATTAATGATTTAAATCCTTCAACTTTATATGAATTTCCAATTTATGCGAAAGTAGATGGCGAATATTGGCCATTATTTAGTGATATTTCTGGCACTACTGCATATGAATTATATACAATTAAGAATTTTAATTATAATACAAAAATTAATAGTGACTTAGAAGTAACTTATGAATTATCTATATCTTTTCAAAATAATGAATGTGTTAAAGAAGCATATTTATTAATTGGTGATAATAAAATGCCATTTATTAAAAATAAATTAGAATTATCAGAAGATGTTTTTAATTTATTAGTATTTGATGATTATAAAATTGTAGTTGAATATGATTTAGATGATTTTTCTGGTATGAAAAAAAATGAATATACTGATATTCAGTTTACTATTAAATCAAGCATTGTAATATTTGATGCTATTAATTATAAAACGAATAATTTAATTGATCAATTAATAAAATAGAGGCATAAAGTGAAAAAAATATTTAAAAAGATTAATATATTTAATTTGTTTTCTTTGTTAGTTATTCTTTTTATAGTATCTAATGTTTTTGTTAAAGCAAATGAAAAGGATTATTTTGAACTTAATGAAGCAGGATATTATGTTGAAGAAACTACAGAAGAATTTGATTTGGGGTATGGTGTAACATATAATCGTGACACAGCTTATCTTGCTACATTTAATAAATCAAAAATAAAAGGAAATGCTGCTGGTGCTGGCGGTGGTGGAACAGCTGAAATAAATAAATTTTATGCACAACAAATAAATAAACTTGAAATTTCATCTTTAAAAGACGCTAAATTAGTGCCTTATGCTGTTTTATCAGGGACTAATTGGAGTACATCAAGTGTAAGAAATGCGGCAAAAGACTATGAAGATAATAATCCTGGTTGGAGAGTTATAGCTGCTATTAATGGCGATTTTTTCAAAATAAAGGAAAGTGTAAAGGCTTCAACAGGTGTAACTGTATCGCAAGGTGAGTTTTATAAAGCAGTTAGTAATCATGCAGGTGTAAATACTTTAGCAATTAGAAACACTGACTCAGGAAAACAATTGTTTTCTACTACTGTCTCAAAATCCATTCCAGTTTTAACAATTTATAATGATGAAGGTGAGATAGTTGCAAAATATAATATTAATAAAGTGAATGAAGAGCCTAATGACAATGAAATTAGTTTGTATTATAATACAAAGGTTGAGAATTTTAGTTCTTCGACTAATTTTGTCACATGCAAAAATGTTCTTTTGATTAATAATCCTAGTTGTTCTGTAACAACAGTGAGTGGATCATATTATGGAAAAGGAAAAATTAGTGAAAATATTACATCTGAAATAACTTTGAAAAATAGTCAATTTGCATTAAAGTGCTTAAATGATGAAATTAATAGTTATTTAAATATTAATACTAATGTTCGTGTTCAATATGAATATGTTGATGAATCATTAAATGGTATTTATAACTTCATTGGTTTTCCATGTTCATTAATAAATAATGGTAATCCAGAATCAACTGAATATTTAATGACAAAAGGTGATGACTTAATTAATTATCGTCATCCAAGAACAATGATTGGCCAAAAAGAAGATGGTACGATTATCATGGCCGTTGTAGATGGTCGTCAACCTAATAAAAATATGTATGGAGCAACTGCTTATGAAATGCAAGCACTAATGGGATATTATGGTTGTGTAGATGCATGGAATTTAGATGGTGGTGGATCAACTACTTTAATTATAAGAAAGCAAGCTAATGTTATTTTAGAAAATTCATATAATGATCGTGATGATAATAGTTGGTATGTAACAAATTCACCCTCCGATTCTTCTGAACGTAGTGATGGAAATTGTCTATTAGTTGTTGTTAAAGTGCCAGAAGCCGAAATTACGATTGATAATATTTTAAGCGATAGTATTACTATTAATGTTGCATTATTAACAGAATTAGAAAAATATAAGGATTTGTATTTGTTGCTAAATGGTGAAATGTTGCCAGTTGTTAATGGTAAAGTGACATTTAGTCAACTAGATCCACATACTGATTATGTTGCCTATTTATATTATAAAGATGGTGAGCAGTATAATTATTTATTGTATTCATATAATGTAAATACAGCTTACGAGAATCCATGTAATTTAAAAATGAATTATTCGATAGTTCAAAAAAATGACGAAACTTTATATGTTTTTAAATTTAATTTGGATAATATGGAAACAATTAAAAGAATTTCTATTACCGTTAATAATAAAACATATAATACAACGAATGGTAGTCTTACAATTGAACCATCATTAGAGTTGTTGAAAGATTTAAAAAATTTAAAAATTTCAATTCTTTATAATTTGGATGATCGTAAAGAAAATCATACAGAGACTATCATACCAGTTGAAATTAATTATCAATCAGATTTCTTTATGGATGAGATTTGTAGAACTATTAGTTTTAAAATTGATAGTTGTTATATATCAGAATAAAAAGAGGATTTTCCTCTTTTTGTTTTGAAATAGTAATTATTATTGACTTTTTATGTTAATTTATGTAAAATAGTTATATATTAAGAAGAGGTAGAAATGAATAATCAAGTAAAAGTAAATGATATTATATTATTGACAATTAAAAGAATTGGAATTAATGGCGAAGGAATAGGTTTTTATAAAAAACAAACAATATTTGTGGATAATGCTTTACCAGGTGAAGTTGTAGAAGTTAAGATAATTGAAGCAAAGGATAAATACGGAATAGGTCAAATAATAAAGTTTAAAACAAAATCTAAAGATCGTGTTGAACCACTATGCCAATATTATGATAAATGCGGAGGTTGCCAACTTCAACATTTATCTTATCCTGGTCAATTACGCATAAAAAAAGAACTTGTTGAAGAAGCTTTCTCGAGATATTATGATGGAAATTTAAATAAAATTAAATTTGAAGAGACAATTGGTAATAAGAACCCTTGGTATTATAGAAACAAGTCAAGTTTACCATGTAGACATGATGGAGAAAAAGTTGTTGTTGGTATGTATGCAAGTAATTCAAATCATCTTGTTTATATTGAAAATTGTGTTATTGAAGAACAAATTATTACTAAAACACGTGATAAAATTTTGGATTTTTTATCTAAAGAAAATATTGATGTTTATAATCCCAGAACTCATACAGGAAGTCTAAGATTTATTGTTATAAGGGCTTTTAAAGAAAATGAAATTCAAGTAACATTTGTTTTAACAAAAGAAGATAAAAAAATAATTAAATTATTACCTATTTTATTTAAAAAAATTAATGTTAAATCAATTAATTATTCTATAAATGCTGATTTAAAATCTATTGAAATATTTGGTGATACGGTCATTAATGTTGCAGGTGATGAAATAATTAATGGGACTTTGAATAATTTGCAATTCAAAATTTCTCCTAAAGCTTTTTATCAATTAAATACTCCCCAAACAGAAGTTTTATATAACGAAATAAAAAAGGCTTGTGATTTAAAAGGAGATGAAAAAGTATTAGATTGTTATTGCGGAATTGGCAGCATCGGTATGTATCTTGCATCAAACTGTAAAGAAGTAAGAGGGATTGATACTAATGTTGATGGTATAAATGATGCAAATTCATTTGCAAAATTAAATAATATTAAAAATGCTAAATTCTATAGTGGTAATATTTTACCTCATTTACATCAATTTCAAGAAGAAGGATTTATTCCTGATGTTGTAGTTGTTGATCCTCCACGTAGAGGAATTGAACTTAATATTTTAAATTACTTTAAGAAAATGAATATTAAAAAAATAGTTTATGTTTCATGTAATCCAGCAACACTTGCTAAAAATATTAACCACTTACAAAGTTCTTATACTGTGAAAAAAGTTCAACCACTAGATATGTTTCCTCAAACAGCAAATGTTGAGACGATCGTTTTACTTTCTCATAAAAACAATAACTAAAATTGATAGGCAACTAATTTTTATAAAAGTGGATTAAGTTGATTTGTTGAATAAATATAATTAAAATATTAGGCATTGAACTTTAGTGGTTCATGCCTTTTTAAAATAAGAAATTAGTAGTAGTGTTGATTCTAAATAGCAATATTTTTCAAGTAATTATTACAAAAATACAATAATGTCTTTGAAAAGTAATCAATATTGCTTTTTTTAGTGTAGTTTGATATAATTATTATGATGTTAGTAATACGAAAGGATAATACGATGAAGAGAAAAATAATATATGTTTGTTTTTTATTTATTTGTTTATTGATTACAGGTTGTAAAGAAAACAAGTCTTTTACAGTGGAATACTCTGATTATTATTTAGTTGTTGGTGAAGAAGTAGTATTAAAATATCATTTAGAAAACTTTGATAATCCACAGTTTGATTATGAGATATCTAATGATATTATTTCTATTGAAAGTAATACAATTAAAGGACTTGCTGTTGGTGAATGCACAGTGAAAATAAGTATAAAATGTGAAGAAGATTATTATGTAATGATAAATGTATATGTTGAAGATGTTGAACCAACTGAAATATTGACTGAAACATCGTATGTTTATGATTTATATTCAGAACATCAATTAGAATGGCAAGTATTACCACATAATGCATCTCAAGAAGTAGAATTTAAGAGTTATAATACTAGTATTCTCGAAATTAGTGATTCAGGTATGGTAAAGTGTTTAAATATAGGGTCAACTGTTTTATTAATGGTTTCAAAAGCTGATTCAAAGATAAAGAAGAAAATTGAAATTGAAGTTAAAAGACCTGACGTTACAAGTATTAATACTAATGAAAAAATTGAAATTAATTATAATGATAATTACCAATTAGAATGGAGTATTGCTCCTATGGGAGCTAATACTGATGTAACATTGGAAGTTGAGAATTCTAAAATTATAAATGTGAAAGATGGTAACATTACAGCACTTTGTCCTGGTGAAACAATTTTATATATAAGATCAAAAGAAAATCCTAATGTATTTGCTGAAGTTGTGGTGATAGTCAAAGGCACTTTAGCTACATTTATTGCTACTGAACAAACATTAAATATTGAAATCGGAGAGCAAAGCAAACTAAATTATAAAGTATATCCTAATGTAGCTTATCCTCGTCTTGATTATGTTTATGATAGTTCATATTTAAATATTGATGATAATGGAAATATATTAGCATATAAAAAAGGTATTTGTACTATTAAATTAAATACAATTGATGGAAGTAATTTGACTACGGAAGTAACTGTTAATATAACTGGTGAATCAGTACCAAAAATTTTTCTATATGATTCTTTAGAAGATGATATAGTTAATTGGGGCAAAGATTTTGATCCATTAAAAGGTGTAATGGCTTTTGATGGGGAAGATGGTAATATAACTGATAACATTCAAATTGATAGTAATGTTAATACTAAGGAATATGGTACTTATACCATTGCATATTCTGTAAATGATAGTGATAATAATCAATGCACATTGACTAGAACTATTAATGTTGTTTGGAATTATAATGTTACATTTATTGGCCATGGTGGTTGTTATTATGGTGCTTTTAATTCTGAAGAAGCAATATTATATGCGGTTAGTGTATTGAAGTATCAAGCAATTGAAGTAGATTTAAAACAAACAAAAGATGGTGTTTTTGTTTTGTCGCATGATCCGAAATTTGGTTCATATAATTTAGAAGATTATACATGGGATGAATTAAAAGATGTTACTATTACAGAAACAAGAAAATCAGGAATTCCTGGATCTAATGGTAGTGTAAAAGGAGATGGGACTTATACTGCTAAGTTGTGTACATTAGAAACATATTTAAAAATATGTAAAGAATATAATGTGAAAGCAGTAATTGAATTAAAAACGTCTACAGGAATTAGTAACTGGACTGAAACATATAATGCAAGTAATTCTAAGATGCCATTATTGATTAAACAAATTGAAGATGCTGGAATGATTAATGATGTAATTCTTTTATCTAATCAATACGAATGTTTGATTTGGACAAGAAAAAATGGTTATGATTTTATAGAATGTCAATATTTGGTTAGTTGTTGTGAAAATCAAGAATATTTAGATTTATGTATTAAATATGATTTAGACATAAGTATGAATGTTAGAGATGGAATTAAAAATAGTGATGAATGGTTAGAAAAGTATAAATCTGCTGGTTTAAAAATTGCGGCATATACTTTTGAAGAATATGCATCTTATGAGACTCTTCAAAGTTATATTGATAGAGGTTTTGATTATGTAACTGTTGATTGGCATGATATGTCTAAATTGAATTTACCTGAGTAAATTATACAAATGGACATTTATTTGTTTTTTTGTTCTTCATTTTACTTAATTAGTATTATATAATGTAAGTATATTTTATAGGAGGATATTATGAAAGATTTAAATAAAGTATATGCAGAAAAAATAGCGGAGGAATATGCGCCTAAAAAGGCATCTAAAGTTGTTGCTTTGAAGAAATTGGATCAAAAAGTAAAACAACCAGTTTATATTTTTAGTTATATTTTCGGTGCAATTGGATCATTAGTTTTAGGAACTGGAATGTGTTTTTCAATGGGAGTCATAGGTAATGACGATATTACATCAATGATTGTTGGATGCATTATTGGAGTTATAGGAATTGTTATGTGCTTAGTTAATTATCCAATATATAAGAAATTAATGCAATCAAGAAAAAACAAATATGCATTTGAAATTACTGAATTAGCAAAAGAAATAACAAATGAAGAATAGGAATTAATCGATGAACAAGTTTGAAAGCAAATATTTTAATACTGCAAAAAAAATGGATGATGCTTTAATTTCTTTATTGCAAGAAAAAGACTTTGATTATATTACAGTTAAAGATATTTGTAGTAAAGCTAAAGTTAGTAGATCAACATTTTATCTTCATTATATGGGGACTTATGATTTATTAGAAGAAGTAATTAAAGAAACAAATAGTCTATTTAAAAATGCTTTTAATTTGAAAGAATTAAATGTAATGGATATTAATGATACTAATGAATTGTTTTTTATTACGGACGACTATTTAATACCATATTTGAATTTTATAAAGGAAAATAAAAAAATATACAAGGCTATTCATGTTAATCCTGAATTATTTTATGTTGATAAATCATATAAAAAGTTATTTGAAAATTATTTTTCACCTATTCTTTCTAAATTTAATGTTGATGTAAAGGAACATAAATATATAATGGAATACTATATCAAAGGCATTGGTGCTTTAATAATTGATTGGGTAATAAATGATTGTGTAGATGAAGTTAGTTTTATTGCTTATTTAATTAAAAAATGTGTTAATGTAAAATAAAGAAGGTTGATTTATGAAAGTTTTAAAAAAGATTTTATATCCACATATTGCTATTGTGGTTATCTTATTCCCTATTGCAATTGCTATAATGCTTTATACAATGTTTGCAATTGGCGATTCTCTTATCACTTATTGTTCATATGCATTAGCATTTTACTCTTTGTTAATACTATGCTTGAGAATACCGGATATAGTGAAGATTATTAAAAAAATCAAGAATGAAAATAAAATAATTGTAAAATTAAGGTCAGATACCCAGTTGAGAATTAATATATTTTTATATTGTTCATTAGTGTGGAATATAATTTATGCTAGTTTTCAATTGTTTTTAGGCTTTTATAATAAATCATTTTGGTTTTTTACTATGGCTGGTTATTATTATATACTAGCTATGATGCGTTTTTATTTAGGCAACCATACAATAAAGTATAAGCCTGGTGAAAATCAATTATTAGAATATAAAAAATATTCCTTTTTTGGTTGGATGTTACTTATTATGAATTTATTTGTTTTTATAATGTTAGTATTTATGATTAGATTTAATAAAGTTTCAAAACATCATGAAATTATTACAATTTCTATGGCTGCTTATACATTCACTACATTTACTATGGCTATAGTTAATTACATTAAATATCGCAAATACAATAGTCCTGTATATTCTGCCATCAAAACAATTACTTTAGCATGTGCATGTGTATCGATGATATCATTAACTAATACAATGCTATATACATTTGGAACTGATGTAGGCGAGGAATTTAATAATATTATGTTAAGCGTATTAGGATTTTGTGTTTTGACTTTTATAATTTTTATTTCTATTTTAATTATTATTAAGTCGCATAAAGAATTGAAAGAATTAAAAAAGATTGAAAATTAAGGATTTAAATATCCTTTTTTGTCAATTTGTACTATAATAAATATTTTTGAATGAAACTATTTTAACAATTATAATGTCTACATATATAGAGGAAAGTAAAAAATGAAAAGAGTTTTAAATATAGTATTAATTATAATAACAATTTTTTTAGTAGGTTGTTCATTAAATGTTAGTAATTTTAGACATTTATCAATTGAAAATGGAAAAGAATTTATTCAAGATATTAATATAAATAATTACTATATACCAGTTGGTAAAGAAGTAGTCGTTAAAACATATTGTTTTACTGATGTAGATTTAGCAATGTATATTGATGGTGAATTTTATTCCTTTCAAACAATTAAAAAAAATGGTAATGAATTCGAATGGATATATTCATTTATTATGCCAGATAGTAATATTGTGATTTCTTTTAAAATGAATAATGATAAAAAAGTTAATTTACAAACAACGTATTTTAATAGTGAAAGTATTATTTTTGATGAATCATTTGATTTTGATGAGTTTTGTCATAAATACAATTTAGAACATAATAGTTTTCTAATTAAAAATATTGATATATATGATGATATTTACTTAGAGTTAACTGGAGAGAATTTGAACTCTAAATTAAAAGAAAAGATTGCGAACAAAATGATTAATTATGATTATTTACTTTTTGCTAGAAATGTTAGCGAGTTAAATTATAAAGATATTAATTATATATATGATATTTATCAAAAACAAATTATTATAGAATATCCAAATAAAATTCATGTAAGTGAGGAAATTTCATTTATTAGTGTAGAAATTGTTCAAATTTCTAAAAATTATTATATTAGTTGAGGTTAATATGGGATTGAAAAATAAAATCTTAAATTTATATAGAGACACAGTATTTACAAGGAAAGAAGAAGATAAAAGAGTATTTTATTTTCGGAAGGAAAATTTTCCAGGATTAAATTGTAGGTCATACCATTTTAAATCTTCAAAAGGTTTTATGCTACAAGGATATTTTTATTACTATAATGATTTTAAGAAAAAACACTTGATTATTTTTGATCATGGAATGGGTGCTGGACATTATGCATATTTAAGAGAAATAGAATTAATTGCTAAAGAAGGATACTTGGTATTTGCTTATGACCATACAGGTTGCGTAGAATCTGAAGGAGAAAATATTGGTGGTTTTTCCCAATCATTAGTTGATTTAGATGATGCAATAAAAAGTATTAATACAATAGAACAGTTAAAAGATTTTCCATTATCTATTATAGGGCACTCTTGGGGTGGATACTCTACGCTTAACATTTGTAAGTTACATCCTAATATCAAAAGCGTTGTAGCAATTTCTGGTTTTATTAGTGTTCATGATATGATAAAACAGACATTTAAATTTCCTCTTAATTTCTTACGTAAAGAAATTTATGATTTGGAATTTAAAAGTAATAGTAAATATATTGATTTTTGTGCTATTGATAGTTTGAAGGATTTTAAGGGGAAAGCTTTAATTATTCATTCGATTGATGATAAAATGGTTAGTTATAAAAGGCATTTTTATAAGTTGAAAAAAGCATTAAATAATAGCAATAATATTGCATTCTTAACTGTAAAAGGCAAAAATCATAACCCTAATTATTCATATGATGCTTTAAAATGTAAAGATTCTTTCTTTGAAGACCTTAAAAAATTTGATAAATTGGGTATTGATGAAGTGACATTTAAAAATTCATATGACTGGTTTAAAATTACGGAACAAGATATGTCAATATGGAAAATTATATTTAATACTTTAGAAAGTTCAGTTGCATAGTCAATTGAATTTTTTTATTAATGAAATACAGTAATATGAATTGCAAAAAGATTAATTTTATGGTAATATAGTATTTATAGATAAGGAGATGATAATATGCCAAAGGCTAGCATAATAGAACAAATTGTAGGTAGTGATGCGATAACAGCACAAATAATTATATCAATAGGTTTAATGTTGTCTTTTGGGTTTTTGATGACTAGAGTCACAAAGAAATTAAAATTACCTAATGTAACTGCTTATATTGTTGTTGGTATTTTAATGGGACCATTTGTTTTTAATTTGATACCACAAAATGTAATATCTAAAATGGATTTTTTATCTGATATAGCTTTGGCTTTTATAGCTTTTAGTACTGGGGAATTTTTTAAGCTTTCTATTTTAAAGAAAAATGGCAGTAAAGTAATTATTATTACCATTTTTGAATCACTAGTTGCATCTTTTATTATTTTCTTAGTTACTTTTTTAATTTTAAAACTTGATTTAGCATTTGCTATTGTTTTGAGTGCTTTAGCAGCAGCGACTGCTCCAGCCTCAACAGTAATGACAATTAGACAAACAGGAGCTAAAGGCGATTTTGTAAATACCCTGTTGCAAGTTGTTGCACTTGATGATGTTGTAGGTTTGTTAGCTTATAGTATTGCTATATCTGTTGCATTAGCTTCAAGTGGAAGTAGTGATTTAGGAGCAATGGCTGTTATTAAACCAATAATTGAAAATATTATTGTTATTTTGATTGGCATTGTATTTGGTTTTGGTATGAAATTATTAATGACAAAAAAACGTACAACTGATAATAGATTGATTATTGCAATTGCATTTATATTTTTATTTTGTGGAATATGTGCTTTAGTAGATGTTTCTCCTCTACTTGGATGTATGGTAATGGGAACTGTTTACGTTAATTCTACTAATGATGATAAATTATTTAAACAGCTAAATTATTTTAGTCCTCCAATTTTATTATTATTCTTTGTTAGATCAGGATTGAATTTTAACTTGGATGCTTTATTTAGCAGTTCAAGTGGTGGATCAACATCTTTAATTGTTGTTGGAGTTGTATATTTCTTTGTTAGAATTATTGGAAAGTATCTCGGAGCCTTTTTAGGATGTTTAATAACTAAAAAATCTAAAGAAGTAAGAAATTATTTGGGTTTGGCATTAATACCTCAAGCTGGTGTAGCAATTGGTTTGGCAGCGTTAGGAGCTAGAACATTAGGTGAACCGTATGGTGATGAATTAAATACCATTATATTAGCTTCAAGCGTATTATATGAACTAATCGGTCCTGCTTGTGCAAAAGCTTCACTTTATTTATCGAAATCTTATTCTAATAATTTAGACGAGATAACAAATGTTAATACAATTAATGATGATGGAACACAGAAATCAGATGTTGAAATATTAATCGAAAGAATACAAGAAATTCAAAAACAAATCCCAAGTCATGATGAAGTCTTATATCAAGAAGAAAATGCTTTTACAGAAGCAGCAGAAGAATATATTAATTATAGCCATCAAAGAAGAAATGGATTGTTAAAAAATCATAAATAAATTTTGCTTGAATTTGCATTTTTTTACATAATGTATTATAATTTAATCATAATAAAAAAGAGGTGTATTGTTTATGGAAAAAATAACTGAAAGAGCACAAAAAGTTTTAACTATTGTTTCTATTATTTCTGTTGCAGTATCTGTAATGATGTTTATAGGATTATATTTTGGTTTGAAACTATTTTCTAATAAATATTTATTAGCTATCTTTTTATCATTTATTGCGATGGCTGTAGTTTGCTTTTTTTCTAATAGTGCTTTGGATATGTATAGTAAAAAGAAGTGTATTTCCATTGTTTCACTGGCATTATTAGGACTATCATTTATATTTGGATTGATAAATTTTTGGACGTATTTTGAGTTAGAAGGATTTTTTCCTAAAATGTCAGGTGTTATTGCTATTGCTTCTGTTTTGTTTGTAATTATTATAACTACAAGTACTAAATTAGATAATCATTATAAAGGATTACAAATCATTACATTTGGATTAACTGTGATTTTAGATATTGCTCTTACTATTGTTATTCTAGGTGTTGATTTATTTGATAATGATACATTTGTAAAAATCTTTTACCCGTTATGTTTTATTGTTTTTGCTTTACTTTGTATTACAAATATTATAAGCAAACGAATTAATAAAATAAAAAAAGATTTTATTCAAATTTCATTGGATGAATATAATAGTTTAAAAGAAAGAATAAGGGAATTAGAAAACGAAAATAAGAAGTTACGAGGATAAAATAGTATGCATAAATGGTTAATAAAATTTGATGATAAATTATTTGGGATAATTGAAGGTATACCAATGTATGGATTAATGATTGGTATTGGAATAATTATTTGTTTTCTAATTATAAGATATGGATGTAAGAAAAAAGGAATTCCAGATGCTTTCGAAGATTATATCGAAGTAATAGGTGTTATAACAATTGTAATTGGTTTTTTTATTGCTGCATTATTTCAATCATTTTATAATTATATTGCAAATCCAGAAGCGGGTTTTCATTTAACAGAAAATTTTACGTTTTTGGGTGGCTTACTTGGTGGTGCAGGATTTTTCTTGATTGTTTATTTTGCATATGGTAGAAAAAAAGTAGGACCTTATTTAACGGAATTTTTACCAATAGCTGCTTGTGGAATTTTAATAGCACATTCGTTTGGAAGAATTGGATGCTTTTTTGCGGGATGTTGTTATGGAAAAGAAACAACATCTTGGATTGGTATGGTATTTCCATATTCTAATAATCCAACACATGCTGTTTATCCAACACAATTATTTGAGGCTATATTTTTAATGATAATGTTTTTGATATGCTTTTATTTAACATTTAAAAAAGATTTTAAATATACGTTTTGCATTTATTTAATTTCTTATGGTGTTTTTAGATTTTTTATTGAGTTTTTACGTGATGATTCACGTGGAGAATTTATTCCTGGTTTATCACCTTCACAATTTTGGGGGCTTGTAATGATACCAATTGGTATAGGGTTATATTTCTTTTTAAAAAAACAATATCAAATTATTTCGGATAATGAAATGAAAAAAGCAGATGAATTATTAGATTCGAAAATGAAAGTAGAAAATGGCGATGATAACTAGTTATCGTCATTTTTTATTTTAAAATTTAGTAGCAAAATACAAAATAATATGGTACAATTAGTATTATAGTATGAGGTATTAAAATGGCAAATAATGGAGTATATCGCAAAGTTTTTAATGATTTAAAGATTGATTTAACACCTGAATTAATTGATGGGAATTTTGAAAATTTAAGTATTGAAAAAGAAAAAATGATTTTTAATATTACTATTAGATATCCGCATGTAATAAGTGTTGATTCAGTGGCGCTAATAAGAAATAGATTTAAAGATGTTTTTTGTTCTGAACAAAAATTCAAAAAAGTTAATATTCAATTTATTTATGATGATCAAAAAATTGATGATGAAATGTTAATGCATTACTATAATTATATTGTAAATATTTTTAAATCTAAAAAATCGCGTTATTCAATATTAAATCCTATTCATAAGGGGGTTACTGATGGTGTTATTAAACTATATGTAGCTACAGAAGAAGAGGTTGATACATTAATTCCATTATTAGAAGAAATTAATAAAATTTTCAAATTATATGGATTAAATAATTATTGTGAACCTGAAGTCAGTTGTTTTGAGACTCCAATTGAAAATTTAATACAAGAACGTATTTCTAAAGAAGAAGAAAAAATTTTAAAAGAACAAAAATTGTATGAAAATATTAAGGAAGAGCCGAAAACTAAAGTTGAAAAACAGCCAAAAATGCGTAATAAATTAAATGGTAAGGTTTCATTAATAAAAGATATTCCCGCAAATGAAGTTCAATTAATTGAATATACACAAAGATTTGAAAAAGCAGAATTTGTTATTTTAGGAGATTTAATTTCTGCTGAAATTAAAACAATTAAATCCACAAAATCAGGTACTGAAAAGACATATAAAATATTTAAAGGCTTAGTACAAGATAATAGTGATTCAATTGTTATTTCAACGTTTATTAATTTACAAAATCCTAAATTAGTTGAGTTCTATGAACAAAAAGCGGTTGCCAATAAAAGAATTCGTGCATATGGTTACGCAGAATATGATAAATATGAAAAAGACGTTGTACTAAAAGTTTTAGAAATGCAAATCGAAGGTGATCGTGAAGAAAAGAAAGGTATTGATTTAGCAATAGAAAAACGAGTTGAATTACATGCTCACACAAAAATGTCTACTCAAGATGGTGTTATGGACGTGAAAAAATATGTAACGAGAGCCAAAGAATTTGGATTTAACGCTCTAGCTGTAACTGACCATTATAATATTCATGTATGGCCCGATTTTGAAGCTGAATGTGCAAAAGCTAATATTAAACCAATTTATGGTGTTGAAGCAGCATTTATTAACAATGATTCATATAAAATTGCTTATACAAATGAAGATATTAATTTAGATACAGCAACATATTGCGTATATGATATTGAGACAACAGGCTTATCCGCAAATTTTGATGAAATTATTGAAATTGGTGCCTGCAAAATTCAAAATGGCATGATTATTGAAGAGTTTAGTGAATTCGTTAAACCTAGAGTTGCAATCAGTGCATTTACTACAAGTTTAACAAGCATTACGCAAGATGATGTGAGAAATGCAGATCCAATAGAAAAAGTAATGCCTAGATTTAAAAAGTTTTTTGAAGGTTGCATTTTGGTTGCTCATAATGCTTCTTTCGATAATTCATTCATTAATGCGGCATTAAAACAATTAAATCTTTTTGAACAGCAGTTACCAACAATTGATACGCTACAACTTTTTAGATTGCGATATGGTACTAAAGTAAAGAAATTTGGTTTGGATGCAATGGTTAAATTTTTTGATATTATTCTTGTTCAACATCATAGGGCTGTACATGATGCTAAAGCTACTACTTTATGTTTTCAAAAAATGCTTACTGATTTAAAGGATAGTAATATTAAAAATTACAAAGATTTAAATGGTATTATTGATGAAGAAGAAGCTTATAAATATATTCACCCATCTCATATTACATTGCTTGTAAAAAATGAAATTGGAAAAAAGAATATGTATCAAATAATTTCCGATTCACATACTGTTCATTTCTATAATAAAGAACCACGATTATTGAAATCATATTTGGAAAAACATCGTGATGGTTTGTTAGTTGGCAGTTCATGTGTAAATGGTGAAATTTTTGATATTGCTAATAAATATCCGTATGAAAAATTATTAGAAACAATGTCTTTTTATGATTATATTGAGATTCAGCCATTAGGATTATATGATGTTATAATGGAATCACAAGATCCTGAACATTTCCATAAAACAATTAGAATTACAGTCGATACAATAATTAGAGCTGCAAAGGAATTAAATAAAATAATTGTAGCTACTGGTGATGTTCATAATTTAAATCGTGAAGATAGTATTTATCGTGAAATATATATTTCTGCACCAATGGTTGGCGGTGGCAGACATCCTTTAGTTGGATGTAAAAATTTACCATCTTTCTATTTTAGAAGTACAGATGAAATGTTGAAAGAATTTGCCTTTTTAGGTGAAGATGAAGCGTATAATATTGTAGTTAAGAATAGTAATTTAATAGCAGAACAAATAGAAACATTTAAGTTGTTTCCTGATCAATTATTTGCTCCACAGGATGATTTCTTGGCTGATAGAGGAATACCAAGTGTTGCGGAAGCAACAAAAAATATGACTTACCAAAAAGCCCAAGAGTTATATGGAGAAAATATGCACCCATATATCAAAGATCGTATTGATAAAGAATTAAAGAGTATTATTGGAAACAAATTTGCAACTATTTATTATATTGCATATATGCTAGTTAAGTTTTCTACTGATGCTGGATATGTTGTTGGTAGTAGAGGCTCTGTTGGTTCAAGTTTAGTAGCTCACATGATGTCTATTACAGAAGTTAATGGATTACCGCCTCATTATTATTGCCCACATTGTCATTTTACCGCAATTAAATTGAGTAATTTGGAAAAACAAAAATATCCATTAGATGCTAATCAATTGCAATTTGATGAAATATTACAAAAATATGGAACTGGATTTGATATGCCTTATATGAAGTGCCCGGTATGTGGTGCTGATTTATGTCAAGATGGTGTTGATATTCCTTTTGAAACATTCCTTGGATTTAAAGGAAATAAGACACCAGATATTGATCTTAATTTCTCAGGCGATTTTCAGCCACAAGCACATGAATTTACAAGAACTGTATTTGGTTATGATGGAGCATTTAGAGCAGGTACAATTGGTACTATTGCAGAAAAAAAAGCATTTGGATATGTTAGAGGATATTTTGAACGTAAAGGAATTCCAACACGTGAAACAGAAATTAAGCGTTTAGCAAAGGAAATAGAAGGCGTAAAACAATCTACTGGACAACATCCTGGAGGTATTGTTGTTGTTCCTAAGGAAATTAATTATTATGATATTGTTCCAGTTCAATATCCAGCCGATGATGTTACTGCTAAATGGCGTACAACACATTTTGATTATCATAAATTTGAATCTAATTTATTAAAACTGGACATTTTAGGACATGATGATCCTACAATGATTCGCCATTTAATGGATTTTGTGGAAGCATATCCAGATGAATTTCCATTTAAAACAGTTAATGAAATTCCTTTGACTGATAAAGGGGTATTTAAATTGTTTTCAGGTTTAGAAAGTTTAGGTTTGACGCCTGCACAAACTTTTGGTCAAACAATTGGTACTACAGGTCTTCCTGAGTTCGGTACTACTCTTGCAAAAGATATGTTAAAAGATATTTTACCTACTACAGTTGATTCATTACTTAAAATATCGGGATTAAGCCATGGAACTAATGTGTGGGGTGGAAATGCGAAAGATTTTATGTTAGGTAAAAAGCCTGGATATCCGAAAGTTCCTTTTGAAGAACTTATTGGATGCCGTGATGATATTATGGTTTATTTAATAAGCAAAGATTTGCCAGCAGAGGATGCTTTTAATATAATGGAAAAAGTACGTAAAGGTAAAGGAGTATCTAAGGAATATGAAAAAATGATGCTCGCACATAATGTGCCTAAATGGTATATTGAGTCTTGTAAATTGATAGAATATATGTTTCCAAAAGCTCACGCTACAGCATACGTAATTATGGCTTTACGTATCGGATGGTTTAAAGTACATAGACCAATATTTTATTATGCGGGATATTTTTCACGTCGTGCTGATGCGTATGATGTTGAAGCAATGGTTCAAGGATTTGAAGCAGTTAAAGCACGTCTTGTTGATTTGGATACAAAAATCAAGAATCATGTCGCATCCACAAAAGAAGAAGACACATATAATACTTTGTTATTAGCAATTGAAATGATTGCTAGAGGATATAGTTTTAAACAAATGGATATTTTTGAAAGTGAAGCCATTAATTTTAAAGTGTCAGTTGATCGTAAATCACTTTTAATTCCATTTGGAGCTTTAGATTCATTAGGCGCAAGCATTGCTAATTCGATTGTGGAAGCGCGAAATGATCATCCATTTACATCTAAAAAAGATATTTTAAAACGTACTAAGATGAATGCAACACAATTTGAAAAAATGAATCAAATGGGTGTTTTTGAGGGCCTACCAGAAGATGATCAAGTTGGATTATTTTAATATTTAAGTTATAATTAATAAAAATTGTATATAATATACTTATTAGGAGGATATAATATTGAGAAAATCGAATATTGTTTATAATAAAATTGAAGAAATGACTGATGGGATTGTATATGAAGGTACACAAGCAACATATAAGGGGATTGGTGCAAAAGTATTCTATTATATTGGTATGACTTTAATAGGAGCTTTATTAGGAATATTATTTTTATTTACTAATCCTAATTTACTAATTGTTACAAGTATATTTTCAGGTATTGTGACTTTTATTTGTGCTTTACTTGCTATGTCTTCACCGAAAACTTCATTAGTTGCGGGAACAATATATTGTATTTTTGAAGGTGTATTCGTAGGTGCCATCTCATTGCTTTTTGAGTTAGCAATTGGCGGTATCGTTATTACAGCAGTTTTAGGCACATTATCTGTTGTACTTGTTGTAGGTGTTTTATATGCAACTGGAATTGTGAAAGCAACAAGAGGGTTTTATAAATTTTTAATAATGTTCTCATTAGGATTTATAGTATGTTCATTTTTAACATTCATTTTATCTTTATTCCCCGCATTTAATGGCATTTTAAATAATTTTGGCGTTATTATTATTGTGGAATTATTATCGGTGTTTATTGCTAGTTTATATTTGGTTATAGATTTGCAACAAGCAACAATGATTGTTGAAAATGGAGCTCCCAAACAATATGAATGGATGGCAGCATTTGGTCTTGCTTATACTGTTATTTGGATTTATATTGAAATTTTAAGATTAGTTGCAATGATATCAAGTGATAGAAATTAGGTTCAATTTTGAACCTTTTTCTTTACTTTATTATAAAATGATGTATAATAAATATATCGAAATTTTATTATGATGATAATTTACAATAAACATATGGAGAATTTGTTATGAAAATAATGATTATTAACGGACCTAATATTAATTTTACGGGAATTCGTGAAACTAATATTTATGGTAATTTGGATTATAAAAGAATGAATAATTTTATTAAAAATTATGCTAAAAAGGTTAAACAAAAAATTAAAATTTATCAATCAAACTCGGAAGGTAAGATTATTGATTACATTCAAAAAGCATATTTAAAAAAGTTTGATGCCATAATAATTAATCCAGGAGCATATACACATTATTCATATGCAATATATGATGCAATAAAAAGCATTCCTATGAAAACGATAGAAGTGCATTTGTCTAATATTAATGAAAGAGAAGATTTTAGAAAAAATTCAATTACAGGTGTAGCATGTGTAAAGTCTTTTATGGGGAAAAAAGAGTATAGTTATATTGATGCAATTGATTACCTGATAGCGTTATCAATAACTAATAAATAAAAATATGAACAAAAAACTTGAAATAAATAGAAAATAGTGATAAAATAGTATAGTAAAAAAATTCAATTAAGGAGGAATTTAAAATGGCTGTAAAAGTCGCAATTAATGGTTTTGGACGTATTGGACGTCTTGCATTCAGACAAATGTTTGGTG
>CAZFAM010000002.1:0-114631 GCA_964516425.1 uncultured Bacteroidales bacterium | reverse complement strand
TATGTATATATGTGTTTATTTAATTTAAAAACCACGCTTTTTTATACATAAATACGTAAATATGTATGTATAGTGGATGCAATTTAATATTTTATTTGCTTTTTTGCACCTGATATCGGGTAAACATTCTGGTTTATTGCACATAAATACGTAAATATGTATGATTTGAAAGATAACATATAGTTTGGAATGAGGTTTAATTAACATAAATTCTTTAAATTGCATTCATAATATACATAAATGCATAAATATGTATAAAGCTAATGATGTTTCGGCGTGCTTTTTAGGTGAAAAAAACATAATTTAATACATAAATACGTAAATATGTATGATTTGTTTCATTCAAATTCCAATATGATTCATGGCTGGTATCTTTTTAAAAAGAAAAAAGCCAGATTAATTAAAAAAAGTGTGCATAAATACATAAATATGTATGTATAGTGGATGCAATTTAATATTTTATTTGCTTTTTTGCACCTGATATCGGGTAAAAATTCTGGTTTAATGCACATAAATACGTAAATATGTATGATTTGAAAGATAAGATATGGTTTGGAATGAGGTTTAATTAACATAAATTCTCTAAATTGCATTCATAATATACATAAATACATAAATATGGCTGATAAATTTTGGCTTGAGCATCATGATTAGGATTCCTGATATACAAAATGCTTTAAAATCGTCGATTTAATATTTTGGTAGTCCGTATATGGCATCAATTTATACATAAATACGTAAATATTTACAAAAAAGAGGATTTGAATATACTTAGTATAGGGCTAAACAAATACGAATTGCTTAAAATAATGTAAATTATTTACATAATTACATAAATATTTACACTACGGAAGGCAAAATCTTATAAAAAGTAGATTGAGTTAACAAAAACATAAGGTGAAATGCACCTGAAGTTGGTTGAATTACAATAGAAATATACATAAATGCATAAGTATGTATACAAATGTGGTGTTTCTAATAGAGAAAAAGCATATTAAGATAAATTATTTAATACATAAATACACAAATACATACCATTCAAAAGATCGTTTTTATATTATTCGGTTTTATAATACAGAGTTTTAGGTAAATGCAAACATAAAAACCACATAATCAGAAAAAAATATACATAAATACATAAAAATGTATAGGTGGAATATCTGTTTTTTATTTTTTTAATAGTAAAAACAGCACTATAACACACAAAAATATGAAAATGAGGTGTGTGTTTATGTAAATATGTAATGTTGTCTGCTGATTAACGGTCTATTTAAGAGATTTGGCAATTAAAGTATAGCAATATTCTGCTTTGTTTGTATTATTATTTAAAAAAGGCTATCAAAAAGGGAGAAAAAGAAAGTGCTAAATGATAATGAGAACTTTTTTGGGCTTGGTTAAATGAATAATCCCCAAAACATAATGTGGAAAAGTCAAGTAAACACTACAAAACATATATATTATGATACTTGTATGTTTATTTATTTGAATGAAGTGGTTGAAAAAACATAAAATCATAAAAAAACGGAATATAATAAGCTTTTGATTGCAGAACCATTGTCAATAAAACATGATTTAAGTATAAAATGTTACATAAATATGTATTTATGTACAAAAAACATTAAAATTTTGCAAAAAAAGACATAAAGTGATAAAAAAGTAGAGTTTTAAAAAGTAAAAAAACTACTAGCAATTTAATTGAATATGTGGTAAAATATGTAATAGCAATATATATTATAAGAAAAGGGCAAAAAAATATGAAAACAATAATTGAGATAACAACAGAATATATAACTTTAGGGCAATTTTTAAAATTCGCAGGAATTATTAGAAATGGATCTATGGCAAAAGAGTATTTATTAACAAATAATGTATTAGTTAATGGTGAAAAAGAAGATAGAAGAGGCAAAAAGCTATATACAGGATATAATATTTCTATAAATGATAAGGAATATTCAGTGGAATAACATATGTTTTACATTAAAAATGTTAAAATAAACCATTTTAGGTGCTATTCCTCTGCTTATTTCGAATTTTCTAATTCTAAGAATATTATAATCGGAGATAATGGTGTTGGAAAAACAACATTAGTAGAAGCTATATGTTACTTATGCTTAGGGAAAAGCTTTAAAAACACGAAAGATAATGAAATATTACAGATTGATGCCCCGTATTTTAATGTAATTGGAGAATTTGAAGATTCAAATCAGTCATCTACCAGTAAAATTGTTATTGGTTATGATAAAAAGAGCAAGAAAATCAGTAATAACGGGGTGTTTTACAAAACGTTCAGTGAATATGTGGGGAAATACAAGGTTATTGCCTTTTCTCCAGATGATTTAGAGCTAATAAAAGGTGCTCCAAGCATTAGAAGACGTCTAATAGATATGTATCTGTGTCAAAAAGAATATATTTATACAAAAACTTTGAGTGAATATAAACATTTATTGAAGCAAAGAAACGAGTTATTGAAAAATAAGAATATAGATATGAAGTATTTAAACATTATAACAAACACTTTAATCGAAAAAGCTATCTATATAATAAATAAAAGAAAAGAATTTATTACTAATTTAGATAAATTTGTTCAAATAAGGTCAAAAATGTTAACAAATAATGATGAAAATGTATATATTGAGTATAAACCTAATTGTAATATTGAGGAAATTAAAGAAAAATTTCGAAACGATGAGCAATTAGATATATTAACACAGTCAACGAATAATGGGCCGCATCGTGATGATATAGTAATATATGTGAATGACAAAAAAGCAAGTGTATATTCTTCACAAGGCCAAATAAGAACAGCTGTTTTATCCATGAAATTAAGTATTATAGATTATTTTAAGACAATTGATGATAATATTGTTTTAATTTTGGATGATGTATTTAGTGAGTTAGATAATTTTAGGCAAATCAAGTTAATAGAAAACATAGGTCATGATAGTCAAGTGTTTATAACATCTACTAATGTTGATAATATACCTGAAAATATAATAAAAGAAAGTAAAATAATTAGAATAGGGACGGTGAAGTAAGATGAGTGATATCGAAAACAAGCAAAATCTTGATAAAGAAGATGCAAAATATCAAGATCCATCAGAACAAGAAAAAAAAGAACAAGAAAAGAAAGATGCTGAGTCGTTTGAAAGCAACGAAGAGTCAGAACAAGATCGTTTGAATAATGAAGGTAGCTCGTCGGAAAACTACGGAGCATCAAATATTCAATTGTTAGAAGGACTTGAAGCCGTAAGAAAACGTCCAGGTATGTACATTGGTTCAACTGGGCCTCGTGGATTGCACCATTTAGTATGGGAGATTGTAGATAATGCAATTGATGAAGCCTTGGCTGGCTTTTGTACACATATTGAAGTTGAATTATTACCAGATAATTATGTAAGAGTAACCGATAATGGTCGTGGTATTCCTGTAGATATCCATAAAAAGACAGGAGAAAGTGCTGCAGAAGCCGTATTTACTATTTTACATGCCGGTGGTAAGTTTGATGGTTCTTCATATAAGGTTTCAGGTGGTCTACATGGTGTTGGTGCCTCAGTTGTTAACGCCTTGAGTACTCATTTACATGTTGAAATTCATAAAGATGGTAAAAAATACGAACAAGAATATAAAAAAGGTAAGAGAATGTATAAACTACGTGTCATTGGTGAGACAAAGAACCATGGTACAAGAGTAACATTCCATCCAGATCCAGAGATTTTTAAAGAAGGAATTGTATATGATTATGAAACCCTTCGTGTTAGACTTCAACAATGTGCTTTTTTAAATAAAGGATTGCGAATTAGTTTAACAGATAGAAGAAATAAAGACGATATAAAAGATGTTGTTTACCATTATGAAGGTGGTATTATTGAATATGTTGAGTATTTAAACAAAAGTAAAACACCTATTCACCCTCAAATCATATATGTAAGTGGTAAAGAAGAAAATATTGAAATCGAATTTGCATTACAATATACTGAAGAATATACAAGTAATATTTATTCATTTATTAATAATATCTATACACCAGATGGTGGAACGCATGAAGAAGGTTTTAGAAATGCTTTAACAAGGGTTTTAAATAACTATGGAAAGGCTAATAATTTGTTCCGAAAAGATGAAAGTTTTAATGGTGATGACGTACGTGAAGGATTAACATCTATTATTAGTTGTCGTCATCCAGATCCTCAATTTGAAGGACAAACAAAAGCAAAATTAGGTAATATTGAAGTTAGAAAGATTGCTTCACAGATATTTAGTGAGGGAATGGATACTTTCTTAAAAGAAAATCCGTCAGTTGGTAAATTAATAATTGAAAAAGCTGTTTTAGCAAGCCGCGCTCGTTTAGCAGCTAAAAAAGCACGTGAAGCAACAAGAAGAAAAAGCCCTCTTGAAACATTAGGATTTGCTTCAAAACTTGCTGATTGTCGTTGCAAAGATCCCGCTCAATGTGAAATATATATAGTCGAAGGTGATTCTGCCGGTGGTTCCGCAAAACAAGGACGTGATAGTGAATTCCAAGCTATACTTCCTTTACGTGGTAAAGTTTTAAATGTTGAAAAAGCAAGATTAGATCGTGCTTTAGGTAATAATGAAATTATGTCAATGATTCAAGCGTTTGGAACTGGTATTGGTGATGAATTTAATATTGAAAGTGCTAGATATCATAAAGTTGTAATTATGACCGATGCCGATGTCGATGGTGCTCATATTAGAACGTTATTACTGACATTGTTTTATCGTTTTATGAAACCATTATTTGATGCTGGATATATATATATAGCTCAACCACCACTTTATAAGATATCGCAAAGTAAAAGAGTTGAGTATGCGTACTCAGATGAAGAATTGCAAAAGATATTAGAAACATTCCCTAAAACTTCAAAACCAATTATTCAAAGATATAAAGGATTAGGTGAAATGAATCCAGAACAATTATGGGAAACAACAATGGACCCTAAAAATAGAACATTATTAAAGGTTAGTTTATCTGATGCAATAGAAGCTGATGCAACATTTAGTATGTTAATGGGTGATGATGTTGAACCAAGAAGAGAATTTATTGAAGAAAATGCAGTATATGTAGAAAATCTTGATTATTAGGAGGTTAAAGAATGAACGAAAACGATAATAAAACAGAAGAACAAGTTCAAGCTGAAAATACTGAACAACAAGAAACAGTAGAATCTCAAAATAATGAAGAACAATCTCAAGAAGAAATTCAAGAAGGCCATCATTATGGATATGTAAAAGAAGTTGATTTAAATAGAGAAATGCGTACTTCTTTCTTAAGTTATGCGATGAGTGTTATTGTACAACGTGCACTTCCTGATGTAAGAGATGGCATGAAACCAGTTCATAGAAGAATATTATATGGAATGAATGAATTAGGTGTCTATCCAGATAAACCACATAAGAAAAGTGCTCGTATTGTTGGAGAAGTTATGGGTAAATATCACCCACACGGTGATACTGCTATATATGATTCTATGGTAAGAATGGCTCAAGACTTTAGTTATCGATATCCATTAGTAGATGGACATGGAAACTTTGGTTCAGTTGATGGCGACCCTGCTGCCGCAATGCGTTACACAGAAGCAAGAATGAGTAAAATAGCTCTTGAATTATTGAGAGATATGAATAAGAATACAGTTAATTTCATTGATAACTATGATGGATCAGAAAAAGAACCAGAGGTTTTACCTTCGCGTTTCCCAAATATTTTAGTAAATGGTGCTATGGGTATTGCCGTTGGTATGGCAACTAATATGCCACCACATAATTTAGGAGAGGTTATTGATGGTTTAATAGCTTTAGTAGAGAATCCTGATATATCAATTGAAGGATTAATGAATTATATTAAAGGCCCTGATTTTCCAACTGGTGGATGTATAATGGGACTAAGTCAAGTGCGTAAAGCATATATGACTGGTCAAGGTGCAATAACAATTCGTGCAAAATGTCAAATAAAAGAAGCTGATAAAGGGAAACCATCTATTATAATTACGGAAATACCATATCAAGTTAACAAATCGCGTTTAATTGAAAGAATTGCGGAAACTGTAAAAGATAAATTAATTGATGGTATTACAGGTATGGAAGACCATTCTTCTATGAAGGGGATGAAAATTGTTATAGAATTACGTAGAGATGTAAACCCGCATGTAATTTTAAATAATTTATATAAACATACACAATTACAAACAACGTTTGGTGTTAATAATTTAGCACTTGATAAAGGCCAACCAAAAACATTAAACTTAAAAGAAATATTGGTATGTTATTTGGACCACCAAATTGAAGTTTTAACAAGAAGAGTGCAATATGATTTAGATAAAGCAGAAGCAAGAGCACATATCGTGGAAGGTTTATTAATTGCTCAAGCTTCAATTGATGAAGTAATTGAAGTAATTAAGAAATCAAAAGATCCAGAAGTTGCATTAAATGCATTAGTTTCTAGATTTAGATTAACAGAAATTCAAGCTAAAGCTATATTAGTAATGCAATTACAACGTATTACAGGTCTTGAAGTTGATAAATTAAAAGAAGAATATAATGAATTAAAGAAGAATATTCAAGAATATAATGCAATTTTAAAGAGCCATGAAAGAAAATTAGAAATCATTGTCCAAGACTTCAAAGAAATTAAAGAAAAATATGGAGATAATCGTCGTACTGAAATTACATTAAGTGAAGAATTAGATATCGAAGATGAAGATTTAATTCCAGTTGAAGATGTTATTATTACTATTACAAAAAAAGGATATGTAAAGCGTATGACTGTTGATACTTATCGTGCCCAAAATCGTGGAGGAAAAGGTATCACAGGTGCTAAGATGGTTGATGAAGATTATATTGAAAGAGTATTATACACTTCATCACATGATACATTATTATTCTTTAGTAATTATGGTAAAATATTTAAATTAAGAGCTTTCCAAATACCATATGCCTCTAGAACTGCTAAAGGGTTGCCAATCATTAACTTATTAAATTTAACTGAAGGTGAAAAATTAGCAGCGGTCTTAAATGTTAATGATAAAGACGAAAGAACAGGATTCTTTGTTTTTGCAACACGAAAAGGATTGATAAAGAAAACGGAGGTAACCGCATTTAATAATATAAGAACAAATGGAATTAAAGCAATATTATTAAATGAAGACGATGAGTTATTCCAAGTTGCTTTAACAGATGGTGAAAAAGATATTATACTTGGAGCATCAAATGGTAAAGCTATTCGTTTTAGTGAAAGTGATATTCGACCAATGGGAAGAATTTCTGCAGGGGTCAGAGGAATATTAGTATCTGGTGAAGATCAAGTAGTGGGAATGGCTATTATTAATACTGATGGCGATGAAATTGTTATAGTTACGGATAAAGGATATGGAAAGAGAACTAATGTTGATGCGTTCCGTGTTCAAGTTCGTGGTGGTAAAGGAGTTAAAGCTTTAAACTTAACTGCTAAAAACGGTAAAATGGTATCTCTTTTAACTGTTAGAGGTGATGAGGATTTAATGATTGTAACAGATAAGGGAATGATTATTAGAACTCACCTTGACCAAATTTTAACAATAGGTAGAGATACACAAGGTGTTAAATTAATTCAATTAAATGAAGGTCATACCGTTGCCAATATAGCAATTGTTCCTAGAAGTGAAGATGAAGAAGAATTTGATGATGAATTTAAAGAAGAATTTGAAATGGATTTAGATTATGAGTTCTTAGATGAACCAAAAGAATAAAACCTATGAAAAGGAATAGTAAATAGTAAATGTTTTTCAGAAAGTTAGTGGAAGATGCGAACTAATAAACATACTTTTGAATCTACCTTTGAGGTGAAGTTAAAAACTTCCGGTGCAAACCGTTATCTAGTAAAGTGAAAGATATATATATCTTTAAAAAGGGTGGCACCGCGGTTATATCGTCCCTTATATTAGTTATTACTAGTATAAGGGACATTTTTAATTATAAGGAGGAAAAAATGTTAGATATTAAATTTGTTAGAAACAATCCTGATATTGTAAAAGAAAATATCAGAAAAAAATTTCAAGATCAAAAATTGCCTTTAGTCGATGAAGCAATTGAATTGGATATTAAAATTAGAGATTTAAAAGTTGAAGGTGACGAATTAAGAGCAAACAGAAATACATTAAGTGGTCAAATTGGATCTTTAATGAGAGAAAAAAAAGTTGATGAAGCAAATAATGTAAAAAAAGAAGTTGTAGAAATAAATGCAAAACTTGAAGGGTTAGAAAAAGAGGAAGAAGAGTTATCAAAACAATTAAAGAAAATAATGATGACAATTCCTAATATTATTGACCCAAGTGTCCCAATTGGTAAAGATGATTCTGAAAATGTTGAAATAGAAAGATTTTTAGAACCAAAAGTACCAAATTATGAAATACCATATCATTTAGACATTATGGAAAAAGTGAATGGAATAGATTTGGATAGTGCAAGAAAAGTTGCGGGAAATGGATTTTATTATTTGATGGGAAATATTGCTAGACTTCATTCAGCAGTATTATCGTATGCCCGTGATTTTATGATTAATAAAGGATTTACTTACTGTATACCACCTTTTATGATTAGAAGTGATGTTGTTACTGGCGTTATGAGTTTTGCGGAAATGGATGCAATGATGTATAAAATTGAAGGTGAAGATTTATATTTAATCGGTACTAGTGAACACTCAATGATAGGTAAATTTATTGATAGTATATTAGATAAGAAAAACTTACCATATACATTAACAAGTTACTCACCATGTTTTAGAAAAGAAAAAGGTGCTCATGGTATCGAAGAACGTGGTGTATATCGTATACATCAATTTGAAAAACAAGAAATGATTGTTGTGTGTGAACCTGAAGATTCAAAATCTTGGTTTGAAAAAATGGTTAATTATACTGTAGAATTATTTACAAGTATGGAAGTTCCAGTTCGAAAATTAGAATGTTGCAGTGGTGATTTAGCTGATTTAAAAGTAAAAAGTATCGATGTTGAAGCGTGGAGTCCAAGGCAAAAGAAATATTTTGAAGTAGGTAGCTGCTCAAATTTAGGAGATGCTCAAGCAAGAAGATTAGGAATAAGAATTAAAGGCGAAAAAGGTAACTATTTTGCTCATACTTTAAATAATACAGTAGTTGCACCACCAAGAATGTTAATAGCATTACTAGAAAATCATTTACAGGAAGATGGTTCAATTAATGTTCCTAAAGTTTTACAACCATATATGGGTGGATTAGAGGTAATTAAATAGTGAAAAGTTGTCCTAAATGCGGTAGTGTGTGTAACTATAACAATTTATATTGCACTAATTGCGGTGCTAAGCTAAAAGCTCCCTTACCTATATCAGTTTATTTGACAATCATAGCTATCATACTGGTTATCTTTGGAGTAAATATTGTTGTTAATATTATTTCTATTATTATAAGTATTATGGCAATAGTATATAGTATATTAAAAGAAAATAAAACAAAATGGTCAATTGTAATAAGCATATATTGTATAATTGCAAGTTTGATATGGATTATGTTTAATTTTATAAATTAAAAAAATAGGAGAGTTATTACTCTCCTATTTTTATACATAGTTTCGTTTGTAAATCTTTAAACTCTTCTTCTGTTAAGTTGTGTTTTGAAAAGTGCATTTCAATATTGTCGTTTTCATATCTTGGTATAATATGAATATGAAAATGGTTAATTGTTTGCCCCGCAAATTCACCACAGTTGTTTAAAATATTAAAATTAGAAACATTTAATTTTTGATTAATATGTTTAGCAAGCATACTTGTTACATTAAATAAATGTTTTACAGTTTCACTATCTACATCTAATATATTATCAAAATGTTTTTTAGGAATCACTAGAGTATGACCAATATTTGATTGTGACAAGTCTAAGAAGGCAAGACAGATTTCATCTTCATATATTTTATATGAAGGAATTTCATTATTTGCAATTTTACAAAATATACACATATTATTATCTCCTTAATTAAAGTATATCACAAAATAGTAATAATACATAATATATATTTTAAAATAATATTTTTAGATATCTTAAATATTATTTTTTTGCATAAAAAATGTTCTTTTTGCATTTTTAAGATATCTAAATATGCAAAAAGAACAAATAATTATTTATTATGATATGGATATTCATATTCAATCTTTTCATCAAATGTTACATAACATAAATATATAGTCAATAATAAATATCGTGTTTCGGAATTAGTATCTTTTAAAATAATGTGGTCTTTCCCTGCTGCTTGTAAAACACCCTTGAAAACTTTAGAGCCCCATTGACTTCCTTCAAAGTTCATATATACTGTAGCAACCTTACCTAGATTTAAACGCAAAATATTTTCAATATAAGATTGTTGATGAGTTAAACTTGAATCATATGATTCTTGTTGAGTTGGTAGTTGATCTGCATAAACAAATTGTGGATAAACAGGCTGTTGAAACATAGGTTGAGTATAAGGCATAGTATTAAATGGTTGTTGATAAAAATTCATAAAATCCTCCTAATAACAATTTTCACTATCTACAGGGGAATAGAAACAATGCGATTTGTATTTTCCCGTATTCCATTGTCCCCACCATTGTTGATTACAACTACCATCAGTAGCATAGAACCATAAAGCTTTTGTTGCTGGGTGAAATTGTTCACCATTAATAACACGTCTAGCTAATTTGATATCTACTTGTCGTGCAGGTTGATAAAAATAACTAAATAAAGTTGATTCAAATCCTCCTGGTCTTTGAA
This sequence comes from uncultured Bacteroidales bacterium, assembly GCA_964516425.1. GTDB lineage: Bacteria > Bacillota_I > Bacilli_A > ML615J-28 > CAG-698 > CAKOMG01. The sequence continues at coordinate 103,865 of CAZFAM010000002.1, read as the reverse complement.
AAACCATATCTTCAACAGTATTAATATCTTTAAAATCTAGACATCTTGCTCTTACACGGTTAACACCCACATTACCTACCATTAACATTCCGGTTTGTCCTTCACCTTCTGCTTCAGCCCTCATTAAACGAGCTAATAATTTTACTTCTTGTTCATTTGCTTTTATAATAGCCATAATAAATCCCCTATAAATAGATATGTAATTAATTTAAAAATTATGTATAAAAAATAAAATTAATATGATATAATTTAGAATATGATAAGGAGATATATATGCTTATTAAATATATTCATTGTGGAGATTTGCATTTAGGTTGCAAACCCCATCAATTAGAACAACGATATGATGATTTCTTTATTTCTTTTAATAATTTAATAGATGTTGCTATAACAAACAAGTGCCAATATATTTTAATAGCAGGAGATTTGTTTCATTTAAAAGTTATAAATTCTAAAACATTATTAAAAACCATTGATATTCTTGAAAAAGCAAAAAATAACAATATTAAAGTTATCGCTATTGAAGGTAATCATGATAAAGCTTTTTATGTAGATGAAAAGTCATGGTTAGAATTTTTGGCTGAAAGAGATTATTTAGTATTGTTACAACACGAAATTAAGGATAATAAATTAATAATAAATAATAATTCGATATATGAAGATGAAAATATTAGAGTTATTGGAATAGGTTATTTAGGATCTGCAACTCAAATATATATGAATGATTTAAAAATTGAAAAGCAAAATAAATATACTATTCTTATGATGCATGCTGCCGTAAATAGACTCTATGGCGAAGAATTAGGAGATGTAAAGTTAGAATCATTAAATACATTAAAAGAATCAGTTAATTATTTAGCTCTTGGACATATTCATGTTAGATATGAGTATAACGATTTTATATATAATCCTGGCTCCCTAGAAAATATTCGTTTAAAGGATAATAATCAAGGTAAAGACAAAGGTTTTTATTTAGTGACTTATAATACTAGTGATAAATCAAAAAATGTTCAATATATAAATTCTTTTAAAAGAATAACTAATAATATTAAACTAGAAATATTAGATAATATGACATATGAAGAAACTTTTTCTTATATTAAAAATTATGATTATAATTTAGAAGAACAGTCATTATTTGAACTAACATTATATGGTAAAACAAAATTTAATCCATACATTATTAATATAAATGAATTAAAAACATTTATTATGGAAAAGTATAATTTAATGTATATGGAAATAAATAATTATATTAATATATTTTCAAAAAATAAAGAAGTTAGTGATATTGTGGATATATCTCAAATTGAAGAAATTACAATAAAAAGATATATTGAAGAAAATTATCCAATAGAAAATAAAGATGATTTATATAATGATATTAATATATTGAAAAAACAATTAAAAAATGAAGAAGATATTAATGAAATAATATCAAAAGCACTTGCGAAGAGGGATGAATAATGAAATTAATATCTTTAAAACTAGAAAATATAAAAAGTTATAAATCAGAAATAATTGATTTTTCAGAAGGAATTAATTGTATTTTGGGATTAAATGGCAGTGGAAAAAGCACAATAATTGAAAGTATTGGTTTTGGATTATTTAATTACACAAGTAAAACAGCAACTGAATTATTAAGGTATAATGAAAATAAAGGTGTTATCTCTTTAACATTTGAAGCAGCAGATGAGAAAGTATATACAATTATTAGAACAATACGAAGTAAATCAAATACTGTAAAATTAATTGATGAAGAAACACATAATATATTATTAGAAAATGTATCTGATGTATATGGATTTGTGAAAAAATGTTTAAATATTCCTAAAGATAAATCAATGGCTAAATTGTTTGAAGAAATAATTGCGGTTCCTCAAGGAATGTTTGTGAATGCTTTTTTAGAAACATCTAAAACACGTAAAGATAGTTTCGATAAATTATTTGATTTAGATATATATAAAAAATTAGCAGATGATACTAAAAAAATAACAGATGTAATTGAAAAACAATATATTTTTAATTTGGAAAAAGAAAAAGAACATTTACGTGGTTTATTAAATGAATATGATAGTAAATGTAATGAATATAGTGATATTAGTAAAAAATTGGAAGAAAACAATATTCAAGAAAAAGCAATGCAAGAAATTAAAGAGCAAAAAGAACAACAATTTATAAAACTTTGCTCTTTTAAAACCAAAAAAGAAGCTTTGGAAAAAGATATTATTAATCTTAATGAAAAAATTAATATTATAAAAACAAATATTAATAATAACGATGAGCAAATAAATATTGTTAATAATGCTGAAAAAAAAGCAAAAGATAATGAATATGCATATCATATGTATGTAAATGCTAATGAAAATTATATTGATTTACAATCTCAAAAACAGCACTTAATTGATTTGAATAATAAATATAATACTAATAACAATAATATTCAATTAAATAATAATAAAATAGAACATTTAAATGAATTAATCTTAAATGATAAAATTAAACTCGGTACTAATAAAGATTCGATTATTAAACTGACGAAAATGATATCATCGAATAGAGAACAAATTATAGTATTAGAAGAGCAAATTAAGGAGTTAACTTCAAAAATTATTGATGAAACTAAGAAAAATGAAGAAGTGGTATATAAAAATAAAAGTAATGTTGAATACCTAGAAGGAATAGAAAAAACATTAATTGGTATAGAAAAATATGATATAGTTGCAATTCAAAATCAATTAAAAGAAATTAAAAATAAACTTGAAAAAATCAAAAAATTAGAGTTACAAGTTCGTGACACGGAAAAAAGAATTATTAAACTTCAAAATGAAAAAGAAGATTTAAATAATAATTTAAAATATATGACAGATGGCTTATGTCCAATTTTAAAGCAAAAATGTTTAAATATTAATCAAACTAGTTTGAATGAAGAATTATTGAAACGAATCGAGATATGTGATATTGAAATCAAGTCTTTATCATTAATAATTACTGAAGCAATGCCATTAATTAATCAAGAAGAAAAGCTAAATGAAGATAAGACAACATGTGAATTAAATTTAATGACTGCTCAAAATGTAAATAATACATTAAGCAACATGATTCAAGAATTAAATTCTCGATTTCTTGTAGATATAAATGAAGAAAACTATATTCATGTAATATCAGATTTGACAAAAACATATCAAAAAATTAGTAATGAATATCAAAACCCACAATTGGAACAAATGAAAAATAATCTTCAAGATTTAAAAAATCGAAAAATAACAAATGAAGCTCAAATTAATATATCTGTAGAACAGAATGCTCATATGATGAAGGAAAACGAAACATTAGAAAAAAATATATTACAACGCAGTTATGAAATGAATAAATTCACAGAAAATAACGACAGTTTAATTGCGGAAAACAATCAATTAGATAATGAACGTAGTCAATATAGTACTATAGATTCCAAAATTATAGAATGCAAAGAAGTTATGAATAAGTTTCATGATAAATACGAAGATTATATCAAAAATAAAGAAATATGTAATATGTATGTAGACATATATATTAAACAAGAACAATTAGAAAATGATTTAAAAACTAAGAATAATGAATTAGATAGCTTGATACAAGAATCTAATCAATTAAATAACGCATATTCTATAGAAGAATACACTAACGTTAGTAATGATTTACAAGAAATTAATATTAATTTATCCGCAATAAAAACAACAATTACTCTTCAACAAGAAACGAAAAGTAAATTAAATAAGGAGTTAGAGTATTTAAATACTAAAAAGCAAGAACTCTTAGAGGTTGAAAATAAAATTTTAATATATGATTCGTTATGCGATAAGTATAAAATGATGAGAACTATATTTAATAATATTCCAAAAGAGTTGAGTGAACAATTTAGAAAATATATCTCAATGTATGCATCAAGTATTTATTATTTAATTTCTAATGAAAGTATTAGAATTGAAATGTTAGATGATTATGAAGTTGTTCTTGTTGATTTAAATGATGAAACAAAAGTTAAATCAATGAAACAATTATCAGGCGGAGAACAAATGAGTGTAGCTATTGCCATTCGTTTAGCAATGTTAAAACAAATAACAAAGGTTGATTTTTATTTTATGGATGAACCAACAATTAATTTAGATTATGAAAGAAGAGTAAAATTAGGTGATGTTGTAAAAGATATGTCGCAAGAACTAAAACAATTATTTGTTATTAGTCATGATGATACATTTGATAATATTACCAATAATACAATTAAAGTAGTAAAAGAGCAAAATAGTAGTAAAGTAGAAAACTAGTAAAAATCCTTGCTAGTTTTTTATTTTACATTTCTTTTAACTTATGATATAATAAATATATTGATATAGAAAGGAATTATATGTATAAACAAGTATTAAATAAAATTAAAGAATATGGAACAATAATAATTCATCGCCATGGAAGACCTGATGGTGATGCAATGGGCAGTCAGATAGGTCTTAAAGAATCCCTTTTAGCAACATTTCCATATAAAAAGGTATATGCAGTAGGCGATGTAAATGAACGATTTGCTTTTTTAGGGGATATGGATGAAATTGATGATGAAGAATACAAAAATGCATTAGTAATTGTTTTAGATTGTAGTGATGCATCAATGATTAATGATGAGCGTTATACTTTAGGTAGATATATAATTAAAATAGATCATCATATTGCTAAAGGTAATTTTGGTCATCTTAATATTGTGGAAACGTCAGAAGTAAGTTGTGCTAGTTTAGTTGCTAAAATTATTTTTGATAGCAATTTGAAGCTAACAGATAATGGAGCTAAAGCATTATTTACAGGTATTGTTACTGACAGCGGAAGATTCCGTTATGATAACGTATCTAGTGAAACATTTTTAATTGCTTCTAAGCTAATGAAATATAATTTTGATATTAATAGTATATATAATAAGTTATATATTGAAGATTTAAAAATCGTTAAGTTGCGTGCTTTCTTAACATCCAAATTTATGTTAACAACTAAAAATGTAGCCTACTTAATTAATACTCAGAAGGATATAGAAGAGTATGATGTTGATGTATTTACTATATCACGAGGAATGGTTAATATAATGGCGGGTATTAAAGGTATTGACATATGGGTTAACTTCACAGAAGACATTAATAACAAAATTATTGTAGAAATTCGTTCAAGTAAATATAATGTTAATCCTATAGCTACAAAGTATGGTGGAGGCGGTCATAAACTTGCAAGTGGAGCTACTGTAGATAATATGGATGTAGCATATCAATTATTAGAAGACTTAAATAAACTTGTGGAGGAATAAAATGGGACTATTTAATAAAACGAAACCATTAGATACTAATGTAGAAGTAAAAAAAGCAATTTTGAATGAAATAAAGAATAATGATTCAATAATTATATTACGACATATACGCCCAGATGGAGATGCTGTTGGATCTTCATTAGGATTAAAATATATCATTCAAAATTCTTTTCCAAATAAAAAAGTATATTGTGTTGGTGATTCAATTCCTGACTATTTAAGTTTTTTGGGAAAAGAAGATGAAGTAAATGATGAAATTATAGAAAACAGTTTAGTAATAGTTGTTGATACAGCTACAAGCAATCGTATCGCTACAGATATCTATAATAAGAAAAAAAATGTAATTAAAATTGATCATCATATAGCAACGGAAAATTATGGATATATAAATTTTGTTGTTGAAGAGGCACCAGCGTGTTGCCAATTAATATATGAGTTAGCTGATACTTTTAAAGATGAATTAAAGTTAAATAAAGACGCAGCTTTTGCCCTATATACAGGATTGATTACTGATACAGGAAGATTTAAATATTCATCTGTAAATCAATCCACATTTCAATGTGCAAGCAAGCTAATAGAATACGGTATAGATACTGATTTATTATATTCATATTTAAATAATAAAAATCCTGAAAGTTTTAAACTTCAAGGATACATTTATCAAAATTTTAACATTACTGATAACGGTGTTGCTTATATTTATATATCTAAAAAAATTATGAAAAAATTTAAAGCTTCAGTAAATGATGCTGCTAATTTAGTCAATTGTATGGATTCTATAAAAGGGTCATTAATTTGGATACTGTTTGTGGAATATGATAATGAAATTCGTATTCGCTTTCGTTCAAGATATATTTCTGTAGATGACATTGCTAATCAATTTAATGGTGGCGGTCATGCTAACGCAGCTGGTGGAAATATTAAAAACAAAAAACAAATTAAAGAAGTATTAAAAATAGCTGATGAAAATTTAAGAGCCTATAAAATCGCCCACAAGGAGTTATTTTAATGATCTACTTAATTACAAATGATGACGGAATAAATGCAGCAGGGCTGAAAATACTGGCTAAAAAAGCCAAAAAATATGGTGACGTTTATTGTGTAGCTCCATTAACAGAACAATCCGCAAAAAGTCACTCATTAAATATCCATGGAACATATAGTGTTGAAGAAGTAAAAGAAATTGTTCCGGGTGTTAAAACATATGTTGTAGATTCAACTCCCGCTGATTGTGTAAAAATTGCCTATTATTATTTAAATATTCAGTTTGATGTAGTATTATCGGGTGTTAATAATGGATATAATTTAGGTGAAGATATATTATATTCAGGTACAGTAGGTGCTGCTGAAGAGGCTGTATTATTACAAAAAAAAGGTATTGCTTTTTCCACAAAAAGAAATATGTTTGATCACCTTGATTATGCACTTGATGATATATTTACATATCTAAATAATAATAGTTTGTTATCTAAATGTCCCTTACTTAATATTAATATACCTGTTACATATCAAAATATTAATATTACAAGGCAAGGAAAAACTAATTTTGTAGCTAGTTATGAAGAAGTTAATAAAAATATCGTAATGCCAAAAGGATCTCCAGATTTATCAAGGGATTTTGATGGTGATGATACAGATGTCATTTGTGTTCATAATAAAAACATTAGTATAACACCATTACTTGTTGATAGAACTGATTACGAATATTTAAATCATAAAAAATAAAAAAGCTCATACATTTAAGTGTGAGGACAAGAGTTGAAAACAGTTAAATGGATTTTAAAATCTTTAGTAATATCTTTTATATTACTATTTGTAACAAATGTATTGGGGGTATATATTAATGTTAATATTCCCATAAATGTTTGGACTATTTTAATTGTGGGAGTGTTTAAAATTCCGGGAATAATAGTTTTAATAATATTCTTTTTATTATAAAACACTTGAAAAAATATTAAAATAGTGTATAATATATGATATATAATCGGAGGAATTAAAATGAATAATAATTATGATTCATATTTAGATGTTGCATATTCCCTAATGAAGAAAAAGAAAAAACCACAATCATTAGATGCAATTACAAAAGAAGTATTTTTAAAAAAAGGTGTAATTGGTAGCGAAAATCAAATAGCACAATTTCAAGTTGACTTTATGTTATCTGGACTATTTGTTTATTGTGGAGAAGATAAAGATGGCGTCCAATTATGGGATTTAAAGAATCGCCAAAACTCTTCATTCTTAGATAAAGATGGTGGATACTTGAAAGATTTAACAGATGAAGATGAAGAAGTTGTTAATAATGAATTAAAAGAAGAATATCATTTAAGCAATGAAGATAATATTGATCAATACATCGAAGATGATGAAGAAGATTCAAATGAACAAGATGATATTGAAGAAGATTTAGGATTAGTATTGGATCAACAAAAAGGTGAAGATAGTGATGAAACAATTGCTAATTATGATGACGAAGAAGATGATGAAGAAGAATTAGATGACATTGAAGAAGCGTTAAAAAATAGAAAATAAGAGGACGTAATGTTCTCTTTTTTGTAAAATAAGAGGTAATAATAATGATAATAGATTTTACAAATTTACAAGAAAATAAAATTAATAATATGCGTGGTGGTGAAGGGTATATTAAGATGATAAAGCATACTGATGAAAAAAATACAATTGCTCATATCGTAATACCATGTAATTGTTCAATTGGTATTCATACCCATGAAACAGATCAAGAAATTATATATGTAATTAGTGGTGAAGGAATATGTATTGAAGATAATATACAATATTCATTAAAAAAAGGCCAAGTAAACTATTGCCCTAATAAGGCTAATCATAGTATAAAAAATACAAGTAATCAAGATTTAGAATTATTCGCGGTTATATCAAAATAATATGAAAAAGATATTAAGATATATATTACTATTATTAATGGTATTTATTATTGGATGTTCTGAAGATACACCAAATAATAATATACCATCTATTTATAATCAAGATTTAAAAGTATATTTTGTGGATGTTGGACAAGCAGATTGTAGTATTATAATTTTACCCACAAATGAAGTAATTATGATAGATGCTGGATTAGATCATGCTTCGATATATGATAATACAATTAAATACCCATCTTGGGATAATATTGTAAAAGTATTAGAAAATGAGAATATTGATGTTATTAATTATTTTATAATAACACATATGCATGCTGACCATTATTATTATGCTGCTAAAATAATGAGTGACTATACTGTAAATTCTATCATTTTATCAGGCTCTACTTCAACAACTTCCGCATATTATAATATTTTAAATACGATACAAAATAATAATATTGATTGTCAAATTGTTAGTGTTGGAGATGAAATAATTGTTAGGAAACAAATATTAATGCAAGTCATTTCCACAAAAAAAGAAGATAATCCAAGTAATGTAAATTATTGTTCTGTTGCCACAAAATTAACATATAATGATATTTCTTTTGTTTTTACAGGTGATATTGGTTATAATCAGGGTGATGGTGAAGAAATAGCATTAAATAGTGGTATTGATTTGAAAGCTAATGTTTTAAAGGTCCCACATCATGGTTCAACATATTCAAGTGGAAGAGATTTTTTACGTGCTGTGAATCCTGATTACGCTGTTATTACAACTTCAAATTATACTACTACAGGTCATCCACATCAAAAAGCATTAGACAGATTGTCATATTATTGCAAAAATATATTACAGACAAAAGATGAAGGTACAATTCTATTTCAAACTAATGGAATAGAGCTTAAATACTATACGCATTATGGAATATAAAAAATATATTGTAGAACGTGTGGATGAAGATTATATATATGTAGTAAACGATACAAATCACTATTTGTGTTTAAAAAAGAATGATTTACTTATTCAAGAAAATGATCAAGTAATAATTAATGATAAAAATGAAGTAATTGAAGTATTATCGTATGATGAAAAATTATTTCAAAAAATCAAGAATCTAGAAAATAAAATATTTAAGTAAAGGTAGGTGCAAGTAATGTTAACAGATATCGAAATTATAAAACAAAGTACAATGAATAGTATAAAAGACGTCATAAAACGTTATGATATTCAAGATGAAGAACTTTGTTGTTACGGAAATTATATGGCTAAAGTTGATTTAGGAATATTTAACCGCTTAAAAGATAAAAAAGATGGCAAATTAATTTTGGTAACTGCCATTACACCAACGCCAACAGGAGAAGGAAAGTCAACTACCACAATTGGTTTGATAGATGCAATGAATAAACTTGGTGTTTCTTGCGTTGGAGCACTTCGTGAACCATCAATGGGACCAGTATTTGGGGTAAAAGGTGGAGCTGCTGGAGGGGGTTATGCACAAGTTAATCCTATGGTAGATTTAAATTTGCATTTTACTGGCGATTTACATGCAATGACAGCTGCCAATAATTTGGTAAGTGCATGTATTGATAATCATATATATCAAGGTAATAAATTAAATATCGATCCTAATAATATATCATGGAAAAGGTGTTTAGATTTAAATGATCGTGCGTTAAGAAAAGTGGAAGTTGGTTTATCGAGTAAAAAAGAAACTAAAAGATTTGATACATTTAATATTACTGTTGCTAGTGAAATTATGGCCAATTTATGCCTTGCTACATCAGTTCATAATTTACGTGAACGATTAGATAATTGTTTAATTGGTTATACATATGATAAAAAACCATTATATATTAAAGATTTAGGTATTACAGGTTCTTTAATGGTAATTTTAAAAGATGCTATTAAACCTAATATTATTCAAACTTTAGAAAATAATTTAGTATTTGTTCATGGTGGACCATTTGCAAATATTGCTCATGGATGTAATTCTATTTTAGCAACAAAACTTGCTTTAAAAACTGGTGGTTACGTAATTACAGAAGCCGGCTTTGGAGCTGATTTGGGTGCTGAAAAATTTTTAGATATTAAATGTAGAGAAGCTGCATTAAAACCTAATTTGGTTGTTATGGTAGCAACAATTAAGGCATTAAAATATCATGGTGGTGCAGCACTTGAAAATATTAAAGAAGAAAATATAGAAGCTTTAAAAAAAGGCATTTGTAACTTAGAAAAACATTTAGATACCATAAATAAATTTAATTTACCTTGTGTTGTTTGTATCAATCGCTTTTTAACAGATACCGATGGCGAAATTGCGGTTTTAGAAAATTGGGCAAAAGAAAATAATGTAACAATAAGCTTAAGTGAAGTATATGAAAAAGGCGGCAATGGTGGTATAGAATTAGCTAAACATGTAATAGCAAAATGTGAAAATAGAGAATATCAACCATTATATTCTTTAAATGATTCGATAATTGAAAAGATTAATAAAATATGTGTTAAAGCATATGGTGCTAAAGATGTTGAAATTAGTGAAAAAGCATTACAAAAAATACAAGTATTAGAAAATACGGAAGCTTCTAAATATTATATATGTATGGCTAAAACTCCTAATTCTTTATCAGATAATGCAAAACTAATTGGAAGACCTTATGATTTTACAATTCATATTAAAGATATTAGATTATCAACGGGATCTAAGTTTATTATTTGTTTGACAGGAAATATTATGACAATGCCAGGGCTTTCAAAAGAACCAATGGCTATAAAAATAGATATGAATGATAATTTTGAAGTATTTGGATTAATGTAGGAGGGTGTATGAATATTATAGATGGAAAATTAATTAGTAAAAAAGTTAAAGAACAAATAAAAAATGAAGTTAAACACTTGCCTACTAAGCCTTGTTTATTAGTAATATTGGTTGGTAATGATCAAGCAAGCCAAATATATGTGGCAAGTAAAGAAAAAGCTTGTAAAGCTATGGGAATTGATACTAAAACTTTGGTATTTGATGAAAATGTTCCACAAAAAGAAATAATTTCACATATCCAAGAAGCAAATAAAGATAAAAACATTAATGGTATTTTAGTACAAATGCCACTACCAAAACATATGAATGAAAAAGTGGTTGTGGAAGCAATTGATCCTAAAAAAGATGTTGATGGATTACATGCTTTAAACCAAGGACGCTTAATGTTAGATGAAAAAGGGATTATTCCTGCGACACCAAAAGGTATTATGCGTTTGTTATCAGAATATTGTGTGGACTTAGATGGTAAAAAAGTTTTAGTAATAGGTAGAAGTATGCTTGTTGGAAAACCAATTGCTATGTTAATGTTACAAAAAAATGCTACTGTAATAATGGCACATTCACATACAGAAAATATTAAAGAATTATGTTTGCAATCAGATATTATTATTTCAGCAGTTGGAAAACCTAAAATGATAACTGAAGATATGGTAAAAGAAGGAGCAATAATTATAGATGTTGGTATTAATAGAGTACTAGGTACTATTGTGGGAGATGTTGATTATTTGCAAGTAGCCCCTAAAACTAGCCGTATAACTCCAGTGCCTGGTGGTGTTGGACCAATGACTATTGCGTGTTTATTAGAAAATGTAGTGGAATGTTATAAATTACAAAATGAATAAATAATAAATATCTTTTTTAATATATTTAGATATATATTGAAAAAGATTTTTTCAATGAGGAGAATATAAATGAAATTAATTGTCGGGTTAGGAAACCCAGGAAAAGCATATCAAAATACAAGACATAATACAGGATTTTTATTTGTGGATAATCTTGCACAAAAATTAAACGAAAAATTTACATTAGATAAAGCAAAGAAATGTGAAATATTAACTACCACAATTAGTGGGGAAAAAGTAGTTATTATGAAGCCACAAACATATATGAATTTAAGTGGTCAGTCAGTTATTTTAGTTAAAAACTATTATAAAATCAATGATGAGGATATATTAGTTATATATGATGATTTAGATTTAGAAACAGGAAAAATTAGAATTCGACCTAATGGCTCAAGTGGTGGCCATAAAGGAATTCAAAGCATCATCACAGAACTAAAAACGCAAAATATAAAAAGAGTTCGTATAGGTATTGATAAAGTTTCAAGCGATAAAACAATTGATTATGTAATTGGTAATTTTACTAAAGATGAAAGAACTATTATGGATATATCATTTGAAAAAAGTTTAGATATAGTGACTGATTTTATTAACGAACCTTTTGAAAAAGTAATGAGTAGGTACAATTAATGGGCATTTTAGATATATATAAGTCGCAAAGACAAGTTATGCAATGTATAGAAAGTTTTAAAACAAAACAAAACATGCTCATAACAAATTCACAAATAAATCATAATTATTTATTAACATTAATTAAATATGAGAATAGTGATTCATCAGTAATATATGTAGCAGAAAATTTATATAAAGCTACATTAGCTTATGAATCTTTTTGTGATTTGATTGGTATGGATAATGTGAATTTATATGTTACAGATGAAATTATTGCGGTTGAAGCATTAGCTGTCAGTAATGAATTCAAATTAGAAAGATTACATACGTTAAACAGTATATTGCACAATAAGAAAAAAATAATAGTAACATATATATCATCGGTTTTAAGACCACTTCCTAATAAGAAAATATATTTAAATAACATTATATCTCTAAAACAAGGTGATATAATCGATATTGCGGATTTAGTCAAAAAACTTAATAAAGTAGGCTATCGAAGAACTCCATCTACAACTAAAACGGGAGATTTTAGCGTCCGTGGTGAAGTAATAGATATCTATCCTATTAATTCTAATGTTCCATATCGTATTGATTTTTTTGATAATGAAGTGGACTATATAAAAACATTTAATGCTTCTACACAAATAAGTGTTGAAAAAATTGAGAAAATTGAAATTTTCCCATTATCAGAATTAATATATGATTATAATGATAATATTTTAAATAACATCACAAAAGATTTACCTAATGATATAGATATTTCTTTATTAGAAAATGATCTTTTAGATATCCAAAATTATAATAATAGTGAAAAAATATATAAATATATAAAATATATATATCAAGATATATATACATTATTTGATTATTTGCCAAATAGTGCAATAATAATTGATGAATATAATTTAATAAAAGATAGTTATCAAAATGTAGTTAGTGAATTAAATGATTATATTGCCAGTAAAAAAGAATATCACAACTTAGATTTATTATTTTTATGCGATTTTAATGAACTAATTAGTAATGATTTACAAAAGATATATATTACATCATTTAGAAAAACAATGAATAATATAAAGCTCGACCAAATTATAACTATTGATGCTAAAGACATAGTTAGTTATAATAATAATTTAAAATATTTAGTAGAAGATTTACGTACAGTTACTAATACTTTCGTATTAACATTTTCTAAAGACTTATATATTAACATTGTAAAAGAAACATTAAGTGTTAATAATATACCATTTAATGATAATGGAAAAATTGAAAATAACAAGATTAATATTATAAAAGCCAATAATTATATAAGTTTTGCGTTTATTAATGGTATTGAAGTATTAACAGAAGAAATGATTTATAAAAAAAATAAATCCAAAATATCTAAATATCGTAGTGTATATCAAAATACAACACCACTTAACTCAAAAGAAGATTTAAAACCAGGTGATTATATAGTTCATTATGATTATGGTATTGGACAATATAAAGGAATTGAATCTGTTGAATTAAAAGGAATGACAAATGATTATTTATCGATAAAATTTGCGAATATGGATTTATACGTCCCTATTGAACGAATCAATTTAATTGAAAAATACTTAGGCTCTGAAAATAGTGTTCCAACGTTATCAAATATTGGCACCAAAGAGTGGGAAAAAAGAAAGAAAAAAGTTCAAGAAAAAGTTGAATCAATAGCAGAAGACTTAATAAATTTACAAGCCCAAAGGGAAAAAACAACAGGTTTTACATATCGAAAAGATGATGATATACAAGAATTATTTGAAAGAGATTTCGAATATGACCCAACTCCCGATCAATTAAAAGCTATTAATGAGATAAAACAAGATATGGAACAAGGTAAAATTATTGATCGCTTGGTATGTGGGGATGTTGGATATGGAAAAACAGAAGTTGCAATTCGCATTGCAATGAAAACTGTATTAAATGGTAAACAAGTGGCATACTTAGCGCCAACTACTATTTTAACTCGCCAACATTTTCAAACGTTTCTTCAACGTTTTGAGGCATATGGTGTTAAAGTAGAATTATTAAATCGTTTAATTTCTAAGAAAAAACAAGATGAAATAGTAGAACGTTTAAAAAGTAAAGATATAGATATCGTTATAGGCACTCATTCTTTACTAAGCGAGAAAATTAAATTTAAAGACTTGGGGTTATTAATAATTGATGAAGAACAAAGGTTTGGCGTTACACATAAAGAAAAAATAAAGAAAATAAAAGCTAATGTTAATGTTATCACATTAACCGCAACACCAATTCCTAGAACTTTGCAAATGTCTATAATGGGTGTTAGACAGCTAAGTTTAATGGAAACTCCTCCTCAAAATAGGTATCCAGTACAAACGTATGTTTTAGAATATAATGATGCCGTTGTAAGGGGAGCAATATATCGTGAAATTGGTCGTGGTGGTCAAGTATTTTATATGCACAATAGAATTGAAGATTTAGATTTAGTTTATCACAAGTTGCAACATATTGTACCCAATGCAAAAATTATCATGGCGCATGGTAGTATGAGCCATAGTGAATTAGAAGATGCCATTCAATCTTTTATTGATCATGAGTATGATGTCTTGTTATGTACAACAATAATTGAAACGGGAATTGATATTCCTAATACTAATACATTAATTGTGGATATGGCAGATAGATTAGGACTTGCCCAAATGTATCAAATAAGAGGTCGAGTTGGTAGAAGTACACGTGTTTCTTATGCCTATTTTATGTTTGATAAAAATAAAGTATTAACAGAAGTTAGTTCCAAAAGGTTACAAGCCATTAAAGAGTTTACAACTTTAGGAAGTGGTTATAAAATTGCAGTTCGTGATTTAGCAATTCGTGGCGCTGGTGATATTCTTGGTAAAGAACAATCAGGATTTATTGACACAATTGGTTTGGATTTATATATGCGAATGTTAAATGATGCGATACGCAAACTTAAAGGGGAACAAGAAGATACAAAAAAAGAAGCATCTTATAAAATTAATATATCCAAACACGTTAGTGATAAGTATGTTAATGATGACGATATTAAGATATATATTCATAAAGAAATAAAACAAATTAATAATTTAGAAGAAAAACAAAAAGTCGAAAAAGAATTAGAAGATCGATTCGGAACTTTAACAAATGAAATAAAGATATATATTAATAAGCAATATATGGAGTCTCTAGCTAAGCAAGTTGACGTTGAATCAATAACGGAAAAAGATGTATATGTGGATGTTACATTTGTGGCAAATTCTCAAATTGATGCGGGCACTTTATTTAAACATGCATATCATATATCTGATCGATTTGTATTCCAGTATGTTCAAAGAAAAATAGTGATGCGTTTAAATGGGGATACAAGTTCAAAAGAATGGATTAATTTATTAATAACTTTATTTGAAAAGTTAGTATAAAAAAACATTTATTACCAATAATAATTATTGCTAATAATAAAATGAGGTGATAATTATGAAATCAACAGGTGTTGTTCGTAGAATAG
The DNA here is from genome assembly GCA_964516425.1 of uncultured Bacteroidales bacterium. Lineage (GTDB taxonomy): Bacteria > Bacillota_I > Bacilli_A > ML615J-28 > CAG-698 > CAKOMG01. Next base: position 87,876 of record CAZFAM010000002.1, on the reverse strand, counting down.
ATGACTTAGGAAGAATAGTGATTCCAAAAGAAATTCGAAGAAGTTTAAGAATTAGAGAAGGGGACTCGTTAGAAATATGTTCTGATGGTCCAGAAGCTATTACATTAAAAAAATATTCGCAAGTTGAAACTATTGAAAGTTTTATTAGCGAATATGTGGAAGCTATATATCAAGCGTCAAAAAAAGAAATTATTATTACGGATACAGAACGTATTATTGCATCAGCTGGTAGTTTTAGACGAGACATTATAGGTAAAAAAATTGATATTCGTTTAGATGAAAGAATGCATCGTTTGAATACGCAAGTATTTCAAAAAGATGAACATCTAGAAATAACAGATAATTTGATTATTAAAGGAAATGTAATATTAAGACCTATTGCTATATATGGTGATGTAATAGGATCTGTAATAATTGCCAGTGATAATATATCTGAAATTGAAAAAACATTGGCGGAAACATCCGCTATGTTTATTGCAAAATATTTAGAAGGATAAGAACGAAAGTTCTTATTTTTCATTTAATTTGTTATTTAATCTTGAAGAATAATTTTATATGTGGTATAATAATTATAATTGAGGGGGAGAATAATGAGCAAAATTGCTATTATTTCTGATGTTAATGCAGGTCTTGATTATTTAGATTTTAATCCAAATATTCCAGTTCTACGTTCAATCATTAACTTTGGTGAAGAACATTATATTGATGGAGTAGAAATAAAAGCCAAAGAGTTTTATGAACTTGTGCAAGAAAAGTTAAAAGCAGGTGTTATACCTTCAACTTCTGCACCAACAGTCGGAGAGGCAATGGAATTAATTGATCGCTTAATTACTGAAGGATATACTGATGTTATAATGTATGCTATATCTTTTAAATTGAGTTCTATTGGATCTATGGTTTCAAATTTAAAACAAGAATATGAAGGGAAAATAAATATACATGTTGTGGATACGAAGACAGCAGCATATATGCAAGGATATTTAGCTGTAGTTGCTAAAGAAATGGCTAGTGAAGGGAAACGCGTTGAAGAAATTATTAATCGTAGTAATGAATTAATTCAAAATTCACATGCTTATTTTATTGTTGATGATTTGCGTTTTTTAATTAAAAATGGTAGACTAAGTAACGCTAAAGGATTTTTTGCAGGCTTATTAAGAATTAAACCTGTTTTAGAGTTAACTAAACAAGGTAAAATAGATACGTTTGAAAAAATTAAAACATTACATAGAGCTATTGATCGAATAAAACAATTATTTATTGAAGAAACAAAAGATGCATCAGAATTAAAAATAATGATATTCCATACTTGTCGTGAAGATGATGCTATACAATTAAAAAATGCATTTGAACAATTAGTTTCATGTCCAGCAACAGTTGAAATACATATGATTACACCAGCAGTCGGTGCTCATATCGGTTGCGGTATATTGGGATTTGGTTACTATATTTTACAAAAAAAATAGGAGGAAGAAATGAAGGAACAAACAATTAAAAAATTAACAATTGCGTCACTTGGTGTTGCTGGATTAGGAATAATATGCCTAATCGTTAAACTAATTGAATCGTTTACTAGAGAAGCACATGAGTGGGCAACTACATTTTTAGTTTTAGGATTTGTATTTTTAGGTATTGCTCTTGTAGCAATCGTTGCTATTATGTTAGTTGCAAATAAGTTAGAAACAAAACAATCAAATGTAAAAAAAGTTGATGAAGAAGAACTTTTACAAAAGTATAAAAGTAAAAAATAGATATTAACACAGGAGGAAAAGATATATGTTAGTTAATATGGTAGAAATGTTAAACAAAGCAAAAGAAGGAAAGTATGCTGTTGGTCAATTCAACATTAATAATCTTGAATGGACTAAACAAATTTTATTGACTGCTCAAGAAATGAATTCACCAGTTATTTTAGGTGTTAGTGAAGGTGCTGGAAAATATATGGGTGGATTTAATACTGTATGTGGTATGGTTAAAGGTATGGTTCAAGATTTAGGAATTACTGTTCCAGTAGCAATTCATTTAGATCATGGTTCATCATTTGAAAGCTGTAAAAAAGCAATTGATGCTGGATTCACATCAGTAATGATTGATGGTTCACATCATCCAATCGCAGAAAACATTGAAATGACAAAACAAGTTGTTGAATATGCACATGCAAGAGGCGTAAGTGTTGAAGCAGAAGTTGGAACTGTTGGTGGAAATGAAGATGGTGTTATTGGTGGAATTAAATACGCTGATAAAGACGAATGTGTTCGTTTAGTACAAGAAGCAGGTGTTGATTGCTTAGCTCCCGCATTAGGATCAGTTCATGGTCCATATCATGGAGAACCTGTTTTAGGATTTACTGAAATGGAAGCGATTAAAGTTGCAACTGATAAACCATTAGTATTACATGGTGGAACTGGTATTCCAGATGAAAAAATCATTAGAGCTATTTCTTGTGGTACATGCAAAATTAATGTTAATACAGAATGTCAAATTGCATTCCACAATGAAATTCAAAAAGTTTTAGCTGCTAAACCTGAAGTTTATGATCCTCGTAAATTTATCGGACCTGCTTCATTAGCAATCGCTGCTGCAGTAAAAGCAAAAATGGAAGTATTTGGCTCTGTTAACAAAGCTTAAATCAATATGAAACTATTTAGAATATTTTTCTAAATAGTTTTTTTTACTTTTATTTTAAGGAATAATTTGATATAATGTATTAAACAAGGATGATTAAATATGAAGCAATATAATAAATGCCCATTTTGTGGACAAAAAAATTTAATAACTGAAACTATATGTTCAAATTGTCAAAAAACATTAAATATGATTGATGATTTTGAATACTTTGATTTACAAATATATCTTAACACATATGATTACTATAAAATTCTTGAACTATGTAGTCATCATCCAAATAGTTTGTTATATCAATATTTTTATAATTATGCATGTATAATGTTAAATAAAGAACATAATATTGATAATTTAATAAATAAGGATTATCAAATTGAACATTTAGATATTGTATGTAATCATATACGAGAACATTATTTGTTATATAGTAATGATTTTATAACATTATTTTTTGATAAGTATAATCAAAAAAACAAAGAAGATATCTTAAATGGTATTAATAATATAAATTTGGAACAAGAAAAAGTGGTGGAAAAAGATTTGCGTGAAGAATTATTCACAAAAACCGCACTTTTACCATTAAATGTTAAAAATAAACCATTAAAACATAAAAAATTATATTTATTATTATTGTCATTAGTATTATTAATTGTATTCACATTAGTTACTATTTTGACAACAGAACAAGGATTACGATATGAAATGTTAAATGTTTCATTAATCATACCATCTATTTTTCTATCGCAATGTTTTAATAGTATAGTTATTAAACATAAGAATATCGTATTAAGTATTGTGTCATTCATTTTTACTTATTACCTTATTACATATCTTATAACAATACCATATCATGAAATATCATGGGAAAGTATATATCTTCATGGGCAAAGAATATTATTTACGCCCTTTGTTTTAGTAAAAACATTTCATGAAAGGATGAATTAATATGCGATGTGATAATGAATTTCGTTCATTACTTGCAAAAATTAATGTAAAAAAAGAACAATATGCCCAAAGAGAATTGTTTGTCAGTAATGAATTAGAACATAAGATTCAAGTAAATACAGAAAAAAAGAAAAAAAATGATGTTTATAGTATTATTACATTAGCAGTATTAATTGTTATTTTAGGATATATATACGACTTATTAACAATTATTAATGAAAAATGGATTGTTTCTATTGTTGTTATAATAATGGGGATAATTATGGTTTTCTTTTTAGTAAAAAGTATAATATATAAGTGTATTTTATCCAAACTAAACAAAGAAAAACAAAAAGAAGATGCCACAAAAGAGGAAATAAGAGTAGAAATCAAGAAATTAAATGATGAAATATCATCATTAGTGTTATCAGTAATCGTTCTAAATGAACATTTTTATGAACTTTCAGAAATTAAAGATGCAACTGAAAGAGAAAATAAGTGGAAAGAATATATTTTTTATAAAAATGTAGCAATTAACAAGCAATATAATTACTTTCCTACTACAGAAGATTATTTAAATTATTATAAAGAATATAAACAAACACAAGAAAACAATCATTAATAAATAAATTATGACATATAATTCATTGGTGAATTATAATGTTTGTGAGTATGTTGTTTATTATCTTATTTTCTTTAATGTTATATAGTATTTTTGGGAACATTGTATATTATATATGTACAATTTTCTTTATTTCCCTAATACTTTTAGTCAAAAAGAAACAAAAATTCACATTTATGTGGATTGAAGTTATCTTCTTATCACTTTTTACCCTTCTTTTCATTATAACTTTGTTTAATAATGAAGGGATAATACTAAAAATTATCTTATTATTGGTTGAAAACTTATTAACATATAAACTATTACAACCTAAATAAAATAATTAGAACTATTTTATAATAAAATAGGTGGATAAATATGTCTTTATTTTTAACAAAAAATCAAAAACAAAAACAAAAAGAATTAGACCTAGATTTATTTGACTCCAAGAAATCTAACATAACTATTAAAAATAATTATGTAATATTCAATGGTCAAAAATATAAAAAGCAAATTTGGGAAAATAAAGTTTTAGAAGGATTTAATTTTCAAAATCCTAAAAATTCACATATATCTAACAAATTAGGCTTAACATTTATTGAAATTAAACATTTCTTTTTGAAGAATGTTAAAAAGAGCTTGTTTTTGGCTAATTTTTTGCCCGCTATTTTATTTTTCACATTTTTCCTTATAAGTTTTCGTTTGCGAAAAATAATTCAAGAAAACGTAAATTTCGGGGTCAACCAAGAATTAAAGAATTGGAATAGCATAATTTTGTTATTGGGAATTGTTTTTTTGATTTTATCGCTTAGTTTATTAATTCAAGAATTTATTTTACATTTTAAAGTTGTTTATCGAAAAAAAGGAAGACGATACGGATACTTGTTATTAAATTATAAAAATTATAATGCAATTTTAAGGTATTTAAATGAAGGTATACAAAAAGAGTGTATTTCTTTTATTCCTATAAGGTCAAATCGCTTAATTATTCGTGAAATTAATGAGAATGACTTAGATGATTATTATAATTTTGCATCTAACGCAAATGTTAATAAATATTTAATGGGAAAAAGTGTATATAAAAGAGAAGAAGTACAAGAAATAATAGCTAATTTGCGTGAAAAATATAAAAATAAACAATACTTTAAGTTAGCAGTATGTTTAAAAGATACAAATAAGTTAATTGGATACATAGGTTTATCTACTTATGACTTAACTGTGCGCACTTGTCAAGTAGTTTATGCATTTAACGAAGCATATTGGCATCAAGGATTTGCGACAGAAGCATTAAAAACATTTCTTTCATATCTAATTAATGATCAAAAGAAAGAAATCATATATGCGGGACATGTGAGGGAAAATAAAAATTCAGGAAAAGTACTATTGAAATGTGGCTTTACAAGAGATATTAATCGTGATAACTCTTTAGTAATACATGATGAAGTAAAAGAAATTATCGGATACGTATATAAAAAGGAAGAAAAATGAGAAAAAATTATATTTATAAATGTCCAAAGTGTGGCTTTGAAACAAATGAAAAGAATAAAACATGCCCTCTTTGTAATACCATAACTGAAAAACAAGAACATAATAAATTAAATATTAATCCTAATTTGCCAGAAAGATTAGAAAAACATGAAAACCGAGATGTACAAATGTCTTATTATTGTTTCAAGTGTAAAAAAAGTACAATGAATAAGGTTTGTTTAGATTGTAATAATGTTTCTTCATTGATGATTGAATATAATAATAAAAAAGCAATTATTAAAAGAATAGATCGTTTAAGTGATGTTTATGATGAAAATGAAATAACAAGTATATTAAATCAATTAACTGACCAAGAAAAGTATTATATATATTATAATTATCAAAGTGCATACCGATTCTTTTATAAAAAAGATAAAACAAAAGCTATATCTTGTTTTATCTTTGCGGTTGTATTTTATTGTTTGTTTTTAGATATTACATTAAATATGAGTGAACAAACATATTATTTTATATCTTATTTCTTTAATATTATTGCTAATTTTATTCTTGTTGTTATGGGAGCATTAGGTGTTTGGTATTTAGTGGATGCGACAACAGTAGAGTTTGATAAGGTGCCTATGAAATTAGCAATTGTGATTGGTATTCCTAATATTATTAATTTAGGATATTTAATTATTAAGGATACGAACATTAAAGAGACACTAATTTCTGGTTTTATTACAATTATTATATCCATAATTGCTTATGTAATATATGTGTTGGTGGAGAAAAGACATGAAAAATAAATTATCGTTAGTGTTTTTAATTTTATATAGTGTAGTATACATTATTTTATTAGCTTCTTTTGAATTTCTAAATAATGTCAATTTACAAATAGCATCTATTTTTTCTTCAAATATAGATTCTATAAATACAATTTATAATATAATAAGAATTGTGGAAATAATTATTTTTTATGGTGGATTTAGTATTGTAATAACATTAAATGTTATTACAATAAATGATACATTAAAATATATTATTCTTTTTAGTGTTCTATTGAGTTTGTTAGTATGTGTAGTAGCAATGATTATTAAATCATATATAAGAAGTATTAATTATATGGATACAGCAGTAATGGTAATTTCTAGTTTATTAGGCGTTGGAATAACAATTGTAGTAACAATTTTGCAAGCAAGGAAGGATTAATTATGAAAAAATACATTTATATTTTATTTTTAGTTTGTATATTTTTTATGGTTGGTTGTACACAAACAAATAATTATGTAATAAATATTTCAGATAGAATATTTGTGGGAGAAAATAAAAGCATTACATTAACAATAAATGATGAGTTAATAAGTGATGATGACATTAGTTGGACATTATCTAATTATGAATGTGCGGAAATCAATAATGGTGTTTTAGTAACAAAATCTAGCGGTATAGTAGTTATAAATGCTGTGTATTTGAAAGATGTTTCAATTATTGCTACAAAGGAAGTAAATATAATCGAGCCATTTGTGGAAGATATAGAAGTAACTGGACAATTTGAAGTTATTGTTAATAAAACAGTAACCTTAAAAGCTAGTGTTATTCCATCTATAATAACAAGTGAAGTATTTTGGAAAAGTGAAGATTTAAGTATTGCAACAGTCAAAAATGGAGTTGTTAAAGGAATCAGCATTGGAGAAACAGATATTATTGTTTCATGTGATGATTTTGAAAAAAAGATCCATATTATAGTTTCTGAAATTCCTTCTTCTTTAGAGATAACTTCTAAAGATAAAATTAGTGTTAATGAAATAATCCATATTACTAATAATGTAGAAGAAGAATGTATGATTTCTTCTACTAATACTGATATTGTATATATTATGGATGAATATATTAAAGGATTAAAAGCTGGCAAAGCCACATTATTAGTTCAATTAAAAAGAATGCCTAATATTTCCTGTACATTTGAAATAGAGGTTACGGAAGAAAATAATATAATAAAAGCTACAGATGAAGAAACAGAACAAATTAATGCCATAATCTCAAAAATGAATACTACGCAATTAGTTGGAGAAATGTTTAATATTAGTTTTTCGGTTCAAGTAATAAGAGAATATAATTATGCATTAAAATTAAATAGTGAAACAGGACTTCCTGATGCATCATTTGGTTCTGCTCTTGCGGATACTAATATAGTTACATATCTAAATGATTATCCATTTGGAAATTATACGATAATTAATGATTATACAAAAAGTTTAGAACAATTAAAGACATCAATTAAAACTTTGAATAAAATGGGCAAAGATAAAACGGGTGTTAATCCATTTATATTTATGGATTACGCTGGAGGAAACTTACAATATATAGATTCATATGGTTCAAATAGTGTTATAGCATATAATCAAGATGCTACATTAGCTTACAATATTGGTAATACTTTAGGAAAGGAATACAGTTCATTAGGTATTAACGGAATATTAAGTAATTATGCATCTCATAATTCGAGTATTTCTTTTGGGACTGATAGTAATATTTCTGGCATCTTAAGTAGTAGTATGAAAGATGGATATCATAATAATGGCATTATGATGGGTGCGGGACAACCAATTACAACTATATACTATGATAAAACAAAAGTCGAATCAGAAATTAACCAAATGGATAATATTTTTAAGGCAGGATTTGAATGTGTTTGTGTACCACTATCTTATTTCTTTGCGAATGGATATAAATATAATGAAATATCATTTGATTATATATCTAAGTATAGGAATGAATATAATGGAATTATAATGGCCAATCTTACTAATCCTAATTATGTTAGTTTTAGCCAAATTTTAAAAGCTTTAGAAGATGGTTGTGATATGTTTTATTTTGATATGGAATTTATGCAAAATGTACCACAAAATGATGACTGGAATTCATATATGGATTATTACAAAGAACAAGCGGAACTACCATTTAATGTTTATAATACAATTCTTACACAAATTTCTGAAGGTACAATTTCTATTGAACGTATTAAAGAATCTGTTTTTAGAATTTTATTATCCAAATTACGAAATGGAATTTTAGATGATGAATCTAATCAAGACGTCAATATGAAGGAAATTAAGGAAGAAATGAGTATTCTTAATACTAACTTTATTAGTGTTAAAGGAAATATGGATATAGTAAATAGTGAAAAGCCTATTATTATAATATCAGATGCTAATAAACAAGACGGAAATCCTTTTGGTTATATATTGTCTACATATTTAAAATCCGAAGGATTTAAAAACTGTAATTCATATTTATTAAGTAATATATCAATTTCTCAAGTATTAAATGAAGCTAGTTCAGTAGGCTCGATATATATCTTAATTAATAATATGAGTGATAGTAAATTAATTTCTAGGACATTAATGACAGATTTTGTACAAGAGCTATATGATATTAATCCGAATATTTGTATAATTTTTGATGGTGATGAATCATTACAAACATATTTCCCTTATCTTAATAATTTTATTTTCTTAAATAACTATTATAATGCGGAATATAGTTCTTTAATAAAAGTTTTAACTGGAGAAGGAACTCCAAATTATGTAAATTAGTCCTTTTTTAAGGACTTTTTTTGTGCAAAAGATAGTAAAGAATATAATGTTATCTTTATCACGATAAGGAAAAATCGCTTAAAAGATTAATCAATACAAAAATTTATAAGAGTAATGAATTATATTGTTTTTATACGATTCGACATAATCATTATAAAAAAGATTGCAAAATAAAGAAATTGTGATAAAATATATAAGATTGGACAGGAAGTAAAGTTATGAACAAGAAAGAGTATGATATTATAGTAATTGGTGGTGGTCACGCTGGAATGGAAGCTGCATTAGCTAGCGCACGACTAAACAATAAAACTTTAATGATTGTTGGTAGTATAAAAAGAATTGGGAATATGCCATGTAATCCTTCTATTGGTGGACCTGCTAAAGGAATTATAGTTCGCGAAATAGATGCTTTGGGTGGTGAAATGGGAGTTGCTACAGATAAAACATTGTTACAACTAAAAATGTTAAATAGTTCTAAAGGACCTGCAGTACGTGCTTTAAGAGCTCAAGCTGATAAATCAACATATCCTAAGTATATGCAAGAGTTAGCTTTAAATACTAAAAACTTAGAAGTTAAAGAAGCATATGTTACAAGTTTAATAACACATGATAATCAAGTAATAGGTATTAAATGTGAAGATGAAGAAATAATGGCTAAGGCAGTTATTATTGCTAGTGGTACTTATTTATCATCTTGTGTTTTATGCGGTTTTACATCTACCCCATCAGGTCCAGACCAAGAACCAACGACTACTAAGTTAAGTGAAAGTTTGCGATCGCTTGGTTTAGAACTTATTAGATTAAAAACAGGTACTCCACCAAGAATTCAAAAAGATTCCATTGATTATTCACGTTTAGAACCACAATATGGTGATTCGAAATTATATCGTTTTAGTAATACAACCACAAATATCAAGCCACTTGAAGAACAAGTTACTTGTTATTTAACTTATACAACACCTACAACACACCAAATTATTAAAGATAATTTAGGTAAATCAAGTATGTATTCAGGTCTTGTTACAGGGGTAGGTCCAAGATATTGTCCATCTATTGAAGATAAAATTGTTCGCTTTGCGGATAAAGAAAGGCATCAATTATTTATTGAACCAGAAGGATCAGAAATAGATGAAATGTATTTACAAGGTTTTTCAACTTCTATGCCTCATGATGTTCAAGAATTAATGGTTCATTCATTACCAGGATTAGAAAAGGCAATTATAACTAAATATGCATATGCGATTGAATATGATGCTATTAATCCTTTAGAATTAAAGAGTAGTTTAGAAACAAAGAAAATCCAAAATCTCTTTTTTGCGGGCCAAGTAAATGGTACTAGTGGCTATGAAGAAGCAGCTTGTCAAGGATTAATCGCAGGTATAAATGCAAGTTTAAAACTTCAAAATAAAGAACCATTAGTATTACGTAGAGATGAAGCATATACAGGTGTTTTAATTGATGATTTAATTACTAAGGGTGTAAGAGACCCATATCGTATGCTAACTTCTCGTGCTGAGTTTAGATTATTATTAAGACATGATAATGCGGAACAACGTTTGATTAAACATGGTTATGAAGTAGGATTAATTAGTGAAGAGAGATATCAAAACTTTTTAACAAAAGAAAAAAATAAAGAAATAGTATTAGAAAAGTTAAAAGAATATAAATTAACACCAACAAAAGAAGTTAATGATTATTTACAAAATAATAATATGAGTCCAATTAATTTAAAAGTTTCGGCTTTAGAACTATTAAGAAGACCAGGAATTAATTTAGATACTATTGAATCATTATGCAATATGTCACTTGCTTTAGATAATGATTCACGTGAAGAAATTGAAATTGCGGTAAAATATGAAGGATATATTCAAAAAGAATTTAAAACAGCAAAAAAATTTCAAGTATTAGAAACTAAAAAAATACCAGAAGATATCAATTATGATATAATTCCTAATATTGCATCTGAAGCAAAAGATAAGTTAAAAAAGGTTCGCCCGGAAACAATATCTCAAGCATCAAGAATAAGTGGAGTAAATCCAAGTGATATCTCAATATTATTAGTATATTTAGAAAGTAAAAAAAATAATGGAACAAATAATAAATAATGAACAATTTAAGAAATATTATGATTTTTTAATAAGTGAGAATAAAAAATACAATTTAACAAGCATAACAAATGAAGAAGAAGTTTATATTAAACATTTTTATGATAGTATACAAATAGGAAAAGTTGTTGATTTAACAGAAACAGTTACGGTGTGTGATGTTGGTAGTGGAGCAGGTTTCCCATCAATTCCTTTAAAAATCTTATATCCTAACATTAAATTAACAATTATTGAACCAACTTTAAAAAGATGTAACTTTCTTAAACAATTAGTTGATATGTTACAATTAGAAAATGTAACGATTATAAATGATCGTGCCGAGAATATGCAAGTATATCGTAATAAGTTTGATATTGTTACCGCACGTGCGGTAGCTAATTTATCAGTATTATGCGAATTATGTATACCACTTGTTAAAGTGGATGGTCTCTTTTTAGCAATGAAAGGATCAGCTTATTTGGATGAATTAAATAATGCTTGTAATGCTTTTAAGCAATTAGATAGTGTTGTTACTAAAGTATATGATTATGATTTGTTACAAAATTATGGAAAGCATTCGATTATTGTTATTAAAAAAGAAAAACAAACAAATAATAAATATCCAAGAAATTATAGTATTATTAAGAAAAAACCTTTATAATGGAGATTAATATGGGAAAGATAATAGCAATAGCCAACCAAAAAGGAGGAGTCGGAAAAACAACCACGACTATTAATTTAGGGGCGGCTTTAGGAGAATTAAATAAAAAAGTTTTAATTATTGATTTAGATCCCCAATCAAATGCGACAATTGGTATTGGACTATCTCGAGAATTATTAAACTTGACAAGTTATGATTTATTAACCACAAATTTAAAGGCTAGTGAAGTAATATATAATCATTTGGCGAATAAATTACATATTATACCAGGTTCAATTAAACTAGAAAATGTATCTGAAGCAATGATAGGTAATGATCATAAAGAGTTACAATTATTAGAGAAATTAAAAGAAATAAAAAATGATTATGATTATATATTAATTGATTGTCCACCATCACTTGGAATGATTATTGATAATGCATTATTTGCGAGTGACTCAGTTTTAATTCCTGTTGAATGCGAGTATTATGCTTATGATGCTTTAACACAAATGGTGAATAAAATTAATCAAATACAAAAAAGAAAAAAAGAATATAAACTTCATTTAACTATTGAAGGAGTTTTATTAACTAAATTAGATAATAGAAATATTTTTGGTTATAAAATAGTGGATAAAGTTAAAGAACTTTTCCCCGATTTAACATATAAAACAATAATCAATAAAAGTAGTCATATACAAGAAGCACCAATGCATGGAAAAACGGTATTACAATATGCTTATAATTCTAGAGGTAGTAAAAAATATCGTGAACTGGCAATGGAAGTTATAGAAAGAAATGAGGATATAGTATGATTTTTATAGCTAGTTTTTCTGAATGGATAAATTCACATGTTAGACCTTTATTTATAACATGTTTAATTATTTGTATAACTTTTATATTATTTATTATACTTCGCTATATTACACATAAAGTAAAGGCTAAAAATAAAAGAAGTTATACGGTAGCAAAATTATTGCATAGTATCATAAAATATACCATTATGTTAATTGCGGTTTTCGCAATTTTATCAACATGGGGTATTAATGTTACAGCCGCTTTAGCTGGGGTTGGAGTGTTAAGCTTAGTAATTGGTTTAGGAGCACAAGACTTAATTAAAGATTTATTAGCCGGTATGGGTATTGTATTTGAAGATCAATATGAAATTGATGATGTTGTGGAAATAAATGGCTTTAAAGGAAAAGTATTAGAAGTTGGATTACGTACTACGAAATTAATTAATAATAGTGGAGAAATTCGTATAATTCGTAATGGCCAAATTAGTGAAGTTAGTAATTTTTCACGTTCATATTCTTTAGCAGTAGTTATTGCTAGTGTATCATATGAAGAATCAATTGATAAAGTAATAGCTTTACTTGAAGAACATCTACCTTCTTTAAAAGATAATTATAAACAAATAATTGAAGGACCGGTTGTTTCAGGTGTTGATAAATTAAATGAAAGTTCAGTAGATATTAAAATTACCGCAAAAACGGAACCGGAAGAACATTATGCAGTTCAAAGAGCTTTAAATAAATTTATTAAAGAATTATTTGATGAACACAATATTGAAATTCCATATACACAAATTGTTGTACATGGTGAAAAACATGAATAATGCCAATATTTTTAATGTTAATGATATTTTAGAATTTAAAAAAAATCATCCATGTGGATCTAAAACATGGAAAGTAATTAAAACAGGTGTCCAATATAAATTAGAATGTACGGGATGTCAAAGACAAATATTAATAGATCGTATCGAATTGAAAAAGAAAGTTAAAAGAGTTATAAAAGTGGAAGAAATAAAGAAATAATAGTAATGTTTTATATTCACTTAATTTAGGATAATTTAATAAAAGATAATTAAAATAGGTACATAATTGTTTTAAATAAAACTTTGTAATAAAAAACAACTATATATTCAAATTGTTAGAAAATTAATCTAACAATAAGGTATATAGCTGTTTTTTTATTTATTTAAACTATCAATATTTAATAAAAAGTCAAATAAATTCATAAATAAAATGCCATTTTCATTATAATGAGTTATTGGACAGTCTTTTGATATAATAATCTTTTTAAATGAGTCATTGATATTCATAAGTGAATTTTGTTCTTGTTTAACTTTTTCTTCTGTTGGAAGAGCTAATGCAGATTGAATATAAATTCTTTTATCAGCTAAATTACAAACAAAATCAACTTCTAAAATTTTTTTTGAGCGAGTTAAATTATTGTTTGATTGTGCATAAGTTGATACAACACCAACATCGACACTATATCCTCGATATAATAATTCATTATAAATGATATTTTCTAAAATATGAGTTTCTTCTAATTGTCTGAAATTCAGTCTTGCGTTACGTAAACCTAAATCAGAAAAATAATATTTGAATGGTGAATCAATATGTGATTTGCCTTTAATATCATACCTTTGAGTTTTATAAATAATAAATGCATCTTCAAGATATTCAATAAATGTTGAAATTGTATTTGCTGAAATTGATAAGTGCTTAACACTTTTAAAAACTTTTTCCAATTTAGTAGGGTTAGTTAAAGAACCAATTGATGAAGCTAAAATATTAATTAATTCTTTAAATTCATCAGTACTATGTATTTTATATCTATTTATAATATCTTTGATATAGATTTCTTCAAATAGATTAGTTAGATAGTTTGCTTTTTGTTCATGTGTTGATAAAGTTGCTATAAAAGGAAGACCACCATAGGTTAAATATTCATTAAAGGCAGAATACTTATCTCCATTATATACAGATAAATATTCAGCAAATGATAATGGTAGCACATGAATTTGATCGCCTCTACCTCTAAATTCTGTAATAATATCTTTAGATAAAAATTTGGCATTGCTTCCTGTTACATAAGTATCAACATTATTTATATGAAGCAGGCCATTTAAAACATCCTCAAATTCAGGGACTAATTGAACTTCATCCAGTAGTACATAATACATATTGTTATCAGTAATTTGTTCTTTAATAAAATTATACAATTCTTCAGGATTACGATATTTTTTATTACTAATATCATCTAAAGCTATTTTTATAATATGTGAATTATCTATTCCTTGTGAAATTAAATAATTATAAAATAAAGTGAATAGTAAATATGATTTACCACATCTTCTAATCCCTGTTATTACTTTTATCATTTTATTATGCATTCTAATTATTAATTTATTTAAATATATCTCTCTTTTAATTTCCATAATAGCCTCCGTCCATTTAGTGAAAATATTGCAATACGCATTTTTGCTAAATGAATTATACCATATTTTATGTAATAAAACAAGCCTTTTAAGTTAATATATATGTGTAATATACAATTTTATTCAATAAATCAATACTATTATATTCACTATTTTAAAGAATATGTCTGTGTGACACCTTTGTTTTGTTTACTCAAACTAAAAATTCAAGCATTAGAATAAATGTAGCTATAACTAATAATACTTAAAACGATAATTAAAACAAATACGATTTGTAATTAAAATTTAAAATGCTTTTTTTATGTAAGAATTAAATAGTTTTTTTATTTCTTTTTTTTAATATTTATGATAAAATATCGTAAATAGGAGTACAATATGAAAAATTGTTTTAAGTCAATGAAATTAATAATTAAAAATTTTCCATTTTTAATTGTAATATATTTATATATTATTATTTCTTCAACAATCATTTCATTAATACCAATTCATGCTATAGATTATATAGTAGGATCATATCCAAATTGTAGTTATTTATATGTAGTAATATTATTTGTTATATTATTTTTATTATCTATTATATCTAATCTTGCATATTTATATATCGATTATGTATATCGTAATGTTACACCTAAACTTTCAGTAATGTTATTTAAAAAATTATCAGAAATTGATTATGATTTCCATGAAAGCCCAGAATTTTTAAATGATTATTCTCGTGCTTTAGAAATGGGTGCAGAAAATATATATGACTGTGCAATGAGTTTTTTTGATTTACTTGTGGAAATTGTTAGCGGGTTGAGTGTTTTAAGTGTTATATATATATTAAATAAATATACAATTATATATATTATATTAATTGGAATATTATATATGATCCTTAGAATAGTTATGAGTAAAATAAGTAATAAATTTCAAAAAGAGCGCCAACAATTTGGTAGAAAGACAATGTATAATAATCGTGTCTTTACCACAAAAGATAGTATTGCGGATATTAAAACTACAAACATTGATCAAATATTATTAGAGAACAATGATCAAGCTTTAGATGGTGTTGTTTCTTTACACAAAAGATTAATCTCTAAACGTACCTTTTTAGCAGTTATTTGTGATATTTTAATTACATTACTATATCCTAGTTTAGTTTTATTAATATGCTATACAGTAAATGATGAACTTGATGTTGCTTTGTTTTCATCATTAACGGTCGCATCAACTACATTATCGTCAAAAATTGGTAGTATAGCAAGATATCTTGGACAATTACAAGATGCAATTGTGGAAGTAAAGGTTCCTTTTGATTTATTAAAAATGGAAGGTAAAATTGAAGTAAATCAAGGAAAAGAATTAGAGAATTCATTTCAATCATTAGATGTTAATAATATATCATTTGCCTATATAGAAAATAAGAATGTTTTAAACAATGTGTCTCTTCATATAAAAAAAGGACAACATATTGCTATTTTAGGAGTGAATGGTAGTGGAAAAACAACATTAGTAAAATTATTATTACGTTTATATGATGTAAATGAAGGAACTATCGAAATTAATAATCAAAAATATCAAGATATAAAAGTGTCATCAATTCGTAATTTGGTAGGTGCAGTATTTCAAAACGTAGAAGTATATGCATTAACAATTGCGGAAAATATATTATTACGTAATATTGAAAACGAACAAGATAAAAAACTTGTTGATGAAGCATTAGAATTTTCTGGATTATATGATTATGTTTATAGTTTGCCAGATAATATTAATACAGAAGTTACGCGTGAGTTCAAACATGAAGGTGCAGTATTTTCTGGCGGGCAATTACAAAAGTTAGCTATTGCTAGAGGATATGCGCAAAATTATCAATTATTTATTTTAGATGAACCAAGTAGTGCTCTTGATCCAATTGCGGAAGCTACATTATATGAACGCATGTTACAACTTGGGAAAGATCGAACATTAATATTTATTTCCCATCGATTAACTGCAACAGTTAATGCGGATTATATATATTTATTTGATAATGGTCAAATAATTGAAGAAGGAACACATCACGAATTAATGAAGAAAAATGGTAAATATAAAGAAATGTTTACGTCACAATCAATAAAATATTTAGGTGATAAAAATGAAGAGTAAACAATCAATAATAAAAAATAATGCGATAGCATTAAAATATGTATGCAAGTTTTGTCCAATGTTAATTGTTTATTCTACTTTTAATGTTATTTCAAAAGTTGTATTTTCATTATCTAAAGTGATGTTAATATCAAAGGCTATTGAATTAGTTGTAAAAAAAATAGAATTTATAGAAATTTTAAATACTTTAGCGATTTATATATTAGTAATGATTATATGTACTATTATAAATGTTATTTATGATGATTACATTTTAATAAAATATCGATATGTATATCAAAAAAAGATGCAACGATTTATTTTTAGTAAAGTTAAAAATATTGATATGGAGTCATATGATAATCCTGAATTTTACGATCGATTTTCAAGAACTACAAGAGAAAGTGTATGGCGTGGTTTTCAAACCTTTAACATTATTAAAAACTTTATTGTTAATGTTTCTGTGTTAATAGCTTTAGGAACATTTATTATTATAAAAGATCCGTTGCTTTTGGTATTAATATTTATTTGTACTATTTTAAATTTAATATTTTCCACAATTGAAAATAAAATTTGGTATCAAAATTATAAAGCAAGTGAAAAAGAAAGAAGATATCAATGGTACGTTCAGCGAACATTTTATAATCAAAGAAATGCTGCGGAATTAAAAACCACAAATGTTAGTAATGTTCTAATAGATAAATATGAAGAAAACACAAAAGAATGTAATAAAAAATTCAAAAAATGTTATAAAAAATCGGTAGCTCCACATGGTGCATTAGCCTTTACAGAAGTAATATTAAAATCTGCGGGAATATATTTGATTTTAATGTATCGTTTAATTAAAGGTGTGATAGATATTGCATCATTTACATCATTAGTAAATGCGGTTAATGAATTTGATAGTAAAGTTGCTGAATTATCAAATATTATTGCTAATTTAAAAAAAGAAGCTATGTATATTGAAGATTTTATATGGTTATTAGAGTATCAACCTAAAGATGGAATAAGGAAAGATTTTAAAAATATTGCTTTTCAAAAGTTATCATTAAATGATGTTTCATTTAAATATCCTGGATGTAAAGATGATACATTAAAAAACATTTCTTTATCCGCTATTAAAGGCAAAAGAATTGCTATTGTTGGACACAATGGTAGCGGGAAAACAACATTAATGAAATTATTATTAAATTTTTATTCAGTAACAAATGGAAATATATGTTTAAATGATTGTAAATATGATGAATTTGATACTTTAGAAATTCGTGATCAATATGCTATTGTATTCCAAGATTTCCAAATTTATGCTGTTACAATTGCGGAAAATGTATTAATGCGTCGAGTGGAAAGCAAAGAAGATGAACAACTAGTATGGGATGCTTTAGAAAATGTAGGATTAATAGATAAGGTCCGCAATTTAAAAGATGGCATATATACAGAAGTTACACGTGAGTTTGACCGAGAAGGTATTTCCTTTAGTGGTGGTGAGCGTCAAAGATTAGCTATTGCTAGAGTCTTTGCCAGTCAAAAAAATATATATATTTTAGATGAACCAACAGCCGCTTTAGATCCATTAGCAGAAGCAAGGATTAATAAATTAATAATTGAAAAAGCAAAAGATAAAACAATGTTTATTATTGCTCATCGTTTGTCAACAGTTGTTGATGCTGATATTATTTATTTAATCGATAATGGACAAATTATAGAACAAGGAACGCATAATGAATTAATGGCTTATAATGGAATATATGCCAAAATGTTTAATACACAAAAACATTTATACGAGGAGAAAATAAATGAATGAAAATAAAAATGATATAATAGTTTCCGAAAAGCAAGAAAAACCTTCAGTTTTGAGAAATATTCATAATAATAAGAAAGATAAAAAAAATAAATTATGGATTCTAATTGGAATAGGGTGTTTAATAATAATCTTTTTAATTATATTAAGTAGTATTTTAAATGTGGGAGAGAAATTAAGAAATATCAATAAATATGTGGAAATAGGATTTTATGTCTTATCAGCTTTATTAGTTTATTTATTAATTTTAAATCCATTACGAGTAATTATTTTTGCTCCAACATATTCAATTGTTACAACATTAGATAAGAACACAAATAAAAACTATCGTGTATATAAAAAATTAGCTAAATCAATTGTGAAAAGTAATAATTTACAAGAAAAAGATTTAGTGATACTAGAAGATGGATTAAAAACAAAAGAGAACTTACGCGAAAATTTAAATCGTGTATTAGAGTCATCTGTAAAAAAAGAAATCAATAAAATAATATTAATGAATGCTAAAACAGTTTTTATATCTACTGCTATATCACAAAATGGAAAACTTGATATGTTAACAATTATTACTGTTAATTTGAAAATGATTAAAGAAATAGTCCAAAAAGTAGGTTTTAGACCATCATATGCGAAGCTTGGTAAATTGAGTGCTAATGTTTTAGCAACAGCCTTAATATCTGAAAATTTAGAAGGATTAAATTTTACAGATGTTTTCCCTACTTCAACTGCTAATTATTTAGGGGAGTTACCATTAGTCAAACCTATTGCTAATAGTTTATTAAATGGTTTATCAAATGGTTTATTAACTTTAAGAATAGGAATCGTAACACGAAGATATTTGTTTTCTGAAACTAAACCATCAAAAGATGAAATCAGAAAAAAATCTATAAAAGAAAGTGTAAAAATGTTGCCATTATTAATTGCGGAAGTAATATCATTCTTCCCTAAAAAAATAGCAAAATTATTTACTAAAACGAATGTACAAGAAGAAAATTAAAAAAAGTATCGTTTCTATTTTTAGAAACGATACTTTTATATCTTTTTTTTACATTTTTTTACATTTCTTTAGTGTATGCTTTTATTAAGGAGCATAGTATGAGTAAATATATTAATATTGTTTTAGTTTCATTATTTGGATTATTATCTATAAAATATAATATGGCATTAACATTTTATATTCCTTTTATTTGTTATTATAGTTATAAGAATATTAAAAATCTTTTTTTAATAATACCTTTTACATTTCTTTCAATCTTTTATTTTAATTTAAATGTATTTATATTAGTTATTATCTTTTTTGTTACTCTAATAGTTATTTTATTAGTTAGTAAACAAAATAAAATATATATAATATTATATTCTTTTGTAATTAATATTATTATATATTTTATATTTAAAAAAACAAATAATATAAATAGTAATATATATATGGATATAGCTGCTATTATTATATGTCCTTTGATTATGTCTTTTCTTATATATAATAGTATAACATCAAACAATATAAATAAAGAAATAAGAAGTATAGCATATAATGAAGTTTTTCTTGCAGTAGTATTATGTATTGGATCTGCACATTATAGAATATATTATATATCAATTGGCTTTTTATTAGCAATTTACTTTTTAATGTATTTTTCAAGTAATAGAAATATCTTTAGTTCGATATTTTTAAGTATGGTACTTATGATTACATTTAAATTATATTTTAATATGTCATATTCATTAATACTCCCTATTATATCTTTTATATATTTAATACCTTCATTTTTTAGTAGTCTAACGTTAATTCTTTTATTATTATATTTATTATTTTTTGAAAGAGATATATTAGATTTAAATATATATTATTGTTTAGGAATTATTAGTATTATTTTTGAAATTTTAAGACCATTTAATATAAATAATCGTAATAATGTGGAAGTAATAAATAATGTTTATGAAAGAACCATTGCCCAAATTGATAATGAAGTAGAATCTTTTTCTTTATTTTTAGATAAAATAGTAACTAATCTAACTACCAATGAATATCATGAAGAATTAGCAGAAGCTATAACAACATTAACGAAAAATGTGTGTTCATTATGTAATAAAAGAACGGAATGTTTTCAAAAAAATAAGGGTAAGTTATACTATCACTTTAAAAATACAATATTAAATAATTATGATGATTTTATATGTGCAAAGAATGATGAAATTAAACGTGTAGGTAGAAATCTAGGGAATAATCTTATTAATAAATCAGCTTATACTAATGAATTATTAATACCATTATTAAATAGTGTATCTAATATCTTAAGACAATATAAAGTAGATCATAATATTAATTCAGAAATGGATTTTAATATCTTAAATAATATAAAACAAGGATTAGAAGATTATGGTTATAGTTTAAGTATGTTTAATGTGGTAAAATCATTTAAAAATGATTTTTTAATAGAAATAGGTTTTATAGGAATTAATTTCTTTCAAGAAAAAGAAAATATTGAACATGTTTGTAGTCACTATATTGGTATTGATACTAATGCTATTTTTAAAGAAATAAAGCGGAATAAAACATATATTATTTTAATTCCGAAAGTAAATTATGAAATAATATATGGATATGGATCAATGTCTAAACTTGGTAATAGTATTTGTGGGGATAACTATATGGTTAAAGAAAGTAAAAGTGGCAAAATGATTGCGGTAATATGTGATGGCATGGGAAAAGGGTTAAGTGCCAATATTCAAAGTACGAGAACTTTAAAATTATTAGATGAAATAACAAATACTAATTTGACAAGTGAAACTTCATTACAAATATTAAATTCTTTTATGTATATTCAAGATTATCAAGAAAAGTTCTCCACACTAGATTTTATTCAAATAGATAAAAAAACAGGTGAGATGTTATTGTATAAAGCTGGTGCTACTTTTACCTATATTATTAAAGAAAATGAGGAAATGATTAGAATTGAAAATGAAAATTTACCATTTGGTTTAAATGAATTAGTAGTTACAAAAAAACTAAATCTTGATAATAAAGATTTAGTAATTATGGCTAGTGATGGTATATTTGATAATATTGTTAATGTATCAGATTTTGAAAATTTTATTTTAACAATTAAAGATATGGACCCGCAAAAAATATCATATGAATTGTTAAACTATGCCCGTCATACTGATTTAATTAGTAAAGATGATATGAGTGTAATAGCATTAAAAATCAAGAGTGTTTAATATTTTTATAGCCATGTATAATTGATATTGTATTGTATTTTAATTTTTGTAAATGTCTAGATAACTTTTTACTACGATAACCTTCTTCACATATAATGTAATATGTGTGAGTAAATGATAAATATTTTTCAGGATATTTCCACAATAAATGGTAAGGAATGTTAATGGCATTATCTAAATGATATTCTTGAAATTCATATTTATCACGCACATCAATAAGTATAGGATTATGTAGTAATAAAAAATCTTTATATTTAATTTTTTTCATTTTTTCACCACTTTATATTTGCTTTAGTTTTTCTTTATGATATAATAATATTATATTATATAATATGATATATAAATAAAAAGGTGATTACATGGATAAAGAAAAGATGAAAGACATTTTTACAAAATATACAAATTATTTCTTATATATATTTAATATATCTAGTAAAGATCATTTATATTTAGATATAGTGTCAATTTTAAAAGATGCCATTAATGATTGTAGCGTGTTTAATGATGAAGATATAACAATTATTATATCACCTAAATCTAATGAAAATATTGAACAAATTGTGAATGCGATTATTGATGATACAGGTGTTAGTTTGCAAGCATATAAAAGTAATAGATTATATAATTCTTGCGATATGGATAGTATTATTGATATGTATAAAAAATATCATGAAAGGATTAATCAATCTTATATATCTAATCGGGTGTTAATTGAAGAAATGTTTAATAATGATATTAATGATTTAGAATTATTTAAACCAATTGTGGTGGGGAAAATAATGAATGATAATAAATTATTTGAAATTGTAAATGGAATGTTTATAAATAATTTAAATGTATGTAAAACAGCAAGTTATGTTTATATGCATCGTAATACTATTAATAATAAATTAAATGTTATTAAAGAAGAAACAGGACTTGATATTCAAAACTTTCAAGATGCGGTGATGTTATATGTGCTTCTCAAAAAATAAGTTATTAATCTTAATGCTAAGTTTATTAATAATTTCTTTAGTTGGATGTACAAAAACAATGGCTAATCAAATTGAGGTTTGTGAAATATTAAGTCAAGATGAAGATGAATATTATGTATATTTTTATAAATATAGATGTCCATATTGTGAAGCTTGTGAAGAAACAATTAATAATTTTATAAATAATGGCGAATTGAAATTATATACGTGTGATTTAACATTTGATAAAATTATTAAAAAAGAAAATGATGGTGATGATATTTATAATGTTAATGGTGTAACATCATATGAGAATTTAAGAATTCCAAAAGTTCCCACATTAATAAAAATTAAAACTATTGATAATGTTAAAATAGGAGAATATATAACATCTGGCAAAACTAAAGTAATAGATTATATTACTAGTCTAAATATTACAGAATAATGAAGGGCTTGAAAAAGCTCTTTTTTTAATTGCATAAACAATTAGAAATGTTATTTTTTCATCATAAAAAAAGTAAAAAGACAAAAATTGTGATACTCCTTTGTTATAATGACAAAAAGGGCAAAGTTGGAAATATCATAATCAGTGATTAAAATGTCCATAATAAGGAGGAAAAATGAAATCAAAATCTTTCAAAAAAATATTATTAGTATTGTTGTTTTTCATATTTGTTTTGTCTGCGTGTGAATCAGAAAAAAACATGTATACAGTTAAGTTCATAAATCTAAATGAACAAGTTAATGAAATGACAGTTGAAGAGGGAAGCTTAATTGAAGCACCAACCATTGAGGCACCAGAGAATAATGTGCTATTAGGTTGGTATTTTGGTGATGATAAATGGCGTTTTAATATGGATACTGTTGAAGGAGATATGACTCTTGTTGCTAAATGGGATAAATATCAAGAAAAGGTTCAACCAGTATATCAAGGAATGTCAATTGAAAAACAAGAAACATCTAGGTCTAAACGCTTTAGTAATTCAAGTGAAAAAAGTGATATTGAAGATGTAGTTAATGATTATATTGATGTTATAACTACTGAACAAGTAGAATATTATGCTAAAAAAGGTGAAAAGTTTAATGTAGTTGTCCATATTTATAATCCATCATTTTATGAAATATTATCTTTTACATTAAATGGAAGAAAATATCAATCATTTGAATTTAAAGATGGATCAAATTCCACAAAATTAATTATTGAAGTTGATGCTGGAATGACTCCTGGTATTGTGGAATATACAATTGATGCTATTAAATATGTGGATGAAACAGAAATTAAAGATGTAAGAATGGATGGTGAAAAAACTATCCGTGCTGGTGTACAATATGATGTTATTCCGAATGCATCAATAATTAAAGAAGTTGTTACTACAACATCTTACTAATCTATTATCGAAATAAAAGATGATAATCAATTAATGAATGAAAATCAAGCATATTTCTTTTTATATGATGGTAAAAGTATTGTTTATAACACTACATTAAATGTTGGTGTTAATAACATTAAATATGATAATTTACAAATGGGAAGCAATTATCAATATATAATTATTGGTGTATTTGATGATTATTCAGGTGTTGGTAAGGCATCAAGAACTTTAATTAAAAATGAATTTAATGCTTTAGATGGATATTTGTTTAAAGAAACTGAAAGTGGAAAAGATTTTATTAAAGTATCTATTAATCAAAATGATACAAATGCTACAGTTAAACAAATAAATTTATTAAAAGCTAATGAAATAGTATCTACACTAAATTCATTTGATAATATTGAATTTAATAGTTTAAATACAAATACAGAATATGTTATTGAAGTAGTTTATAATTATACATTTGAAGAATTAGAAAGAGAAAATAAGATCACACAAACAATTAAAACTCTTGAAAATACTATTCCTTCATTTGAAATAACAGAAGTAACATCATCTAAATATGATATTGCATATAATGTAACTTCTAGTGATGTTGATAATGTTATTTTAAATAAAAATTTCACTCTACTTTTAAATAATGAAGTAGTAAAAACATCAAATAATGAAAGTGATGTATTTGAAGGTTTATTATCTAACAATACATATCAATTAGAAATTAAATATACATATGATTTAAATGATGGAAATGGTGTTCAAGAAGCAGTTAAAACAAAAGAAATAGATACTGAAGCTTTAGATACTCCAACTTTAAATATTTATGCAAGTGCCTTAAAAAATCAAATTAATATAACTAAAATTATAACTGATAATGATAACATTATGAGTAATTTCAATTTAAGTGTTCAAAATGAAGCTCAAGTTGTTATTAATATTGATGAAGATGGAAATTATATAATTACTAATGTGGATTCAAATAAGCAATATACAATTGTAATAACTTATCAATATAATTTAAATGATGGAAAAGGAACTCAAAATGTTTTAAATGAATATAAAGTATTAACATCAAAAGAAGATCCTAATATTTTATTTACTCCATATGGAATTTCACAAAACAATCTTTTATATGAATTATTAATATATGATAAGAATGCTGTTGGAAATATCCAATATATAGGACTATATAAAGGAGCAGAATTTATTAAGAGATTAGATGATACAGATACTGAAATTACAGATTTAAATTCAAATACAAATTATACAATTAAAGTAAGTTACGTATATGATTTTGATGATGGATATGGTAGTAGAACATTAAATGAAGAATTTAAATTCCAAACTTTAAAAGAAGAACCAACATATTCATTAGAGTTTAGTAATGTATCAAAACGTGGATTTGATATTTCTCATAGTATTACAGATGATGATAGTGCCCTAACATTTGAAGGTGTTGATGTATTATACAATAATCAAGTAGTATCAAGTGTTGATAATATAAGAGATTTATCATTTGCGAGTTTATTATCGGATACTGAATATTTAGTAAAAGTAAAATTTACTAAAAATTTAAATAATGGTGATGTCCAACAAGAATATAAATATAGAGTAACAACTTTAGCACTTGAAAAACCAACTATTGATTTTGATGTTAATACAACTAAAAATTCTTTTGATTTCGCATATGACATTATTGATAATGATAATGTACATACATTAAAAGATGTAGTTGTATATTATAACAATCAAGTAATTTCACCAGATGATAATGGAATTTATTCTAATTTATATAGTAATTCTTCTTATAATATTAAAATAACATTATTAAATAACTATAATGATGGAAGTAGTGCTAAAGAAGAAGTATATGAATATACAGTTAAAACACAAGCTTTAGAAGATATTATATTAGATATTAAGTTAGAATCTGATAAAAAATCCATTTCTTGTTCACATACACTTACAGATAATGATAATATTTCTACTATTAAAGAAATACAGTTATATCGTGGTAATAGATTACAAGGTACAATTACTGATTTAACTAATAAAACATTTAATAATTTATTAAGTAATACATTATATAAAGTTGTATATGTAATTGAAAAAGATTTTAAAGATAATAATGATGTTGTTGTCACACAATATGAAGAAACAATAAAAACAAAAGCATTAGAAATGCCTGTTGTTAATATTAGATTCACCGCAACTCGTGATAGTATTTTATATAATTTTAATAATGTGGATGTTGATAGCATTTTAAATATTGAAAAGATTGATGTATATAAAGGTAGTACTTTAGTACAAACAATTATTGATTTTACAAGTAATGAAATTACTGAATTAGATTCTAATACAGGATATACAATAACAGTAACTTATAAATATAATCTAAATGATGGAAATGATGATGTTATTAAAACGGTTTCTGAAAATTATTCAACTCTTGCGGATAATGTTAGTATTTTAGAAAGTGTTGTTTTAAATGATACTGCTCCAAAAACTAATGAAGATATTAGTGTTAAATTCACATTAGATAATCCAAGTAAAGTAAAAGTTGATTACTTTGTTATAAATGGTGTTAATTATCCAATATCTGGTGGTGATGGTTATAATACTGCTATTGTAATTGTTAGATCACCAAAAATGAGTTGTACATTAGATTTAGTTGTGGAAAAAATGGGATACACTACTAATAATGCTGTTTTAGAACAAGCAGTTGAAGGACTTGATACTTTAAGTATTGAAATATTATCTAGACTAGATTTAATAGATATTTCATTGGTTAATGGTACAAAATTTGATAAGAAGACATATAGTTTAGGATATGTCTTAACAATAGATAATCCTAATGGTTATGTTATTGAAAAAGTTGATGATATTGAATGTGAAATGATTGATAATAATCATTTGTATTTAGATTACTTTGGTGATAATTATTGGTCGTATGGAAAGAATTCAATTTCCGCAATTTATTATCGCGATGAAAATAACAATTCATGTGTTAGAAATTGTACATTTACATTTGATATGGATTTTGCTTTACTTGATGTAGATAGTGATACAGATGCATTAATTATAAAACAAGTATCAACACCAGAAGAATTTATGAATATGAATGGAAATTATATTTATGAATTAGTTAATGATATTGATATGACTGGATATGCATGGGAATCATATAGTTTTAGTGGATACTTTGATGGTAAAGGACATACAATTTCTAATTTAAGTTATATTTATGAATCAGAAATTAACGAATATAATGGTGAAAATTTCAATATTTTAAATGTTAGTAGTGGAGGGACATTTAAAAATGTATATTTTAAAGATATATATTTGGATATTGATTGTCCAAGCATATCAGAAGGAACATCATGTTCTTATATTATTCGTGGATATGGACATGTTGAAAAAGTGTTATATAGTGGATATTTAAATTATAAATCTAATGATGAAATTATAGATGCCTATAAATCATATAACACAACATATATTGTAGATCATTTATATGTTAATAATGTGGCAGTAACTTCAGATAAAGTAATAACAGAAGAAGAGTTCAATAGCACTGAATTTAAAGAAAATACTTTAGGATGGGATTTCAAAGATAAAGAGTTAAATAATTATAATGGTATTTTATATAGTGTTATTGATAATTTTTATATAATGATTAGTGGTTATAATGGAGAAAATCCAGAAGTAGTAATTCCTTCAAGTATTAATGAATTACCTGTAGTTGGAATTGAAGATTTAGCTTTTGAAAACAATACAGTAATAACTAGTATTGAAATTCCAAGTAGTGTTTTAACAATTGGAGCAGCTATATTAAAAGGTTGTTCTAATATTCAAACAATCAAGATTGACAATGCTTATGCTTTGAGACGTCGTTATGGTGATTTTAGTTCTAAGTGGGTTAATTTATTTGGAAATAGTTATACAACTAATAAATTGACTAATGTAATAATTAATTCTGATCAGAGAGTTAACTTACGTCTTGACTTTATTTGGTCAGCAAAAAATTTAATTATTGATGGAAAGATTAATTTAGCAAGTGACTCATTCGAAAATTGTAGTAACTTAACTAATATAACTTTATCAAATGAAATTAAGGAAATAGAGGGTCATACATTTTATAGTTGTAACTCTTTACAAAATGTATATTATAAAGGAACTATGGAAGATTGGTGTAATATATCATTTTCAGGAGATGGTGCTAATCCAATGTATTATGCACAACATTTTTATATGTTAGATAGTAATAATGAATATCAAGAAGTAAGAGAAATAGTAATACCTGATACTATAACTGAAATTAAGGAATATTCATTTATTGGATTGAATATTGATTCTATTATAATTCCAAAAAGTGTTACAGATATAGGATCTTATGCATTTTATCAATGCTATAATTTAAACGCTATTTATTACTTAGGTAGTGAAGAAGAATTTAGCAAAGTAACAGTTGGAAGAAACAACGATAGTTTTACATATGCTAATGTGAATTGTTTAGGAAATGTTTCAGCGTCCTTTGTGGAAACTGATGACTATTCTTATGCTTTGACTAGTGATTATAAAATATATGATTTAAAATGTTTAAATACAAAAATAGGAACACTTGATTTAACAACTGCATTTAGTGGCTATAGTATTATTACACTTGTGAATAGTGCCTTTAAAGGATGTCAATATTTAACATCTATTACATTACCAGATTCGTTAACAAGTATCGGTAGTTATGCATTCAACAATTGTTCTAAATTATCTAGTATTGTAATACCTAATGGAGTAATTGAAATTGGAGATTATACATTTGAAAATTGTTCATCGCTTACAACTATTATATTACCTGATTCTTTAACAAGTATTGGAACAGAGGCATTTAGAAAATGTGCTAGTTTAACTAGTATTACAATTCCATCAAGTGTTACAAGTATAGGAGATTATACATTTGAAAATTGTTCATCGCTTACAACTATTACATTACCTGATTCTTTAACAAGTATAGGAGATTATACATTTGTAAATTGTTCATCGCTTACAACTATTACATTACCTGATTCTTTAACAAGTATAGGAGATTATACATTTGTAAATTGTTCATCGCTTACAACTATTACATTACCTGATTCTTTAACAAGTATTGGAACAGAGGCATTTTACGCCTGTGATTCACTAGAAAGTATCACAATTCCTAATGGTGTAACGACTATTGGAGCTCACGTATTTTATGGTTGTGATAATTTAAAGACAGTTAATTTACCAAATACATTAACATATATTGGAGTTGAAGCTTTTCAAGATTGTCGCAGTTTAGAATTTATTGATATTCCAGATAGTGTTCAAACTTTAGACCAAAATGCTTTCCAATCTGCTGGACTAGAATTTATGAAACTTTCTAAAAATGTAAAAGAAATAGGAAGTGCTGTATTTAATTGCTCTAGATTAAGAACAATATTCTATTCGGGAACTGAACAAGAATTTAATGCAATTACTAATAATGATACTTATGGATATTTTACAAGTGCTAAAGTATATTATAATATTTCAAGTATTGAATATGTAGAAACTGATAAGTACTCATATTATAAAGCAAATGATAATAAAATATATGAATTAAAATGTTCAGATACTAGTGTAGAAGTAATTGATTTGATAACTGAATTTAAAGATTATACAATTATATCATTTGGTGGTTGGGCATTTTATGACTGTGATCAGTTATCTAGTATTTACATTCCAAATACAGTAACTTCTATAGATGTAACCATGTTTCAAAATTGGAGTAATATTAAGAATGTCTATTATTCAGGAACGGAAACTGAATTTGCAACAATGTGTGGAGGTAATACAAACTTTAGTAATGCAACAATTGTTTATAATTATACAACTAATTAAGAAATGGTTAATTCTTAATACACTGTTATAAACTCTTATGATAAAATTAAACCATAATTTTAAGATTCTATACTAAAATTATGGTTTTTTACATTTAAAAAAATAAATTAAAAATAACAATTTAAAAGTATTTATAAAGAAATTATATGAAAGTCGAAAAAGTGAAATTTGTAAATATGTTTGTTATACTTATTATAGTATATACATATGAAATAATGTATAACTGAAAAAAGCTAATATTTATAGGAAAAAAATATAGCTGGTAATCGTTTGGGTGATATTAAGTATGAGGACAATAATGCTGTTATTGTTGCTAAATCTCATATCTAAGATTTTAACACGAAGGTATAATGGCTATATAATGAAGAAGCAATAAGTGAAGGAACTTGGATTTATACAAGTGATATTACTGTTACTGCATCGTGGTCTGAATAGGACAAAGTGATTTAGGGAGTCAATTTTGACTCCCTTTAGTGCACTTAAACATTAAGATAGTTTAGAATAAAATAGCAATATTATTTTAAATAAATAAGAAAATAAAAAATCGCCAGTTTCTCTGACGATTATTATTTTATAATTATTTCCTATTTAAATAATATTAAAATGTTTTAAAGCATTATATATACCATCATCATCAATATCAGTAGTAATATAATCACTAGCGTCTTTAACAGGTTGAATAGCATTCCCCATAGCAATACCAGTATTACAAAGCATAATCATTTCTTTATCGTTATGCCCATCTCCAATAGCTATAGTATCTTTTAAATCAATTTGTAAATAATCAATTAAATGTTTAATGCCTGTTGCTTTAGTTTGATTTGCGGAATAAACATCATAACCATAATTATCTAATTTAGAATAAGATACTTTATCTTTTGTACATTCTTTAAATAAAGGTAAATAGGAATCTTCACAAAATAAATTAATTTGATATATATCTTTATTTAAATATGATTTTTGTATTGGAAGAGGAATGTGTAAAGGATCATAACCTAAATGACATCTTTCATCTTCTTTGTTTAAAAGAAAATAATCATCCTCAGTAATAAAAACACAATTTAAATTATATTTGTTTGTTAAAGCAACAATATCATTTACAACTGTTGAATCAATAGGTAAACTAAAAATATTATTATTTTGTTTATCAAACACTAACGTTCCGTTAATAGTTACAAAATAATCAAAATCAATATAATCAAAGATAGGAAGAAGACTTGTTAATAATTTACTTCTACCTGTTGCAAGTGCAATAATATGTCCGTTAGCTTTTGCTATCTTAATGGCCTCAATTGCGGATTGAGGAATACTATTACTCTTATGCGAATATAATGTATAATCCACATCAAAAAAAATAATTTTTCTATCCATAAATACTTTCCTTACTGAAAAATATTATACCAATAATTAAACAATATTGAAAGTAAAACTTAAAATTAACTAAAAATAATCCTACTAAACAATACTTGTTTGTGCACATTGCACATTGCTTTTTTATAAAAAAAGGTTTATAATAAT
Organism: uncultured Bacteroidales bacterium; assembly: GCA_964516425.1. Classification (GTDB taxonomy): domain Bacteria; phylum Bacillota_I; class Bacilli_A; order ML615J-28; family CAG-698; genus CAKOMG01. The sequence goes on along the minus strand of CAZFAM010000002.1, from coordinate 55,845 downwards.
GTGTATGAAATAAATTAGGAGGAATTTATGGCAACTGTAACATTAAAAAATATTAATAAAGTTTATGATGGAAATGTTCATGCCGTTGTAGACTTTAACTTAAACGTTAAAGATCGTGAATTTATCGTTTTTGTTGGTCCTTCTGGATGTGGAAAAACAACTACATTAAGAATGATCGCAGGACTAGAAGATATTACTTCTGGTGAATTAAGAATCGATGATGATGTAATGAACGATGTACCACCAAAAGATAGAAATATCGCGATGGTTTTCCAATCATATGCCTTATATCCACATATGACTGTTTATGATAACATGGCATTTGGATTAAAATTACGTAAATTTGGACGTGAAGAAATTGATCGTCGTGTTCAAGAAGCAGCAGAAATCTTAGGTTTAAAAGCATTATTACAACGTAGACCTAAAGCTTTATCAGGAGGACAAAGACAACGTGTTGCCTTAGGTAGAGCTATCGTAAGAGATGCTAAAGTATTCTTAATGGATGAACCATTATCAAACCTTGATGCTAAATTACGTGTACAAATGAGAACTGAAATTATTAAAATTACTGAAAGATTAGGTATCACAACTATTTACGTTACCCATGACCAAATTGAAGCTATGACAATGGCTAGTAGAATTGTTGTTATGAAAGACGGATATATCCAACAAATTGGAGCTCCAAAAGATATCTATGATTTCCCTAATAACAAATTCGTTGGTGGATTCATTGGTACACCTGCTATGAACTTTATTGATGGAAAAATTACAGAAGATGGATACTTTGTTTGTGGAGATCATAAAGTTGGTACAACTAAATTAAAAATTCCAGCTGGAAAATTCAAGATGTTAGAAGAACAACATTATGTTGATAAAGATATCATTTTAGGTATTAGACCTGAAGATATTCATGATGAAAATGTTGTTGCGAATACATATCCAGATGCTAAAGTTACTTTAAAAGTTGAAGTATCTGAGTTACTAGGTGCAGAAACATTAATATATGTTACTATGAACACTCAACCATTAGTAGCTAAAGTCAATGCTAGAGTAGATATTCGTCCACGTGATGAAATTGAATTAGCATTCGATATGAATAAATGTCATTTCTTCGATCCTCAAACTGAATTGAGAATCGTAAGATAATAAATAAAGAGTTGGGTAACCAACTCTTTTAAATTTTTAAACGTTTACTTAATCAAATAATAGAATTATTTAAAAGTTTGTGATATAATATAACAGTCAAAACTATAGGAGGAAAAATATGAAAAAAACAATTAGAGATGTAGAATTAAACAATAAGACAGTGTTAATTCGTGTTGATTTTAATGTTCCAATGAAAAATGGTGTAATAACAAATGATAATAGAGTAGTTCAAGCTTTACCAACAATTCAATATGCATTAGATCAAAATGCAAAAGTTGTATTGTTCTCTCACTTAGGAAGAGTTAAAGAAGAAGCAGATAAAGCTAAAAACAGTTTAGCACCTGTTGCTAAAAGATTAGAAGAATTAATTAAAAAACCTGTTACATTTGTTCCTACAACAAGAGGAGCTGAATTAGAAGAAGCAGTTAAAAATATGAAACCACAAGACATCGTAATGTTTGAAAATACACGTTGGGAAGATGTTGAAGGTAAAAAAGAATCTAAAAATGATCCAGAACTTGGAAAATATTGGGCATCTTTAGGTGATGTATTTGTAAATGATGCATTTGGTACAGCTCATAGAGCTCATGCTTCAAATGCTGGTATTGCAAGTAATATGAAAGATGTTGTAGCTGGTTTCTTAATGGAAAAAGAAATTAAATTTATTGGTGAAGCTGTAGATAATCCTGAAAGACCATTTGTTGCTATTTTAGGTGGTTCAAAAGTTTCTGATAAAATTTCAGTAATTGAAAATTTATTAAATAAAGCTGATAAAATCTTAATTTGTGGTGCTATGGCATTCACATTCTATAAAGCAATGGGATGGGAAGTTGGAACATCAAAATGCGAAAATGATTTTGTTGAATTCGCAAAAGGCTTATTAGAAAAAGCACAAGGTAGAATTGTATTACCATGCGATGCAGTATGTGTAAAAGTTAGTAGCGAAGATATACAAAATGATTTCTTTGGAGCTATCGCTAATGCTGAAGCAAATACGTATGCAGCTAATGATGTACCTCAAGATCAAATGGGTGTTGATTGTGGTCCTGCTACAATTGCATTATTCAAAAAAGAATTAGAAGGTGCAAAAACAGTTGTATGGAATGGTCCTGCAGGTGTATTTGAAGTTGAAAAATTTGCCACAGGTACTAAAGCAATTTGTCAAGCTTTATCTGAATTAGAAGGTGCAAAAACAATTATCGGTGGTGGCGATTCAGCATCAGCTGCTATTAGTATGGGATATGAACAAAAATTCTCTCACATTTCAACTGGTGGTGGAGCAAGCTTAGAATATTTAGAAGGAAAAGAATTACCAGGAGTAGCTATTATCAACGATAAATGCTGCTCAAACAAATAAAATATAAATTTCTTTAGGAGGAAAACAATGGCAAAACTTTGTAAAATGACTGTAGAAAATACATCTGGAATTGATGCTAAAATGGCACAAACAATTGTTCAAAAAGCATCTGAATTTGAATCTGATATGACTTTAAGATATTTAGGTAAAGAAGTTGATTTAAAGTCAATTTTAGGAATTATGTCTTTAGCTGTTTTAGATGGAGCTCAAATTGAAATTGAAGCATATGGTGATGATGCTGAGGAAGCAATTGCTGCCCTAAGAGAAATGGTTAAGTAAGGAGAAAATATGAGAAAACCAATTATTGCAGGAAACTGGAAAATGTATAAAACAAGAGATGAAGCATTAGAATTTATCTATAAAGTAAATGATCAAATGCCATCTATAAATGCTGTTGATAGTGTTATATGTGCACCATTTGTGACACTTGAATTATTAGTTGAACGTCAAGGTGAAAATTTAAGAATTGGCGCTCAAAATATGCACTTTGAAGAACAAGGTGCTTTCACAGGTGAAATTGCACCTGCAATGTTAACTAACATTGGTGTTACATATGTTATTATTGGACATAGTGAAAGAAGAGCAATGTTCAATGAAACTGATGAAACTTGTAATAAAAAATTACATCAAGCATTTAATCATGGATTAAAACCAATTTTATGTGTTGGTGAATCTTTAGAACAAAGAGAAAGTGGCCAAACAAATGATTTATTAAAGAGCCAATTAGAAAAAGATTTACAAGGATTAACAAAAGAACAAGTTAAAGAATTAGTAATTGCTTATGAACCAATTTGGGCAATCGGAACTGGAAAAACTGCTACTGCAGATGTTGCTGATGAAACATGTGGATTTATTAGACAAACAGTTAAAGAATTATATGATGAAACTGTAAGTGAAGCAATTAGAATTCAATATGGTGGAAGTGTTAAAACATCAAATGTTGATGAATTAATGGCAAAACCTAATATTGATGGTGCGTTAATCGGTGGTGCTTCTTTAAAACCTGAAGACTTTATTACTTTAGTTAAAGCAGCAGTAAAATAAATATTAAGTTATATTAATGAGAAATCATTAGTATAACTTTTTTCTTTATTTTACTAAAAGCATAAAATAAGATATTTTTCATATAATAAAATATAAGGAGTGATTAAATGAAAAAGAATATCTTAAGTGATTTGTTTGACGAAAACTTTTCTTTATTGAGTTTAAAAAGTAATCCTACACATTTACGTGCAAATATTTGTGAATTAGAGAATGAATATATATTTAGCATTGATGTTGCTGGAATTAAAAAAGAAAATATTAATATATCAATTGAAGAAGGATATTTAATAGTAGCTATTAATCAAAATGATGAATTAGATAATAATACAAATAAAAAATATATTCGAAGAGAATTACTTTTTAATAATATGAAAAGAAGTTTTTACGTTGGAGATATAAAAGAAGAAAATATAAAAGCATCATTAAATTATGGATTACTTGTAATAAATGTTCCTAAAACAAATGATAATTTCAAAAAAACAATAAATATCGATTAAATAGTTGATATATAAATTTAAAAGGTGTATAATTAATAATATCTTCAGGGCAGGGTGAAATTCCCGACCGGTGGTTATAGTCCACAAGCTTAGGCATGAATTGGTGAAATTCCAATACCGATAGTAAAGTCTAGATGAGAGAAGAAATTAATTTATATTAATTTACTTTTTGCGTGCTTTGAAGATGAGCACGTTTTTTTATATAAAGGAGAAGTTATATGTTATCAATTATTAATTTTTTACAAACTAACAAAACGATTTTGTTAATTGCATCCATTTTTGTATTACTTATTACTATTATTGCAATAAGTGTAATTAGAAAAAAGAAACAAAAAATATCCACAAATGATTTAGCAATCATTTCCATATTTTCTGCACTTTCAATGGTATTGTATTTTATTAAATTTCCACTACCTATTTTCCCATCTTTTTTAGAAGTGAATTTATCGATGTTACCAATTATCATTATTGGTTTTATGTTTGGACCAATTGAAGGGTTAATGGCTGTATTAATTAGAACAATGTTAAAATTACCATTTACTTCCACATTATGCGTTGGCGAGTTTGCGGACTTTTTAATTGGAACAGCTGTTGTTTTATTATCATCTATTATATATCAAAAACATAAAAATAAAAAAGGTGCTATAGTTGCATTAATTTGTGGATGCATTGCATGGGTAATAATGGGAGTATTATCTAATTATTTAATTAATATACCATTTTATTTGGCTTTATATTTTGATAATAATGTTAATGCACTAGTAGGTGCTTTATCTATTATTCCTGGAGTTAATGAAAGCAATTATATGATTAAGTATTTATTATTTGCTGCCTTACCATTTAATTTATTATTATCTGTAGTAGTATGTACAATTACTTTTTTAGTATATAAGAAAATATCCACATTTATCAAAAAATTTCATTGACAAATAAAATAAAAAATAAGATAATATCACTAGAAGGATGTGAATGATATGGATAAATATTCAAAATATTTAAAAAAGAAAAAGCCATTAATAAAACAATTAGTAGCATCACTTTCACAAAAATATGATTTTGTTAGTGTTTTAGGAACAGACGTTAAAGGAAAAGTATATTCCGTAGATAAATCATCTGTTGCTATTAATACTTCATCTATTACAGAAAGTGGTTTTGTATTGCGAGTATATTCTAAAGGGGTATATAGCGAGTATTCATTTAATGATATTGAAGAAAAAAATATTGCTAATGTCATTGATGCAATAGATAAATTAGTAATGGAAAATGTTAGTGTAGAAAAAGTAAATGCTAATATAATTAAAGAAGAAGAATTAACTAAAAAGTTTCGTAGAAAAGATAATTCACGTGAATATTCACCAGAAGAGATTACAAAATTATTAAAGGAATATTCTAATTATGGACTATCTTTAGATGAAAGAATAATTAATGTTCAAGTAGGTATGGAATGTAATGAAATATCAAAAATGTATATATCTAATAAAAGAGATTTAGAACAATATTATACATGGAATACCGCAAGTTGCTTTGCATTAGTTCGTGAAAATGATAATATGAAGTATAATTATGATGGTAGCGGTTATGCAACATTAGATGAAACAATTTCTAGTTTTAAAGATATGATATCATCTACTGCTTCATTAGCAATCGAATTATTGTCTTCAACACTTCCAAAACCGGGAGTATATACAATTATTACTGATCCATCTATTACAGGTTTAATTGCTCATGAAGCATTTGGACATGGTTTAGAAATGGATATGTTTGTGAAAGACCGTGCAAAATCAGTAGAATATATGAATGAAAAAGTAGCTTCAAAATTAGTTACAATGCATGATGGCGCTAAAGCTGCATTAAGTGCAGCATCATATTTCTTTGATGATGAAGGAGTATTAGCTCAAGATACTGTTATAATTAAAAACGGAACATTAGTTGGTGGTATATGTGATAGCATTAGTGCCGCAATTTTAAACTATCATCCAACAGGTAATGGAAGAAGAGAATCATATAAGAGAAAAGCTTATACAAGAATGACAAATACATTCTTTTCAAAAGGTAAATCTACTTTAGATGAAATGATAGCATCAGTTGACTATGGATATTATATTGTACAAACAAATAATGGAATGGAAGATCCTAAAAACTGGGGCATTCAATGTACCGCATTATATGGTCGTGAAATCGTAAATGGAAAGTTTACAGGAAAATTAATTTCACCAGTTGTAATGAGTGGATATGTAATTGATTTATTAGAATCGATTTCAATGGTATCAACAGATTTTAAAGTTATTGGTTCTGGTTCATGTGGAAAAGGATATAAAGAATGGGTACGCGTTAGTGACGGCGGTAGTTGCATAAAAGCACAGGTGAAAATAGGGTGAGTATGTTAAAGAAAATTGAAAAAGCATTATTAAAAAATAATGTTAATATATATCGTATTATTGAATCTAAAGTTAAAACACAAGAACAATTTTATGTTTTACAAAAACTTGAAACAACAAGAAAAACAGAAACATTAGAACAACATGTTACAGTATATAAAGAATTTGAAGAAAATGGTGTAAGATATTTAGGAAGTTCTAACTTTGTAGTTTCTCATAATGTAAGTGGTAAAGAATTAGATACATTAATAAATGATGCTTTATTTGCCTCGGGATTTGTGAAAAATGAATATTATGAATTGCCAAAAGGAACAAGTAAAAAGAATTATAACGACAAAACAAAACCGGAAAATCCTTTTGAAGTATTACAAAACATTGCTAATATATATATTAATGCATCAAATGAAACATGTAAGTTTAATTCATTAGAATTATTCTATAACGAAAGAGAAAGTCAAATTATCAATTCTAATGGAGTTAATTATAAAAAATGTACTTATAGTATTGAAGTTGAAGCAATTCCTTCATTTAAAGGGGAAAACGTAAAAACAGAATTATATCGTATGTTTAAATATGATAAAGTTGATTATGATAAAATCAAAGAAGATAGTAGTAACGCTATTAAAGATGTAATGTTACGTAGTCAAGCAGTTAAATGTGATGAAAAAAGAAAAATTAATGTTATCTTAAAAGATGATAATATTAAAGAATTAATTAGATCATTAATTTCCACATATACATATCATAATGTTTATCATAAGAGTAATTTTAAGAGCATTGGGGATAATGTTCAAGAAAATCCAGTATGTAAGTTGAATGTTAGTCTTAAAACGGCATCTAAGGCCGATTATTTCGATTCTGAAGGGGTTTTGTTAAAGGAGTGCGAAATAATTAAGGATGGAGTTCTAAAGGCTTATTTCGGCTCTAATAGGTTCGCTTATTATTTAGGTGTTGAACCAACAGGTAGTTTAAATACAGTTAGTTTAGGAAAAGGTACTAAAAATATTGAAAAACTATGTAAAGAACCATATATTGAATTAATTGATTTGTCAGGAATTCAATTAGATTTATATGCTGGGTATATTGGTGGAGAAGTAAGACTTGCTAATTACTTTGATGGTGAAAAGTTATATCCAATAAGTGGATTCTCATTTAGTGGTAATTTAAATGAATGCATTAATACATTAGAATTGTCCAAAGAAACAACAACAATTCAAGGATACACTGGGCCAAAATGTGTATTATTGAAAAATTGTGAAATTTGTTAAAACACCGTAAGGTGTTTTTTTTGCTATTTATGACTTATTTGACATTTACTAAATAAAAAAGTATAATATTTTGAAACTATTTAGACAAATATTTTGTCTTAATAAATATAGCTATGATGGAGCATAGAAAATGGAACTAGAAAAAAAATTAAAGCGAGCAATCAATAGCCATAACACAATAGAAATAGAGATGGTATTTGAAGAAATATATGATCAATATTTTAATCTTGTTTGTTTTATAATAGCAAAGTATGTTACAAATACAATGGATGTTGAAGAACTGGCTAATGAAGTCTTTGTTAAGTTTTATAAGCGTATCTTAACAACAGAAATATTACAAATCAAGTATTATTTAATATCTAGTGCTAAAAATAGTGCTTTAAACTATTTATATCAAAATAAAGATATTGTAGAGTACAATGATGATTATACTTTATTAGCCAAAGAAGAATCTAATGTTGAATATCAAAATTTAATAAAAGAAATGCAACGATTTTTAAATGAAGAACAGATAAATATTATTTTACTATACAATATATACGGATATTCATTTAAAGAAATTGCGAGTAAATATCAATCAAATGAAAAAACAATTAAAACAAAATATTACCGTGCTTTAAAACTTTTTAGAAAGGAGACTAAACATGAAAAATAATTATTTTGACAAGTATATTAGAGAAAGAAAAACATTTCAAAAAGATTTTTCTAAAATAAAAAATGAATTAAATTTAACACATGAAGTAGTTACTCCATCTAAAAAAACGAAGTATGTATTAAGAATTTGTTTAACATGTATGTTAATAGTATTGTGTTTCCATATTGCTATAGTACATGAGTTTAATAAAAATATGTTTTGTGAAGCACCAACATCTGATGAATTATTTACTTTATATAATAGAAGTGATGCAAGTCAAGATTTAGAAAATCAAGTGAATGATTCAATTGATTTAAAAGTTGGCTTTTCCACAAACATTATTGTAAAAACAAAAACAATCATGGACTCTATTACATATTCAGTAAACGATCAAGCTTGTTTAAGAATTAATGAAAAAGGGGAATTAACCGCACTTAAAACATCAAATGAACCATTATATATTACTGTAGAGTGTAAAGACATATATGGAAATAAATCACAAAAAATAATATATATTAATGTAATTGAATAATTATGTTGTTAATATTTTTAAATAAAATATTATATTTATGGTTACACTAATATTGACATTTAATACTAAAAAATAGGAGGATTATAATGACTTGGGGCAATTTTGGAATAGTACACATCATTTCTTTACTTATAGTAGCTTTGATGAATGCTTTGGTGTATTTTATTCTTAAAAACAAAAGCAATAAAGTGAAGATTATTGTGCTATTTATTCTTTCATTAAGTGGGATTTATGCAATTATTTTTAACCTCGTACGATGGAAATCCCCACTTGAGTACTTACCATTTCACTTATGTTCTCTTACTGCTATTGTTCTTCCAATTGCAGTTCTTACAAGGAACAAGGTGCTAAATAATTTACTTCTATTATGGTCGCTTGGTGCCTTGATGGCACTTGTGATGAATAACGCTCAGGCAAATTATGAAATTTTTAGTGCAACATTCTTTATTTATTATTTTCCTCATGCTTTTGAGTTTGGGATTCCAATACTTATGATTTTATTGAAATTGACTAATAAGGATTACAAGTGTATTGCATCAACGGTTGCTATTACTCTTGTTGCGTACACTATTATTCATTTTATAAATATTGCTATTAACAATTACTGCTACATTAATAATGTTGTAGATCCATCAGGTAATATAATTGTTGTGAATTATATGTATAGCTTGATGCCACCAATCCCAATATTAGAAATCTTCTGGAATATAATTCCTCATTCTTATTGGTATTTGCTATTAGTGTTTCCAGTTATAGTGATTTATTTAGTTGTGCTGTATATACCAGAATTTGCGAAAACTTATAAAACTAAAAAGGCTTTATAAATTGATTAATAATACGCTTATCTTAATTCACAAAACTATTGACAAATGTATATGAAAGTAGTATAATAATAAAAGGTTATATAACCGAGTGCTTGTAGACAGTACTTAAATGAATGACAGTTTAAAGATTTACCAAAGGTGGTTGGAAGTAGTCTTGCTGTGAGATGAAACCTTTTATAAGTGTCTTTGCTGCATAGAGATTTAAGTCCTTACAAAATTTTTAAATAATAGGAGGAATAAAAAATGGCACGTTATACAGGACCTGCGTGGAAGGTTTCAAGAAGATTAAAATTTTCTACATTAGAAACAGGTAAAGAATTTGCTAAAGGCAAGAATGGAAAAAACAGAAGAGATTACGCTCCAGGACAACACGGGCAACGCCGTGCAAAACTTTCTGAATACGGAATCCAATTACAAGAAAAGCAAAAAGTACGTTTTACTTATGGATTAAGTGAAAAACAATTCCATAATACATTTGTAAAAGCTGGAAAATTAGCTGGTAAACATGGTGATAATTTCTTAATTATGTTAGAATCAAGATTAGATAATGTAGTTTATCGTTTAGGATTAGCTGCAACAAGACGTCAAGCTCGTCAATTAGTTAACCATGGACATATTGCTGTTGATGGAAATAAAGTGGATATTCCATCATACACTTTAAAAGCTGGTCAAGTTATTAGCGTTGTTGAAAAATCTAAAGGTTTAGTTATTATTAAAGATGCAATTGCTTCAGCTCCTGCTGTTAAACCTTATTTAACATTTAATGCTGATAAATTAGAAGGATGCTTTACAAGAAAACCAGAACGTGAAGAATTCTTAACAGATATTAAAGAAAACTTAATTGTTGAGTTCTACAACAGATAGTAATAATTAGCATTTATCTTGATGATAGATGCTTTTTTTATTTTATTTTTAATTATTTTGTGATATACTTTTTATGTCTTTAAACATTAAGGAGGATATTATGAGGTTAAAAGATAAAGTTATTATTGTTACTGGTGGAAATAGTGGTGTAGGTGCAGCTACCGCAAAGTTATTTGCGAAAGAAGGAGCTACAGTTGTTATTAGTGCTAGAAGAAAAGAAGCTTTAGAACAAGTTGAACAAGAAATTGTTGCTGCTGGTGGAAAAGTTTTAAGTGTACCTACAGATATATCTAAAGTTGAAGAATGTGAAAATTTAATTGAAACAACAATTAAAGAATTTGGGAAAATTGATGTATTAGTAAATAATGCTGGTATATTAGATTCAGGATTAAAAGCAGTGGATAAATTTAGTGATGATGATTTAGCAAAAGTTATTGATATTAATCAAAAAGGTACAATGTATTGTATGAGAAGTGCTTTAAAATATATGAAGGAAGCAAAAAGCGGATCTATTGTTAATGTTGCAAGTGTTGCTGGTGTTAATGGTGGCGGTGGAGCTGCTTATGTTTCTAGTAAAGCAGCTATTATAGGTATAACAAAACATGCTGCAATGTTAACTGCGGGAAAGAATATTCGTTGTAATGTTGTATGTCCAGGAAATATTTTAACGCCAATGACTGCTGGCATGGATTATAGCAATATGGATATGGAAATGTTTGGAGCAATGGCTAATCATTCTGATTTAAAAGGTTGCCCATCATGTCATGCTGAAGATGTTGCTAATGTATTATTGTTTTTAGCAAGTGATGATTCAAAACCAATTACTGGTCAAACATTAGTATGTGATTTTGGAGCTAATTTATAAAAATAAAAAAAGCTATTTTTTGTGAATAGCTTTTTATATTTGATATGTATTAATTATTTCATTATTAATGTTTAATATATAGATAGTATTATTTTCAATAATAGCATATGATTTAATTCCATCTTTTGGAATTGTTATACTACCTAAATTGATATATGTAGTAGAATCTGATTGATTGATTTGATTAATATGAGTATGGCCATGCATAACTATATCAATTGAATTATCATTAATAGGATTATTGTAATTGATATGGTGTCCATGAGTTAATAGTATTTTTTTATTATTAATAGATAATGTTTTATTATTATATATTTTAAAGTTTAACACCATTTGATCTACTTCTGCATCACAATTTCCTTTTACGCATATTATTTTATTGGCAATACTATTTAACATTTTAATTACTTCTTTTGGGTTATAATTTACAGGCAAATCATTTCGTGGCCCATGATATAAAATATCACCTAAAAGAATAATTTTATCAGGTTTTAATTCATTATATTTATTTATAATAAATTGGCATGAATCTAAAGAACCATGAATGTCACTAAAAACTAAATATTTCATATATACACCTCGAATTAATTATATCATTTTTTTAATTAGAATGCATCTAAATTATAAAAAGATTGCAAAAAAAATTTAAATATTATATAATATATATGTGCATAATGTACAAGAAAATGGAGGGTTAGTATGTTTTGTAATAATTGTGGAACTGAGATTAGTGAAGGAACTAATACATGCCCAGCTTGTGGAACTGTTGTAGAAGAAGTTTGTGATGCTACTATAACAGATAATAAATCTGGTAAAAAAAATACAAATACAATTAGTATTATTTTATGTATAGTTGGATCAATTGCTGCATTATTTATTCCATTAATTGGATATGCTTGCGGAGGCGGTTGTATAGGTAATGGAATTAAACAAAAAAAAGACGGAGAAAATGGAACTTTATCTATTGTTTTAGGTGTTGTTTGTTTAGTGGTTTCACTTGCAAGTAATATTATAGGACAAGTATTATTGAATTCAGCAAAATAGTTGAGGTATATATCTCAACTTTTTATTTTGTAAACATTTTATGATTGAAAAATAATTAATAATATGATAGAATAATATAGTAAAGTAGATGACTATTTAACATCTATAATTTTTTAGTAAAGGAAGAGAGACTATGGAAACAACAAATCAAGTTAAAAACATGTGTAAAGTTGCTATCGGTGCTAGTCATGGATGTGCTCCAATTCCTCAAGAAGGCGAATGGACATATTCTAAACAAATTACAGATATTTCTGGTTTTACTCATGGTATCGGATGGTGTGCTCCTCAACAAGGTGCATGTAAATTAACATTAAATGTTAAAAAAGGTATAATTCAAGAAGCATTAGTTGAAACAATTGGATGTTCAGGTATGACACATTCTGCAGCTATGGCTGGTGAAGCATTAGTTGGAAAAACATTATTAGAAGCTGTTAATACTGACTTAGTATGTGATGCTATCAATACAGCAATGCGTGAATTGTTCTTACAAATCGTTTACGGAAGAACACAATCAGCATTCTCTGAAAATGGTTTAACTATTGGTGCTGGATTAGAAGATTTAGGTAAAGGATTAAGAAGCCAAGTTGGTACAATTTACAGTACACTTGAAAAAGGTCCTAGATATCTTGAATTAACTGAAGGATATATTACTAGACTTGCTTTAGATGAAAATAGTGAAATCATTGGTTATGAATATTTAAGTTTAGGTAAGTTTACTGATTTCTTAAAGAAAGGAATCGGAGCTGAAGAAGCATTAGAGAAAGCTAAGGGTACATATGGAAGATTTGCGGAAGCATCTAAATATATTGACCCTCGTCAAGAATAGGAGGTAATATCATGGCATTATTTGAAAGTTACGAAAGAAGAATAGATCAAATTAATAAGTGTTTAAATGAAAATGGTATTGCTTCAATTGAAGAAGCAAAAGCAATTTGCGATGCAAAAGGTGTTGATGCTTTATCAATAGTAAGAGGAATCCAAACAATTTGTTTTGAAAATGCATGTTGGGCCTATGAAGTTGGTGCTGCATTAGCAATTAAAAACAATGCAAAATCAGCTGCAGAAGCTGCAAGATGGATTGGAGTAGGGTTACAATCATTCTGCATTCCTGGAAGTGTTGCTGATGATAGAAAAGTGGGTTTAGGACACGGAAATTTAGGAGCTATGTTATTATCTGAAGAAACAAAATGCTTTGCTTTCTTAGCTGGACATGAATCATTTGCAGCTGCAGAAGGTGCAATTGGAATTGCTAAAACTGCAAACAAAGTAAGAAAAGAACCATTAAGAGTAATTTTAAATGGTTTAGGAAAAGATGCTGCTAAAATCATTTCAAGAATTAATGGATTTACTCATGTTGAAACAGCTTTTGATTACAAAACTGGTAAAGTAAATATTGTAAATGAACATGCATATTCTGATGGTGATAGAGCTAAAGTAAGATGCTATGGTGCTGATGACGTTAGAGAAGGCGTTGCTATTATGCACTTAGAAGGTGTAGATGTATCTATTACTGGTAACTCTACTAACCCAACTCGTTTCCAACATCCAGTAGCTGGTACATATAAGAAAGAATGTAACGAATTAGGTAAAAAATATTTCTCAGTTGCATCAGGTGGTGGAACTGGTAGAACATTACACCCAGATAATATGGCAGCAGGTCCTGCTTCATATGGTATGACAGATACAATGGGAAGAATGCATTCAGATGCACAATTCGCAGGTTCTTCATCTGTTCCAGCCCATGTAGAAATGATGGGATTAATTGGTATGGGTAATAACCCAATGGTTGGTGCCACTGTAGCTGTAGCTGTTGCAGTAGCTGAAGCTTTAAAATAAAAACAGAAATCTAGTTATATATGTAACTAGATTTTTTTTATTTATATTATATTTTTTAAAAAAATTGTTGTATAATAATTGTAGGAGTATATTAATGGATAAAATATTTGATTATGTAAAATGGCGTTGTGATTTAACTTTTGAACAAGAAGAGATTAATGAAATTGATTTAGCAATTTTATCGCAATTAATTATGATACCATTTGAAAAATACATTAAAATGCCATGCCTTGAAAGTGATGATAAAATAACAATAGAAGATGTAGGTAAACAACTGCATCCATTCAAAAAAGAAATTATGAAAATGATAGGTTTAGTAGTTCCAATCGATATTGTAACATTACTTGAAAATGTATCTAACACTCGACGTTTTAAAGATTTAGAAATCACAAATTATATAAGTGATATATGTACTCAAAGAGAAATTCAATTTACAGCTTTTTCTATAAAAATAAATGATAAAATAATTGTTGTGTTTTCAGGAACTGATGATACATTAGTAGGGTGGAAAGAAAATTTAAATATGATTCATTGTTTTCCAACGCCTGCTCAAGAAGAAGCAGTAAAATATGTTGAATATATAAGCTCACGTAATAATAAAATTATTATAACAGGACATTCTAAAGGCGGCCATTTGGCAATGCATAGCTATATATATGCCAACTCTGAATCCCAAAATAAAGTTATAAAAGTATATAATTTCGATGGCCAAGGTTTTTCTGAAAAGCTAAATAAAAAACAAATTAAACAATGTGAAAAAATAATAACATATGGTGGTGACACATCAATTGTTGGATATTTATTTAATCATTATGAAGAACATTATCTCGTTTCTTCTGATAGTCATGGATTGTATCAACATGATATATTTAGTTGGGAAGTAGATATAAATCATTTTAAACAAGCAAAATGTAGAAATAAAGATAGTACATATATAGAAAATAAAATTCAAACGATGTTAGAAAATATGGATTTTTCAACACGAGAAAGATTTACCGATACATTATATAATGCTTTAGTTTATACAAAGTCTAGTACATTATCAGAATTAAATGCTAACAAATTAGGACTAATAAAATCATATTTACGAATTGATAAAAAAGAAAGAAAAGTTTTAGATGATACATTAAGAGAATTGTTGTTAGATAAAGTAATTTTTAGTAATGTATTTCAAATGCTAAAGGATTTTAATGTAAAAGAAAAGCAAAAAGCGAAGCAAATAAAGAGGAAATAATTGATTATTAAATTAAAATTCAATTAAGAAAATAAAATCAATAATTTTAAAAACTTTGAAAAAATAGTGATAGTATGTTATACTATTTTTGGTTTTTTGTGGAACTATTGTTACGGGAGGAGACATTATGGGAGTAAAAATAGTAGAAACCGCCCTTAGAGATGGGCATCAATCATTGTTTGCTACTAGAATGACAACTGAAGAAGTATGCAGTGCATTAGAAGAACTTGATAACGCTGGATATTATGCTTTAGAAGTTTGGGGTGGTGCAACATTTGATAGTTGTATTAGTTTTTTGAATGAAGATCCATGGGAGAGATTAAAATTAATAAAACAAAAATGCAAAAAAACAAAATTACAAATGTTATTTAGAGGACAAAATATCTTAGGATATAAACATTATGCGGATGATGTTGTAGAAAAGTTTGTTCAAAAGTCATTAGAAAATGGTATTGATATTATTAGAGTGTTTGATGCATTAAATGATGTTAGAAATTTAAGAAGTGCTGTTGAAGCTACAAAAAAATTTGGTGGTCATTGTCAAATAGCATTAAGTTACACTACAAGCCCAGTACATACAGTTGAGTATTATGTTGAACTAGCAAAAGAAGTTGAAAAAATGGGTGCTGATTCATTATGCATTAAAGATATGGCTGGTGTTATTTTACCAGAAGATGCCTATAGATTAGTTAGTGAATTAAAGAAAAACACAAAATTACCAATTGAATTACACGGACATTGCACAGGTGGAATTGCGGAAATGGCATACATGAAAGCTATTGAAGCAGGTGTGGATATTATTGATACTGCATTATCACCATTAAGTGGAGGCACAAGTCAACCATGTACAGAATCATTTGTTTATTCATTACAAGGAACAAAATATGATACAAATTTAAATATTGAGGCATTAAAGAAAGCTGCTGATAAGATGACAAAAGTTAAAGATAAGTATTTAGCAAACGGTTTATTAAATCCTAAAGCTTTAACATCAAATCCAAGCATTTTGAAATATCAAGTTCCTGGAGGAATGTTATCAAATTTAATGAATCAATTAAAGCAACAAAATGCAATGGATAAATATGATGAAGTTTTAAAAGAAGTTCCAAGAGTTAGAAAAGAATTAGGATACCCACCACTTGTTACACCATTATCGCAAATGGTTGGTACACAAGCTGTTTTAAATGTTATGACAGGTGAAAGATATAAAATGGTACCTAATGAAATTAAAGAATATTTACACGGATTATATGGTCAAAGTCCAGCTCCAGTTGATGAAGCAATACGCAAGAAAATTATTGGTGATGATGAAGTTATAACTTATCGTCCAGCCGATAAAATAGAACCTCAGTTTGAAGCATTTAAAGAAAAATATAAAGATTTAGTTAGAAGCGAAGAAGATGTATTAACATGTGCATTATTTGAAGCTAAAGCTGTAAAATTCTTAAAACAAAAGTATAGTGAAGATGAAATTACAGAAGTAAATCTTTACATTGGATAGGAGGAAAAATGTTATTTTTAGTCAGTAATGAAGATATTAGCTTTATTGAAGGATTAGTATTTTCAATTATCGCAATTGTTATTGTCTTTTTAATGCTAACATTATTAGTTATATGCATTAAATTAGTTTCTCGCATTCCTTTTAAAAATGATGCTGAAGTTAAAACACCTAAACCGGTAGTTAAGACAACAAAAAAATTTTCAATTGAAGATATTAAAGATGAAGATATGATGGTTGCAGCACTAGTTGCTACTGCTAATTTCGTTGAAGAAACAAAATGTAAAGACGCAAGACTTGTGTCTATAAAGGAAGTTAAATAAGAGGAGATAATTATGAAAATTTATAAAGTTAAAGTAAACGGAAAAGTTTATGAAGTTGAAATTGAAAGTGTTACTGAAAAAGAAGGTTCTATCGTTGTAGAAAAGAAAAGTGAACAAGTAGTTGCTCATGCAGCTGGTGATCAAGAAGTAAAATCACCTATGGCTGGTACAATTTTAGATGTTAAAGTCGCTGCAGGAGATAAAGTTGAAAGAGGTCAAACAATTGCTATTTTAGAAGCAATGAAACTAGAAAATGAAGTTGTTTCAACAGTTTCAGGAACAGTTAAAGAAGTAAGAGTTAGTAAAGGTCAAGCAGTCGTTAATCAAGAAGTATTAATTATTGTAGGATAAGATAATATGGTTTGGGATATAATTAGAGATTTTGCCCAATCAACAGGTATTGCACATATTTTTCAAGATGGTAATTGGAAATGTTTAGTAATGATTGCTTTAGCTTGCTTTTTATTGTATTTAGCAATATTTAAAGAAGCAGAACCATATTTATTAATTCCAATTTCATTTGGTATGTTATTAGTAAATTTTCCTGGGGCAGAGATATATTTAAAAAGTGTCGTAAATTGTGATAATTATTATGATGTAAATTCATTAGCGTTATATTTAAATATAACAAGTGCTGAAAGTGAAGCTATCTTTAATGAACTAAAAATTGCACTTGATGGGCGAGTACAATTAAGCGAGGTTATTGCATTATTAGTTGATAATGGTGCGTTAACAGATTTTGCTTCTTTAACAATTGTTGCGGAAGAACAAGCTAATGTTTTATCAGTTTTAACAACATACGAATTTACTGGTTTGTTAGGTGCTTTATATATTGGAGTAAAGAAAGAAATTTATCCATGTTTAATATTTATGGGTATTGGTGCAACAACAGACTTTGGACCATTAATTGGTAATCCAAAAAGTATGTTATTAGGTGCTGCTGCACAATTAGGTATTTTTATTGCCTTCTTGTTTGCATTGTTAATTGGTTTCACAGGTCCAGAAGCTGCGTCAATTGGTATTATTGGTGGTGCTGATGGTCCAACAGCCATTTTAACAACTACAAAACTAGCACCACACTTATTACCTGCTATATCTATTACTGCATATAGTTATATGGCATTAGTACCATTTATTCAACCTCCAATTATTCGTTTATTAACTACTAAAGAAGAACGTTTAATTAAAATGGATCAAGTAAGAACAGTTTCCAAAGTTGAAAAAATAATATTCCCAATTTTAGTTACTGTTGTTGTTACAATACTTATTCCATCATGTGCTCCATTAATTGGTTGCTTAATGTTTGGTAACTTAATTAAAGAATCTGGTGTTGTACCAAAATTAGTTGAAACAGCAGGAAATGCATTATTATATATCGTTACAATAATTTTAGGTTTATGCGTTGGAGCTACAGCTTCTGCAGATACATTCTTAAATATTGAAACACTAAAGATATTTGCATTAGGTATTTTCGCATTTAGCTTTGCTACAGCTGGTGGTGTATTAGTTGGTAAGTTAATGTGTAAATTATCTGGCGGAAAGATTAACCCAATGATTGGTGCAGCTGGTGTATCTGCTGTTCCAATGGCAGCTCGTGTTGTTCATAAAGAAGGTGTAAAAGAAGACCCAACAAACTTCTTACTTATGAATGCTATGGGACCAAATGTTGCGGGTGTAATTGGATCTGCTGTTGCAGCTGGTTTATTAATTAATATGTTTGGATAAAAATGTAAGGATTTGAGTAATATCAAATCCTTTTCTTGCGTTTTATGAGTATTTACATTATAATAATAAATAGAGGAAAAAATGAATGAAAGTACTACAATTTAATACACTACCATCCACAAATAAATATTTAAAAGATAACTATCAAAAATTCGATGATTTTACTGTTGTGTATACTGATAAACAAACCGATGGTAAAGGAAGAATGCAGAGAAAGTGGTTTGCGGATAATGGTTCGTTAACATTTTCAATTTTATTAAAACCGAATGTTCAAGAATTATTGATACCATTAATATCATTAGTTATGGGTGCTAGTGTATATTTAACAATTAGTCAATATATAAACTGCAGTATTAAATGGCCTAATGATATAATGGTTAATGATAAAAAGATTTGTGGAATATTAGTTGAAGGTGTTTCATCAAAAAAAGTTGAAGCAATAATTGTGGGAATAGGAATAAATATTAATCAAGAAATATTTGATGAAGAGATACAATATAAAGCTACGTCGTTAAACAAAGAATTACATACATCATTTGATAAAATGAAGATAATGAATGGGGTAATAAGTAATTTTAACACTTTATATAATGATTTCCTTCGAAATAACTATTCTTTTTTAAATATATGTAAAAAAAATAATTATTTAAAAGAGAAAAAAGCATTTTATAATAATCAAGAAGTAGAAATTATCGATATAACAAATAATGGGAATTTACTTATTAAAAAGGGTAATATATTACAAGAAATATTTTATGGAGAAATAACACTCGAACAAATTTACCAAAGAAATTAATATTTGCAAAAGCATGTAAATAGTGGTACAATATATAGGATTATTAAAAGGTGATATTATGAGTATAATAGAAACAAAAAATTTAACATATCAATATTCTAAAGAAGCACAAGCTGTGAACGATGTTACTTTAAGTATAAATAAAGGAGAGTATGTTTGCATACTTGGGCATAATGGTAGTGGTAAAAGTACATTATCTAAACTACTTGTAGGATTGTTAGAACCTAAATCAGGCTCAATTTATATTAATGGATTAGAGATGAACGAACAAAACATCAACGAAATCAGAAAAAATATTGGTATTGTTTTTCAAAATCCTGATAATCAATTTGTGGGTGTAACTGTAAAAGATGATATAGCTTTTGGATTAGAAAATAGAAATGTAGATTCTAGTACTATGCAAAGTTTAGTAAAGGAATATTCTACTAAAGTTTCAATGGAAAAATTTTTAGAAAACAATCCTGAACAATTAAGTGGTGGTGAAAAACAACGTGTTGCCATTGCGGGTGTTTTAGCAATGAATCCCGAAATAATAATATTTGATGAAGCAACATCAATGTTAGACCCTCAAGGTGTTAGAGAAATATTAGACATTATTAATAAGTTAAAAAAAGAAAAAACAATAATATCTATTACTCATAATCTTTTAGAAGCTAAATATTGTGATCGAGTAATAGTTATGAATCAAGGAAAAGTTGTATTAGATGGCACTTTAGAAGAAGTATTTACGCAAACAAAAATATTAAAAGAAAGTAATTTAGATATACTGGAAAGTATGAAATTAATCGAAAAAATTGAATCATCAAATGTAGCTAGAAAGGATGAAATAATTAAAGCATTATGGGAATTAAGTTATCAAAAGTAAACTTTGCATACTATGTGCCTAAAAAGTTAAAAGAAAATATTAAGTTTAGTTTGCAAGATATTTCCATTGATATTAATGGCCAAGATGAATTTATAGCAATTGTTGGGCACACAGGTAGTGGTAAATCAACGTTAGTACAATTATTAAATGCTTTAAATTTTCTAAGCTCTGGAAAAATAGAAATTAATAAATATATTATTGATAAAACTATTACAGCTAGCGAAAACTCTAAAAAATATCGTAAACAATTAATAAAAAAACCAAAACTAAAATTTCCATTAAAACCATTACGTCAATATACAGGGTTAGTTTTCCAATTTCCTGAGTACCAAATATTTGAAGAAACAGTATATAAGGATATCTTATTTGGACCTAAGAATTTTGATAAAAAAAATAATCATGATGACACTGTAAAAAAGGTTAGTGCTTTGATGGGAATTAGTGATTTATTAGATAAAAGCCCATTTGCATTAAGTGGTGGGCAAATGCGTAAAGTTGCTATTGCGGGTATTTTAGCAAGCAATCCTGATGTATTAGTTTTAGATGAACCAACTGTTGGTTTAGATCCAATTGCAAAAAAAGAATTATTACAATTGTTACAAAAAATTAATACCGAACAACATAAAACTATTATTCTAATCACTCACGATATGGATGTTGTTAGTGAATATGTCAAAAGAGTTATTGTTTTAAAGGGTGGTCATTTAATGTATGATGGTTCAAAAGAACAATTATTTAAGGAAGATGAAATTATTAATAATTGTCATTTAGGATATCCTACGATAGTTACCTTAATGAAGCAATTAAATGAAAAACTTAACTTAAATTTAAATGTATATCAATATAATTTAGAAGATGCCTTTTTAGAAATAAAAGAAAAGGTAGGTGAACAACATGAATAGTATGGTTTTCGGCCAATATGTGAATGTGGATTCGTGGGTTCATCGATTAGATCCAAGAACTAAAATATTATCTTTATTTACATTAATGATATGTTTGTTTTTAATAAATAATATTTATATATTAATTGGATTTTTTATTTTTGAATTAATAATTGTGTTAAGTACTAGAATACCAATTAATAAATTTTTAAATAGTTTTAAAGCTGTAGCTATGTTATTGATTTTTACTTTTATTTTTCAAATATTATTTAATACAAGTGGTGATATATTATCTATTAACGGATTATTATTAACACACGATTTTACTTTAAGTATTATTAGTTTAATGATTGGAATAGTATTATTAATTTTATATTTATATAGTGGAAAAATAATTAAAAAGTTTCGCATACTATTATTTGTAATAATATTAATATTAATTTTTTATGTTCAAACAATAAATTTTAATGATTATATAATAGTTAATTATACAATTAGTATTCATGAGAATGCCTTTAATTCAGGAATTAAAGTATTATTAAGAGTAATTAATTTATTAACATTATCTGCTTTACTTACATTTTGTACAAAGCCTACTGATTTAAATAGTGGTATTGAAGGAGTGTTAAAACCTTTTAAATTTATGAAATCACAAATTAGCATTTTAGCAATGATGATTTCCATTGCCTTGCGTTCTATTCCTACTTTGTTAAATGAAAGTAAAAAAATATTAAAAGCCCAAGCTTCTCGTGGGGTTGATTTTGAAGAAGGAAGTCTAAAAGATAAAATTAATCAAATAATATCTTTGCTTGTTCCAATGTTTGTTATCTCATATAAAAAAGCGGAAGACCTTGCTTATGCAATGGAAGCTAGGGGATATATACCAGGTGAGGATCGTACAAAACTACAAGTTTTGAAATATCATATTTCTGATATTTTAGTATATTTGTTTGTATGTTTAGTAATTGTGGGAATTATATTTGGAAAGATATATAAGGTGTTATAAGATGCGTTATAAAGCAATAGTTCAATATGATGGCACTAATTTTCATGGCTTTCAAACTCAAAATAATTTACGTACTATTCAACAAGAAATAGAACAAGTTTTACTAATAATTTGTAAAAAGAAAATTAGTATTCATTCATCGGGAAGAACGGATACAGGAGTGCATGCATTAGGGCAAGTATTTCATTTTGATACGGAAATTGCAATGCAAGAGTGGCAAATGAAAAATGCTATTAATTCGCGTTTACCTCGTGATATATATATCAAAGAAGTTGAAATTGTGAATGATAGTTTTCATGCGCGATATAGTGTTCATAAAAAAACATATAAGTATGTTATTAATTTAAATGAATATAATCCTTTAAAACAAAATTATTGCTATTATTATAAATATAAACTAGATATATCAAAAATGATGGAAGCAAGTAAAATATTTATTGGAGAACATGATTTTAAATCATTTACTAAAAATCATATAACTGAAAATACTATTCGAACAATATATGATATAACATTCGATATCAAAGATAATGAAGTAAGTATATATTTTACAGGTAATGGATTTTTACATAATATGATTCGTATTATTGTAGCAATGCTTATAGAAGTTGGTAATGAGCGTCTTACATTTCAAGAACTAGAAAATATATTGAAACAAAAAAACCGCACATTAGCACCCAAACTAGCCCCCGCAAATGGGTTATACTTAGTTAATGTTGAATATTAGGATGTAGTACTAAATACTATATCCTTTTTTTTATTTCATCTTTATTTTTTTTTGGAAGTATGGTATAATGAAAATAATAAAATATAAGGAGCTAAATATGAAGGGATTATTTATTTCGTTTGAAGGAACAGAAGGCAGTGGAAAAACAACATTAATAGAAAATATATTAAAGCATTATACTGATAAAGGTTATAAGGTTATTAAAACACGTGAACCAGGTGGCAGTAAAATAGCTGAAGATATTCGTAATGTTATTTTAGATGTTAATAATACTAATATGGATAGTATTACAGAAGCGTTATTATATGCTGCTAGTAGAAGACAACATTTAACTGAAAAAGTAATTCCCTATTTAGAAAAAGGATATATTGTATTATGTGATCGCTTTATTGACAGCTCATTAGCATATCAAGGATATGCCCGTGGCATAGGTATTGAAAAGGTATATCAAGTAAACCAATTTGCAACTGATGGTTTATTACCTGATGTAACTATATATGTAGATGTACATCCAGAAGTAGGTTTATCTAGAATTAAAAATAATAACCGTGAAGAAAATAGATTAGATTTGGAAAAGATTGAATTCCATAAAAAAGTATATGAAGGGTACAGTCAAGTTGCTCACATGTTTCCTAATCGCTTTATATCCATTAATGGTGAACAAAATCGTGATAATGTATTTTTAGATACTATCACTATAATTGATAAGTTATTACAAAAGTAGAGGACGTATAATGGACTTTTCAAATTTATTTGCTACTCAACCAGAAGTAGTAAGTTTAATAAATAATAGTTTTAATAACAATCGTTTAGTTAATACATATTTGTTTTATGGTGAAAAAGGCACTTTAAAAATGGATGCTGCTTTATATTTTGCTAGTTTAGTATTATGTCAAGCAGGTGGAGCATGCGGTGTGTGTGATGAGTGCAAAAGAATAGAACAGTTATGTAATCCGAATATTTTTATTATTAGCCCAGATGGGGAAACAATAAAAAAAGAACAAATAGATGATTTAGAACATGAATTTTCAATGGTCGCTGATTCGAAAAGAGTATTTATTATTAAAGATATTGAAAAAGCATCTTTATCTGCCAGCAATTCTTTATTAAAGTTTTTAGAATCAATGCACGAAAATGATTTTGGAATTTTATTAACAGAAAATATAAATGTTGTTTTACCAACCATTCGTTCACGAAGTGTTATGGTACATTTTTTACCAAAATCGAAACAACAAATTAGCCAAGAACTTATAAAGAAAGGAATTATTGGTGATAATAGTCGTGCTATTGCTACATTAACTAATAACTCAAGTGAAGCAATAACAATGGCTAGTGATAAAATATTAAATCAAATAATTGAATTAGTTAAAAAAATAGGAATAGATATCGAAGAGAATCCTCAAAATGTAACAATGGTTTTAGTAGATGATGGAATATTTTTAAAACAATTAGAAAGAAAGTATCATTTATATTTTTTGGATTTATTAATGAATATGCAAAGCGATAAAGTTAAGAAACAATTAAATATGGAAAATTTAGTATTTGAAGATACGTTAGAATTTTGTCAATTAATTTTATCAAGAAAGCAAGAAGTTAAAATATTAGAAATAATATTAAATTATAAAGAAAAGTTGAAGTATAATATAAATATTGATTTAATGTATTCATCAATGTTTATTGAAATAGGAATGGTGATAAAATGAAAAAGATAGTTGGTATAGGATTTAAAGAAGTTGGAAAAATATATTGGTTTAATCCCGGAAATCTAGATATCAAGAAAGATGATAAAGTAGTTGTGGAAACAGCAAGAGGAATTGAATTAGGAAAAGTAATTTCTGAAATTAGAGAAGTATCTGATGAAGAAGTAGCTTATGAATTAAAAGATGTCATTAGAATTGCAACTACTAAAGATTTAAATAAATATGAAGAAAATGAGATTAAGGCTATAAAATCATTAAGTAGAGTTAAGAAAATTGTTGCTGATTTTAAACTCGAAATGAAAACTTTAGGCTGCGAATATACTTTAGATGGAACTAAATTATTGATTTATTATAATGCGGAAGGACGAGTTGATTTTCGAGAGTTAGTTAAAGCATTAGCAAGTGATTTTAAAGTACGTATTGAACTTCGCCAAATTGGATTAAGAGAAGGCGTTAAATTATTAGGGGCTATTGGAACTTGCGGTATGGAAGTTTGTTGCAAAAAGCATTTGCGTGAATTTGATTTAGTAACAATGAAAATGGCAAAAGAACAAGGAATGAATTTGTCTTCTAATAAAATCGCAGGAGTATGTGGAAAACTAATGTGCTGTATAGCTTATGAAAGTGATGCATACGAAGAGTTACATAAAATTGTTCCTGGTGTTGGTGAGCAAGTTAAAACACCAACTTGTGATTGTTGCAAAGTTGTGAATGCTGATTATTTACGTCAAATAATACGCACTGATAATGATGGTGTAATTGAAGAATGGGAAGCAAATAAAGTTAAAAGGTTAAAACATAAAAACGATGAAAAAAATTCATGAGTTATTAGGCTATGATAAAATAAAAATAATTCAAGATGATGAAATGTTTAGTTTTTCTGTTGATTCAATGTTATTAGCTGATTTCATTAAGACATCTAACAAAACAAAAAGAATCGTGGATTTATGCACAGGAAATGGACCTATTCCATTATTCTTAACATTAAAAACAAAAGCAAATATTATTGGTGTTGAAATTCAAAAAGAAGTATATGATATGGCAGTTGAAAGTGCCAAAATGAATGAGTTAGATGCACAAATAACATATCTAAATCAGGATTTAAAAAACATATATAAACAAATAGGTGCTAATAGCTGTGATATTGTATCCTGTAACCCACCATATTTTAAATATGATGAAAATAGTAATATTAATAAAAATGAATATTTGACAATTGCAAGACACGAAATACTTGCTACACTTGAAGATATTGTTAGCGAAGCAAAGAAACTATTAAATGATGGTGGATCATTTTATATGGTTCATCGCACTGAAAGATTGGCAGATATTATTGCAGCATTTCGAAATAATTGTTTAGAACCCAAAACAATACGCTTTGTTTTTACAAAACCTGATTCTAAAGATTCATTATTTGTTTTAATTGAGGCAAGAAAAAACAAAAATTGTGGATTAAAAGTTCTACAACCATTATATATTTATGATGAAAGCAATTATTATTCTAAAGAAGTTTTGGAAATCTTTAATTTTAAGAAATAATTTATTGTTAATAAAAAAAATGTGTGATATAATAACTATAGTATATGTCGAGGTGATTTAAATGTTATTAAGTTTATTATCAAAAGAAGAAAAAAATTATTTTGTTGATTTATTGATTAAGTTAATCTCTGTTGATGGTGAAGCAACTGAAAAAGAAAAATCAATTATAAAAAAATATAAAGCTGAAATGGGAGAAGATTTAGCAAAATATCATAAATCTAACACAAGTAAAGAAAAATTAATTGAGTATTTTGCTAATAAAGCTACTACAACTAGAAACTTAGTTTTTTATAACCTTGTTTCTGCATCTTTAAATGATGATTGGTACAGTGTAGAAGAACATTTCTTAATAGAAGCAATTCAAGAACAATTTAAAATTTCTGACAAAAAGAAATATGAATTAATGAAACAAGTGTACGCTGAGCGTGATTTGCGTGAAAAAATCAAAAGGATTATTCAAGAAAAATGATAGTCCAAAAGTCTTATAATAATGATTTATCCACACTATATCTTGTGCCAACACCAATTGGAAATTTTGAAGATATGACATTTCGTAGTGTTGAAGTACTAAAAAATGTGGATGTAATATATTGTGAGGATACTAGAGTGACTAAGGTTTTACTTAGTCATTTTAATATATCAACACCATTAAGAAATTATCATATTTTTAATGAAGAAGTAAAAACACAAGAAATAATTAAATTATTAGAAGATGGAAAGAATGTAGCATTAGTTAGTGATGCTGGTCTACCGTGCATTAGTGATCCGGGATTTTTAGTGTCTAAAGATGCTATTAATAATGGATTCAATGTTATTAGTTTACCAGGTGCAAGTGCCTCATTAACGGCTCTAATTGCTTCAGGTCTACCAAATGATAGTTTTTATTTTCATGGATTTTTAAATAGTAAGCAAAGTCAAAGAATTAAAGAACTTCAAACATTAGTTAATAAAAAAGAAACATTAATAATATATGAAGCCCCTCATCGTATTATGGAAACATTACAAGATATGTTACAAGTATTTGGAAATCGTAAAATTGTTATTGCAAGAGAATTAACAAAAAAATACGAAGAATATATTCGAGGTAATCTCGAAGAAATTATTAATAATATTACTGAGTTAAAAGGCGAAATAGTAATTATTGTTCATGGGTGTATTCAAGATAATATAACCTTAGAATTAAATCAACTTTCAATAAAAGAACACTTTGAATATTACTTGCAACAAAATTTAAATGAAAACGAAGCAATGAAAAAAGTGGCTAAAGACCGTAATGTTTCTAAAAGCACAATATATAAAGAAATCAAATGTTAATATACATAGGAAAAAACCATTTATAAATGGTTTTTTATTTTACAAATAGATAGATAGATTTACAAAAAAAATAATAACTACCAAATGGTGAAAATGGATTTTTATTGGAATTAATAAAAAAATATGTTATAATTAGGATGCTTAATGATAAAAATAAAAAAAGCGGAAGGACATTTTATGGAATATTTTTATGCGATTCTATTATTATTAGGAGGATTAGGTGCTTTTTTAATGGGCGCTAAAACAGTATCTGATAATACAGAAAAATTAGCTAATACAAAAATTAAAAAAATGTTTACTAAAACCAGTAAAAGTAAATTAGCTGGTGTTGGAATCGGGGCAGCTTCAACTGCTATAGTTCAAAGTTCTGGTTTAACTACAATTATGGTTGTTGGTTTTGTTAATGCGGGTATAATGACATTATTTCAAGCAACTACAGTTATAATGGGGGCTAATATTGGTACAACTATAACTGCTCAAATTGCTGCATTACAAGCTTTTAACTTTGACCAAATTGCAATTGCCTTTACTGGTATTGGTATGTTAATGAATATGATTGCTAAAAAAGATAAAACGAAATCAATCGGTTTTGCTATTGCTGGACTTGGATTAGTATTCATGGGATTATACTTAATGAAAGAATCAATGGATTCTTTTCAAGACGAACCTGCTGTTTTAAATATGTTTAGTAAAATAGATAATCCATTTTTATTATTGTTGTTAGGAATTGTTTTAACAGCTTTAGTTCAAAGTAGTTCCGCAATTACATCTATTTTGATATCAATGGCTGGTGCAGGACTAGTTATTGGTAAAGGTGGTAATTCGATGTTATATATTATTTTAGGCAGTAATATAGGTTCATGTGTGACAGCTATTATGTCTTCATATGGTGCTTCTCAAAATGCGAAAAGAGCTTCCTTAATTCACTTGTTATTCAATGTATTTGGTTCAGCAATATTTATGATTATATTATTAATTTTCCCAAGATTTATGGAAGTAACATTTGGAAGATGGTTTAGTCATATTAGTACACAAATAGCAATGTTCCATACGGCATTTAATGTGATATGTACACTAATCTTCTTACCATTAACAAACGCCTTTGTTGCGTTAGCTACAAAAATTATTCCAGATAAAGAAGATAAAGATATATATAAAACATTTTTGGATAAACGTTTCTTATCAACTCCTGCTATTGCGATTGATGCAACATTAAGAGAATCTAATGTAATGTTAGATATGGCAATGGAATCAGTGCGCAAAGCTTTAAAAGGCTTTGATAATCGTGATACACAAGTTAAAGAAGAAGTTGACAATTTAAAT
This sequence comes from uncultured Bacteroidales bacterium, assembly GCA_964516425.1. Classification (GTDB taxonomy): domain Bacteria; phylum Bacillota_I; class Bacilli_A; order ML615J-28; family CAG-698; genus CAKOMG01. The sequence goes on along the minus strand of CAZFAM010000002.1, from coordinate 26,625 downwards.
TATCGTATAAGTGAAATAAGTAAAGGTATTACTGCTTATTTAGTTGAAACATCGGCTCGTCAAACGTCATTGGAGGATGAAAAATTTATTTCTGTATTACATCATAATAATGGTGATATTGTAAGAATTAGTGAACTAGCGGATAATATTACAAAATACACGAGTAAAAGAGTTAAAGATGATTTACATTTTTCAGATAATGTTAAAGTGCAAATTAAAGATATGTTTAGTATTATTGAACAATTATGTTATGTTGTTAAAAAAGCAGTTAATACTAAAAATAAAAAATATTTAAAATCTGTAGATGAGTTAGAAGAAAAAATTGACAATACAAGAAAACAACTTGTGGCAAGCCATATTGAAAGAATGAATGCGGGAATATGTAAACCCGCAAGTAGTAATATATATTTAAATTTAGTTAATAATCTAGAACGTATTGGTGACCATTTATTCTATATTGCTCATTCAATTGAAGAAATGTAAGAGTTCTCTTTAAAGAGGGCTTTTTTATTTTATAAAACTATTTTCAAAAAACTCTTAACTTTTAAATGAAAATGTAGTATAATATTATCGAATATATGAATTTTTTATCATGGAGGTTTTATAATGGCTAAAAAATTTCAATCAATGGATGGAAATCAAGCTGCTGCATGGGCTTCGTATGCATTTACTGAAGTAGCTGGTATTTATCCTATTACACCTTCTTCACCAATGGCTGAATATACAGACGATTGGGCAAGTAAAGGACAAAAAAACTTATTTGGAATGCCTGTTAGAGTTGTAGAAATGCAATCTGAGGCTGGTGCTGCAGGTACAGTTCATGGATCTTTACAAGCTGGTGCTTTAACAACAACTTACACAGCTAGTCAAGGTTTATTATTAAAGATTCCTAACATGTATAAAATCGCAGGTGAATTATTACCAGGTGTTATCCATGTTTCAGCAAGATCTTTAGCAACACATGCATTATCAATTTTTGGAGATCATCAAGACGTTATGGCTTGTCGTCAAACTGGATTTGCAATGTTAGCAACATCAAGTGTACAAGAAGTAATGGATTTAGCTGGAGTTGCTCATTTAGCAGCAATTAAATCATGCGTTCCATTTATGCACTTCTTTGATGGATTCAGAACAAGTCATGAAATTCAAAAAGTAGAAGTAATGGATTATGAAGTATTTGATCGTTTATTAGATCGTGAAGCTGTTGCAAAATTTAGAAGCAGAGCTTTAAATCCAAATAATCCAGCAGAAAAAGGTTCTGCACAAAATGATGACGTTTACTTCCAAGCACGTGAAGCACAAAACAAATATTATGATGCAGTTCCAGATATTGTTAATGAATATATGGAAGAAATTTCTAAAGTTACAGGAAGAGAATATGCACCATTTAATTATTATGGTGATCCTGAAGCTACAGATGTTATCGTATCAATTGGTTCTGTAAATGAATGTATTAAAGAAGTAGTTGATTATAAATTAAAACAAGGCGAAAAAGTAGGTGCAGTAAATGTTCACTTATATCGCCCATTCTCTAAAAAATATTTTATGGCAGCTATGCCAAAAACAGTTAAGAGAATTGCTGTTTTAGATAGAACAAAAGAACCAGGTGGTGCTGGTGAACCATTATACTTAGACGTTAGAAGTGTATTCTATGGTGAAAAGAATGCTCCAATGATTATTGGTGGTAGATATGGTTTATCAAGTAAAGATACTACACCTGCACAAATCTTTGCTGTTTATAAAAACTTAGCAAAAGGTAAAAAAGCATTAGATAACTTTACTGTAGGTATTAATGATGATGTTACTCATTTAAGTTTACCATTAGAAAAAGAAATTAATGTTGCTGGTGATAAAGCTAGCCAATTAATATTCTATGGATTAGGTAGTGATGGTACAGTTGGTGCTAATAAGAGTACAATTAAAATTATTGGTGATAATACTGATAATTATGCACAAGCTTATTTTGCATATGACTCTAAAAAATCAGGTGGTGTTACTAGAAGCCATTTAAGATTTAGTCCAGAACCAATTCGTTCAACATATTTAGTAACTCAAGCTGACTTCGTTGCTTGTAGTTTAGATACATATGTTGAAAAATATGATATGTTGTCTTCATTAAAAGAAAATGGAACATTCTTATTAAACACTACAAAACCAGTTGATGAATTAATCGCATTTATGCCAAATTCATTTAAAGCAGAATTAGCAAAGAAAAATGCTAAATTATATATTATCGATGCAACAAGTTTAGCTCGTGAAATTGGATTAGGAAATAGAACTAATACAATTATGCAATCTGCATTCTTCAAATTAAATGAACAAATCATGCCATATGAAAAAGCACAAGAATTAATGAAATATTATGCTAAAAAGACATATAGCAAAAAAGGAGAAGCTATTGTACAACTTAACTATAAAGCAATCGAAACAGGAGCTGCAGGTCTTGTAAAAGTTGAAGTAGATCCAGCATGGGCTACATTAAAAGACAAAAAGGTTAAAGTAAATAAAGATTTACCTGAATTTGTACAAAAAATTGCTAACCCAATTAATGCAATTAAAGGATATGATTTACCAGTTTCAGCATTCTTAGGATATGAAGATGGTACTATGATTAGTGGTACAACATCATATGAAAAACGTGAAATTTCAACATTCGTTCCAGTTTGGAATCCAACAAACTGTATCCAATGTAACCAATGTTCATTTGTATGTCCACATGCTGTTATCCGTCCATTCTTAGTAACTGCTGAAGAAGAAAAGAATGCACCAAAAACTGCTAAATACTTAAATGCAATGGGTAAAGGATTAGAAGGATTAAAATATACTATCCAAATTTCTGCTGCTGACTGTACAGGATGTGAAGTTTGTGTTAATACATGTCCAGGAAGAAAAGATAAAGACGGCAATGTAACAAAAGCATTATCAATGGTTAACGTAGATGAATTACATCATAATAAGACATATCACGATAGTGAATATTTCTTTAATAATGTAAGTTACAAAACTGATTTAGTTGATATTACCGCAAATGCTAAAAACTCTCAATTCGCACAACCATTATTTGAATTTAGTGGTGCATGTGGTGGATGTGGTGAAACTCCATATGTTAAATTAATCACTCAATTATTTGGTGATAGAATGGTAGTTGCTAATGCAACTGGATGTTCTTCAATTTATGGTGGTTCTTATCCAGCATCTCCATATACTAAAAATAAAGAAGGAATGGGCCCAGCATGGGCTAACTCATTATTCGAAGATAATGCTGAATTTGGATATGGTATGAGAATGGCAACTGAAGCTTTACGTAATCGTTTAGCTGTATATATGGAAGAAGTTGCTAATTGCGAAGAAGCAGATCCACAAGTTAAAGCATTATGTGCTGAATGGTTAGAAAATAGAAAAGATGGCAATGTAACTAAGAGAATTGCAAAAGAATTAGTACCATTATTAGAAGGAAAAGAATGTGAAACAGCTAAGAATATTCTTGAATTAAAAGATTATATTATGAAACGTTCACAATGGATCTTTGGTGGTGACGGATGGGCTTATGATATTGGATATGGTGGCTTAGACCATGTTATTGCTAACCAAGAAGATGTTAATATTTTAGTTATTGATACTGAAGTATACTCTAATACTGGTGGCCAATCTTCTAAATCAAGTCCAACAGCTTCAATTGCTAAATTTACAGCTGGTGGAAAAACTGGTAAGAAGAAAGATTTAGCAGCAATTGCAATGAGTTATGGACATGTATATGTAGCAACAATTGCTCATGGTGCATCTCAAGCTCAAATGTTAAAAGCAATTAAAGAAGCTGAAAGCTATGATGGACCATCAATTATTATTGCATATGCTCCATGTATTAACCATGGTTTAAAACGTGGTATGAGCAAATCTCAAGAACAAGCAAAATTAGCAGTTGATTGTGGATATTGGGTAACATTTAGATATGACCCAAGAAGAGAAGCTGAAGGATTAAATCCATTCCAATTAGATTCTAAAGAACCACAATGGGATAAATATGAAGAACATTTAATGACAGAAACTCGTTATGCTCAATTAAAGAATATTAATCCAGAACATGCTGCTGAATTATTACAAGTTAATAGAGAAGAAGCACAAAGAAGATATGCAATGTATCAACGTTATTTAGCAATGGATTATTCAAAGAAATAATCAATTGACCAAGAGACTCTTATGAGTCTCTTTTTTGAAACTTTTAAACAAAATAAAAAATAAAAAAACTTGTTTTCATGTAACACTTATTGTATTATATAAGTATAATAATAGAGGAAAGGGTCTAAAAAAAATGAAGATGAAAAAAAATTTATGTTTTTTATTAGTTATTGTTATGTCATTTATTTTAGTGGGATGTGATTTAAGCGTTAGTAAAATTACAGTTAAATATGATACAGTAGGTGGCAATGAAATTGCGGATACTATTATTAATTTTTCTGAATTAGATCAGTTTGAATTGCCAGAAAATCCTGCTAAAGATGGATTTGTTTTTGATGGTTGGTATTTAGATGAAACATATGAAAATCCATTTGAATCAATAAATATTGAAAAAGGAACAATTACCTTATATGCTAAATGGAAAGAAATAAAAGATGAAAAGAAAGGTTTTGCTGTTAAAACTAATTTCCAATTGGATTATGACAATAATTTACAAGTTGGAGAAAATAAATCAAATAGTAAAACTGCTCTTGATGTTACATTAGATTTCTTAGTTGAAGATACAACAGTTACAGAAGTTGCTGATTATAAAGCACAATTAGATTTAGAAGTGCAAATTCAAAATGAACTAAATGATCAAAAATATGATGAACATGTTGAGATGAGTTTATATTTATTTGGAAATAAGGTATATGTTGATGCATCAAAGATGCTTGAAGATCCAAGTAATGGTAAGGTAATGATTGATTTACAAACTGTAGTTAATAAATTACTTGAAAAGCAAGCTCAATTAGAACAAGATTTAAAAGATTTAGGTATCGAAATTGATTCTGATAATGCAACACTTCCTGAAGAATATGAACAATTAGTAACACAAATTCAAGAAGCATTTACAGCTTCTGGGTTAACAGAAGAAGATTTAAATAAGTTGTTAGATGTATTTAAAAAATTAACTCCTTCGATTAATCAAACATTAGATGGAATTGTATATGAATTTAAACAAGAACATTTAGAACAATTTTTAGATGCTGTAAAATCATTTGCTGATGAAAAGTTTGTAGAAGTTTATACATTCATAAATTATGTTATGGCTATCGTTCAAGGTAGTGAAGTAGTTATTCCAAGTGAAGAAGAAATAGCTATGATTAAAGAAAATATAATGGAAATTGTTGGTATGGCTCTTACAGAAGTAAAAGCAATGGTCAAGATTAATGAAGCAAAATTGACATTAAAATATAATCCTGATGCTTTGCTTGACTGGAAACTTGATTATGTTAATACATTTAAAGAAATTCAAGGTGTGTTAGATTTAGAGCAAGAAAATCCTGTTTACGAATCAGTTGATGGTGAGCTGTTTGAAGGTAAAAATACGATTAAGGTCATCGTGAAATTCTCTATTAATTTTGAAAAGACAGATGCAAAAGTTAATGATGATTATTCATCATTTACAATTAATAGTACATCAGTACTAACAGATAACATTGATTATTTATATGAACAATTATTAGAACAAATTAAAAGTGAATTACCAGATGTTGAATAGAGACTAAAGAAAAGAACTTGGATTAATAATCTAAGTTCTTTTTAAAATGATTATTTATAATAAGGGAAAAAATTGTTTAGAAAATATAATGCTATTAATAATAAATAATTAATTATTAAAATATTTAGTAATAAACATATACTTGATTAAAATAATAAAAAGTGATAATATAAAAGAAAAGTTAGTTTATATTTAACGATTATAAATTCAAAAAGGAGTTTTCATGGAAAGCGTAAAGAAAAGTTGCAAAATTGCTAGTGAAGTTTTAGAAATAGCAATATTAGTAGTTTTATTAATTCAAATCCTAACTAAGAGTATGTATGTTGGTGTAGCTGCTATCACATTATCAGCTGTTAGTATTGTCATTACAATTTTAGGTATGGATAAAATCACAATTGTTAATGTTATTAAAGATTTAAAAGTATTTTTATTTTTAGATGCTTTATTGTTTGCGGTTGCAAAAAATAATGGTAATGATATTTTGCTATATATTACTATTGCTATTGGTGTAGTATTGTTTTTAGCTTCATGCATTTTAATGTTTGAAACTGATGAAAAAGACAATTCAAAACACACAAAATATAAAAAAACACAAAACAAAAAGAAAAGAAAAAAATAACTTTTCTTTTTTTTATTTTAAAATTTTATCATATTTCGTGCATTTATGAAGCAAAAGTGGTATAATATGTATGTTAAAAAAATCATGACGTTTTTAAAGGAGATATAATCATGGAATTAGTTATTAAAAATCTACATGCTAAAGTAGAAGATAAAGAAATATTAAAAGGACTTAATCTTACAATTAAAACAGGTGAAATGCATGCCATAATGGGTCCAAACGGAACTGGTAAGTCAACTCTTGCTGCTGTAATAATGGGTCATCCAAAATATGAAGTTACTGAAGGTAGCATTACCATTGATGGAGAAGATATATTACATATGAGTGTTGATGAAAGAAGTAGAAAAGGTATCTTTTTGGCAATGCAATATCCAAATGAAATACCAGGTATTACTAATTCAGATTTTATTAAATCCGCAATGCAAGCTCGTCTTGGTGAAAATGAACACGTATCATTATTTAAGTTTATTAAAGAAATGGATAAAGCAGTAAGTGATTTAAAAATGAATGCTGATTTACCACATCGATATATTAACGAAGGATTTTCTGGTGGTGAAAAGAAAAGAAATGAAATCCTCCAAATGAAAATGTTGAAACCTCATTTTGCTATGTTAGATGAAATTGATTCTGGTTTGGATGTTGATGCATTACGTATTGTAGGTGAAAATGTAAATAATATGCGTAGTGATAGTTTTGGTTCACTAGTTATAACACATTATCAAAGATTACTAGATTATATCGATACAACTCATGTTCATATTATGCTAGATGGAAAAGTTGTTAAAAGTGGTGGTAAAGAATTAATTACTAAAATTGATAATGAAGGATATGATTGGATTAAAGCAGAATATGGAATCATAGATGAAGCACCTGTTAGAACAAGTGTTGTATTAGGGTCATGTGCCTTAAATAAAGGAGCCAAAAAATGAGCCAATTAGCTAAATATGAATCCTTATTTAAAGATTTAATTAAGGATAATGAACAATATATTGTCTTCTACAATAACAAAGCTATAAAAAATAATATCAATTCTGATATATTAGATTTAAGTTGCAGTGATATTTTTGATCCATTTGATGTATGTAATGTAAAAAGAAGTCAAGCGGAAGAAAACATAATTAAAGAGACACCTTTTAGCACTTGCATACATATAAATAAAGGAGTAGATTTAAAAGTTATTTTTATTAATGATACTAAAGTAGCTAGTAATATAATATTTGATGTTAATGAAAATACTACTTCAACAGTATATGCTATGTATTTAAATGTTAATGAAGAATATAAAACGGTTGTTGATATTGCCTTAGAAAGAAAAGCAATCTTTAACTATACTAGTATCCAGTTATGTAAAAAAGAGTTATCAGAAATTACTAATGCTTATATAGGTAATGATGCAAAATTATATTACAATTCTTTATTAACGAATAATAGTCAAGTAAGTAATAATTTTAATACCTTTTTATATGGTAAAAATGCTTCTTTATATGTAAATAATTCAATTATTAATACTACTGGTTTTTTACAAGAATATAACTTTAAGGTATATCATTGGAATGAATTTACTAATTCAGAGTTAATTAATTATGCAATATGTAAAAATAATTCAACACTTAATATTAATAGTGATGGAATTATTAAACAAGGATGTAGTAAATCAGTAATTAATCAAAAATCAAAAGGTATAATCCTTGATTTATATTCATCAATCTTCGCAAATCCAAATCTTGAAATAGATGAATATGATGTTGTCGCAAATCATGGAGCATCTATCGGTGCTATCGATGATAATGATTTATATTATCTTATGAGTAGAGGGCTTTCAAAAGAAGAAAGTGAAAGATTAATTGTTATTGCCTATATTAATCCAATGATTCAAACTATTAAAGATGAATTAATTAAAAATTATATTGAAAAAGCATTAAAAAAAATTATTTATTAGGAGGAGAAGTAATGTTAAATATTGCAAACATAAAAAAAGAGTTTCCAATATTTGAAAATAATCCCGATTTAGTATATTTAGATAGTGGTGCTACAACTTTAAAACCACAATGTGTACTTGATAAAATGAATGAATATTATACAAAGTATGGTGTTAATATTCATCGTGGTGTTTATAAGTTGAGTTATATGGCAACAGATGAATATGATAAAGCTCGCGAAACGATTGCTAAATTTATAAATGCTGATTTTAAAGAGGTTGTTTTCACAAAAAATGTTAGTGAATCTTTAAATAAAATTTGTTTAATGCTTGAAAATAGATTACAAGAAAATGATGAAGTGATTACAAGTGAACTTGAGCATCATAGTTCTGTACTTCCTTGGATGAAAGCATGTGAAAGAAAAAAAGCAAAGTTAAAATATATCCCTTTAAATAGTGAGGGACGCATTACAGTTGAAAACTTTATGAAAGTTTTAAGTGATAAAACGAAAGTTATTGCTTTAACTTTAGTATCTAATGTTATGGGATATTTAACGCCAATTAAAGAAATAATAAAAGAAGCACGTAAAAAAAATATTATTGTAATTGTCGATGCTGCTCAAGCCGTTCAACATTTTCCAATAGATGTAAAAGAAATGGATTGTGATTTTCTTGCTTTCTCAGGACATAAAATATTAGGCCCAACGGGTATTGGTGTTTTATATGGGAAAAAGGAAATTTTAAAAACCTTAAATCCCGTTGACTATGGTGGCGATATGAATGAAGAAGTAGGACTAGATTTTGTCCAAATTAAAGATATACCTTTTCGTTTTGAAACTGGAACACCCGCAATAGCAGAAGCTATAGGATTAGCAAGAGCTATTGAGTTTGTGCAAGAAATAGGGTTAGAAAATATTCATCAATATGAACAACAATTAATGAAATATGCTTTAGAAAAACTAAATACAATAGATGGTATAACTATTTATAATAAAACAAGTGATGTAGGAATAATAAGTTTTAATGTGGATGGCGTTCATCCACATGATGCAGCTTCATTTTTTGACGAAGCTAATATTTGTATAAGAGCTGGGCATCATTGTGCACAATTAATTACTAAATGGTTACGTTGTGTTGGCACATTACGTGCTTCATTTTATGTCTATAATACATATGAAGACATTGATAAATTTGTAAATGTGGTTAAGGAAGTTGTTACTTTCTTTAAACAGTTTTAGGAGATGAGAGTAATGAATAATATGCAAAACTTATATCGACAAGTAATAATGGAACATTATAAAAGTCCCCGCAATAAAGGATTAACTGGAAATGGTAAAACAACACATTTACATAATCCATCATGTGGTGATGATATTACTGTCGAAGTAGAGATTGAAAATGATATTGTAAAGAGTGTTCATCATGAAGGCACTGGTTGTTCAATTTGTTGCTCCAGCGCATCAGTAATGACAGAAGTATTAACTGGAAAAAAAGTTAATGAAGCTAAAGAAATTATTAATGATTATGTTAAAATGATTAAGGGTGAAGAAATTGAAAATCCAGATCGTTTAGAAGAAGCATTAGTATATCAAGGTGTTGCACAATTCCCCGCAAGAATGAAATGTGCAACTATTGCATGGAAAGCTGCCGAAGAATTGATAGGTGAAGAAGATGAATGAAAATGAAAAAATAAATAATATAGTTGGTGATTATAAATATGGTTTTACAACAGATGTAAAAAATGTCGTTGATACCGGAAAAGGATTAAATGAGGAAGTTGTTAGAACTATTTCTCGTTTAAAAAATGAACCACAGTGGATGCTTGATTTTCGTTTGAAAGCATATCATAAATTTTGTGAAATGCCTTTGCCTTCATTTGGACCTGATTTAAGCTTTTTAAATTTTGATGATTATACATACTTTATTAAATCAAGTAAAGGCGTAGAAAATAAATGGGATAATGTTCCTGATGCTATTAAAGATACATTTGATAAACTAGGTATTCCAGAAGCTGAAAAAAAGTTTTTAGCAGGTGTATCTACACAATTTGAGTCAGAAGTTGTATATCATAATACAATTGAAGAATTAGAAAATTTAGGTGTTATTTTTTGCGATACTGATACAGCTTTAAGAAAATATCCAGATTTAGTAAAAGAATATTTTGGGAAAGTAGTTTCATATAGTGATAATAAATTCGCAGCACTAAATTCATGTGTATGGAGTGGTGGTTCATTTATATATGTTCCTAAGGGCGTTAAAATAGAAAAACCATTACAATCTTATTTTAGAATTAATTCTAAACAAATGGGTCAATTTGAAAGGACATTAATTGTTGTTGATGAAGGAGCAAGTGTCCATTATGTTGAAGGATGTACAGCACCAATTTATTCTGAAGATTCATTACATGCAGCAATTGTGGAGATATATATTAAAGATGGCGGATATTGCCGTTATTCTACTGTTCAAAATTGGAGTAATAATATTGTAAATTTAGTTACAAAACGTGCATTATGTAAAAGTAACGCCACAATGGAGTGGATTGATGGAAATGTTGGTTCCATGGTTAATATGAAATATCCTGCTTGCATACTTGCGGGCGAAGGTGCAAAAGGAACTACAGTTTCTATCGCTTTTGCTTCTAAAGGACAATATCAAGATACAGGTGCCAAAATGATTCATCTTGCCCCTAATACTTCTTCCACAATTATCTCAAAATCAATATGTAGAGGTGGAGGAAAAGTAAATTACAGAGGTACTGTGAAACACAGTAAAGATGCTTATAATGCTCGTAGTCATGTTGAGTGTGATACGATAATTTTAGATAATATATCATCAAGTGATACTATTCCATTAAATTATGTTGGTAATCAAAAAGCTCGCATAGAACATGAAGCTAGTGTTTCAAAAGTTAGTGATGAACAATTGTTTTATTTAATGAGTCGTGGTATACCTGAACAAGATGCTTTACAAATGATTGTAATGGGATTTATTGAACCATTTGCGAAAGAACTTCCGATGGAATATGCGGTTGAATTAAATCAATTAATTAAACTAGAAATGACTAATTCAATCGGATAAAAAATAAATTAATTTTGAAAATAATTCTATTTTTAATAGGATTATTTCTTTTTTTATTGTATAATAGTGTAAAGGAATAAAATATGATTAAATTACTAAATTATAGATTATTACAATTTTATATTACTTATGATATACCGCAAGATGAGTTTTTAGTTGTATATTCTCCAAATCACAATATATTAAAAAAATGTGCATTAGAAGTTGCGGGAATAAATCATGCAGATGGAATATTTTATAATAACAAAAATGTTTTTGATAATAAACAGTATTTTAACAGTCGTGTTTATCTGGATTGTAATGTTTCTCATTTAAATACATTAATTCCTGATGTGGTATCTCAAACAATGGATAATAATTATAATATTATCATAGATACAAATAAGTTTGGTAAACTTATAAAACAATTACAAATTAGAAGTGAAGGACAACTTGATAATATATATCATTTTACAAATGAAGGAGTTGCATTATCTAATGTTGCGTTAGGAATGTCAATATATAGATATCATATACTATTAGAACCTTTAGATAATGTAATGAAAGAAAATCATTTAAAAGTAGCTAAAGAATCATTAAAAGATAGTAATAGTTTATGCTTTACTAGTAAGTTATCTAAATATTTAGATATATGTAATAATATAATTGTTTTAGGATTTAAAAATGTTTTTTATTTAAATCATAAATCGTTTGTTTATATTTTATATAAATCTAATGAAAACATTAGTGATGAAGAAATTATATATAAAAGTACTAAAAGTGATATGATAATCATAAATGATGGTTTAGGATTTTTAACATTAAAAAAACTAAATGCTAAAAAAATATCAATAATGGAAATTGATAAATATATTTCTGAGGAAAAATAAATGAAAAAATATATTAAATATTATTTGATAATTTTATTTATAATTATTCTAATTGATATTTTATTATATCAAAATGCGGATAAATCAATTTTATTAATTATCTATTCTCAAGTATTTTCATTAGTATTAGTTGGAGAAAATAATTCTATTAATGCTATTACTTTGGGATTTGGTAAAACAAGAAAAGAAATAGAAAAAGAATTTATGCTAAATATAATATATATTAGTATAGCAACTTGTGTATTAGTTATACTAGATATTGCTTTTATATATTTAATGAACAATCAATTAATGTATAATTTTCGATATATAATATTTTCATATTTGAATTCTTTAATAATCGGTTTAATAATTTTGTTTTTAAGACGTAATTTTCAAAATATTAAAGTATTTTGTTTTAGTATTATTATTGTTGTCTTATTAGTTTTATTAATAGCTTTTATTAAAAATTATATTATCATAAATATCTTATTATGTTTATTTATGATTGTGTTATATTTATTAGGTCACTACTCAATGAATAAAAAAGAAATAAAATAAGTAATTAAAAAGTAAACCTCTCATATATTTTTGTGAGAGGTTTTTTATGTACTGCCCAATAACAATTAAAAATAATAAATATAATGTATATTATGAAACATATAATGATCCCAGTAAACGCCCATTAATACTATTACATGGGTGGGGAGTAGATAGTTCAATTTTTAGTAATGTTATTCCCCAATTAAATTATTATATTATTGTTCTAGATTTTATAGGTTTTGGAAAAAGCGATATGCCCCTTTCCCCTTTAACATTAGAAGATTATGTAAGTGAGGTTAATCAATTAGTGAAATATCTTCACTTAAAGGATTATTACATATTAGGGCATTCATTTGGAGGTAGAGTTGCTATTAAGTACAATTATTATTATGATATTCGTGGATTAATATTAGTTGATAGTGCAGGAATTAGACATAGCCCTTTAAAGTTAAAGTATAAAATATATAGTTATAAACTAAAAAAACAATTATATAAAGTTTTTAACAAAGCAAAATATCAAAAATTAATAATTGAAAGTGGAAGTAGTGATTATAAAGCTTTATCTAATGTAATGAAGCAAACAATGACAAAAGTTATAAAAGTGGATTTGAAAAAGTATTGTGCTTCCCCCACATATACTCTAATTATATGGGGGATTAATGATTTAGAAACAAAGATTTGTGATGGCTATAAATATTTTGAACTTTTTTCTAATTCACGTTTAATACAATTTTATCATTCTGGGCATTTCCCATTTATTGAAGAAGAACATAAATTTATTCGTGTCGTTAATGAGGTAATTGATGATTAATACTTTATGCATTCTTTTTTATATTCTTGCAGTATTTTTTTATGTTACGTACTTTTATTATTATCTTTCCTTTTTTCAACAGGATCATTATCATTATAGAATTTTTGTTAAATATTTAAATGATTTTTATTTTAAAAAGCCATTTGTCATTATAATGATATTTTTGATAATGCTTTTACTTTTTAAAGAAGAGTTGAAACTTGTCTCTGTAATAAGTGCAATTTGTATAGTTATTTTATTGTTAATTGGAATGATTAAAAAATATAAGTTAAAAATGACAAAGCGAATAATTAGAATAGTGATATTATGGATTTGCGGATTGAGTGCTTTACATATATGTATGGATTCATTATTAATTACTTTTATATTAATAACTATATATCCAGTTTTTATCCTTTTAATATTCTATATTGAATCGTTAATAACAAAACTAATAAATAAATACTATTACATTTCAGCATTTAAAAAAGTATTAAAATATCAACCATATATTATTGGTATTACTGGCTCTTGTGGTAAAACAAGTTTAAAGAACTATATATATGAATGCTTAAAAGATGATTTTTTAGTTTATAAAACAGATAATTCGTATAATACATTAAATGGTATATCGTTAACTATTAATAACAAGTTAAAAAGTTATAATACAATTTTTATTTTAGAAATGGGAGCTTCCCATAAAAACGATATTAAAAGTATTACTAAATATTTTAAACCAGATATTAGTATCATTACAGATATTCTTCCACAACACCTTTCCACATTTAAGTCAATGGATAATTTAATTCATGAAAAAATGCAAATTGTGAAAAATGTAAAAGATTCTGGTGTAGTAATAGTTAATGGTGATAATAAATATATTATGGATAATCTGAATAAATACTTGAAAACACCATATAAAACTTATGGTTTTCATAAAAGTGATGATTATTATGCTACAGAAATAAATATTTTAAATAATGGAATCAATTTTAAGGTTAATGATTTATATCAAATATCATCTAATCTCTTAGGAAGACATAGTATTAGTAATATATTAGCTTTATTTATTGTATTAAATTATTTAAATATGGATTTGAATTATATTATATCTAAAATATTCCAATTAAATAACTACGAACATCGATTACAATTAAAAAAATATCAATCATTAACTATTTTAGATGACAGTTATAATGCAAATTATATTGGTTTTATAAATGCATTAGAAGTTTTATCAAAATTTAATATGGAAAAAATAATAATCACTCCTGGGATAGTAGAAAGTGGATATGAAAGTGAAACAATAAATAAAAGCGTAGCTCAAAAAATTGTAAAAACATGTGATTTTTGTTATATAGTTAATAATCAAAATACAGTGTATTTTGAAAATATATTTAAAGAAATGAATTATAATCAATATAAGATTGTAAACTCATTTAAAACGGCATTTGATGAAGTGAAAAATAAAGAATGTATAGTCTTAATCGAAAATGATTTAACAGACTATTATTTTTTAAAATAAAAAATAAATATATAAAGGGGAAATGAAAAAATGAATGTTGCGATATTGTTTGGTGGCCCAAGTGTAGAACATGATATATCGATTATAACCGCCATGCAAATAAATAGTGCGATAAATAAAAAAAAGTATGATGTTACATTAATTTATTATTCAAAAGACAAAAAATTTTATCAAGTTCAAAATTTCGATTATTTTGTAAAAAATTCTCAGGACATAAAAGTATTAGAAGAAATAACCCTAAATCGATTAGGGGTCAAAAAAAGGGGCAAATTTTCAAAAACAAAACCAATTGATTTTATTCTTTGTGCTTTTCATGGAAAAAATACGGAAAGCGGAGAACTGGCGGGGTATTTTGAAACCATTGGTATACCATATTCATCTAATTCAGTGTTAGGTGCAAGTATTGGTCAAGATAAGATTATAATGAAAAAAATTCTAAAGTATGATGGAATTAGTGTTTTGCCATTTATTTCAATAGATTGTAAGGGGTATATTAAATGGGATAGTGAATTATTAGAAAAAATTAATGAATTAGGGTATCCATTAATTGTTAAACCTAGTAATTTAGGGTCTAGTATTGGTATACAGAAGATAAATAATTTCGAAGAATTAAAAAAAGCGGTTGACAAGGCATTTACATTTGATAATAGTGTTATAATTGAACCATGTCTAGAGGATTTTAGGGAGTTTAATTGTGCAATATTAGAGAATGTTGTTTCTGGTGTGGAAGAAATTGTTATAAAACATGATATTTTTAGTTTCGAAGATAAATATCAAACCCCTGAAAACACTCATATTTTACCCGCATTAATTGATAATGATTTAGAAAATGAAATAATAGCTCTAACAATGGAAACAAGCAAGTCATTAAAGAATGAAAGTATTGCTAGAATAGATTTTTTATATGATAATAAAGAAAAAAAGTTATATGTGAATGAAATAAATACGATTCCTGGAGCTTTAAGTTACTATTTATTTGAAGATAAAGGCATATACTTTGATGAATTGATTGATAAGATTATAAATGTGGGACTTAAAAGGGATTATAAAAATAAAAATTTACGCAATACATTTATTTCAAGCGTCTTAAATCAATCAAACAACAACAAAATGCATAAATAATTTAAATGTTCTTAAAATTAGATATCAAATATAATATATTTAAGCTTTATAAAAGCAAAATTATCAATGAAATATATCAAAAGAAGGCACTCCATAAGAAAGAGTGTCTTTTTATTATAAAAAAGTATTTTATTTAGTAATCTTACAATTAGATTTATTTTAATATTTTCCTTTTAACAAACATTTGTCCTTTAGTATCTTATGATTCGTAACTAAAATGATTGTAAATACACTATTAATAGGTATCTTATTTTTTATGATAAAATATTTTAGTTAATAAAATTAATATAAATTTAAATTAACGTCATATTAAGCAAAAGAAAATCTTTTTTTCTAACTAATCATTTGGTCTATAAAGCAATTAGACAAAATAAACAACTTAATAAATAATAGCTAATAAAGTGGTTTAGAATAAGTAAAAAAATAAAAATTATATATATTATGTAAATCATATATAACTGTATTGGTAATACGCATTATAATCGATTAAGATTTTTAGTGATAATTTTAAATAAGCATATTAATATATTAGAGATATATCTTTTTATATTACATTTAAGTTAAAAATAAGATAATTATGATAATATTTGAAAAATAATTTATTAAGTAGTATAATTATTAAAAAGGTGAGATTGATGGAATATATTATTGAAAGATTTATTATCGACAATAACTTAAAATTAGACGGAAAAAATATATGTGTAGCTGTATCAACAGGAGTAGATTCTAGTGTTTTACTGGATTGTTTACGCAAATTACAAAAAAAATATAATTATAATATTGTAATTTGTCATGTTAATCATGGTCAAAGAGAACAATCAAATATTGAAGAACAATATATAAAACAGTATGCTAAAGAAAATAATATAGATATTGAAGTAACACATTTCACTAATGAAATGTTTAATCATAAAAACTTTCAAAGTGAAGCAAGAAATTTGCGAATAAAATTTTTTAAAGAAATATTAAAAAAATATAACACTCCGTATATATTTTTAGCTCATCATTTAAATGATGATATCGAAACATCTATTATGCGAATGGTGAGAGGCTCATCGCTTGTTGGTTATGCGGGAATGAACGATGTAACAATATATCAAGATATGATTGTGTTACGACCGTTTTTAAAAGTGATGAAATCAGAAATATATGAATATGCGAAAAAGAATAATATAAAATATTTTGAAGATCAAAGTAATAGTACAAATCATTATACACGTAATCGTATTAGACATGATGTTATTCCGATATTATTTGAAGAAAATAAAAATCTAAAACAAGCTTTTCTTGATTTTAAAGATAAAATAAATAATATAACTGAAATGATTAATCAAGAAAGAGATAATTATATTGATAAATTTATTATTAAGGATAATAATAAAATTAATATTGAAATTGATTCATTTAATAAACTGTCTAATTATATACAAGTTGAAGTTTTATTTGAAGTATTGAAAAAGTATCAATTATCTAAAAAAAATATTGATGAAATAATGAAAATTATCGGTTCTAATAAACCAAATATAATAGCGCAAATTAAAGCATTAAAAATAATAAAACAATATGATATACTTATCATACAAGAAATTAATAATGAAAATACCAAAAATGATATACATATCATAATTGATAAAGTAGGAACGTATAAAATAAATGAAGAAATAACATTAGAAGTAATTCCTTTTTCTAATGATAATTATGAAAATGATAAAAAAATACTTATCAATTCTAATGTATTATGGTATAATAGTTCTATGTTTCCTTTTATTCTAAGGAATAGAAAAAAAGGGGACGTTATTACAATAGGAAATGGAACCAAAAAAGTAAAGGATTTACTTATTGATGAAAAGATTCCTCTTAATCAGCGCAATAATTATTTATTATTAACGAAGGATAAAGAAGTATTAACAATTTTCAATCTAAGAAAGAGTTCTAAAGTTCTAAGTAATAAAACAAATGATATACTTTTTATTATGAAGGAGACTAAACATGAATTTAAGTAAAGACATTGAAGAAGTTTTAATTACAAATGAAGACATTGCAAAAAGAAGCATTGAATTAGGAAAACAAATCGCTCAAGATTATGAAGGAAAGAAACCAGTTTTAATTGGCTTATTAAAAGGATCAGTTCCTTTTATGGCGGAATTAATAAAACATATTGATGAAGATATTGAAATTGATTTTTTAGATGTTTCAAGTTATGTTGGCAATGATGAATTAGGAATAATGCAATCAACAGGAATAGTGCAAATTAAAAGAGATATTGTAACAGATATTAATGGACGTGATGTTTTATTTGTGGAAGACATTGTTGATACTGGACTTACATTAAGTGAAGTCAAAAAAGTATTTGCAGCCCGTAATCCAAAATCAATGGAAGTAGTTACATTATTAGATAAACCAGAAGGTAGAAAAGTAAGTGATTGTAATCCTAAATATGTTGGATTTAATATTCCTAAGAAGTTCGTAGTTGGATTTGGATTGGATTATAATGAATTTTATCGTAATTTACCATATGTTGGTGTTTTAAAAAGAACAGTTTATGAAAAATAAGGAGGATTTATGAAATCTGAAAAAAAGGATTTTAATAAAAAAGATTTATTAGTTGTATTAATTATGGTGGCCTTAGTAATTGGAGTCTTTTTGGTTATTTTTAATTCCACAAATAAACCAGAAGATTTCACATATAAGGATTTAGTTGAAAGAGTGAATGCTGGTGAAGTTACTGAGATTGTTGCTACACCTGTAGGTAATGGTGGAAATAGTAAATTATATTCGTTAGAAGGAAAGTATGAAGTTGTATTAAATAGTGGTGAAACACAAAAGAAAACATTCCAAATGATTGCGGATGATAGCACTATTGAATATTTGCAAAATATTATAGTGAGTAGTGCAACTGGTCAACCAACTTTTAGTTTAAAATTTGAAAAATTAATTGTAGTTGATTGGGTTAGTATATTAACAGTTGTAATATTACCAATTGGTTTGATTGCTGTTTTAATTTTCATGATGAAAAATGCAGGCGGAAGCAATAAACAAGCATTTGATTTTGCGAAGAGTAGAGCTAGATTAAATCGTAAAGCTACAACTACATTTAAAGATATTGCGGGTGCTGATGAAGAAAAAGAAGAAATGGAAGAAATTATTGATTTCTTAAAGAACCCTCAAAAATATTATGAAATTGGTGCAAGAATTCCTAAGGGAATATTATTAGTTGGTCCTCCAGGAACAGGTAAAACATTAATGGCTAGAGCTGTTGCGGGTGAAGCAAAAGTTCCTTTCTACTCAATATCTGGATCAGATTTTGTGGAAATGTTTGTTGGTGTTGGTGCAAGCCGTGTTCGTGATATGTTTAAGACTGCAAAACAAAACGCTCCATGTATCGTATTTATTGATGAAATAGATGCCGTTGGTCGTCAAAGAGGTGCAGGTTTAGGTGGTGGACATGATGAAAGAGAACAAACATTAAACCAATTATTAGTTGAAATGGATGGATTTGGTGATAACTCAGGAATTATTATTATGGCTGCTACTAACCGTCCTGATGTTTTAGATCCTGCATTATTAAGACCTGGAAGATTTGACCGTCAAATTACTATGAGTAATCCTGATGTTAAAGCTCGTGTTGAGATTTTAAAAGTTCATGCTAGAAATAAAAAGTTATCTCCTAAAATTAATTTAGAAGATATATCACGTCGTACACCTGGATTTAGTGGTGCAGATTTAGAAAACTTGCTTAACGAAGCTGCTTTACTTGCTGCGAGAGAAAATCGTAAGGAAATCAAAATCTATGATATTGATGAAGCAATTGATAGAGTTATGATGGGACCCGCAAAAAGAAGTAGAAAATATAGTGAAGAAGAAAAGAAAGCTGTATCATATCATGAATCAGGACATGCAATTATTGGTGTTAAACTAGATAATGCGGAAACTGTTCAAAAAGTAACAATTGTCCCTCGTGGTCAAGCTGGTGGATATGCAATGATGACTCCAGATAAGGAATCTTTCTTACAAACAAAGACACAATTAATTGATACTATTACTGGATTACTTGGTGGTCGTGTTTCAGAAGAGTTATTTATTGGTGATATTTCAACAGGTGCTCATAATGATTTTCAAAAAGCAACCGCAATTGCTAGAGCAATGGTAACTGAATATGGTATGAGTAAATTAGGACCTGTTCAATATGAAAAGCAATCAGGATCAGTCTTTTTAGGAAGAGATTATATGAAAGATAAAAACTTCTCTGATCAAGTTGCATTAGAAATTGATAATGAAGTAAGAAGTATTATTGACGATTGCTATAATAAAGCTAAACAAGTTTTAACAGAAAATAGTGATTTAGTTCATTTAATTGCTAAACATTTAATGGAAATCGAAACATTAACTAAAGAAGATATTTATGAACTTACTAATACTGGTCAACTTGGTTGGTGGGAAAAGAAAAAAGCTAAAGATGAAGCTGAAAGAATAGCTAAAGAAAAAGAACAAGAACTTCAAGATATATATCGTAAACAACTTGAAGCTATGGAAAAATCAAAAAATGATTCAGAAGATAAACCTTCTGATGGAGATAATAATTAATGAGATTAGATAAGTACTTAAAAGTTTCAAGAATAATTAAAAGAAGAACAGTTGCTCATGATGCTAGTTCTAGTGATAAAATATTAGTTAATAATAAAGTTGCTAAACCTTCAACAGATATTAAAGTTGGTGATATTATCACTATTAATTATTACAAAAAAACAATGGAAGTAAAAGTTAAAAGCATCCTCGTATCCCCAAAGAAAGAGGATGCTTTAGAAATGTATGAAATATTAAAGATTGAAGAAAATAAATAAGGGAGATATATTATGGAAAAAATTAAAATAGCAATTATTGGTTCAGGTTCTACTTATACTCCTGAATTAATTGAAGGATTAATTAATAAGAAGGATAGCATTCCATTAGGTGAATTATACTTAATGGATATTGATGAAAGAAAAAGAAGTATCGTTGGTGGGTTATGTCAAAGAATGATTGCTGCTGCTGGAATGGATACTAATGTTGTTTTAACTGATAATTTAGATGAAGCCTTAAAAGGTGCAAGTTTTGTATTAGCTCAAATTAGAGTTGGTAAATTACCTGCAAGAATTCTTGATGAAAAGATTCCTCTTAAGTATGGAATGCTAGGTCAAGAAACAAATGGTATTGGCGGATTTTTTAAAGGAATGCGTACAATACCTGAAATTTTAAAAATAACAAAAAGAATGGAAGAACTATGTCCAGATGCTTGGTTAATTAATTTTAGTAATCCAAGTGGTATGATTGCGGAAGCTGTTTTAAATAATTCTCCTATTAAAATGATGGGATTATGTAATGTTCCTATTAACACAATTGAAAGTATTAAAAAACAATTAGATTTACCAAATGCATATGTCCAATATTTAGGTTTAAACCATTTAGCATGGGTAACAAAAATTGAACAAGATGGTAAAGATTATTTAGATGATGCTATGAAACAAGGATTAAATAGTGCATCTATGAAAAATATTCCAACTGGTGGATTTAATAGAGAGTTAATTCAAACAGTTGGTGCTATTCCAACGTGTTATTTAGAATACTATTATCATCGTGATGCTAAAGTTGAACATGCAATGCATGCTGAAAAATGTCGTGGTGAAATATGTTTAGAAATTGAAGAACAATTATTAGAATTATATTCGCATCAAGAATTGCATGTTAAACCAGAATTATTAAGTAAACGTGGTGGATCAAGATATAGTGAAGCTGCAATTAATTTAGTTGATGCAATATATAACGATAAACAAGAAGTTCATGTTGTTAATATTTTAAATAAAGGTGCCATTCCATTTATGGCTGATAATGATGCTGTTGAGGTTAATGCTATTATTGGTAAGAATGGTGCAACACCAATTATGACAAATTATCATAATGAACATATTGAAGAAGTTATGCATATGATGAAGGCTTATGAAAAACATGCTGTCAAAGCTGCTTTAACTGGTGATGTTGATGAAGCAATGAGAGCTTTAATGATTAATCCATTAGTATTTGATCATCAAAAAGCATGGGATTGTTTCCATGAATTATTAGAAGCTCATAAAAAGTATTTACCACAATTTGCACCATATATAAAAGAAAACCAATCTAAATAGGTATTAGATATGAAATACATATTAGGTGTTGATGGTGGTAATACAAAAACTGATTATTACTTATTTGATTTAGATGGTAATTTTATAGATATGTATCGAGGAGGTACATGTAGTCATGAAGGACTATATGACAGCTTTGATGGTAGTTATCGCGTAATGAAGGAAGTATTTGATAGTTTTCTTTCTAAACATCAATTAACTCCTCAAGATATAGAAGCAAGTGTTTTTGGATTAGCCGGGGATGATCTGCCATATCAACAAGTAAAATTAGAAGAAGTTGTTAGTAAATTAGGATTTAAAAATTTTAAAATAGTTAATGATTCAGCATTAGGTATTAAGGTTGGTACAACCAATGGATATGGAGTTTGCTCAGTTAATGGTACAGGCACGAGTGTATCTGGTATTGATATGAATGGTAAATGTATTCAAGTCGGTGGTATTGGATCTATTACTGGTGATGAAGCTGGTGGTAAATTTTTATCCCGTAAAGTAGTTAGATGTGCTTTTGATGAAATAATGCGTCATGGAAAAAAAACATCATTAACATCAATCGTCTTAAAATTATTAAATAATACTAATGATGAAATGTTAATGGAAGATATCGTATTAAAATACTTAGCTCGAAAAGTCGATTATAATGTTTTAACAATTGCTTGTTTTGAAGAAGCTAATAAAAAAGACCAAGTTGCAATGGATTTATTAGTTGAAATGGCTGATAATTTAGCACGTAGTGCAGCAGGTGCAGTTGATCGTTTAGAACTTGGTGAACATCCGGAAATTGTCTTAGCAGGTAGTGTATATGTTAAAGGTAGTTGTCCAATTCTAGTTGAAGAATTTAAAAAACGTATTAATATTTATACTAAAAAGGAATGTATAACTAAAGTTTTAAATGTTCCTCCTGCAACAGGTGCAATTGTTTGGGCTCTTGAGTTAGCTAACAATGAATACCCATCATTAGAGCAAAGACAAAGAATTATTGACACTGTAGAAAAAGTATTAAATAAGGAGTGATAAAATCACTCTTTTATTTTACTTTATATAATTTTTTATGATATAATTAAAGTAGTGAGGTATAAGTATGTTTTTAGTATTAGGATCTAAATCACCAAGGAGAAAAGAAATATTAAAACAAGCGGGATATAATTTCCAAGTTAATGTATCTAATATTAGTGAAGATGTAGTAGAAATATTGCCTGAAGAAAAAGTATTAGCAATTGCGAAAAAAAAGGGATTAGACATTTTTAGTAGATATAATAGCCCAGATGTTGTTGTGTTATCTGCGGATACAATAGTTGTTGTAGATAATGAAATACTAGGTAAACCCAAAAATATTGTGGATGCTAGAAGAATGATGCATTTACTTGAAGGTAAAAAACATTTTGTATATACAGCTGTTTTTATTCAAAGTGTATTTAAAAACGATAGTTTTGTGGAAAAGACAGAAGTTGAAGTCAGTTCTATGACAGATGAAGAAATTGAAAGTTATATTCAAACAAAAGAGCCATATGATAAAGCAGGTGGTTATGCTATACAAGGTATATTTTCTAAATATATCAAAGGAATAAATGGTGATTATTATAATGTTATGGGATTACCAATTAATCGTGTCCATGAAGTTTTAAAACAATATGATTTTTCTATTAAAAAGTATTGTTCAAATTGTCATGCATTAATAACAGAAGATGAAAAATTTTGTAAAGTGTGCGGAAAACTAAATACTGAAGAAATTGAATGTTTCAATTGCCATCATTTAAATTCTAGTGGAAATAAATATTGCGTGGCATGTGGCTATGAAATGAAACATAATGATTCTGCTGCCTTAGTATGTCCTGTTTGTCAACAAGTTAATGAACAAAATAATGAGTTTTGTGTAAGTTGTGGAACAAGACTTATTAATAATGATATCATAATGGATGATTCTAAAAAAATAAAACAAATGAAAGCTTTTAGTCAGGTTTCATTTGTTACAGGGATACTTGCTATTATATCATGTTTTACTTGTATATTTTCACTAGCTTCATTTATTCTTGCTCCATGTTCTTTAATATTTGGAATTATTAGTGTAAACAAAGGTGATGTTAAAAAAAGTAGAACAGGTATTATTCTTTCTGCTTTAACAATTATTATATTAGTATTGCTATATGGAGCTAGTTTTGTATAGATTATTTTATAAATAAAAAGCAATAAGTTATGGTAACCTATTGCTTTTTTGTTTACTTAATATATTCAATTAAAAGTTTTAATGTATTTTCAACAGCTTTATAATGTGTACGTTCCATTCCATGACTTGCACAAATACCAGGGCCAATTAAAGCAGCCTTAATATTATTGCCGCCTCTTAATGCTGCTGTGGCATCAGAAGAGTAAAATGGATAGATATCTATTGCGTAATTTAAATTTAATTTTTTTGCAATAGCAATTAAATTATTAGTCATTTGGTAATCATATGGTCCACCACTATCTTTAGCGCAAATTGATACATCATATTCTGTGCAACTTAAATCTAAACCTATACACCCCATATCGACAGCTAGAAATTCATCACATTCAAATATACTGCTACTTCCTAATCCAACTTCTTCATATGTGGAAAACATAATTTTTAAAGTCTTTGATGGTATTATGTGATTACTACTTAAATATTCTAATAAACCAAATAAGATACCAGTACTCATTTTATCATCTAAAAAACGTGATTTAATAAAATCATTTTCGGTAATAATAGTTTTAGGATCAATAGCAATATAATTACCATTTTCAATACCTAATTTAAGCACATCGTCTTTTGATTTAACAATTTCATCAAGTCTAATATGCATGTTATCAACATCTCGAGGACGACTACTTGAATCTTTATATACATGGGCAGCTGGAGAATTAGATAATACTGTACCTGTATATACTTTATTATCTCGAGTATATATTTTACAATACTCACCATCATAAGTTGGTAGAATTGGTCCACCAATTGTGGTGATATTTAATGTTCCATCACTATTAATAGATCTAACCATTAAACCAAGAGTATCGACGTGGGAAGTTAAACCAATTGTATAACTACTATTTCCGGGCACTGTTACTATTAAATTTCCTTTTTTATTATATTCAGATTGATACCCTAGTCTAGTAGCTTCATCTTTTAGAAAAGAAGTAACTTCTTGTGTAAAACCACTAGGACTATCAATTGATAATACTTTTTTTGTAAAATCTAAAATATATTGTTTATTCATAATTATAACTCCTTGATTAAATTTTTAATATCTTCTTCAGAAAAAACATATTTTTCTTCACAATAATGACATACAGCTTCAATTTTATGATCTTCTTCCATAATAGATTGTAATTCTTGTTTACCTAATGTTATTAAAGCTTTTGCGAAACTATCTTTTGAACAAGAACATTTAAAACAAACATTAATTTTTTCAAGAATTGAATAGTCATTAGGAAATAATAATTCTAAAATTTGTTCCAATGTATATTGTGAAAGCAAATCATTAAATGATTTATATTTCTCCATAGTTTCAATTAGATAATTAATTGTTTTATCACTAGCATTCGGTAATAGCTGGATAATCATTCCACCACTTAACTTACATGTATTATCCACATCAATTAACATTCCCAAAGCTACCGCTGATTTCGTTTGTTCACTTTCAAAGAAATAATAAGTAAAGTCATTTGCTAAATCACCAGTATTAACAATGCTTGATGTAAATAAATCTTTCATTTTTAAGTCTTTTATGACATCAATCATACCATCAGTTCCAATGGCATAGGCATCATTCATCCCACCTTTATTATTAACAATACTAATATGTGGATGATCAACATATCCTCTTACTTCACCTTTTCCATTTCCATCCACAATAATATTGCCCAAAGGACCACCACCGTTTATTTTAATTGTCAGTGCTTCATCCCCTTTTAACATGCTGCCCATTAGTTGCCCAAGGGTAAGTACTTTTCCTAAAGCAGATGTTGCACTAGGCCATAAATCATGTTTATTAATTGCGGTGTTTATTGTGTCTGTATTACTAACTAAATATACTCTAGCTTCATTATTTAAAACTAAGGCTTTTAATAAATAGTCCATTATTTATTCACCAACTTTCTTAAATATATCTAAAATTATACCATAAATGAGGAAGAAAGTAAAAAAAATCTTAACAATTTTTAAATAATATGATAAAATATATACATTAGAAATGAGGTACAAAATGGATAAGATTATTTCTCAATCAAAATACAGCAGAAAACAACATAAAGAATTTTATATGTTTCATTTGTTTCATAGAACAGGTACAG
>CAZFAM010000001.1:55924-130362 GCA_964516425.1 uncultured Bacteroidales bacterium | reverse complement strand
ATGGCGGAGTAGAAGGGATTTGAACCCTTGCACCAGTTCCCCAGTCTATACCCTTAGCAGGGGTACCTCTTCAGCCTCTTGAGTACTACTCCATTAATGCTTTTATATAATACACTATAACATTAAAAATGTCAAGGAATATTATTTTAAAAGCCTTTATTTTATTTATTTGTTATTTCATTTAATGCTTTTTCAATATCATTAGCGGATACATATTTATTTGTAATTCCACCACTACTAACCTTTACAAGAACAGGTAATTGTGACAATTTAACATCAAGAACATCAGCAGAAATTACATTATCAGATGAATTATTTTTCACATTATATCCATATATTTTACAAAAGCCTTCTTCATTGCCATGTTGCCTTTGATTTCTTCTAACATAATTAAAATAATTTAAAACAGTTGGTAAAATATCTGCCGCTTTACTAACATCACTACTTGCTGTATCAACTAATTTTCCATTATCGTCTTTTTTAGCAGAATATACATAAACAAAATAATCGCCTTCCTCAGTTGCAATATCAACAACTAAATTTAATTTAGCATCATTTATATCGTCATATGATTCATATAATCTTGTATCTAATATTCTAATAATAAATAAAACTGCGAATAGTAATGTTATTAATAATATTAATCCCCAAAAGATTAAAACTTTATTTCTATTTTCTTTAGTCATAGCACACCTTCATATTAACATAAATATTATACCACAAAATAGGCTTGATAATCAAGCCTTTTTTTATTTATTTTCTTCTTGCATATATGATGATGATACATTAAATAACTCTTGTTTAGATAATGAATTAGAAGCAATTGTATATTCAATACCTTCAAATATAAATTTTATAGCATTATCATTCATTATTCCCACATTTCCCATTACCATAACTACTTCGCCATTTTCACTTGCTGTTTGAATAGTTTCATTATAATTTACTAACTCTTGTACAATTGTTAAATTTTGTTCTCCAGAAAACAACATTACGCTTCTAGCATCTTCACCTTTTTTTACATTCTCATTGGATTTTAATTTTAATCCTTCTGGACAATAAGTTGGTAAATCAAAAGAACGATTGCTAAAAACTAAACCATTCTCCCCAAATGTTAAATAAGCAGTTTGCATACTCTTTTCAATATTAAATTCATCATCCGATGGTTTATATTCCAAATCAATTTTTGTATATACACATCTCATAAATAAATCGCCATCAGTTTCATAAATTAATACTTCTGTTGGCAAATTTGTTTCTTTAGAAAAAATAATTTTTTCAGTAATAGCATCGCTATCAGTGTGTAATTTTGTTTTTGTTTGTACTGTATATGTTGTATCATTATCCGTGGTAATTTTATCATTATCATTTGCCAAATCTTGTGATAAAGATTGTAACAAGTATGGATAACTAGCGTTTGTTGGCCAAGTACTTTTGATTTTAAAACTCTTATTTACCGAAGGTACTAAAACATGAACCCCTTCACTATTTTTTAGCACAATTTGTTTATCATTATTTTCTACACTTTGTAATACAACTTTTAAACAATCAGGATTTTTGTAAAATACTTCAAACTCATTTTGACGTCTACCATTCTCAAAAAAAGTCTCTAAAACTCCCTCTACTTTATATCCTTCCACATTACTCAATTTTTCCATAAATCCTTCTGTTGTATTTTTTTCTTCTTTACAACCAACTAAAATAACTGACATCATAAATAATAAAGCAACATAAATTATTCTTTTCATTTTTTCTCTCCTCATATCATTAAAAGATATGATGAAAACATAAATTTAATGAATATTTTTATTTATTTTTACAAATAATAATTAAAAAGGAGGACTATATGCATATAATTAAAAAAATTGCTTTAGTATTGGCCATAATAGGATGTATTAACTGGTTAACTGTTGGATTATTTAATTTTAATATTGTTGGTTCAATATTTGATAGTATTACAGTTGTCATTTCTAGAATAATATATACTATTGTTGGGATATGTGGTTTAATTTGCATTTCATTCTTTTTTGATGAAGAACATAAATACTAAAAAATAGCTTTTAAAAAGCTATTTTTTATTTTCTATATTTTCTAATGCTTTAGCATAACTTTCTAAATCCTTAAAGCAATGATTTAAACCTGATTTACTGATATAACGACCAACAACATCTTCCGATTCATTACTTAAATCTTGTAATGATCCTTCAGGATTATTAATTCTTAAAGTTACAGCTTCCATTAATCGTATTGATAAACTTTCAAATCCCTTTTTATCTTCTATTATTTGAATTGCTTTTAATTGTCTATTGGCTGCTTTTTGCATTTTATCACAATTAGCCATATCACAATTAATCATTCGATTAACAACATTATTTAAATCTCTTTTTATTCTTTCATTTTCGAAATCAAATAAGTTTGTTATTGCACCCATGATTTTTAAAACGTCACCAATTGATTCAGCTTTTTTTACGTAAGCAACATAATATTCTTTTCTTTGAGCTACTTTCGCAATTACACCATATTCTAACAAAGAATCACTGACATAATTTGCTTCTTCGATATTATTACAACTTATCTCAAAATGATATCTCGAAGATTTAGGATCATTAATAGAACCTTTTGCTAAAAACATTCCTCTTAAAACTGATGGCACAGAATATCGAATATTAATTTCATCAATATAATCCATATCATCATTCATAATATGTAAGTCTATTAGTATCTCTTTTACTTTCTCTCCAATAGATACATAATATATATTATTATGATCTAAATTTTTTCTTTCTTTTTCTAAAACATCAACGGAAATTTGGTATAATTTTTTAATTGTACTAGTGATTCGTCTAACAATTGCTAAGGAATTAGTTTTAAATTGACATATTAATTTCTTATTACTAATTATTAATTCACCTTTTAATTTTAAAAAGCCATATAATTCAGCTTTTAATCCTTCTTCATCCACTTCAACATTAGCAATTTCTTTTTTTACATCAGTTGCAAATGACATACTATTTTTTGTTAACTATCGAATCTAGTTTATTAACAAATTCTTTAGCTGCATCTTTCCCAATACTTTTTAGTTTCCAATTCATAGTGGCAACCTCAACTAATGTTGCCATGTTTCTTCCTGGTGTAACATAGATTTGTACTTTAGGCAATTCAATATCAAACAATTTTTGTTTATTGTATTCTAATCCTAATCGATCTATTTTCATTCCATCTTCATATTTAACGAGTTCAATTATTAAACTAACGGTTTTTTTATTTCTAAACGCTTGTACACCAAACAAATCCACAACATCGATTAATCCAATTCCTCGAAGTTCCATTAGCCTTTCTGTTAGTTTTGGTGACGAAGCAATAATTTTACCGTCATCATGACGAACCAATTCAACACTATCATCGCTAATTAAAGCATGCCCTCTTTTAATAAGTTCAAGAGCTGTTTCACTTTTTCCAATAAAACTTTTTCCTGTTAATAAAACACCAACGCCATCAATTTCAAGCATAACTCCATGCATTGTAATTTTTTCTGCAAGCAAATCACTCAAATAATAATTTAATGCTCCAATTAAAGGTGTTGTTCTTAACTTGGATTTTAAAATTGGAATTTTATATTCTGTAGATGCTTTAAAAAATTCTTGTGGAATCATCGAAACATGAGCAGTAAAAATAAAAGCAGGCGGATTATAAGAAAACAATTTATTAACGCGGATTTGTTTTTGTTCATCACTAATCATATAAAACAAATTCAATTCTTTCGTCCCAACAACTTGAATTCTTGTAGACTCATAAAACTCAAAATAGTCAGAATAAATTTCTACCCCTGGTCTAGAACTCATAGACCTTGTCACTTCTCTATCTAAATATTCTTCACCACTTAAAACGTCAAGTTTCATGTCTCTAACGACATCGTTCAATGTTACTTTTTCAATCATTACTTAATTCCTCGCATTTTCTTTTTTATTTGTTTTTCTAAAAAGAATGACTTTAAAAACATTCTAATGCCTAAAATTAAAACAAACATTATAATTGCTAATCCGATATTATCTATTTTCACAAAAATAGGTAATACAAGTGTTAAAATTAACGTTACCCCAATAGGAATAAAATTTGCTAATCCCATTGTTTTAATAATCAACGAAGGAAAAAAAACAATTATAATATTACTTACTATTTTTTCAATAAGTGTAAAATAAAATGAGAATAATAATAAACTCCAAATTGATGAATAAACTAAATAATCAAAATATCCACTTGTCCCTAAAATCAACAGACTATTTAAGATAAAACCTATTATTAATTCAATAATAAAATTAGAAAATGTGGGCTTGGGAATTTTAATTTTAACAACTTTAACATCCACTCCCATTTGATCTTTTATTGAATCTATCAAACTATCCATATCTTCTGATGCTTCACGGATTTCTTTATCTCTTTTACTTTCTTTTTTTACTTTTTTTTCTTTTGCCATATTTTAACTCCCACAAACCCAATTAATACTCCTAAAAAATTCAATATAATATCAGTTATATCAAAAACACCTCTCAAA
Organism: uncultured Bacteroidales bacterium; assembly: GCA_964516425.1. Classification (GTDB taxonomy): domain Bacteria; phylum Bacillota_I; class Bacilli_A; order ML615J-28; family CAG-698; genus CAKOMG01. The sequence continues at coordinate 125,810 of CAZFAM010000001.1, read as the reverse complement.
AGTAAAAACTGTGTTATTTCTAAAATAATTACAATTATAAAGCTTAAATAAATATTTTTATTAAAAAATGCTCCTAAAGGAATAAATAAAACAATATTTCCAATAACATTAATAAATACTGTCTTATCTTTAAATAACAAAGGAAGCCATTTATCTAAATACAAATTGAAATTATATCCTGTATTTTTATATCTAGCAAGCATTATTCCTAAAACCATTAATAAATAAATCCATTTACAATATGATTTGTTTACTAAAAGAAATAACCCCAATATTAAATATAAAAACATTTCAATGTATATTATAAAATCATAAAATATATTTAAATAATTAGTTACACTTGAAAATACTTTATAAAATACAAAACCAAATATTATGTAAATTACAACATTATAAATATTGATTTTTGAACAATTCATATTATACCACAGTTTCCTTCATTTTTCATTAATATTTTTATTTTTTACTAATATTATAAAATTAAACATAAATTATAACTAAAAATTAGAGGATAAATATCCTCTAACTTACTTTTGTAAAATTTGTTTTAAAAACTGACCTGTATAACTCTCATCTACTTGACTTACTTCTTCAGGAGTTCCAAAAGCTACAATTTGTCCACCTTTATAACCACCTTCGGGTCCTAAATCAATTATATAATCAGCTTGTTTAATAACATCCAAATTATGTTCAATCACAATAACGGTAGCACCTTGATCTACCATATAATTCAACACCTTTAATAAACGACTAACATCATCTGTATGCAATCCAGTAGTTGGTTCATCTAAAACAAAGATCGTTTTAGATGTTATTTTTTTATATAACTCGCTTGCTAATTTAACTCTTTGTGCTTCACCACCAGATAAAGTTGTTGAACTTTGACCTAATTTTACATATCCTAATCCAACATCATTCATTGTAACAAGTTTATTTTTAATTGATGGTTGATTTTCAAAAAATGCACAAGCTTCTTCCACTGTCATATCTAGTACTTCAGCAATATTTTTTTCTTTATATTTGACTTCTAAAGTTTCACTATTATATCTTGTTCCATGACATTCCTCACATGGTATGTAAACGTCAGGTAAAAAATGCATTTCAATTCTTATTACACCATCGCCCCAACATTTTTCACATCTTCCACCTTTAACATTAAAAGAGAATCGTCCTTTATTATATCCCCTTTCTTTTGCTTCACTAGTTTCCGAAAATAAATCTCTTATAGCATCAAATACTCCAGTATAAGTTGCGGGATTACTTCTTGGGGTTCTTCCAATTGGTGATTGGTCAATTTGAATTATTTTATCAATATTTTCTATTCCATCAATGCCATCGCATTTTCCAGGTATAACCTTAGATTTATATATTTTCTTTTGTAATGATTTTACAAGTATCTCATTTACTAATGTTGATTTACCAGAACCACTTACTCCAGTAACTAAAACGAATTTACCCAGTGGTATTTTAACGTTTAAGCCCTGTAAATTGTTTTCTGTTGCGTTTTTAATTAATAAACTTTGACCATTACCCTCTCGACGTTTAGATGGAACAGGGATGAATTTTCTTCCTGACAAATATTGACCGGTTATACTTTTTTCATTATTCATTACTTCTTGTGGAGTTCCATACGCCATAACTTGTCCTCCATGAACACCAGCTGCTGGACCAATATCAACTAAATAATCTGCTTGTTTCATTATTTCTTCGTCATGTTCAACAACTACTAGCGTATTTCCTAAATCACGCATTTCTTTCATTGTTAGTATTAATTTTTGATTATCGCGAGGATGCAATCCAATTGATGGTTCATCTAAAACATATAATACTCCTGTTAAATGAGATCCTATTTGCGTTGCTAATCTAATTCTTTGGCTCTCGCCTCCAGATAAAGTTGATGCAGCACGAGATAGCGTTAAATAATCCAAACCAACATTTATTAAAAAATTAATTCTAGCTTTGATTTCTTTTAATAATAAACCAGCGATTTGTTCTTCCACATTAGATAATTTCAAATTATTAATAAAATCATTAATTTCCACAATTGTTAAATCAGTTAATTCAATAATATTTAATCCACCAACTTTAACACTTAATGCAGATTTAGATAATTTTTTTCCGTGACACTTAGGACATTCGACATCAGCAAGAAATGAATTATAATATTCTCTTTGAAAAGATGATGTTGTTTCACGATATCTTCGTTCAATCAAATCTGCAATTCCTTCAATAAATTGTGTTTTTTGAAAAGTATTTAAACCACGTGATGTAATAGTATATGAAATTGGTTCTTTGGAACCATGAAAAATAATATCTTTTTCAAAATCTGTTAATTGATTAAACGGAACATCAATAGAAATATGATAATGATTCATCAAAATCATAAAAGTTTGCCATTCGATATTTTCCGAGTCAATAATGTTTTTTAAATATCTAATTGCCCCTTGACGAATGGTTTTTGTTTCATCTGGAACTAATAAATCAATGGAAATTTGTTGGAGAAATCCTAACCCCTTACATTCATCACAAGCTCCAAATGGTGCATTAAATGAAAATAATGAAGGTTCTAATTTAGGTATTGAAAAATCACAATAAGGGCAAGCTAAATGTTCACTAAAAATCATTTCATTCCCATTTACCGAAACTAATACTTTACCATCACCTAATTTAGCTGCTGTTTCAAGGGAATTATATAAACGACTTCTTACATCTTGTCTCACTTTTATTCGATCAATTATAACTTCAATAATATGGCGAACATTTTTGTCTAAATCAATTTCCTCATCTAAATCGTGAATTTCACCATCAATTCTCACTCTTGCATAACCATCTTTTCTTAAAAGTTCAATTGTTTTTTCATGTTTTCCTTTTTGTCTTACAACAACTGGAGCCATTATTATAACTTTTGAATCTTCTTCATAACTCAAGATTTTATCAGTCATTTGCGTAATGGTTTGTGACTTGATTTCTACACCATGTTCAGGACAATATGCTTTTCCAATTCTTGCATATAATAATCGAAAGTAATCATAAATTTCTGTAACTGTTCCAACTGTAGAACGTGGATTTTTATTTGTAGTTTTTTGGTCAATAGATATCGCAGGCGAAAGTCCCTCAATAGAATCTACATCAGGTTTATTGACATTTCCTAAAAATTGTCTAGCATAGGCAGATAAACTTTCCACATATCTTCTTTGTCCTTCGGCATAAATAGTATCAAAAGCTAATGATGTCTTTCCAGATCCTGAAAGCCCAGTCATAACAATTAATTTATCCTTAGGGATTTTTAAATCAACATTTTTTAAATTATTTTCTCTTGCACCTTTAATTTCAATGTACTTTTGCATTATTAACCTCATTTAAAAATTGTTCTTCATTAATTATTTTAATGCCTAAAGCTTGAGCTTTAGTTAATTTACTACCAGCATCACTTCCTGCAACTACCATATATGTTTTTTTACTCACCGATGATGTAGCAGTTCCACCTAAATCCTCTATAATTTTACTTGCTTCATCACGAGTTAATGTTTCAAGTTTACCTGTTAAAACGATGGCTTTTCCACTATATAATAATCCATCTTTTTGTACTTTTTCCGCAGTTGGATTAATGCCTAACATTTTTAATTCTTCAAGTAATTCATAATTTTTTTGCATATAGTTTTCAACACTAGTAGCTATAGATGGACCAATATCTCTTATTTTACTTAAATCATCAAATGAAGCTTTTTGTAATTCACTCAATGAAAGAAAATTACTTGCTAAAATCTTCGCAACTTTACTACCCACAAATCTAATACCTAAACTTGTTATTACACGATCAAGTGGATTATTTTTTGATTTTTCAATATTGTCTAATAAAGTTTTAATACTTTTTTCACCATAACCATCAATTTTAATTAAATCATTATAATGGTTTTTCAAATAATAAATGTCTGTTATTTTTTTTATGTAATTTAATTCATATAAAGCTTCAACCATTTTTTCACCTAATCCTTCAATATCCATACAAGGTCTAGATGCAAAATATATTAAATTAGCCATTTGTCTACCATCGCAATTTTCATTTAAACAAAAATGACTACTTTCATTGTCTTTACGACTTAAAACTGTTCCACATATTGGACATTTTTCAATCATCTTAAATGGCTGTAAGTTATCTCTTCTTCTTTCAATATTTACACTTACGACTTCAGGAATTATTTCGCCAGCTTTTCTTACAACAACATAATCTCCAATTCTAATGTCTTTATTAATACAAAAATCTTCATTATTTAATGTGGCTCTTTGAACTAAAGATCCAGAAATAAATACCGGTTCTAAAACAGCATTAGGAGTTATATTTCCTGTTCTTCCAACTGTATAAACAATATCTAATAATTCTGTTTCTACTTCTTGAGCTGGAAACTTAAATGCTATTCCCCATTTTGGGGCCTTAACTGTATACCCTATTTTCTCTTGTAATGCAAATTCATTTACTTTAATAACAACACCATCTGTATCATAATCAAGATTTTTTCTTTCATTTTTCCAATATTCCAAATAATCAATAATATCTTTAACTGAATTACATAATTTATAATGAGGATTAATTGTAAAACCGCATTGTTCCATAAAATGTAATGCATCAATCTGAGTGTAAATACCATATTGTTCTGGATTAACTAATGTATAATCAAATGTATCTAACTGACGTGTTTTTGTAATATTAGCATCTAATTGACGAAGTGATCCCCCCGCAGCATTTCGACAATTTTTAAATGGTTCTAACCCTTGTTCTTGTCGTTGATTATTTAGATAATCAAGTACGCTACGTTTCATATAAACTTCTCCACGTACTTCAACATTGATATCACTAGATAAAACCTTAGGTAGTGAAGCAATAGTTTTCACATTTTCAGTAATGTTTTCTCCAACTTGACCATTTCCTCTTGTGGAACCTAACGTTAAAAAACCTTTATTATATGTTATTGATGAAGCAATACCATCAATTTTTAATTCACAAACAAAAGTTGGCTTTATCCCCATATTATATATACGATTTATAAATTCTTCTACTTCATCATAATTAAAAATATCACCAAACGATAACATTGGTTTATCAAAAACAACTTGTTCAAATTTTGTTTGAGCTGTATATCCGACTTGTTTAGTTGGTGAATTTGGTAAAGCATATTCTGGATATTGTTCCTCTAATACTTCTAAATTATGAATTAAACTATCATATTCATAATCCGATATTGTAGGAGCATCTAATTCATAATACTCTTTGCGATACTTATTTAATTTTTCTGTTAAATCATAAATTTTTTGTTTAATATCTTTCATACATAACTCCGCTTATCTATTATACCATATTTTTATTTTTTTCTAAAGCATTATACCTTTTTTTCTTAAAAAATACAATATAACAAGGAATTATAATATGCATAATAATTGCTATTATACAATAGTAAATTGTCATAGTTCTTAACTCGGAAACATTATCATACAAAATGAATGACAATACAGTAGACATAAAAATTATGAAATAGTAATACTTTTTGTCATTACTATTTCTTTTAAATAATGTGCAAATAGCAAGTTCCATACAATACAATAAAACTATTACTTTTATTGATGCACAAACATAAAATATAATTATACTAATAGTTTCAAACCTTGCTATTAGTTTATTAACATTAATTGTGGCAATACAAGAATAATAAGGATAATTTAATATTAGAGTATAATCTTTTCCCAGTATACAAATTGTTTGGATTATGATAACTATTATAATAACAAAAGATACAATGGCTATAGAGAAAAAAACTTTCTTTTGTTCAGAATAATTTTTAATTTTACAAATAAAATTAAACAATATTGTCAACTCAATAAATGGTTGAATAAAGAAATATAAGATATTTTTTTGAAAATCTCCATAAATAATTGGGTAAATTGGCAATATATTCGTTAAATCCATATTTCCAATTCCCACAACAAATAAGGAGCTTATAAGCACAACTGTTATGATAAAACATATTTGTGATAAACGGGTTATACTATTTAAACCACTTTTTAATATATAACCTAATAGTATTAAATTAAGAAGTAACATTAATTGTTTATAATCAAAAGCTAATTGATTACTAGTTATAATTAAATCAATATATGAAAATATTATTCTTCCTGACTTATACCATAAAAATATAATATACATTATTATAATAATTTTAGAAATAATTTTTCCAAAACAAAGTTCTATAATCTCAAATAAATTTTTATTTGGAAAATATTTTAATAATTTAATATATAAATAATAAACTGGTATTGCAAAAACAAAAGCACAAATTAAACCCTGCCACGCATGATAGCCTCTAGAAGCTATACTTATTAATACAGTTCCTAAAGCATATAAAACACCAAGTGAAAATACATGACGGAAACGAACATTATCCATTATTACCTCCTAATAATTTTAATATTATTGTGGAAATACTTGGATAATAATCTTTAAATATATAAAACAATCCACAAATAATAATTAAAAACAAGCAAAAAAGAAAGTAATTATTTTGCTTATGTTTAATTAAAGGTATTATTTCAATAACTGATATAATTAAAGCACATAAAAAATACATATTCACTCCATTACTTTTTCAATAAATCCAGTGGCAATTATTTGTGTATTAACGATGACTTCAATATTTAATTGTTTATAAAACTCCCATATATTACTTTGTTTATTAAAAATAAAGGGATGATAATTAAATATATAATCTAGCACTCCAAAAGGATCTATTTTTAAAATTTGATATTTTTGTAAAAGATTTGTTACTTGTTCTTTAACGCCAATATTAAAATCAGTTATTAATTTTTCCTGATTATTGCCATCATAAACAGTTAAAGAAAAAAATAATTCAATAGTCATTTTATTATTGCTATATTTTTTTTTACTTTTGAATCTTTTTATATAATAAGAAATGCTATTATAATTATAAAGACCTTCTACTAACTTATTATCTAACATCTGAATTAACATTACTTCTTCTTGACTAATTTTTTGTTTTATAGTAAAACGGTCAAATAAAGCAGCACCATCAAAAACAATTGTTTGATCATATTTAATGGATGGTATAACTGTTGTTTTTCGATTATTTTGCGTCAAATTAACAATTTTGGAAAACTTACAATCACTATATATTCCGAATGAATTATTATTCTTTTTAATATCTTTATAAAGATTCAAACACAATACGTTTTCTTTATCTTTCCTATTCAATAGATCTTGAGGTGATTGACTATCACTTATAACAACATATTCCAACGATCGCATTCTAGGATCATGTACTAAATAATTAATGACTTCCTTCATTTGTTCATTGACTATATTATTACTAAAAATAATGATACGACAATGATTTAAATATGTTTTTTGCTCTATTAATAATTCTGTATTCACAATTGCTTTTTCAACTCCTAATCCTATTCCCGTAACCACTGTTGATGTTAATGCAGTAACATCACCTGATTCATCATCATATATTTCATATGTCACGATATATTCATCATTTTGATAATCAAATCCAATACCCGCAATTATAGCATATTCTTCAATTTCTATAGTTGTACATCCTGTAAGAATTAAAAAAAATAAAATTAATATTTTACATTTCATCAGGAAACCTCGTATATGTTTTTTTATATCTTTTCAATTTAAAAGGTAAAATATCTTTAATATAATATTCACCAAAAGAATCCATTTTAATAAGTTTTGTAATCATAAAAATGATAGATGCCAAAATGCCATATATTCCTACTAAAGCCCCCATCACTAAAACGATATAGCGATAACATATAATTGGGCCACTTAACTTTGAATTAATTAATGTTGTTATTGATGAAATTGCAACAATAATAACAACACTAGTACTTATAATTCTAGCTTCAACTGTTGCTTGACCAATAACTAACCCTCCAACAATGCTTAATGACGATCCTAAAAGAGAAGATATTTTGGTTCCTGCTTCTCTTAGAATTTCAAAAGCAGTCAATAATAAAACACATTCAAAAAAAGTAGAGAATGGTACTCCAATTCTTGAAGCTGAAATACTAATCATTAATTCTACTGGTAACAATTCTTGGTGAAATTTTAAAACAGCAACATAAAATCCAGGTAATATTATAGAAATTATAAAACTAATAAATCGTAAAACTCTATTAATTGATGCAAACGAAAAACTTAAATAATAATCATCAACTGTTTGAAAATTTTCTGAAAATGTAAAAGGCAAATATAAGCATAATGGTGACCCATCTACTAGTATAACAATTTTTCCTTCTAATAATTTGTATGTACAAACATCTACTCTTCCACTATCACCAACTGTATTGAATAAATCTTTTTTATTATTTTTTAATTGTTCTTTAATATGATTTATATTTATATTTTCAAAATTATATTTTTTTATTTCATTTTTAAGTTTTCGTAAAACATTTTTATCTACTGCTTCATCTATATAGCAAATTGCAATTATTGGATTTTGATTTTGTAGAAACTCAAATTTTAGCTGGTTAGTTCGCAATCTAGTTCGAATCAAATTAATATTACTAATAATATTTTCGATAAATCCTTCTTTAGGACCTTTTACTACTTTTTCATTATCAGGTTCTGAAACTGATCTTAAATAATGCTTTTTGACATCAATAGATTTTATAGTGTTATTATTATAATCGAATACAATTACATTTCCATCTAAAAGTGATTTTATTATTTCATCAATATTATAATTTTTAATTATCATACATAAATTTTCTGTATTAAATAATGTAACTGGCTTAATAATCAAATCACTGATTTTATCATTATCAACTAAACCAAAAATATAATATAATCTTAATGATAAATGATCATCGCTTTTAATATCATAATATAAAAAAGTATCATCATTTTGAAATTTATTTTTTAACGTTTCTTCTATTTTGTGCATGATATCACCTTTATTATATTATTATCATTTATAAGATTTTTATAAAAGAAAAAAGTGAAATTGTCGTTTCAACAACTTCACTTAACTAATCTTTTTTTGAATTGCGGGATGAGTTATATCAAAAGTTTTAATTTGTCCTTGAGATGTAAAACAAATCATTCCTGTAGTATTTTCCAAAGATACAATTATACCCTCTCCATAAACTTTATGAATAATATGGTCACCAACTTTATAATTTTTATCTGTAGAAACAGTTGTCTCTTGCGTTTCAACAGGAACTTGGCGAATATTATATTCATCATCAATTTTTTTAGAAAGTGGATTTGCACCCGCAAATTCTAATAAAAACTTTGATGGCTTATTACGATTAATACCACCATATATTAATCGTTGTTTCGCACTTGTTAGATAAAGTTTATTTTTAGCTCTTGTAACAGCAACATAAGCTATTCTTCTTTCCTCTTCTTCATCATTTTCCAAACTACTCATCATTGAAGGAAAAATACCATTTTCAAATGCAACCACAAAAACAGTATCAAATTCTAATCCTTTAACAGAATGAACGGTAGATATTGTTATACAGTTTTCATCTTGAATTTGATTATGTCCTCTATCATCGGATAAAACTGCTTCATCAAATGCAAACATTAATTTATCCGCATTTGATGCAACTTCACCATCATTATCTATATTACTTAAGATACTTTTAAATTCTAATAAATTTTGTTTACGATCTTCGAAGTTTTCATCATCTTCATAAATAGAAATATAATCAGTTATATCCATTAACTCATCAAATAATTCTACTAATGTTAATTGATCCATTTTAATACGTAACCCCAAAATCATATCTTTAAAAAATTTTAAGGCTTTATACTTTGAAGCACTAATTGATTTAAATGATTCTATAGCATCAAAAATTGTTAACCTATATTCTCTTTTCAACTTTAATAAATCCTGAATCGTTTTTAAACCAATACCTCTTGCTGGTTCATTAACAATTCTTTTAAAGCTCATTATATCATCATTATCAATAATAAATTTTAAATAGGCAATTATATCCTTAATTTCTTTTCTTCTTAAATAACTAATACCACCAAAAATACGATATGGCATATTATTATTAATGAATCCTAATTCAAAGTTTCTACCAATAACACTAGAACGATATAAAATTGCAAAATCACTATATTTTTTATTATGGTATCTTATTCCTTCTTTAATTTGTCCTATAACATAATCAACTTCGAATCTTTCATCATTTAAAGTTATAATAGTGACATCATTTTGCGATCCCTTAATATCAGAATACATTTCTTTATCTTGACGATTATTATTATTTTTAATTAAGCGATTAGAACCATCAAGAATTGTTTGTGTCGAGCGATAATTTTTATCAAGAATTATAATTTGATGTTCAGGAAAATCCCTTTTAAACAATTGCATATTTTCATAATTTGTTCCCCTAAAACTATAGATTGATTGATCATCATCACCAACTACAAATATATTTCTGGAATTCAATGCTAATAATTTAACTATGCGATACTGAATTAAATTAGTATCTTGAAATTCATCTACTAATATATATTGATATTTTGCACGATATTTTTCTAAAGTATCTGGATTTTTAATAAATAATTCATATGTTTTAATTAATAAATCTTCAAAATCCAAAAGATTTAATTCTTTCATCATTTCTTCATAACGCAAGAATATATTTTGTTCTATTTGCGAAGAAGGTTTCATATGAAAACATTTATTAAAATTAATCATTTTTCGCATTTGTTTAGGAGTGAATTTCTTTTTATCAATATTTAAATCGTTTAAAGTATCTGTAACTACTTTTAACTGATCTTCTTCATCAATAATATCAAAATTCTTTTTATAACCTAATAAATGAATTTCTTGACGAAGAATACGAGCACACAAGGAATGAAATGTACAAATAGTAGTAAATTTAATACTACTACCAACTAAATCATACAATCTTTCTTTCATTTCATTTGTAGCTTTATTTGTAAATGTGATTGCTAAAATGTTATTTGAAGGAATTCCAGCTTCAATCATATTCGCAACACGATATGTTAAAGTTCTTGTTTTTCCACTACCTGCACCCGCAAATACCATTATTGGACCACTAAATTGTGATGCAGCTAATTGTTGACGCTCATTTAATTTATTATCCGATTTCAAAATATCCCCTCCTAACAAAAACAATTCTTAAAAAAGAATTGTCTATTTTTTAAATGTTGATTTTAAAGCAACAATACGATTAAATACTAACTTATCTTCATTTGTATCACTATCAACAGTATAATATCCATCACGAATGAATTGGAATTTATCTAAAATTTGATAGTTACCTTTTTCAACGTATCCATCCATAGTTGTCCATGAGTTTGGATTAATATGGTCTAGAAATGTTGACTGATCATCACAATCAATAATTAGTGGTTCAAATAAATTAAATGTTGCTTTCATTGCACTTGATGCATCCACAAAACCAATAGTACCATTTGGTTTTCTTTCATTAAATCCAGTACCACTTAATGTTTTTTCATCATATGTACATAAAACTTCAGAAATTTTACCATTTTCATCATACACAACTTCATTAGCTTTAATAAAATAAGCATGCATCAATCTAACTTCTAAACCTAAAGCTAAACGTTTAAATTGTCTATTAGGCTTTTCAACCGCAAAATCTTCACGTTCAATATATAAATGCTTTGAAAAACTAATCTTTTTAGAACCTAATTCTTCATTTTCTTGGTTATTTAATGCATTTAAATATTCAACTTTTCCATCTTCATAATTTGTAATAGTAATTTTTAATGGATCTTTTACAGCCATTATTCTATTACATTTTAATTTCAAATCTTCTCTAACAAAATGATCTAGCATATCACCTTCAACCGTTGAATTAATTCTTGATAAACCGGTTGATAATATAAATGCTTTAATAGCTTCTGGTGTAATACCGCGTCTTCTCATACCTGTTAAAGTAGGCATACGAGGATCATCATACCCTATTACTTTTCCACTTTCCACTAATTGTTTTAAATATCTTTTACTCATTATTGTGTTAGTTATATTTAATCTACCAAATTCATATTGATGTGGTTGATGAGGAACTTCACAATTTTCAATTACCCAATCATACAATATTCTATGGTTATCATATTCTAAACTACATAATGAATGCGTAATACCTTCAAATGAATCTTGCAATGGATGAGCAAAATCATACATTGGATATATACACCATTTATTTCCTTGTCGATGATGCTTAATTTTTATAATTCGATATAATACAGGATCTCTCATATTAATATTTGGATGTGACATATCAATTTTTGCCCTTAATACTTTAGTACCCTCATCATACATACCATTTTTCATATTCTCAAATAATTGTAAATTTTCTTCAACAGTACGATTACGATATGGAGAGTTCTTTCCTGGTTCTGTTAATGTTCCACGATATTCACTCATTTCTTGTTGACTCAAATCACAAACATATGCTAAACCTTTTTTAATTAATTGTATAGCTAAATCATATGTTTTATCAAAATAATCAGATCCAAAATATACATTTTTAGGATGATATCCTAACCATTCAATATCTTTTTTAATTCCTTCCACAAATTCTTCATCTTCTTTTGCGGGATTTGTGTCATCAAAACGAAGATTTGTATAACCACCAAAGCTTTTTGCCAATTCAAAATTAGTAATTAATGCTCTAGCATGTCCAATATGTAAATAAGCATTGGGTTCAGGTGGAAATCTTGTTACAATCTCTTTCACTTTTCCACTTTTTAAATCGTCTTCCATTATGGTTTTTATAAAATTTGAAATTTCTCCCATGATATACCTCTATTCTTTAATTATTTCTATTTTTTGAATATTATTTGCATACGCATATTTTTCAAAAATATTTAATGAAATATTCTCTATTTTTTCATTATCCAAATTATCAAAACAAATAATCATTAATAATATTTTTTGTGTGTCATTAGAAACTGATGTTCTTTCAGTATCACTCGTTGGAGAACCAAAAGGAGAAATATCATCAACATATAAGGGGATATTAGTAACATTTATTAAACCACGATTTATACCATAATAAATATCTTCTTCTGTACCAATGCGTATTTTTATATCACCAATTAATTTATCATAATCTAACACAGCAGTTGATTTTGCAAGTTTAATTGATAATACATTTCCTGCATCAACAACATTATTTATAAAATATAATCCTTTATTTTTCACTAATCTACGATATAAAGATTCACATGCCAAACGATATCTACTAGGATCTTTTCCTAATTTTTTATATCCGTCTCTAGCATTTTTTATTGAAGGAATAGCTAACACGTGTTCTAAATCATACATCTTTGGTATATCTACTTCTAATTGTTTAATTTTGTCTTCAATTATTTTACTACTTTCTACTTTAACATTCATAGAATAGGCATAAACATTAAAAGAAGGTAACTTAGAAGTGATTTCCTTAGAAATGATTATTTTCATGTTGCTAATTCCTTTCTTAAAAAATTATTTATTTTTTAAAGATTGTATTTGTAATTGCTTTTTATTAATTTCAATATTAATACTATCTTTTTCATTATTGATATTATTTACTTTTTCTTCTAATTCTTTAACAATTGTTGCTACTTTAACATATTCACTAACAACTGGCTTTTTATTTAAATATTTTATTTGTTTTGCATAATAAACTATCTTGTTATCTAAACTCTTATATTCTGCTCTTTTAACTTTAAATGCTTTTTTATCAGTTTTTTCATCAATCTTTTCTAATTCTGCTTTTTTAGTTTTGATTGTTTCAGATAAAGCATAATATTGTTTTACACATTCCATATATTTAACAATTTCATGATGTGAAGTACTTTGTTTTTGATATGTCTTATAACGTTCTATTGTTTTTAAAGTTTCTTCTTCTTGGCTATTCAATTCACCCAATTTAAATGTCAAAGAATAAATATCACTTTGTAATTGATTAATACTATCATAATCTACAGAATTAATATCCTTATTAATAACATTTTTAACTTCTGTTTTTTCAAAAACTACTTCTTTAGGTTCAATTGTTAAAACTTTTTGTTCATGAATTCTTTCACGTTTTTCTTGAATACTTTCAATTATTCTTTCAGCTTCTTCTTCAATATATCGATATTCGTTAAGTTGTTTAATTGCATTTTCTTGTGCACTTTGATCTTCTTTAGCTTTTTCTAATTCCAATCTTTTTTTAGCTTCTTGTTCACGTTTTTCATACAACTCACGCAAATGATTTTCTTCATCTATTATTAAAGCATATTCATGCTCTAATTTTTTGACTGATTTTTCCATTTCGTCTTTTAAAACATTATAACCATATTGATATAGATGATTAATTTTTTCTTCATTAATACTTAATTGTGACATTAATTCATTTTTCTTATTAACATCTTCTTCAGTTAAATCAGTTTGATTATTAAGAATTGCAATACTTTCTTTAATATTGTCATTAAATTTATTTATATCATTCTCTTCGTTTTTAATGTTTTCAATATTGTTATTATATTGCGTTTTAACAAATTCTAACTTATCTAAAATATTTTTCTTAATAGTAGCGTACTGATTTAAGCTACGAATATATTCTTTTCCAACAACAGAAATATATGGATTATTAATTTCTTCGCTTACAATTTCAAAATTTTGTTTACGTATCCTATCCATTACTTCATTGAATTTTTTGTCTCTTTCTAAAGTAGTAATACGATACTGTTTTTCTACCATTAACAATTTTTCTTCAATAACATTTTCTACATTTTGGCTTTTGTTTATTGAGCGTTCTAAATTCAATTTTGAAACTTCATTTCCATAAGCTTTAATCATATGCTCATAATCGTTATTATAATTATTAATTAAATCAGATACTGATTTTGAAGAGTCATATTTTTGGTTTATTCTTTCTAATTCTTTTGTAGCTTCATTTTTAATGTTGTCACAATATTGCATTAATTCATCTTTAATGCTTGCAATGATTTGTTGTTCAACATCTTGTAAATTATCTAATTGTAATTCTTCAATATTAGAATTTATAACCGCATTAATTTCATCAATTTGCTTTTCAAAAGAAGAAATATTTTTACCATTTTGTTTTAATACTTCCGCAACTTTAATTTTTTCATCACGTAATAATTTTAAAATATTATTGCGACGCTTAATTTCTGTTAATGTTTTTTCTTCCTGATTTCTATAAGCAACAATTAATTTATCATAATATTCAGTGTATGCATTATTTGTAATAGCATTATGAGAATTATTCTTTAAATCATTAATATAAGATTCTATAGCCTCAATTTGATTGTGAAGTCTATTAAGACTATAATCAGAACTCATAGATGTAATTTTAGATTGTAACTCATTTATTTCATTTTTATAATTGTCTAAATCATTACATAACTTTTGTTCAACTTGTAAATGACTATTTCTTTCACTTAATAATAAATTTTGATACTGATCACATTTATCTTGTAAGTCTTTAACCAATACAGAATTTTCTTCATTAACTCCAGAACTAATTTGTTTATTTAAATCCTTAATCTCTTGTTTTAAACTTTCAATTTCATCATTTTTATTATTTAATTCTTCTTTAGATATACTATTGTCTAATTGTTCTTTTAATGATGAAATTTCAGTTTCTTTAGTAAGTAGTTCATCTTTAGATATACTATTATCTAATTGTTCTTTTAATGATGAAATTTCAGTTTCTTTAGCAAGTAGTTCATCTTTAGATATACTATTATCTAATTGTTCTTTTAATGATGAAATTTCAGTTTCTTTAGCAAGTAGTTCATCTTTAGAGATAGAATTTGCTAATGCATTTTCTTTTGTAACAATTGTATTACGTAATTCATCAATTTCTTTATCTTTTGCATCTAATTGTTTTTGATATTCTAATAATAAACTATCAATTTTAGCAGCTTGTTCTTCTAAACGCTTTTCCAATTGTTCTTTTTCTTGAATAATAACTAAATCTTTATTACCTTTTTCTTCTAGTTCTTTAACCTTTTGTTCCAATAATGAGATTTGCTCTTCAAACTTAGAAGTTTCATTTTGTAACTTAACATTTAAATCATTTTTCAAAGTAATGTCATCATCTTGTAATTTAATTTTATTATTTAAATTTTCGATTTCTTTTTCAAGTGATTTCTTTAATAAAGCAATTGCTTTTTCATTATCTTTCACAATTGTAGATTTTTCTTGTTGAAGAGATTTTAATTCTTGTTCTTTATTAAATAATTGTGTTTCAAGATTATGAATTTCTTCTTTAAAATTACGTACTTCATTTGATTCTTGTTCTTCAATAGCTTTCTTAGCTTCATCTAAAGCTTTTTGTGTTTGAGCAGCAACTCTCTTTATAACAACACTTGCTTTTTTAGCCTCTTCATTTTTAGCACGTAAATTATCAAGTTCAAGTTGCAATGATTGTAATTCATCTTTTAAAGACTGCTCTTCTTTATCTTTTTGAGATTCTACTTGCGTTTTAATGCTATTAATTGCTTCCACAAATTCATTTGACAATGTTAAGTTATTTGGATCTAAAACTTTCAAATCCATAAATTCTAATGTCATTAGTGCCTGTAATTGATTCTTTAATTTTTCAGCATCTTGTTTCAATTTCTTGTTTTGTGTTTCTAAAGCTTCGCTCTTTAAGTCGAAATTAATATTTTGTTTTGGCGTATCAATAACTTCTTCTTCCGCAAGTTCTTTATTTAATTTATTTAATTTAGAACGTAAACCATCTTTTTCTTGATTTCGAAGAACTTGTTGTGTCATCATATTTTGTTCTAATTTTTTTTGAGCTGCAATTCGCTCACGCATTTTATCTAAGGAACTTTTTCCAGAAGAAACTTTTTCCGAATCATCATTTTCTATTTTCTTTTTTGCTAAAACAGAGCTTGATGAAGTAATGTCATCCACTGGTGAAACTCTTTTCTTTAAAACAGAACTTTCCTTACCTTCATCTGGAGTAACTCTCTTTTTTAAGATAGACGCAGATTTGTCTTCGCTTGGTGCTGTTCTTTTCTTTAAAACAGAACTTTCCTTATTTTCATCTGGAGCAACTCTTTTATTTAAAATAGACGTTGCTTTTTCTTCGGTTGGTGCTGTTCTTTTCTTTAAAACAGAACTTTCTTTATTTTCATCTGGAGCTGTTCGTTTTTTTAATGTAGGATTATCTTTTACAGCAGCACTTGCATCAGGCATTGCTCTTTTCTTTAACGCTGAGGTACTTTTAGTAGCTACACCATCTTCTGGTGAAGTCCTTTTTTTCAATACTGAAGTTGCAGTTTTTGTATCTTCTTTTTTTGTTGCCATAATTTATTCTCCCTTCGCAATAAAATTTATCAAGCAAATTATTAATTCCACTATTAAATACCCACCACTTATTATGCTTAATGCATAAGAAAAAAAGACGGGCAAATGATAAGTAAATAAAAAACCTTCCTTTTTAACAATATTTTTCATATACTTCTCATTAATTTTAATAGTTGATTTTTCAATAAAATCTATTTTATCCCCACCTATAACTACCTTATCAATTGTCAAAGGGGGAATAGATAATACTTTTTTCTTTAATCCTTTTTTATAATACTTGTATGTTTTTTTATATTTTTTTAAATATGCTTTATTAACTTCTTTTTCATATTTTTTTATATTCTTCTTATAAACCTTAATTTGACTTAAATATTGATTTGTTTTAATAGCCTGTACAATACTTAATAACAAGCTTATTATTCCTACAACTATAACCGCAATAGCAATCATTCTTTTATAACCTATTAAAGGAGGAACAATTTTTATTACGTTAAATAAAAGTAAAAAAGCGATAACAATACTTATAAATAATAGGATTTTATTTCCAAAGCCCACATTAATAACATCACCACTATTTGCTTCTTGTAATTTGTACTTAGCATTTGTAAATACAAACTTAATTCTTTCGTCAATCTCTTTTTTCCAATTCTTAAAATTCTTTTTAACAATTTTATTCCTTGTTCTTTTTTTAACATTAATATTACGAAGAGTTTCTCCCATATTATAAGTTTTATCATTATCTTTTAAATAAAAATCTTCAATACTGGAAACATAAAAACCATTACTCTTTTCAATGTTAAATAAAAAAGGATTAGAATATAGTACTTCTTCATTAACATTATTATCAAATTCATTAATGGGCTCATTTTCTTTACATAAAACATAATGGCCTTGACTATTTAATTCATATGTTTTTACATTTCCTCTTGTCTTCATAAATGCTACCTATTTTTTTAATATATATTTAAAATATCCACTAACTGCTATCATTACTGCATTATCTGTACAATACTTAAAACTTGGGAACGTTAACTTTACTCCATCAAGTTTAGATATTGCTTCATTCATATATTCCCTTAAGCCTCGGTTTGCGGCAACACCTCCCGCAACTATAACATGTTTAATATTAAATTCTTGTACAGCTTTAACAGTCTTATTGACTAATACATTAACCACTGTATCTTGGAAAGTACATGCTAAATCATTAATTCTAATTTCTTCATTTTTCATTTTACATTTGTTAACTAAATTTAAAACTCCTGATTTTATTCCTGAAAAACTAAAATTATAATCATCTTTACTTTCATAAATTGGTAATGTATATGTATGCTTTCCTAAATGAGCAGCATCATCTACAGGTTTACCAGCAGGATAATTAAAATTCATAACACGCCCTACTTTATCATATGCTTCCCCAATAGCATCATCTAAGGTTTGTCCTAATACTTCGAATTCATAATGATCTTTCATTAAAACTAATTCCGTATGTCCACCACTTACAACTAACGCTAAAACAGGAAAATTAAAATCACTCTCAATATAGTTAGCATAAATATGACCTGTCAAATGATTAACATCAACACAAGGAATATTATTTGCTAATGCAAATGCATGAGCAGCATTAATTCCAACTAACAATGATCCTATTAAACCTGGATGAGTTGTAACAGCTACTAAATCAATATTTTCCGGAGTCATATTTGCTTGTTTTAAACACTCCTCAAAAACAATAGTTATTTTTTGAATATGTTTTCTACTAGCAACCTCGGGAACTACCCCTCCATATTTTTCAAAAATATCTATTTGTGTATAAACAACGCTAGCAATTACTTTTTTACCATCTTCCACAATTGCAACAGCAGTTTCATCACAACTTGTTTCAACTCCTAATACTATCATTTAATCACCTCAAAAGATTTAACCATTAAAATGGCATCTTCTTTACTATTTTTTTCTTTATCAATATAATAATCTTTACGGACACTTACTTCCTTCAAACCAAATTTTTTATATAAGTTTTGTGCTTTAAGATTTGATTTTCTAACTTCTAAGCTCAAATTATTTACATGACTCATTTCACAAACATTAATAATCATATTCATCATTAACGATCCAAATCCCATACCTTGATACTCTTCATCAACATATAAATTTATAATTTCCACATTATCTGTAACCCACAAGCCAAAATACCCATGTATTTGATTTTCTATTTCCAATACAATATAACATGCATAAGGATTAATAGTTAAATCAGAATAAATCATATCATACCCTAATGAATGTCCAAATACTTTAATTTCCCCACTAACAACATCATCAATGTCATCAATTGTCATTTCTCTAAATTGGTAATTCATTTTAACAAGCTCGCAAATAATTTGGTTCTAATGCATGGATTTCATCTACTAACTTTAATTGTGTTTCCTTAATATTTAACACATCAATTGCAATATCATTATTTGTGATTTTTTTATATTCTTTAAAACTGATTTTTTTCTCTAATTCTTCATTGGCAATAAATTCTTCTTGTGAAAAAACACGCGTTCCATTATTAACTGACATTGTCTTAAAGTAACTATAATCTTTTTTAGCTTTAAAACATATCGCATATTTACCATTTTCTTTAACACCGCTAGTTAATAAATCCAAACTACTTATTGTATATAATGGTAAATTTAAAGTCCAAGCAAACATTTTGGCCACTGCTAAACTCACACGTAACCCTGTATATGCTCCTGGACCAATACCAATAACAAATCGTTCAAAATCTTTCACTTGAAGAGAACATTGATGTAACCCTTCTTCTATTTTTTTTAGTAAATTATCAGAATGATTATTTAATCCTTCTGATTTAACTTCATATATTACTTTATCATCAAACACAAAACTAATGTACAATAGATTTGTGGATGTATCTAAAATCATTGTTTTCATTTGGATACCTCTAAAATTACTTTTATATATTGTTCATTTTCACTATTAATAATAACTTTTCTTTGATTATTTCCAAGATCAAATATTTGGATATTCATTCTTTCTTTAGGCAATAATGATGCAACTTGATTAGCCCACTCAATAACACAAACACCACCATCTTCAAAATATTCTTCTAATTCAAAGTCATCTATCGGATTTTCAATTCGATAAACATCTAAATGAAATAATGTCAAACGACCTTCATATATTTTCATAATCGTAAATGTGGGTGAATTAACAACTCCTGCAACTCCAAGCCCCTTTGCAATACCCTTAGTCATAGTTGTTTTACCAGCTCCTAAATCTCCTTGCATTGTTATTAACATATTTGGAAAACTATTAAGACCTATCTTTTCACCTAAAGCTATCATTTCTTCTGAACTATTTATTAAAATTTCTTTTTGCATATTTTCACCAACTCTAAGACTAAAATAACTTCGCATTAATATAAAATATTATACCATACTTTATTCATTTTTTCACTATATTTTTAAAAATATTAATTATTATAATTTAAATATGCAATTATGCCTAAATAAATAGCATATGCAACTTTTTCTTGATAATTAATATCATTTAGTAATTGTTCTTCCACATAATTGCTTAAAAAACCAATTTCAGTTAAACATCCAATTTTTTTTACATTATCAACTAAATATTTGTTTTTAATACTATTAGGTTGTCTTTTAGTATTTTGTAATACAGTGCTTAAATAATTCTGAATTTCTGTTGCTAATATTTTGTTATTTTGATTATTACTATTATAAAATGTTTGAGCTCCTCTAATTGTTTGATTAGGAAAAATATTACAATGTATTGATACATAAATTATTGCATTAGAATTATTAATTAAATCTACTCTTCTAACTATATCATCTGTTTTTCGATTTTTACTTGCAATGGGAGCTAAATCATTGTCTGTTCTTCTTGTTAATAATACTTCATAACCACCATCTTTTAAATATTTTTCTAATAATTTACATACACTTAAATTTATATTTTTTTCTTCAATGCCATTTTTAGATGTTCCACCACTATCAGTTCCGCCATGACCTGGATCTAAATATATTAAAGTCGTATTTATCTCTTTTGCTTGCACATTGTAAGTTATTATTAAAAGTGCAGATATTATAATTATTATTAAAATTTTAAAATATTTTTTCATTATTTTTACCTCAAATAATTTTATGAAATAAAAATAAAAAAAAGACATTCAAAAATGAATATCTAATTATTTTTATTTTCCATATTGTCTTTTTGAGCTTTAATAAATTGTGGTAATCGATCTCTTAAACTTTTAAAACCGATTGTAAACTTTGGAACAATACATTTAGTTCCACGAAGTTTATTTAATGACTTGTAACTCAACTTTAAACGTTTCTTTTCTTCATCAACTTCCACAATTTTCAATTTAACTTTTTCTCCTATTTCCACAAAATCATTAATGTCTCTGACATAATTATCCGAAAACTCAGAGATATGAATTAAACCAGTATAATCACCCACTTGCACAAATGCCCCATATCCGATTATATTAGTTATAATGCCATAAACAATTTCTCCTTTTTTCATAATATATTACCACCTTATTTGTACTTATTATATCACAAAAGCAAGAAACTTTAAATATTTTTTTTAAACTTTTATAATAAAAAAAGTGACTATAAAATAACTTATAATCACCTAATATTATTCTTCCGCAAGCTCTACACCTATAACTCCTGGAACTTCTTCTAATAATAATGCCTCAATACCATCTTTCATTGTAGCATCAATACTATTACATCCAACGCACGCACCTAACATTTTTACATATACAATACCATCTTGATATCTAACATATTCAACATCTCCACCATCTTGTTGAAGATATGGACGAATTTTATTTAGTATTACTTTAATTTGATCTTCTACTGTCATTATATTACCTCTGTTTATTAATATATTATATACCTTTTATATAAAAAAAGCAATATTTAATTATCATAAACATCTGGAACTAAATTATCGGTATTATAATAATATCTAGGGACATCGCCTTGTAATATTTGCATTACTAATGGAATATGACATTCCACTTCTTGTGTGCTGCTTCTTAAAGGAATAATTGTTTCAATTTTGATTATAACTTGTATATATATTTCAAATAATGAATTATTAATGCCATATTCTTGAATGGAACTCAACACATCACATGTGTAACTGCCA
This sequence comes from uncultured Bacteroidales bacterium, assembly GCA_964516425.1. Lineage (GTDB taxonomy): Bacteria > Bacillota_I > Bacilli_A > ML615J-28 > CAG-698 > CAKOMG01. Next base: position 103,266 of record CAZFAM010000001.1, on the reverse strand, counting down.
ACTGGATAAACTTTTAACTCAATATTTGGTCCAACGGATGAAAAGATTGTTTCGCCTAAAATAATACCTAATGGTAAAGATAATACTTCATCTTCAAGTTTTACTATTGCATTATCTAATGTTTCATTAACTTTTTGCAATATTAAATTTATTTGTGATGTATTAATTAAAACTTGTTTTACTTCATCTTCATTTTTGTGAATATAATACATAGAGTCAATATCAATATTATTAACAACACTTTCTCTTAATGCTTGCTCTAAATAATTTTGCGTATAAACGGTACCTTTATTTTCAATATAAGTATTTACGCGATCACTAAAGTATCCATTCACGAATTGAATACTTAAAAAAATAAATAGGCATAAAAGTAAAATAAAAACATAAGCTATAATTTTTTTCATACTATAGTTTATGTTTCTTAACTTATTTATATAATCTTTTTATATAAAAGAATTATAAAATCACATGTTATAGATGTATTAGCGTAATTATCTAATAATTCTTTATCTATACTTGATGTATAGAAATATGGAGTCATCATCACTAACTCATATAAATCTATAACACGCATTTGATATGTTAAATGATATGAATTAATTTCTGTAAAAGCTTTAAAATGTAAATGCTTTTCATCTTTAATAATAACTCTATCATATAAAATTTCTTTTAATTCTAATAAATGTTTTTTTCCTGGAACAACTTTTAAAATATAGTTATTACTTACACGAGTAAACTCTTTTTCATCATGCGGTGCAAAAACATTAAGTATTAAAGATATAGAATTATCATCAAAAGGAATATCAAAACCACTAGCTACTATATATGTTGCACTTTTATTATTCTTTGATGCCTTAATAATCGCTTCTTTAGAGATATCAATTCCATATACATTGCTTAATTGGTCATCAAAATACCCATCACCACAGCCAACATCAAGTATATTATCAATTTCTAGTGAATTTATAATATCATTAATTTTTTCTTTTAATGGATAATAATAGTTTTTTTGTAAAAACTGATGTCTTGCTTGAACCATTTGTTTATTATCACCACTATTTTTACAATTCAATAATAAATTAACATAACCACTTTTCCCAATATCATAAGAATGATTATTATCACATTGATAGGTGTGATCTTTTTTTATTAATTTTTGCTTACATTTTGGACAAATCATAATTTGTATTTAAATAATTATTTCCTATTCATGCTTATAAGAAATAATATAAGATTGCTCTCCTTTAACAATATCCATATTATATTTATCTTTAAATTTATCCACAACTTCTTCAATCGGCATTGATTTACCTTCTTTATTACAAAAATCATAATCGTCTAAAGCGCTAATCCCTAAAGCATCAAGTAAAGAAAGTTTATTAAAAAAGACACCATTTTTTGAACAACGATAATCAAGTTCAATTTTTCTTCTATCAATATACCCAAATTTATCATTAATATTAAACGTAAAAATTGTGGAAATCTTTTTTTGCCAATATTTATTTAATGTAGCGTTAATTAATTTTTCATGAATATCACAAAAGCCACATTTTTGATCGTGATAATTACCACCATTAGTCAGAAAAACCATTCCGATTTGTTCTTCTCTATTAAATAAAAAATAACTTCTAACTCCATATGCATCACCAAAATGACCATATAAGCGACGATTATTAAAGTAATCAACAATCTCCATTTGTAATCCTTTAGCAACATAACTATTATATTCTTGTGGTTTTCCTGCCCAAGCCATTTGCATCATTTTATCTAATGTATCTTGTTTTACAATAGGACTTCCGCCTTGCAATAAACAAGTCATCAATTTCATTAATCCATTTGTGCTAATAAATAATCCACCAGCTGGACCACGAAAATTATCACCTAAAGGGAACTTTTTATAGACACTTTCAATAAACATTTCTTTATTTCTCTTCAAATGACTCTCATTATCTTTGTAATAATAAGTTGATGCAATATCTTTATGCTTAATGTCTGTAACAACAAAACTAGCATCAAGCTTTAATGGTTTAAAGATCATTGTTTTTACATAATCAGTAAAATATTCACCTGTTATTTTTTCTATAATACAAGCTAAAATACCACATCCTAAATTTGAATATTCAAAATGAGTTGCTGGTCGATAATTACTATATGTTTCCTTCACAAATCTAGAGCCATTGACATCTAATAAATCTTGTAAAGAGCATTCTTCATTAGTACCATTAATTAAATTATAACCAGTATTAATATCACTATTAATTCCTTGTTCTTGACCATCTGTAATACTTGATGTTTGTGTCATTACCATTTTTAAAGTAATCGCAACATCTGGATATTTAGGATTACGAACTGTAAAGCCCAAATATTCACTAATATCAGTGTTTAAATCTAATTTATGTTCTTCATATAATTTCATAATACATAAAGCAACAATTACTTTAGATATGGAAGCAATTCGAAATACAGTTTTATTATTAATCTTTTTATTCTTTTCTAAATTACTAAAACCATAATTTAGTTTTTCAACAATCTTTCCGTCTTTAAATACTAGAGAACTAGCACCTACTAACGATGCTTGACTACATATTTCCTGAAATAGTTCTTTCATAAAAACCTACTTTCTTGATGCAATCGAACGAGCAATCTTAACACCATTTGCACCTGCTTGTGCAAGCCCACGTGTAATACCAGCTCCATCTCCACCTACATATAAATTTTTAATCTTAGTTTCAAATTCATTGGAAACACTTACTCTATCAGAATAAAATTTAGCTTCTACACCATAAAATAATGTATGATCATTAGCAATTCCTGGAGTAACAGCATCTAATGCATAAATCATTTCAATTAATGATTTCATTGTATTATAAGGTAATATTAAACCTAAATCCCCAGGTACAGCTTCTTTTAATGTTGGTTTTACAAAACCTTCATTAATTCTTTTTTGTGTACTTCTACGACCTTTAATAATATCACCAAATTTTTGAACAACAACTCCACCACCACTTAACTTGTTTGCCAAATGAGATATTTGTCGTGCATATTCGTTAGCATCTTTGAATGGTTCATTAAACTCATGAGAAACTAATAAAGCAAAATTAGTATTCTTGCTTCCTAATTTTTCATCATGATAAGCATGACCATTACATACCATTATACCATTCCAGTTTTCAACAACAACATGTCCACTAGGATTTGAACAGAAAGTTCTTACTTGTGTACCAACACTTGTATTATAAATAAACTTACCTTCATACAAATATTTATTGATTTCGTCCATTACAATATCATTTGTTTCAACGCGAACGCCAATATCTACACGATTGTTTTTGAATTCTATTCCATATTTACTTAATGTATGAGTTTGCCAGTCAGAGCCACCTCTACCAACACCTATTACTACATATGTCGCTTCAATAATTTGATTATTTTTTAATTGAACGCCTTTTACAACTCCATTTTCAACTATTACATCAACAACTTCTGTGGAAAACATATAATCCACATATGGTTTCATTTCTTCAAAAATACTTTGTAAAACTTTTAAATTTATTTCTGTTCCTAAATGTCTTACTTCACTACGTAACAATTTTAAACCAGCTGCAATACCTCTTTTTTCGATTGCTAAAACTTCTTTAGTATTAGGATCTGTTATTTCTTCAGGAGCTCCATGATTTAAATTTATTTGATCAACATATCTAATTAAATCTAGTACTTCATCACTATCTAAATAATCACTCATCCATCCACCAAATTCATTAGTTATATTAAACTTACCATCTGAATATGCACCTGCACCACCAAATCCACATGTAACGGAACAAGCTGGTTTGCATCCACTATTTCCGTACATATCTTTTGGACATTGCGTAATTTTTTTTGATAAAATCGGACATGTTCTATGATAAATATCATTACCTTTATCAATTAATAATACTTTTAATTCAGGTGCTTTTTTCATTAATTCATAGGCTGTATAAATACCCATTGGACCAGCACCCACAATTATAGCATCATATTTATTCATAATATTACCTCCGCACACATATAACAATTATATCACAATTTCAGCAAAAATTCAACGTTATAAACAACTATTAATTAATCCTTTTTTATATATTAATTTGATAAAAAAAGAAGATAGAATTTTTGGTTCTACCTTCCATATTTTTATTCTTTAATAGCATGTTTCATACATTCATGTTTATTTGCACAACAACTGCATCCACATGAGCATGTTTTTTTACCTTTCTTCTTATTAACAAAACTAAGTATAAATGGTAATAAGAATAAACCAATAGCTACAAATAGTATAATATATTCATACCACTCCATAAAATACTCCTTTCTAATTTAATTGTGCATGTTTTCTTTTGTTATTTACATACATTCCTAAGACTACTATTAAACCAATTAATATAATTACTAATAAAATGCCAAGAACAATTGATACTTCAAATAATAATCCAATCCAGTAAACAACTAAAGATACTACATATGATGATAATAACCACCAAACAATTGTAACAATAAATCCTTTTTTACTACTTTCAGATTTTGCAGTAGCTACAGCAGCAAAACAAGGTAGTGTAAATAAATTATAAATTGCAAACGAATAAATTTGTGCATTACTTAAAGCTATTGTACTTTCAGTTAATCCTAAATTTGCCATTGTAGTAACAACATCTTCTTTCGCAATTAAACCTGTAATGGATGCTACCGCATATTTCCAGCCTTCATCACCTTGAGACCATCCTAATGGATAAAAAACATATTTTAATACTCTTCCCAAATCAGCTAATATACTATCTTCCATTTCAACCATTCCTTGCCAGAATGCCCATTTAAAGTTAGATAAAAACCAAATCAAAATAATTGATGCTGTGATAATAGTTGATGCTTTATATAAGAAGTGTTTAAATTTTTCCCATAAGTGTGCCATTAAATTTTTAAATTGTGGTGCATGATATGAAGGTAATTCCATAATAAATGGAGGAACTTCATAATTTTTACTAAACAATTTCATAATAATAGCAGAAACTATTGCAATTACAATTCCAAACAAATAAATAGAGAACACAAATATGTCTCCTAAGAAATGACCTGTAACAACTGCTGCTAACATTGCCCAAATTGGAGCTTTAGCGCCGCAACTAAAGAATGGTGTAATTCTAATTGTCATATCTCTTTCTTTTTCATCTTCTAATGTTTTAGTAGCCATCATTGCGGGAACACTACATCCAAATCCCATTAACAATGGGATAAATGCTTTACCAGATAAACCAAATTTTCTAAATGCTCTATCCATAATGAAAGCAACACGTGCCATATATCCTGAATCCTCTAGAATTGAAATAAACAAGAATAATAATAGTACTTGTGGTATAAAACTAAAAATAGCATCAATACCTGTTAATAAACCATCAACTATTAGACCTGTATACCAAGTTCCTTCAGGCATAAATCCACTGAATAAATCAATTATACTTCCAGTTAACCAGCCCATCCAACTTTGTAAAAATACACCTAAAGACGGAATTCCTTCTAAAGCTTCTCCTTCATATCCCATTCCAGTTAAGAAATTAATTAATCCTTCGCTTTCTATTTCTAATCCAAATAATGAATTTAAAAATAATAAATCTTCAGAAAAAACAAAATGGAATATCACAAACATGATAACAAGGAAAATTGGAATACTCCAAATTCTATGTGTTAACACTTTATCAATTTTATCTGATTTTGTAATTTGATTATTTTCTTTTTTGACAATATTTCCAAAATATTTTGAAATATATTTATATCTTGCATCCGCAACTAAAGCTTCAAAATCACCTTCAAATTGATCATCGTTAACTTCTTTTTTCAATTCATTAACCGTTGATACAGCTTCAGGATATTTATTTGTTTCAATGCTATCATTTTCAATCAATTTAATAGCATGGAATAATTGATTAGCTCCAGTAAGAAAATACTTATTTTTAACATTTTCAATCAATTGTAATAATGATTCATCTTCTAAAACAGTTTTTCCTTTACGTGGTGTTTTTGCTGATGCATAAGCAACTGTCATTAATTCCTTAATTCCTTCATTTTTCAAGGCGCTTATTTCAACAACTTTTACATTTAATTTATTTTCCAATTCTTGTTTTAATTTTTTTATTTTATCATTTTTAACTAAGTCAATCATATTTAATGCTACAACCATTGGAACATCAATTTCTAATAATTGTGTTGTTAAATATAAGTTTCTTTCAATGTTTGTAGAATCAATAACATTAATTATACAATTTGGTTTTTCATCTACTAAATAATTTCTTGATACAACTTCTTCTGGTGAATATGGGCTTAATGAATATATACCAGGCAAATCAACAATATCGATAGGTTCAGATAATTTTTTATAAGTACCTTCTCTTTTATCTACAGTTACTCCTGGCCAGTTACCTACATGGGCAGTCGATCCAGTCAAAGTATTAAATAATGTAGTTTTACCACAATTTGGATTTCCAGCTAATGCAAATTTCATTTTATTTAACCTCCATAATTATTTGTTTGGCTTCATCTTTTCTTAATGTCAATTCATAACCTCGAATTGTAACTTCAATAGGATCACCTAATGGAGCAAATTTTTTCAAACAAATTTCCACTCCTGGTGTTACTCCCATATCAAATAATCTTCTTTTGATTTTGCCTTCAGCTAAAATCTTTTTAACAACACCTGTTTCATTTAATGTGAATTCATTTAATTGTTTTGTCATATAATCCTCCCTTTTAATTCACTACTATTTTTAAAGCTGTTTCTTTATTTAAAGCTAAATTAAAATCCATCACTTTTACTATTACATCTTGCGATGTATGTGATAAAACTTTAATATCTCTGCCAACGCATAACCCTAAATTCAAAAGATGTTTTTTTGTTTTTTCATCTGTTGTTATTTGTACTATTTTCATTTCTACATCCGTAGGAGCAATAAATAATGTCATAATTTCCTTTCTAGTTAGCTTTAGCTAACTTGCAATTAATTTTAAAAGCTACTTTTTTAGTAGCCATCTGTTAGCCATTGCTAACTACATTATTATTCTATACTTTTATTCAAAAAATGTCAATACATATTTTAAGAAAACGCTTTAAAATTTGCAAAAAAAAAGAATATATGATAAAATACATTTATAATATATGAAATGAGGAAATACTATGAATATATATAAATCTAGTGAAGATTATCTTGAACGCATACTTGTATTGCAAAAAGAAAAAGGAAAAGTAATTTCAATTGATATTGCAAATTCTATGAATTATTCTAAGCCAAGTATTTCTAGAGCAATGAAAAATTTAAAAGCTAATGATTATATAACAATAAATTCCAATGGGGAAATTGAATTAACTGATAAAGGTTTTGAAATTGCTAATAGAATATATGAAAGACATATTATTTTATCTTCTTACTTTATGAGATTAGGAGTACCTAAAGATATTGCTTTAGAAGATGCATGTAAAGTTGAACACGACTTATCAGACGAAACATTTGAAGCTATTAAAAAACACGTTAACCAAAACATATAGAGGACATTAGTCCTCTTTTTTTATAAAAAAAAGACTCTTTGGAGTCTTTTAATTAGTCATCAAATTCAATATTATGATAATAGTCTTGAACATCATCACAATCATCTAACATTTCTAAAAATCTTTCATACTTTTGTTTATCATGTTCATCTTCTAATTTTACATAACTAGAAGCAACCCAAGTTGTATGATCTTCTAAAAAATTAACATTTGGATATAAAGAAACTAAAGCATCTCTTACTTGTTGATATGATTGGTGAGGAGCAAATACAGAAATTACACCATCTTCTAATTGAATATCATCTACTTCACAATCATTCATTAATAATCCTTCTAATACAGCTTCTTCATCTTGACCTTCAAAACTAAATATTGCTTGATTTGAAAACATATGCGTTACACAACCACTGGCACCTAAATTACCACCAACTCTACTGAAAGCTGTTCTTACAGCTGTTAATGTACGATTGTGGTTATCAGTTAAGCAATCAACAATCCACATAGAATTTCCTGGGCCAAAACCTTCATATCTTTCTGAAGTATAAGATTCAGTACTTCCGCCTTTAGCTTTTTCAATTGCTCTTTTAATTACATCAGCACTTACTTGTTCTCTTTTAGCTTTTTCAATTTCTTTCTTTAAAGTTTGATTTAATTCAGGATCAGGAACGCCAGCTTTAGCAGCAACAAATATTGCTTTTCCCCATTTTGCATTCAATTTACTTTTTGCGGCAGCAGTTTTTGCCATTGATGCAGCACGCACTTCATGAGCTCTTCCCATAATTAAATAATCCTTTCCTTCTTTAATATTTCAACATATTATATCATATTTTTAAGTAAAAGTAAATAGAAAGGAACTAACAAATTGCGACTTTTAATTTATATTATCCAAACATTTTCTTTTTTAAATTCTTAAATTTCTTTTTTTCTTTATTCATCAAATCATTTACATCGCAATTCCCATTCTTATTCATCATCTTCATAATAGCCATAGTTCCTATTGCGCCAATTCCCATAAAAATCATAGCATGTTTCATCTTTTTCATTTATACACCTCACGCAATTATTATTTGCGTTTTGGAATAAAATCATAAGGGGTAATATTTTCCATTTCTGATAAATCAATTATTTCATTATCCATAAAATCACTAATGTCTAATTTATTATCCTCTTCTATTGTTTCAAATGCGGAATCAACATCATAAATTTTATTAGCCTCTACTAAAATTTCATTAATACGTTTTTGTAATGTGGTTTTCCTTTTTTCTTCTATTTCAGTAATGCCTCTTTTTAATGCTTCAATATTGCCAATCATTATTAGATAATTTTTAGCTCGTGTAATAGCGGTATAAATCAGCTTTCGCTTTAACATTATATAGTATTTAAAACTAAATGGTGCAATAACTAATTTAAACTCACTTCCTTGAGCTTTATGTATAGAAATGGCATATCCTAAACTAATATCATCTAATTCATCTTTATCATAATGAACAACACCAAAGTCATACATAACATCAATACTATCTATATGATTATCTTTTTTATTCATATAAATAATATATCCAATATCCCCATTCATTACTTTCTTTTCCTGACGATTTACTAATTGGATAACTTTATCATTTTCTCTAAATCTTTTTCCATTATAAACAATTTCTTTAGAACTTGGATTAAATGCATCTTGTAGTTTCAAATTTATAGCATCAATTCCATTAATTCCTTTATACATCGGCACTAGCACTTGAATGTCTTTAATCAAATTCATTCCTGAATCAATACCTTGTTGAATAACTTGCTTAATAATTTCATTAATGCGATCATCATCACAAGCAATGAAATTACGGTCTTTTTGTTTTTCTATAATCGAGTAAGGTAAATAACCTTCATTAATTTCATGAGCAAGTTTAACAATTGTGGAATCACTAGCTTGCCTATGAATCTTATCCAACTTTATTGTGGGAATTTCTTTGCTTTCAATGAGATCTCGCAATACATCTCCGGCACCAACAGCAGGCAATTGGTCAACATCACCCACAATAACAATTTTAGTATTCGGAGCAATGCATTTAAATAAAATTGTTGCAATAGATAAATCTACCATACTAAATTCATCAATAATAATTAATTTAGTATTTGTAATTGGCTCATTTAAAGCTGTGAAATATCCATTACCTTGATATCCTAAAAACTTATGAATAGTAAAAGCATTATGATGAAGTGTTACCTCTTTTAATCTTTTACTCGCTCTACCCGTTGGTGCAAGCAAATACACTTCCTGTCTAATTAATTCTTGATTTTTAAATAATGAGCAATAAGCATCTACAATGCCTTTAATAACTGTTGACTTACCAGTTCCAGGTCCACCAGTAATAATACTAACAGGTTGTTCTAAAGATGTTCTAATAGCTTTAATTTGTTTATCACTATATTCTATATTATTGCTATTCATTGCTTCATTAATTGCATAATCTAATTTATTTATATTGTAATCCATTTTTGTATTATTCATAAATTGAACAATAGATTTTGCTAAAGAGATTTCATCAAAATACAAATGATAATCATAAACATTTTTATCTTCAATTATTATTTTTTTATCTTTTACTAATTCATGCAATAAATCTAAAAATTTTTCTGTGCCTAATACAATATCATCTTGTTGGACTAATTGATTAAACTTATCCCTTAATTCATCAAAACTAAAATAAATATTTCCAGTAGAATATATATTTGTGGATAAAATATAATGGATTAATGACTTTAATCTTAATTCATCATCTTTTTTTATCCCTATTTTTTTTGCAATTTCATCAGCTCTTGTAAAAGCAATACCTTCAACTTTATCAATTAATTGATAAGGATTTTTCAATACTTCATTTAATGTATTATCGCCTAATGTATTAATAATTCGAACTGCCATTTTTAATCCTATACCAAAATTTAATAAGGAAATTAAATCTTTTTCTTTTTTATAATTTATAACTAGATTTTCATAGACAGTATTTTTTTGTTTTTCTGTTATATTTACATCATCTAATAAAGAACGATCACTAATAATTTTATTTAATGCATCTTCGCCTAATGCATTATATATTTTTGTAGCTGCTGAAACTCCAACACCAGGGAAAATTTCACTTGATAAATATGTTATTATTCCTTCTTGGGAAACAATGTTAATTCGATTAAATGATGAAGCCCTAAACTGATATCCATACTTTGAAGTTTCTAATTCTCCTTCGAATTCATATTCTTCATCCTCAAATGGCTTACGATCAAAGCTTGACAAAACCGCAACAACATTATTAAATAATATATTTTGATATTTTTGATTAACTTCTTTTTTATAATCAAGTTTTAGTCTTACAATTGCATAACCATTATCTTCATTATAATACATTATTTTATTAATGCTACCAACGATTTTATCCATTATATTTCCTCTCTAATACTCTCTTAGTACGTTATCCATATATACTTTATCAATAGTTCCACCACCCAAAACAACATCACCATCATAGAAAACAGCAGCTTGACCAGGGGTTACAGCTCTTGATTTTTCTGGATATTTTACTCTTAATTCATTTTCACTGATAAATTCAATATTAACATTAATATCTTGTTGACGATATCTAAACTTAGCTGTACATTTTTTTATGCCTAAGAACTTTTCATGCATCCAATTAACATTAATAACTATACATTCATTTGAATACAAATATCCTTGATCATCCCCTTGACCAACTAATAAAACATTATCTTTTGGTCTTTTTCCAATAACAAACCACGCTTCTCCAGGACCTCCAATTCCGAGTCCATGCCTTTGCCCTATTGTGTAATACATAATACCATCATGTTTTCCAACAATAGTACCATCTAAAGTACACATATTTCCTGGTTTAGCTAATATATAATTCTTTAAAAATTCTTTGAAATTACGTTCACCAATAAAGCATACACCAGTTGAATCTTTCTTAGTTGCCACATTTAAATTATTATCTAAAGCAATTTTTCGAACCTCGGGTTTAGTTAATTCACCTATTGGGAATAATGCTTTAGAAATTTGTTCTTGCGTTAATTGACATAAAAAGTATGTTTGGTCTTTATTGCCATCAACACCTCTCAGTAAAGTATGTTTATCACCTTCGTGTAATACTCTAGCATAGTGTCCCATAGCTATATAATCACACCCTAATTCAAGAGCTTTATTTAAAAAACATTTAAACTTAATTTCTTTATTACATAAAATATCGGGATTTGGTGTACGATTATTATTATATTCATCAATAAAGTACTGAAATACATTTTCCCAATATTCTTCCACAAAATCAACACGATGTAGTGGAATATTTAATATTTCTGCTGTTTTTTTAGCATCCATATAGTCCTTTTCTTGTGGACATACATCATTAGGATTATTGGGATTACCAAGCACATCATTATTGATTGATGAATCCCAATTTCTCATAAACATTCCTTCAACTTCATATCCCTGTTGTTTTAATAATAGACAAGCAACAGCACTGTCAACGCCTCCACTTAATCCAACAATTACTTTTTTCTTTTTCATATTATAATCCTGCTTTTATTTCAAATATTATATCTCGAAGTGACATAGCTTGTTCAAAATTCAATTCTTTTGCCGCTTGTGTCATTTCTTTTTCCAGTTTTGCAATTAATGCTTTCTTTTCTACTTTAGACATATTTTCTAAATTAGTCATATCAACATTATCTTTTTCTACTTCTTCACTTGAAACAACTAATGCCTCATTTATATTTTTTCTTATTGTTTGAGGAACAATATTATGTTTCTTATTATATTCATCTTGAATCATTCTTCTTCGGTATGTTTCAGTTATCGCACTTTCCATTGATTTAGTAACATTATCAGCATACATTATTACTTTTCCATTACTATTTCTTGCAGCACGTCCAATAATTTGAACCAAAGATGTTTCACTCCTTAAAAAACCTTCCTTATCAGCATCTAAAATGGATATTAAAGAAACTTCAGGGATATCAAGGCCTTCTCTTAACAAATTTATACCAACTAATACATCATATGTTCCCATTCTTAATTGTCTAATAATTTCTAATCTTTCAAGAGACTTAACTTCAGAATGTAAATAAGCCACTTTGATATCCAAATCTTTTAAATAATTTGTCAATTCTTCACTCATCTTAATTGTTAAAGTAACTACGAGAACTCTTTCATTACTTTTTATTCTTTGATATATTTCTTTAACTAAATCATCAATTTGACCTTTTGTTGAACGAATTTCGACAATTGGATCTAAAAGACCAGTTGGCCTAATGATTTGTTGCACTATTTCATAACTTTTATTTTTTTCATAATCAGATGGAGTCGCACTAACATAAACTACTTGGTCTAACTTTTCTTCAAACTCTTCAAATTTTAATGGTCGATTATCTAAGGCTGATGGTAATCTAAACCCATAATCAACTAAGCTTTGTTTTCTTGCTCGGTCTCCATTATACATTCCTCTAACTTGAGGTAATGTTACATGACTTTCATCAACAACAAGAAGAAAATTCTTCTTAAAATAATCTAATAAAGTATACGGAGTTTCCCCTTCATTTCGTAATGTTAAATGGCGTGAATAGTTTTCAATACCACTACACATACCAATTTCTTCAAGCATTTCAATATCATACTTAGTTCGCTGTTCTATTCTTTCAGCTTCCAATAACTTACCTTCATTTTTAAAATAAGCTATTCTTTCATCTAGTTCATCTTTAATTCTTTTGATAGCTTCTTTAACTTTTTCATCACTAACACTAAATAAAGTTGCTGGATAAATAGTTGCAATTTTAGTTGTGCCAACTGCTTTGCCAGTTAATACATCAATTATTTTTATTTTATCTATTTCGTCATCAAAAAATTCTAATCTAATCGCTTCTTCTTTTTCTCCAGTAGGAACAATATCCACAATATCGCCTTTAATTCTAAATGTACCACGTTTTAATTCATAATCATTTCGTTCATATTGCATTTTAATTAATCTATTTAATAATTCTTTTCTTGAAATAATATCTTTTTCTCGCAGCATAAATAGATTGTTTTGATAATCAGCTGGATCACCAATACCATAAATACACGATACACTGCTTACCACAATAACATCCTCACAAGTTAATAAACTAGATACAGCACTATGACGCATTTGATCAATATCATCGTTAATGCTGGAATCTTTTTCTATGTATAAATCTCTACTAGCAACATAAGCCTCCGGTTGATAATAATCGTAATATGAAATAAAATATTCAACTCGATTTTCAGGAAATAATGTTTTTAATTCACTATACAACTGGCCAGCTAATGTTTTATTATGTGCTAAAACTAAAGTATTTTTGCCAATATTTTGAATCACATTTGCAATTGTAAAAGTTTTTCCCGTACCAGTTGCTCCTAGTAAAGTTTGATACTTTATACCATTTTTCAAATTATTTGTTAATGTAGAGATTGCTTCGGGTTGATCTCCCATCGGTTGATAAGTAGAGTGTAATTTAAACATATGTTTCCTTTCATTTATGATATTTATTATTATTCATAATCATCATTGAACGATATATTTGTTCATATAATATAACTCTCATTAATTGATGTGGATAAGTAACTTTTCCAAAAGATAACTTATAATTACTTCTTTTTAAAACAGCATCACTCAATCCATTAGATCCACCAATAACTAAAGTTATTGTCGATGTATTATATATATAATGTTCTTCAATCATTTTTGATAATTGTACACTATCAAGTAATGTTCCTTGAATTGCCAATGCAATTACATAATCATTACTTTTTATTACATTTAAAATATTTTCTCCTTCAAGCTCAATATTTTTTTTAGTATCATCAGTATTAATTTCTTTAACTTCATACTCTTCAATATTACAAAAAACATTTAATCTTTTTTTATATTCTTTTATAGCATCAGTAAAGTATTGTTCCTTAATTTTTCCAACACATACTATTTTAATATTTAATATTTTTCCCACATTATACCTCAATAACCATTAAAGATTCTTTTTGTTTAGCAATATAGAAATTAGGCATATAATCGCATTGAATATTTTCTAATACAGTATCAATCGCTAATTCTTCCGTATTACACTCTTCACTCAAATGAGCCAATACAACATTTTTTACTTTTCTTGCATTTATTATTTTATTTAGTATTTCACCACATATTTTATTAGACATATGACCATTTATTGATAATATTCTATTCTTTAAATACCATGGCCTACTACTATTTTGTAGCATTGCAACATCATGATTAGCTTCAATTATTAAACTATCTACTTTTTTTAATAATTCAATGTATGGCAAAGGAATAAATCCAGTATCAGTACAATATGCTAAACTCTTTTTTTCAGAAACAAAAATATATCCATAACAACATGCAGAATCATGTTGCAAATTCAAAGTAAAAACATTAACATCTTTAAGTTTAATTTGTGTATTGGGCTGTAAAAATTTTACTTTCAAGCCTTCAATTGATTTAATATATTTAGGATATAATTGTTTAAAAGATAACTCACTAATGTAAATAGTAGCCGATGTAAGTTTTACCAATTGTTCTAAATATTTAACATGGTCACTATGTTCATGGGTTATAAAAATAGCATCAATATTTTGTAAATTGATATCACTTCTATTTTTAATTTCTTTTGGACTTATGCCTGCATCTAATAATATATTTGTTTCTTTAGTCTGTATAAAAGTCAAATTTCCTTTTGACCCACTTGATAATACTTGATATCTCATTTCATCACCTATATTAATATATTATACAATTTTAATGATAAAATTTCAAGATATAAATACTTTGCAATAACAATAGGAAAATATTTTAAATGCAAATCACTTTATAGCAAACAAAAAGGACTCCAAAGAGTCCTTTAATTCGCTATAATTATGCAATTTTAGCATCAAATTTAGCTTTTAATTCATTAAATTCTTTAACTTGAACTGAATTATATTCACCACTATTAACATTTACATTTGCAATAGCAGCCTTAGCAGCATTAATAATAATTGCTAAATTAGCTTCTGTAATATTATCATATCCTGCATCAAATGATGATTTAGCATTTAATGCAATTTCCATATAATTCATAGCTGTAGTGTATTCATTTTTAACATAAGTTAAACCACTATAATATTGTTCAATTAAATATTCAATTAATTCAACTAAATTAGAAGTTGTAGCTTCATTCCAAGTGAATTTACCTGCATTCATATCAGATAATACTTGTCTCATAATTTCCATTTGATATTTATATGAGCTTTCAAAGTCAGCTTCTTTAATTGTTGTATAGTAAGCTTTAATTTGAGCTTCTTGGAAATCAGTTAAATCTTCAGATGCTTCATCATTAGATTCGTATTGTCTAACTTCTTCTAGAGTAGGTAATTTAATTACTTTCTTTTCACTTACAGAACGAGCAGTAAATTTAGTAGCAACTAATACATGGTATCCATATTCAGTTACTAAGAATTCACCATTGTTATTGTCTAAGTATGTATCATATAATACATTTTCTTCAACAGATTCGCCTTTTAACATTCCGTCTTCTTTTGATTCTTTATCTAACCACATTTGTTTTAATGCATTTTCAAATTCTTCAACCATTTGTCCTTGAGTTACAGTTCCTAAATCTTCTTTCTTAACAGATATACCCAAGTTTTTATATTCAGAAACTTTAATTGAAACACCTCTAATAACTTTTGTATAGTTAATTAAACTAGAATCAAATTTAGTACTATAATATAATTTATTTCCATTTAAAGTTGCACTATCAACATAATTTTGTTGTTCTTCTGTTGTAGTTCCTTTTCCATCAATAAAGCTTGGAGCCTCATCAAATGCTGTTGCAATTTCATCTAAAATTGTAGATTGTTCACTAGGTTTTACTTTATTTAAAATTTGAACAACTTGTTTATATAATGTTTCGATAGCAGCTTTTTGTTCAGCAGTCATATTAGAAGCATCACGTAAATCAACTTTATTTCCTTCTTCATCATCAATTGAGATTAAGAAATGGAATGCATCTACAGAGAAATATTGATCATACATTTGTTGCATGTATGGTAAATAAATATTGTTCCAATCTTCATCTGTTAATTCAGCAATGCTTTCAGACAATTTATCTGTAGCGTCTTCATAAATATAATATAATTTTAAATCATCATTTGTTTCAACATTAATTCCATAATATTGTTTGAAATAATCTCTAATGAAGTTTTTCCAACCATAGTCAGCTGCATATCCATAACTTTCAAAATTACCATTTGTGAAGTAAATCTTTAATGCACTGATTTGTTCTGGTAATGCAGCAAATTTAGTTTCATTATCTTCAAAATCTTCATCATTTGAAACTGTAACTTCGATTGTTGTTTTAGTGCTTTCATTATCTTTAGCTTTAGCAACTAAATCAGATACAGTAACCTTAGCATCTTTTTTATCAGTTCTTGTACGAACTAAAACATCATATTCAACTGTTCCATCCATTTTATCAAATGAAACAACTGCATCACTTGAAACTTTCTTCCAATCTGTAACTGGATCTTGAGTTCCTTTTTTAGCTAATGCGTATTCAGTAATGATTACACATTTATCTAAGCTACTTCCATTTACATATTTACCATAATCAATCATATCACTACTATATAACATATATTCATATCTATAAATTTCAATAGCAGTCATCGCACCAGAAACTTTTTCTAATTCAGCATATAATTCATCTGCTGTGATTTCGAATTCTTTCTTATTATTATCTTCATCTTTCCAACTTAATTTTGCAACAACAGTTTTGTTTGATTTCTTAGTTGCTTTATAGTCAGAAGTATATGTTTCCATATAACTTGTTTCTAATTCTTCATCATAGATTGTTAATCCTAGGTCATTTCTTAAAGCAGCCATTTTCTTATCAATGTTAGTACTTGTTACTTGTCCATCTAATAATTCAACTACTTTATCCCAATATTTATTATTTTCATAATTAAATGTTACATTACCTTCAGCATCTATAGTTGCAATTCCATATGCGAATTTAGCAATTGTACCATCTTCTTTGAATGCATCTTTATCATATAATACACCAATTACATCTTCTACATCATCAACTTCAATAGTTGATAATTTAGCACCAATTACATAATAACTTCCGCTATTTTTAATAGCAGTTGTATAAGATTTTTCCCATGTAGAACCATCAGTATAAGCACCATTTAAGCTCTTAACCCAAGTTAAAATACTTGAATCAATATTTGATAAATCAGCTTTTTCATAATATAAAGTATTTAAAGTATTTTCTTTATCAACTTCACCATCTGCATCCAATTTAACTTCAGTTTCGAAAATTACTGCAGTATATGTTGCGTCTTCTTCAGCACTATTAGCTACATACCAATTCTTTTCATTAGTAGATAATTCATCATATTCAGCTTTTGTAATTGTTTTAACTGAGTAATGAACACCTTCTTTAAGAGTTTTAGTAGCATCTTGTTTAACTGAATTATTATATAACTCAACCATCTTTAATAACACTTCATTACGATCTAATCTATGAACTTCATTTGTAGAATCTTTATAATATTCATCCGCATATTGTTCACCAGTTTCAGGGTCAATTCCTTGATATTCAAACCATACATTACTTGTTTTTGAATCTTCAGTAACTGAAACGATTTTTACACCAACTTGTAATAAAGCTGTTTCAGCAAGTTCTTTAGTAGAATATTTTGTAAATAATACCCAATAACTATCATTGTTATTTGTTGTATAATTTGATTCTACACTTGAAGATGCAATGATTGCTTCACTTGTTGGTTCAGAAGGTGAATCATCAATTTCATCATTATTATATTTATGTAACTCAGTTAAATATTCTGCATAAGCTTTAATATATTTTTCGAATGCTTCTACTTGTTCATTACCTAATACATCTCTTGTATAAGCTTTTTTAGCTAATGTTAATACATAATAGTCATATAAAGCTTGACATTTTGTAGCATCGATTATTAATTTTCCATCTTTATAATCTACAGCACTATCACTAATTTCAATTCCATAATTCAATTTCATTGTTTTCTTATAGCTTTTAACGCTATCACCAGCAGTTGCTAAATCTTCATCAGTTTGATAATCTTCTTCATCATATCCATTTGAGAAAATTGCTTCTTCAACAGCTTTGTTTACAGCGTCAACATCATCATTAGCAGCAGCATAATATGATTTACCATCAGAATTTTTAGTGTTTGCTAAAGCTTCTTTGTCAAGTTTATTAACAATAGAAGCTAACCCACTATTTGTTTTTAATGAGTTGTAAACTTCTTCTTTACTAACATCTACCTTTTGTTCATATCCAAATTCGCTCTTACCCAAATTCACATTCAAATAAGATTGCTCTGCATCTGAAATACTAGGATTAGATTTATCAGCAGAAAAAATTGTGACACCAAGTGCTACAACGATAATAACTGCTAAGGCAATAATTAAAGGCAGCATGCGATTAAAAATTGTTTTTTTATTCATAAAATTTTCACTCCTTATTTTCTTAAATACGTAATTGTCACACTAACAGTAATATTTTACCACTTTTTTATTAAATTTACAATACAAATTTAATTTTTTTATTGTTTTCAATTTTTAAAAAAACTTTTTTCAGTTTAATTTAAGTTAGGTTTATAAAAAGATTTTCTATCAAACGATGATATAGAACCAGTATATTCACCAGGTTTTATCTTTGAAACTTCAGGTTCTAAAGACGCTAACCTTGAATCAGAATAATCTAATAAATGAATTAATAATGCTTCTGGAGTCATCGGCTCTTTTGGAGAACCATACTCTAACTGTCCATGATGTGATAAAATGATGTGTAATAAATTTATAATTTCTTCACTTTCTTCCACATTCAATTCTTTGGCAACTTCATATATTTCATTAGCACCTAATGATATATGTCCTAATAAACGTCCCATCTTTGTATATTCAGTTCCCTTAGGACCACTTAATTCTGTTATTTTACCTATATCATGTAATATAACACCCGCATAAACCAAATCTTTATTAATAAATGGGTACTGTTCTAAATATACATCACTTAGTTTTAACATACTATATGTATGATATGCTAATCCATAATAATAATTATGATGCATTGTAACAGCTGCTGGATATTCAAAAAATTCATTAAAATGCTTTTTTAATAAAATACTAACAACATTCTGTAATATTACATTATCTATTTTTTGAAAATAATCATTTATTTTTGTTGCTAAAGTATTACCATCAATTTTTGCATGTTCATAATATTTTGATAAATCAATATTACCATTATCTATAACTTTTTCAATTGATAAAATATTCAATTGCGTTCTATTTTGATATTGTTTTGTGCGTGCAATAACTTTATATACTTCACCACTAACTAAAGCATTACGCATTTCATCAGTGAAATTCCAAATTTTTGCTTCTATTTTTTCTTCACCATCAAATCCAAGCATGCTAGCATAATCTTCATTTGTGGATGTTTTTTTAATTTGTACATCTGATAACCTTAAAGTTAATTCAACTTCTTCATTATTTGATGTCATTAATTCTTTAATTGTTTTCATTTTTTTCCTCATTCTGTATATATTTAAAAACAAAATCTTCTAAATCTTTTTTAAATTGATTTTGATTATTAATCACATATTGTAAATTTTCACTGCTATTTATAAATTCAATACTTTGAGATGCTAATAAACTAATATCATTTTTCATTCTTAAATAGCGCATATCATTAAATTGATTATTTCTTTCTTCTAAGAGCTTAGCTTGTTGTTCAAGTTTTTGTTCTAATTGATCAAGACGATAATTTGTATAATCATCAGATTTAATCTCTTGTATTTCTTCTTTTTCGAATGATTCATTTTGAGATATAACTTGTTCAAAGCCATTTAAATTATAATAAATATTTTCACGCGTTAAAATTTTTAAAACTTCTTTTTCAATATCATCATAATCATTTATTAACTCACCATTTAGTATTGCCAAAATCACTTCATCTATTACATCTCTTATTTTTGGTTGGTCTTCAGGTTTAATGATTTTTATAATATCTTGTCCTTTATATGCTAAATCACAAACTCGTTTTATAGGTAATGCTTCCCATTGTTTTTTAATTTTTCGTTCTTTATTTCGTGCTTTGCCTAATAAATAATTAATTCGATTAGCTTCAAGCACTATATCAAGCCCATTACCAAACAATGTCATTGCATCATATTTAGCTTTTTTATTAGCACAAGCCAAAGTGAAAATGTTAACGAATGATGTAAAATTTTTAATGTACGGCTGATATCTATCATCAATTGTTCCCGAATGAACAAAGGACATTAATAAAGCCTCTTCCATTGTTACTTTTCGGTAATGATTGGCTAGACGATTAATAACCCACTTTAATGAGGGTATTGTTCTTTCAATATTCGTTCTTTCCATTGATTGAATGGCCTTTTTAGCATATTTTCCTTCAAAAACACGAGTCAAGTATGAATAATATGATCCAATCGGAACGTTATCTAAATTCTTTCTTCGCTTAGCTATCGCCTTTCTTGTTTTAGAAACTATATCGTAATTTAAATCACTTACTAATGCAAAAGCTTTAATCATTAAACTTGGATCTTTACTAAAACGAATTTTTGCGTTGCCAATATGTACGATACGCTTTTTCATTATGTCATTAAAGCCATTATAAGCATCTGTTAATTTTCCGCTATGACTCATAGCAATCGCATTTATTGTAAAATCACGATTTGCTAAATCATCTAATAAATTTTTAGAATAATGCTTATTTAATAAGGTATTGTTATCTAATCCATCAGAAACCATAAATGTATGAATATAAAAATAATAATTATTATAAACTACACAAACTGAGCCTTTATCATCATCTATAATTTCACAGTTTTTAAATACATACTTTATAGCTTCGTTACCAGCAATGGTTGTTATATCAATTCTTGTTATTTCTTTTTCTAAAATTGAGTTTCGTACTACATCGCCAATAAAATAAGCTTCATAACCATTGTTAATTAACATTCGCAATAATTCCTTACCACTATTTAAATACTCACTCATATTATCGCTCCTTTCTTTAGATTGTTATAAATTTCAGTAATAATATGATACCATAATTCCATAAAAAAAGCCACTACTTTTTATGTTTTTCTTGGAAATAATTGTTTTTTAATGTATAATTGTGTTAGGAGAAATTTAATGTATACCATCAATGAAACTTTTACCTTTACGCAAGACATTAAAAAAAGCACGTTCATTTGCACCTTAATACCAGTTTCTTCAATTGAAGATGTTGCAAAAGAACTTAAAAATATTAGAAAAAAATATTATGATGCCACACATAACTGCTATAGTTATATTATAACAAATATTGATGGAACCCAAAGTATAAAAGCATCCGACGATGGTGAACCAAGCCAAACAGCTGGTGTTGTAATTTTAGATGTTTTACAAAAAAATGCATTAACAAACATTTTAGCCGTTGTTACAAGATTTTTTGGCGGTATTAAATTAGGTGCTGGTGGTTTAGTTAGAGCCTATAGTTCATCTACAAGTGAAGCTGTAAAATGTGCAAAAATTATAGAAATTATTAAAACAAGTATGATTCATATAATTATTGATTATCAATACGTCAATGAAATTTTAAAACTTTTTAAAAATTATGAAATGATAGAACAGAATTATGATATTAAGGTATCTTTAAAATATTTAGTACCTGAAAAAATTATTAATGATTTGCAAGGAAAAATAATTGATTTAACAAAAAACGAGGCAATAATTAATATATTTAATAATTAATTATTTCCTACATAAAAATGAGAAGTGAAATATTTCACTCCTCATTTTTTTGATATTTTTTTCTTGTTGACTCTCCACCACGTATATGTCTTACTGCCTTATTATACTCTAACAACTTTTTTACATCTTTATATAAGTTTTCATCTAATGTTTTTAATCTTTCACTAAGATCTTTATGAACTGTAGATTTACTAACATCAAACACTTTAGCAACCTCTCTAACGGTAGAATACTTTTCTAAAAACACTTTTGCTTCCGCATATATTCTTTCTTTTATTAAGTAATGCATCATATCTCCCACAATTAATTTATATGAAAATGAGCTTAAAATATGTTAAAATTACGTTTATGCCAGTTCTAATCTTGCTTTTTTTAGGAAAATTTAGTATAATATTATTATAAAATTAAATGAAAAATATGAGGAAAATATGTCAGTATTAGTATGTGAAAACATTTCAAAAATTAATAAGAATAAAGAAGTTATTCATAATTTTTCTTACAATTTTTTAGACAATCAAATATATGCAATAATCGATAATGGTAATGTTAATCATAGTGAACTGTTAAGTTTAATTTGTGCTAAAGAAAAAGCATCATCGGGAGAAGTATATTTAGATGGAGAACCTTTATTTAAAAATAAAGAAATGAATGAAAGATTATGTTATATTTCTAATGCTACTACATTTCCAGGATACTTATCAATAAGTGAAATTTTTGCTTTAATGGGAGAAGTTTTCCCAAAATGGGATAATGCTTTTGCTTTTGAATTGATATCGCATTTTGAAATTAATTTAAAAAATAGATACAATTCATTAACTACAAAGAAGAAATCTTTACTTCAAGCAGTTCTTGGACTTGCAAGTATGGCAAACATTACTGTGTTTGATCATCCATTAGAAATTGTGGATGCCAAAGATCGTTATGACTTTTTTGAGTTTCTTTATAAAAATCATGAACGTTATCCACGAACTTATATTATTTCAACTTCCTATATTGATGAAATAGATTATTTAGTTAATAAAGTATTATTTATGGATCGAGGTAGACTATTTGCTCAATTTACAATTGATGAAATTAAAGATAGCTTTCGATATTTAACAGGTAAAACTGAAGTATTAAAATCTTTAATCAACGGTGTAAAAATTGTTGGCATTGAAGAGCGAGGAAAAACATTAACTGTTTGTATAAGACAAAAATTATCTAAAGATGATATTCGTAAATATCAAAAATACTTAATTAAGATTTCAGAAGTACCTATTAGAAGTGTCTTCATCTATTTAATTAACCTAAGATTAATTAAGGAGAAAACATATGGAATTGACTAGTATTTTAAAAATCCAATTTAATAATGTAAAAAAGATTGTAATTGTTTCACTATCTTGTTTAACAGCTTTATCTTTATTACTTTTTATTCCATTTGATAATAATCTAAAATATTATACAGGTTCTTCTATTATTTTATTATCTGTGTTATTTATTGCTTTTCTTGCAGCAACTTTATATGGTGGTTTTGGAAAAACATATGCTTTTTTACAAAATAATCGTTTGATTTATTCATTATCGATACTTATTTGGAATATAGGCATTGCTTTTATTTGTACAATAATTTTATCTATTATGAAACTTGCTATAAATAATAGTGCATTTAATATACAATTTATGATTGTTATATTCTTGTTTGCAATATCTATTTTTAGTATAGCTTCTACATATTCTTTATACTTTAAATATCAAAAAATATTTAAAAAAGTAATTTTGCTTTTATTACTAATTGCAATTTTGTTTTTTAATAAATATATTTTTGCATTTATTCAAAACATTAACAAAGAATTAACGACTGGGGAAACACTTAAATATGCATTGTTAAATCTTAATTTGTTTCCTTATTTAATAATTGTTTTAGGAATTAATATTGTAATAAATTTTATAAACTTAATATATTATTGTAATTTTAATATAATTAAAACTTTATCATAAAAAAAATCATATCGCATTGATATGATTTTTTATTTTCCAATAGTAGATAATGTTTTTCCAACAACAGTTTCTGGATCAAGAGACACATTATTGCTTACAACTTTGAAAAAGACATGTGAATCTAATGAACTATCAAACTCGCAAACACCTGTAGTACCAATAACATCACCTTGATTTAAAATATCACCAACTTTAACTGTTGCCTTTGATAAACTACTATATTCTGTATAAGTATTGTCATCATGTTTAATTGTTACAACAACACCATAAATCGGATTTTCTTGAACATTTGTTACTTCACCAGATAATACACTACATACACTTGTATCTTCTTTGCTTACAGCAGTTAAAGCAATACCTTTACTTGTATAATATTTTTTACCATATTGAATAACAGCTAATTCTAAATTTTCATCAGTGTATGATGGATCATAAAATTTCCTTACAACAACAAAATCCCCTTTAATTGGTAATCCCATTGACTCTTCAGTAGGAGTTTCGGGTTGTGGAGTTTCTTTATTGTCATCCGGATTTGGATTGTTATTATTATTTCCATCATCTACAATCGGATCTTGATTATCCGGATTCTTTTCATTGCTCTTAGCAATGCTTAAGGAAATAAAAAATGCTGAGAAAACTAAAACTAATAATCCCACAAATACAATTCTTTGTATTTGTTCTTTATCTAAACTTTTTAACCATTTTTTCATTTAATTCACCTCGTAATTATTATTTACAAAGTGAATTTTTTTATACAATTATTTTTGAACTATTTCCACAATTCGTTCAATTATTGTTATAAAACATTGTGAAAATAAAAATGCAAAACCAACACTAACGATAAATAAAACAATTTTTAATTCTTTAACTTTTCCCCTACGTAATATTTTTTCATAATCAAAACATTGTAAAGAAACATACATCAAATAAATTGTGGGAATAAGTATAATAAAAAACCATATTGTTAAAATGACATCAAGCATATTATTCTCCTTTTTAATAGTATATCACATTTTTAAATTTACTTAAATACTTTTTTATGTTATAATTTTTTTAAAGGTGAAGCAAATGGAAAATTTAATTTTAGATATTCAAACAGGATTACGCAGTTTACATGAATATGTTTTGTTAAGAGTAACATATGATCATACATATGCTTTTTATATTCTTAAAAATAATAGCATACTTGTAATTAGTAAAAATGTCAAATACTTTATTGATAAACAAACTTTCATTAATGAATTCTCACAGTTTAAATTTTATTTATATAAAACACTTCAAGATTTTGACATTCAAAAAGAACTATATACATTTACATACTAATAATTACCATTTTTTATATCTTAACAAAACTATTACAATTTGTTATAATATATTTATAGAGAGGTGCGTATGAAAAAAATTTACATTTTATTAGTTTTTATTCTTTGTTTATTGGTGTATGGATGTACAAACAATCCTCAAAGCCAAGACATTACATTTATTGAATTAGATTATGAATCAGTTGCAATTAATATAGGTGAAACAGAATTTATTCCTATCAGTTATGATGGTATTGGAGACTATAGTGATTTATTAATCACTTCTACTTCATCAATTATTGCAATTGATAAAGACTCAGTTACTGGTTTAGATGGTGGAACAGCTATTATTAAAATTAGTAATCAAGATGAATCAATTATCGCTTATTTTACAGTAAATGTAAATGATAGCAATAACTATAAACAAAGTATTTTACGTTTTGAACTTAATACTAATGGTTTACTAATTGGCCAATATTTAGATTTAAAACTTGAAAATATGGCTAGCGTTGGAGCTACAAGTATTGAGGAATTTGAATTTTCAGTTTCTGATGAAACTGTGTTAGAATTAACATCTGATTATAAAATAAAAGCATTAAAAAATGGACAAGCCAAAGTTTATGTTAAACAAATCAAATATCCAAGTAACATTGGGGAAACAATAGTTTATGTTGGTTTGCAAAGTAATGATAAAACAACAAGTGGAGAACCTGATAATACGCCGTTAATTACTTATTTCGAAGACAATAATTTCATTATTGATGCCAGTAAAGATGAACAATTAACGATTGTTGATGCAAATAATCTACAACGATACCATTATGCTTGCAATAATGAAGATATCTTAATGATTTCCGATACAGGACTATTTATGGGAATTCAACCAGGGAAAGCAATAGTTACTATTTCATCAAAAGATTCATCAAACAAAATCACAACAGGAAAAATAATTGTTGAAGTAACTGGTTATCGAAAACGAGATTATGTAACAAAACTTTTAGAAGTTGCATTAGCTGAAGAAGGATATAGAGAATTAACAAATAATAATGACACAAAATATGGTGAATGGAATTATTGTAATTATGAAGCGTGGTGTGCAACATTTGTTTCTTGGTGTGCAAACAATGCGGGAATTTCAAAACATATTATTCCTAGAAGCATTTCCGTAACTGTATTTCAAAAAAATTTCAAAATAATTGACCGCTTCTTTCTTAAAGAAGAATATACTCCTGTTCCTGGAGATTTAATTATTTTTGGCGAAAATGGAGCAAGCCATATTGGTATTGTAGTTAGAGCAGATAATGAAAATGTATATACAATTGAAGGAAATACTTCTAATATGGTTGCACAAAGAACATACTCTTTAGACTATAATACAATTTCTGGATATTGCCATCCTAATTATGAATTAGTGTATAATTAATTATAATTTACAATTTAATCAAAAATAGATGTAGAGCCAATAACTCTACATCTTTTTCTTATTTCATATTAATCTATATTATATCTTCTGATTTATTGCTTCCTTAATTGTAGATTTATTGGCTTCTTTACTATATTTATCAACTAGAAATGTATTTTTTTCTCCATGAGTCAAGCATCCTGCTCCACCATTGCATCCACCAACGCAAGCCATACCTTCAATAAAATTAGCATCTAAAAGATTTTTATTCTTTAATAATAAAGTTTTTTTACATGATTCAATACCATCACAAGCAATCGGTTTTAAATTGAAATCAGTTAAATTATTTTCTACTAAACTTTGTTTAACTGCTTCTATTAATCCTCCTGATTTTGCAAAAATGCGGCCAAAATATGAAGCATCATTAATTTTTGTTTCTTCAAGTGTTGTAATATCAATATTTTTACTATCAATTAAAGCTTGTAATTCCTCAAATGTTAAAACAACATCAACATATTCTTTAACAGAATCTAATTGTATTTCTTTCTTTTTTGAGGTACAAGGTCCTATAAATATAATTTTAATATTTTCTTCTTTTTCCTTCATATATTTGGCAATCGTTGCCATTGGCGATAAATTATGAGAAATATATGGGGCAAGAGTAGGAAATTCATTTTGAACATATTTAACAAAAGATGGACAACAACTACTTGTTAAAAACTGCTTTTCAACCAATTCTTTTGCTTCTTTATTTGCCACCATATCAGCGCCTAATGCAACTTCTATAACATCATAAAATCCTAATACCTTTAACGCAGTTATTACTTGACCTAATTTTGCATAAACAAATTGACTAGATATTGATGGAGCAACTAAGGCATATACTTTATAATTTTTATTTCCTTCACTTTTCTTTATAATATCAATAGCATTAGTAATATATGATTTATCAGAAATTGCTCCGAAAGGACATTGATAAACACATGCACCACAAGCAATACATTTTTCATCATTAATTGTAGCAGCATGATCTTCCCCCATAGAAATTGCTTTTACTTTACAAGCTGCTTCACAAGGGCGCTTTGAATTATAAATAGCACTATATGGACACACCTTGGCACATGCTCCACATTCTATACATTTTGTTTTATCAATGTGAGCAACATGATTGTTATCCATTGTAATTGCATTTTTCTTACACGCATCCATACAACGATGTGCTAAACACCCACGACATGCGGTTGTTACATTATAACCACTCATTGGACATTCATCACAAGCAATATCTATAACTTCGATTATATTATGATTTTTTTTATTTCCACCTAATGCCATTTTAACACGTTCCTGGATTATTGCTCTTTCTTTATATACACAACAACGCATTGTGGGAACTTTTCCGGGTATTATTCTTTTAGGAATATCTAACACATTTTCTTGCAACGTATTATTCCATGTTTCTATAGCAACTTCTGTTAATACTCGATATTTTAAATACTGAACATTAGTATCAAATTTTTTCATTCACTTCACCTAAAAATAGTTTACTTTAACTGTTTTCCCCATCTTTTTTAAATATTTTGATAATTCTCCCACAATACTCATCTTCAAATTGAAATTAATAGGTAGATTAGGATTTTGGTGAGCGGGATTGATTGCCTTACCCACAATTAGATTTATATCAGTTGCTTCTTCAAATAACATTCTGCTAAGTAATGAAGCACCATCTCTATTAAAACACCATTCATCATATCTTTTATTATCTTCAACATAATCCTTAGCGTATTCCACAACTCGATTCATTGTCACTACACCTTCTGTCACCAAATCTAAACCTTCAATTTCTGATATTGGTGGTATATCATTTGAAGCACTATCAAAATTCGTATTGATTTTTTTACCTAAATATTTTGCGGTTAATGCGGATGTTGTACCACCACAAACGATATGTTTTCCTTCTTTTGATAAAAACAATGAAAGCATTCGCTCACAATCATTTTTATCCGATGGAGGACCAAACAAAATATTCACTTGCTCGCGTTTTCTAATTTTTATAACACACGCTGTAGCATCATCTGTTGGTTTATTGCCATATAATCTATCACATTCATTAACTATCATTGTTGCCAATGTTTTAGCTGTATATCCACCGCAATTAGCACTCACTAAATATTCAGATATTTCTTCTATATTCCATTTATAATTATATAAATTATCTTTTCCTGCATAAGGACATCCATCACTCATCGCAGCAATCAAATCATTTTCTTGTAATTTAATAATTGATTTAAATATTTTCTTACCGCCAATTACAATTTCTGTTTTGGGATAATCAAATACTTCACCATTTCTTAAAAAGATTATTAAAGGATTATCGTATTGAATCAATTCTACTTCTTCATTTTTAATTAAATGAATAATAGAGAAAGTGGAATAGGCAACTCCTCTAACAGAACATATTGGTAAAGTAGCAGCTATTGTTTCCACACAAGACTCAAGTGATAAGCCTTCAGAAATCATTGTGGAAATAATTTTCGATGTTAAAGTTGAAAGAATACTTGCTTTTACTCCACTGCCCATACCATCTGCTAAAACAAGAATTGTGGAACCATCTTCTTGTTCAACACATTCAATATGATCTCCACATAATTCTTCTCCAAAATGATTAATACTTTTATAGCCAATATCAGAGCACAAATTATTCATTCTTAATTGACTCCTTTAATTTTGTTAATGCTATTTTTGTTTCTGCAGTTGTTTCACCTAATAAAGAAGCTATTTCTTGTACAATACGCATTTGCTTGTTAACGACTTTGTCTGCAATTTCTACTGTTTGTTTACTGATTTCTTCTTTTTTTGCTTTTTCTAATGTCATTTCAGTAATATCACGTAATAAACATATTAACAAATGATATGTGTCATCATAAATTATAGTTTCTTCCACATATTTTTTATAATCTGATAAATATATTTTTTTATTAATTAAATTTTGTTTAGAATCTAATACTTTTATAAAAGGTATAGGATCTAATAATCTCACTATTTGTTCACCTAATATATCTGATTCATGACGAATATTGAATAATTGTTTTGCGGAAGCATTGATTTGTTGGACCTCAAACATTTCGTTCAACACAATTAAAGCATTAGGAGTATTATTAACAATACAATCAGAAAAACTTTCTGCTTTTTCTTTTAAGAAAGGTAAACACATTGATATTTCAGCTTTACCTTGGTATATAGCAATAGCCTTATCACGACATGTATTATAGCCACAACTACCACAATTAAGTTCATCACTTTTCTTTGTTTTTCCCATTTGCTTTAATATTTGCATTATTTCATAATCTGTTGGCATATCCTTTTTTACATAAATTGGATCAAATGTTTTAACATATGTCTCACTATCTTCATTTTGAACATTAAAATCTTTTTTACCAGCATAATTGTTTACTAATAAATAATCTTGCACAAATGAATAATGTTTCTTTTCAATTATTGGTCCAGCTACACAGCTACCAACACACGCTGACATTTCAATAAAACAGTTTTTTATTTTTCCATCAACTATATCTTTTAATGCATCAATACAATTAGTAACACCATCAATAGCCATATAATTATAATCTGGATTATCACATGCCATTGTTTTTAAAATGCCCCCTGTTGTTGGAAATAGTCTTGTTTTACCTTTTTCTGTTTCTTCAAATGGTTCATTATCGATAACAATATTTTTTTCATTTAACCATTTAGATAATTCTTCAAAAGTTAATACGCAATCTACTATTCCTTTATAACGATCGCCTTCATCTTTTTTGGCAACACAAGGACCAATAAAAATTGTTTTTGCGTCTGGATAACGCTTCTTAATACTATTGCAATGGGCTTGCATTGGACTCATTACTTTTGCTAAATACTTTAAAGCTTGTGGAAAATGTTTTTGAATTAATAAGTTAATAGAATGACAACAAGAAGAAATCAATATATTAGGATGTTCTTCTTTTAATATTCTATCATATTCATTCTTTACATATGTAGCACCAACAGCTGTTTCTTCAACATCATAAAATCCAATTTTTTTTAAAGCTGTTTTTAAATTATTAATACCTATGCCATTAAAATTAGCAATAAAAGAAGGTGCAATACTCGCAATTACTTTATGTGAAGTTTCAATCAATAATTTTGCTTTTTCTATTCCGTCCACAATTTCTTTCGCATTTTGGGGGCATGAGACAAAACACTGACCACACAATATGCATTCATCATCTTCTATTAAGGCTTGATTTGCGGAAAACCTAATAGCTTTAATTGGACAATTTCTTATACATTTATAACAATTTTTACAATTTGATTTTTTAAAAGTTAAATACTTCCCCATATTGCACCTCTATGTTTTTTATTCGTAATCTACTACATTAACCCAGGATAATAAAAATTCCCTTTCTTCTTTATTCCCTTTAACAGATTGAGATGCAGCAACGATTGGTAACCATCTTTGAACATCTTTCTTTGTATGTTTTGTTTTTTTACAGAATAAATCTAAATACTTTTCAGCTTGTTCTTTTTCATTTGCTAATGTGAATAATAAATATGTTCTAGCAACATCAGCACAAGGATTTCCTTGAGTTGCATGTGACCAGTCAATAATATATGCTTTACCATCATTACCAATAATAATATTTGAAGGGTTAAAATCACCATGACATAAACTATTATCTTTAGGCATACTTTCTAATCTTGTATGTAAATCGTATTTAGTTGTAGAATTAATATCTGCTAACTTAATTTTTCGATTCATTTTATCTTTTAATTTTGTCAATAATGGACTTACATTTTTTTGAACCATAATTTGTAAATCCACAAATTGTTCTAAATACTCATCTTTCTTTTCCGGATGTTCTTCCATTAATTGAGCAAGTGTTTTTCCTTCTATATATTCAGTTATTATAGCCCATTTACCATCAATTGTTGTTACACTTTTAATACCAGGAATATTAATTGGTAATTCTTCAACTCTAGCTTGATTTAAAGCTTCATTTAAAATATCAGCCTTTGAATAATCAGCATCAAATAGTTTAACACAATTATCATTATCTTTATATATTGTCTTTGCTTTTCTAACTGCAATTATTTTTTCATAATTCATGTTGTTCCCTCCTATTTATTTTTTTTAGGCATTGCCTTTTCCACAAATTCTTTACCATAATAAGCGTTTAAATACATTTGTTTAATTTCACTCATTAATGGATATCTAGGGTTCGCACCAGTACATTGGTCATCAAATGCTTGTTCAACCATTGCATCTAAACGATTTAAGAAATCTTGTTCATTAGGAACATATTCTTGAATTGTTGATTTAATACCAATTTGGGCTTTCAACTCGTCAATTGCTTTTATTAAATTCTTAACTTTTTCTTCAGCTGTTTTACCACCCAAGTTCAAATAATCAGCAACTTCCGCATATCTTTCTAATGTATGTGGATGACTGTATTGTGAGAATGTTCCCATTTTTGTTGGTGCTGGGCATGAATTAAATCTAATTACTTCATCAATCATTAAAGCATTAGCCACACCATGAGGTAAATGATGGAAAGCTCCTAATTTATGTGCCATTGAATGACATACCCCTAAAAAGGCATTAGCGAATGCCATACCAGCCATTGTAGCTGCATTTGCCATTTTTTCACGAGCCTCTACATCATTTGCACCATTATTATAAGCACGAGGCAAATATTCAAATATCATTTTTAATGAACGTAATGCTAAACCATCAGTATAATCTGTAGCCATAATTGATGCATATGCTTCTAAGCTATGTGTAACAGCATCAATACCTGATGCAGCTGTTAATCCTTTTGGAGCTGTCATATGGAAATCAGCATCAATAATTGCCATCTTTGGAAGTAATTCATAATCAGCTAAAGGATATTTAACACCTGTTGTTTCTTCTGTTATAACCGCAAATGGTGTAACTTCAGAACCAGTTCCGGCAGATGTTGGAACGGCAATAAAATATGCTTTATCACCCATATGAGGGAATGTATATATACGTTTACGAATATCCATAAAACGCATTGCCATATCTAGGAAATCAACTTCTGGATGTTCATATAAAACCCACATAATTTTAGCAGCGTCCATCGCAGAACCGCCACCTAAAGCAATAATAGTATCTGGTTTAAATGATTTCATTTGTTCAGCACCTTTTTTAGCACAAGCTAATGTTGGGTCTGGTTCTACATCAAAGAAAACAGTATATTCCATATTCATTTCTTTTAATTTGTTTATAATTGGATTAGCATTACCATTTGAATATAAGAAACTATCTGTCACAATGAATACACGTTTTTTATTCATTACATCTTTTAATTCACTTAAAGCTACAGGTAAACATCCCTTCTTTAAATAAACTTTTTCTGGAGCTCTAAACCAAAGCATATTTTCCCTTCTTTCTGCAACTGTTTTAATATTTAATAAATGTTTTACACCTACATTTTCAGAAACACTATTTCCACCCCATGATCCACAACCTAATGTAAGTGATGGAGCAAGTTTAAAGTTATATAAATCACCAATTCCACCTTGTGATGATGGCGTATTAACTAATATTCTGCATGTTTTCATTCTATTTGCGAATTCATTTAATACTTCTTGTTTTGTAATTGTATTTAAATAAATTGATGATGTGTGTCCATATCCTCCATCCGCAATTAAGTGTTCCGCTTTTGCAAAAGCATCTTGAATGTCTTTTGCACAATACATTGCAAGAACTGGAGATAATTTTTCATGAGCGAACTCTTCACTTAATTCTACTGATTCAACTTCACCAATTAATATTTTTGTTCCTTCAGGAACTTTTACATTTGCTAGTTTAGCAATATCAACTGCTTTTTGACCAACAATTTTTGAATTTAACGCACCATTAATAATAATGGTTTTTCTTACTTTTTCTAATTCTTCAGGATTTAAGAAATAACATCCTCTCATTAAAAACTCATTTTTAACTTGTTCATATATACTTTCCAAAACAATTACTGATTGTTCAGAAGCACAAATCATACCATTATCAAACGTTTTAGAATGAATTATAGAGTTTACTGCTAATACCACATCTGCACTTTCATCAATAATTGCGGGAGTATTACCAGCACCTACACCTAAAGCAGGTTTTCCTGATGAATAAGCAGCTTTTACCATTCCTGGTCCACCTGTTGCCAAAATAATATCCGATTCACGCATTACAGTATTTGTTAAATCAAGTGATGGTACATCAATCCATCCGATAATTCCTTCTGGAGCTCCTGCTTTTACAGCTGCTTCTAACACTATTTTTGCAGCGGCAATTGTTGATTGTTTAGCTCTTGGGTGAGGGCTAATAATTATACCATTTCTTGTTTTTAATGCTAATAATGTTTTAAAAATAGCTGTTGATGTTGGATTTGTTGTGGGAATTACGGCTGCAATAACCCCAATTGGTTCCGCTATTTTTTTAAATCCATATGCTTTATCTTCTTCAATAACACCACAAGTTTTTTCATTACGATACTTATTATAAATATATTCTGATGCATAATGATTTTTAATAACTTTATCTTCTACTACTCCCATTCCTGTTTCTTCAACTGCCATTTTAGCTAATGGGATACGAGCATTGTTAGCGGCAAGTGAAGCAGCTAAAAAGATTTTATCCACTTGTTCTTGTGTATAAGTAGCGAATAATTTTTGAGCATTTCTAATTTCTTCCATTTTAATTGATAATTTTTCTAAACTATCCACAATCATATAATTATTTTCCATTTATATTTTCTCCTTTATTATTTATTTCGATTGCTATCATTGTAAGTAATGATGTTATATCAACATTTCTTACATTAATATTTTTATTAACGTTTAAATATGTATTCGTAAAATTTAATATTCCTTTTATATTATTTTCAACTACAATATCACAAACCGCTTGGGCATTATTACCAGGAACACAAATAATAGCAATATCAATGCGATTATGTGCACAAAAATAAGGTAATGTGCTTATGTCTTTTACCTTAATATTGATAATACTGGAATTGATTTTTTGTGAATCATTATCAAAAATACCTAATAATCTAAATTGAGGTTTTTCATATTGAAAGTTTTTTGCTAAAGCTTCACCAATGTTTCCAGCACCAATTATAATGATATTTGTATATTGTTCACTTCTAATTAATTGTTCTAAATCATATTTTAAATCTTTTAAAACATATCCTATTTTAGGTTTACCGTTTCCAGAAACTAGATTTAAATCTTTTCTAACTTGTACTTCCCCTAGCCCTAAATTATCCGAAATTGTTTTTGAGGATATCATAATTACATTTTTCTCATCTAGTTTTTCTAGATAATTTAAATACAGAGGAATTCTCTCTATAACATGCTTAGGAATCTTTTTGCTACACATATATTAACCCACCTAAATATATTATATATTATTTTCGTAATAAAGTAAAATACAAAAAAAGTATATCGATATATCAATATCGATATACTTTTATTTATTGAATGTGTTTTTTACTTTCAATAAGTTTTTCTAAGAATAATTTGTCATATGGGCTTAATGTATAGGTAGAGCGATATATTAATACATCATTATATACCTTATCTTTTATATTGCACTCTCTTTGAATTAAGTGATACTTTTCTACTAAATCGTTAGGAATTGGCGAAACCCACATGTAAGCATTAGGATTAGATTCTAAGATGTCAAATTGAGTAGCTCTTTCAAATAAATAAATAGTTTTTTGCGATTCTGTATTTAATTCTTCATTAGCAACTTGCGACATAGGAAGCGATGGAACATAAGGATCATTATGCGTTATCAATACTAAATCCTTTAAATCTTCTTCTGTAATTACTTCTTTTTTTGCTAATACAGAATTTTCATTAAATAACAAACGATATTTAAAACTATTTATAAGAACACTTTTTAAATCCTTCTGTTCAAAATATGACTTAAAATTAGCTTCATGAATTTTTGAATAACGAATAATTCCTAATTTATATCCTTCATTTAAAACAGTATTTAAAACACGGTATGCATTTGTTTCACGATATAATAATTCAACACCTGATTTTTGTTCAAGAATTTTACTAAATTCCACAAAAGCCTTTGAAATATAGCTTGCTCTTGGAACAGCAATTGAAAATGTATCCTTTTTACTCTTTTGCTTGAACATCTTTTCCATATCATCAATTTGGGATAATACTCGTTTACCATAGTTAATAAAACGCCCGCCTTCAGGAGTTAAAACCATCCCCTTAGAATCTCTTCCAAAAATAGTAATATTTAAATCATTTTCTAATTCTTTAATCGCACGCGAAATATTAGGTTGTGCAACAAATAATTTTTCTGATGCTTTACTTATAGAACCAGATTCAGCGACTACTATAGCATATTTCAAATGGATTATATTCATATCTATATTTCCTTTTCATTAATTCTATTATACACCTTTTTATTATTTTTAACAAGTTTAAAAAATGAAAAAAAGGGTATTCCCCTTTTATTTCATCATTGCATATCCTAAAGATGTAACAGCGCCCAAACTAGCAAATGCACCAGCAAGAATTGCACCAATGCCTAAGTTTAATCCCATATCTGCTAATGTCTTTGTTGTTGTTCCAATAATCGGTAAAGTTAAAGAAACAGTAGTAATTGAAGGTAATATAAAACATAATACAGCACTAGCACCAAATGCAATAAAACATACTAAACCTGCTAGTTGTCGATTATTAATTAATAATATAACTAGAACACAAGCAGCAACTGGTAATAAAAATCCTAAAGCTGCTAAAATAGAGAATTCAATTGAAGAACTTGAACCAATACTTGAGGCATCAAAAAATTCTTTTCCAAAACTTACTTCCCAACCAGTATATCCACTATCACTATCATTACCCACTATAGCAGGTAAAAAAGCCATGCCAATAACAGCTAAAGCAAAAACAAGTAATAAAAATTTACCATACTTTGCCATAAATGATTTTTTTCTTTTTGCCATAAATAAACCTCCTATTTTTTTGTTAAGATTATATCATATTACATTACAAAAATAAATACATAATTTTTAAATTTTATAACTAAATTTGTAAAAAATTCTGTTTTAATTTTTTATTTTACCAACTAATATCTTCCTACATTAAATTGATTTTTAAACATTTACAAACTGAGAATTGTATAATTTTGCATAGAATCCATTCTGTTTTAATAGTTCAGAGTGACTGCCTTGCTCAATAATATTTCCACTATTCATAACCAAAATAACATCCGCTTCTTGAATTGTGGATATTCTATGAGCAACAATAAAGGTCGTTTTTTCTTCCATTATTGTATTAAATGCTTCTTGAATTTTCACTTCTGTACGAGTATCAATTGATGAAGTTGCTTCATCAAGTATTAGAATTGACGGAGAACATAGCATTATTCTAGCTATACATAACAACTGTTTTTCACCTACAGACAAATTTCCTTCATCACTAATTATCGTATTATAACCATTTGGCAATCGCTTAATAAAGTTATGAGCATTGGCTTTTTTAGCAGCTTTTATTATCTCTTCTATTGATGCATTTTTCTTTCCAATTGCAATATTATCTCTAACACTGGCATTTTTTATCCATGTATCTTGTAAAACCATGCCAAAATTTAAGCGTAAAGACTTTCTTGTAACAGAACGAATATCATAATTATCCACCTTAATTGTCCCTTTATTAACATCATAAAAGCGCATTAACAAATTAATTAATGTTGTTTTTCCACATCCAGTAGGTCCAACAATAGCAATTTTTTGTCCTTTTTTGACATTCAAATTAAAGTTTTCAATTAACTTTTGTTCTGTAACATATGAAAAATAAACATTATTTACTTCCACATTTCCTGATAATTCATCTTTTAATTCTATTTCTAATCCTGTTAACACTTCTTTATCTTGATCTAAAATGCTAAAAACTCTTTTTATACATGCAAATGCATTTTGTAATTCAGTTATAACAGATGATATTTCATTAAATGGTTTTGTATATTGATTAGCATAACTCAAAAAACTAGTTAATGAACCAACAGTTAAAGAAAGATTCCCAATGGGCGAAATTACAAATAAAGCACCAAATAAAGCAACTAAAGCATACACTACTGAGTTCACAAATCTTGTACAAGGATTTGTTAAAGAAGAATAAAATATAGCTTTTAACGAACACTTAGCTAAATTATTATTTATTTCATTGAACTTTATATTATTTTCATCTTCATGAGAATATGACTGAACAACCTTTAAATTTCCAATCATTTCATTGATAAATCCTGTTTGTATAGCTCTAATTTCTGATTGTTCTTTAAATAATTTATATGTTCTAGAAGCTATAAACTTAGCAACAAATAACGAAAGTGGTGTTACAAACACTACTACTAAACCAATAATCCAGTTATAATACATCATGATAGCTATTGTACCAATGATTGTAGCAACACCAGTAAATAACTGTGTTAATCCTAATAATAATCCATCAGAAAATGTTTCAATATCATTAATAATTATACTTACAGTTTCTCCAATAGGATGTGAATCCAAGTATTTCAATGGTAAAACTTGTATTTTTTGAAAACATTCTTTTCTTAATCTTCGAGCAATTCGATATGTCATTTTATTATTCAAAGAATTCATTAACCATTGTAATATTCCAGTAATAGAAACAACAATCACAACAGTTATTAAAATATTTATTATAGCATTAATATTTACATTATTAATATCTACGATATGATCAATTGCTTCCCCAAACAATATAGGCACATAAATAGTTAAAGCAACTGTTACAATTGATAATATAAAAGTAATAAATAATGTTATAATATCCTTTTTTAAATATTGTAAAACGCGTGTAAGAGTGTTTTTTTTCATTAGTTCTTACCTCCGTTTTTAAATTGAGAACTATATATTTTTTGATATACATTACAACTGTTTAATAATTCATTATGCGTACCTTGACCGACAATTTTGCCATCGTCTAACACTAATATTTTATCCGCATGTTGAATAGATGCAGTGCGTTGCGATATTATAAATACAGTAACACCATACTTTAATTTTTTAATTTCATTTCTTAATGCAGCATCTGTTGCATAATCTAATGCACTTGATGAATCATCTAGAATTAATATCTCTGGTTTTCTAACTAAAGCACGTGCTATTGATAGTCTTTGTCTTTGGCCTCCAGAAAAATTTCTTCCGTTTTGTTCTACTTCGCTATCTAATCCTTTTTCTTTTTTTGTAATAATATCAGTACTTTGGCTTATAAAACATGCTTCATTTAAGTCTTGTTCACTTGCATTTTTATTTCCCCATTTTAAATTTTCAGATATTGTTCCTTCAAATAGGACAGCTTTTTGCATTACTATTCCTATTTTGTTACGTAATTCTTGCGTATTAATATTTTTAATGTTTTGGCCATTAATATAAATGTTTCCCGTTGTAGCTTCATAAAATTTAGGAAGTAAATGTACTAATGATGTTTTACCACTTCCAGTAGCTCCAATAATACCTATTATTTGTCCTTTTTGTACATTAAAATTAATATTTTCTAATGATGGCTCACTTGCCCCATTATACGTTAATGTAACATTATCATATACTATGTAATCATCCGTATTAATATTTTCGTAATTAACTGTTTTTTCATCTTTTACTTTTTCTGAAAATATTTTGGAAATTCTTTTAGCACAAGCAATAGATTTAGCAATTGTAATAATTAAATTGGCAAACTTAATTAATTCTACAAGTATTTGGGACATATAGTTATATAATGCAATTACTTGTCCTTGTGTCAAATCTCCCACATTTACTTTTAAGGCTCCCAAATATATTAATAAAACTATAGCTATATTAATAATAATATAAGTTAATGGATTCATTAAATTTGAAATATTAGATACTTTATTTTGACTTTTTTCTAATGATACTACTTTACTATTATATTGTTTAATTTCTTCATCTTCTATTGCAAAAGCTCTTATAACTCTTGCCCCCGATAAATTTTCTCTTGTAGCTCCTAAGACAGTATCTAAATTTTCTTGTGTTTTTTTATGCATTGGCATTGTTAAAAATATAATACCAAATATAACAATTGATAATATTGGTATTGCTAGCCAATATACATATGAAGTACTTGGTGACAAAACTGTCCCCATAATGGCCGCTCCAAACACAACAAATGGTGAACGAAGCAATAATCTCAAACTCAAATTAATACCAGTTTGCACTTGATTAACATCACTTGTCATTCTAGTAATCATACTTGATGTTCCCAGATTATCAATTTCAGTGAAACTTAATGATTGTAGTTTTTTAAATAAATCAGATCGAAGTGTAGTTGCATATCCAACAGCACATTTAGCGGAAAAGAATTGCCCAAGAACGGAAAATATTAATCCCACAAATCCACAAACCACCATTATAATAACCATCTTAATAATATAACTTTTATCTGAATTAGGTATACCATTATCAATGATTTCTGATACAATTATTGGTATTATTAATTCTAATGCAGCTTCTAATAATTTACATAACGGAGCAAGAATAGCTTCTTTCTTATACACTCCTAAATACGATAACATTTTTTTCATATGAACCTCTCATTATAATGTACTATTATAACATATTTATAATAAAATAGCAAAAATAGATATATTAAAAAGCAATCAAACTCAAGTTTAATTGCTTTTCTTATTTTATTTATTTGATAATCTTTTCTTTAATTTTACAATTTCCATTACAACAACTATTACTAAAGATAACCCTAAAGATATTAGTAATTGCCAGATACTTAATTCAGTAAATTTAAATACTGTGTTAAGTCCAGGAATATAAATAACGGTCAATTGTAATACAAATCCTACAACAAATGCAAAATTTGCAAATTTATTTTCATAACTTTTCTTATTAAATATTGAATATTGACTTTTAACATTGTAAGAATGAAACAATTGTGTTGAAGATAATGTTAAAAAAGCCATTGTTTGTCCAATTGAAATATTATCAAATATCAATTCACCAATTAAGAAACTGATTAATGTTGCTGAACCAATTATGAAACCTTCCACAAAAATTTTCAATCCTAATTTATCCGCGAAGAAACTTTCATTTTTTAATCTTGGTTTTTCATTCATCACTTCATCTTCTACTGCTTCCATTCCAATACCAAATGCAGGTAAACTATCTGTTATTAAATTTATCCATAACAAATGAATTGGTAATAGTGGAATACCGATATTAAAGCTTGTGAATAAAGCAATTAATGAGGCAACAAATATTGTAAACACTTCACCGATATTACTTGATAACAAATATTTAACGCATTTTTGAATATTATTATATATTCCTCTTCCTTCTTTTACTGCACTAATAATAGTTGAAAAATTATCATCTGTTAATATTAAATCAGCTGCTTGTTTAGAAACATCAGTTCCCGTAATTCCCATTGCACATCCAATATCTGCACGTTTTAATGCGGGAGCATCATTAACACCATCGCCAGTCATAGCTACAATTGCATTTTTCTTTTGCCATGCTTCAACTATTCTTACTTTATCGCTTGGTGCAACACGAGCATATACTGTATATTTTTCAATATTGTCAAATAATTCTTCATCAGTCATTTTACTTAATTCATTACTTGTAATAGCTTCATCACCATCGTTTAAAATACCTAATTCTTTAGCTATTGCTTTTGCAGTCACAATATAATCACCTGTAATCATTATCGTTTTAATGCCTGCTTGTTTTGCTATCTTAATAGCCTCTTTCACTTCTATTCTTGCTGGATCAATCATACCAACAAGTCCAACAAATTCCATTTCTTTTTCTAATTCTTCAGGATTAGGTAAAGAGCTAAATTCTTTAACTCCTAATGCTAATACACGAAGTGCTTGTTCTGACATTTCTTGATTAGCTTTTTCAGCTTTTGATACTATTTCTTTATTAACTGCTAATAATGATATTTTATCAAAAGCACCTTTTGTAATAGCAATGTATTTATCACCATCTTTAATGACTGTTGTCATTAATTTACGATCACTATCAAATGGTAAATCCATAAGACGATTCACATTTTGAATATCTTCTCCGTATACCAAATTTAAATCTAATAATGCAAGTTCTGTAGGGTCACCAATTCTTTGAATTTTGCCATTTACATTATTAATACTTGCGTCACAACAAATACTAAAGTATTTTACTAATTTTTTATCTTCTTCTTTAATTTCATTAACTGATTTTATAGTATTATAAAATATTTTAACAACTGTCATTTTGTTTTGTGTTAATGTTCCTGTTTTATCACTACATACCACATTACATGAACCTAGTGTTTCTACAGCAGGCAACTTTTTAATAATGGCATTTTGTTTACTCATCTTACTTACACCAATTGATAAAACAATTGTTACAACTGTTGCTAAACCTTCTGGGATAGCTGCTACAGCTAATGCTATTGCTGTTTTAAAGCATGATAACCATTCATCCGCAAATGTACCACCATTTTTTATGGCAGCAATCACTTCAAATACAAATACAACAGCACATATAGCCATTGCTAGTATTCCAATCATTTTTCCTACTTGTGATAATTTATGTTGAAGTGGCGTACTATTATCTTCACTATTATTTAACATATCCGCAATTTTTCCAATTTCCGTATTCATTCCTACATTTGTTACAATAGCTTTAGCTTTACCATTGGTTACAAAAGTAGAAGAAAATAGACAATTATGGCGATCTCCTATAGCTTGTGTGTCATCATATTCTTCCAAACATTCTTTTTCGACTGCTAGTGATTCACCTGTTAAAGCTGCTTCTTCAACTTTTAAATTTGTACTCTCAATTATTATAGCATCGGCTGATATACTATCACCTGCTTCAATAACAATAATATCCCCTACTACTACTT
Organism: uncultured Bacteroidales bacterium; assembly: GCA_964516425.1. Lineage (GTDB taxonomy): Bacteria > Bacillota_I > Bacilli_A > ML615J-28 > CAG-698 > CAKOMG01. The sequence goes on along the minus strand of CAZFAM010000001.1, from coordinate 60,165 downwards.
CATTTGACGCAATAGTAACTAAACTATTATTTCTAAATACTTTGGCAGTAGGTGAAGACATACTTTTTAGTGCTTCTAAACTTTTTTCTGCTTTGCTTTCTTGATATACTCCTAATATAGCATTTAATGCAACAACAATAAATATTATCATACTATCTACCCATTCACTTGGGTCAATAACAATTGATATAATACCAGCTATTAATAAAATAATAATTAATGCATCTTTAAATTGCAATAAGATTTTTACTAATAAACTTTGCTTTTTCTTTTCTTCTAGTTCATTTTTTCCATACAATTCTCTGTTTTTGACAATTTGTTCATCTGTTAATCCGCCATTAAAATTGGAATTTAACTGCTTTTCTAAATCTTTTAATTTCTTCATATACTTCCTCCTATATTAACGCATAAAAAAAGACCTTTAAAATGAAATTAAAGGTCTTGCTAATCTAAACTAGACTCTAAAGCCGGATTATAATAATCGAGATGACGACTTTAGAAATTAATAATAACATTATTAATTAAGCTACTCTCCTTAATGGACTTTTATTACACTATTATAATATCATATTATTAAATTATTGTCAATTGTTTTTTTATATTACTTTCCATTCTATTTCTTCAGCTTCATAATTTTCTGGTACTTCTAGTTTAAACAATAATTTTTCAATTATATTTTGATTTACTTCTTTTTCTCTATTTTGATTGCGATTTAAATTTTCTTGCCAACTTGTTTCTAAATATAAAATTCTTACTTTAGCATTATAATTATGGCAAACGCTTATTATTTTTTGACGAGTCGAAAAAGTAATATTAGTAGCATTCCATATAAATTCTTCTTTTGCTCGCAAATATTTTTTCATCATTGCATTAGCAATACTAATAACTTTATTTTGATCATCAGTTGGTTTAATATTATTTTCTTTTCTTATTTCATCAAGGGAAATAATTTTTTTGTCTTTAAAATAGTTTTTAATATATGTGTCTTTTCCAGTTCCTGGCAAGCCACACATAATAATAATTTCACCCCACGATGAATCATATAAAGAATCTTCTTCATAAACATTAGTTCCATTACAAAAATTATATTTTGTATAATTATTTTGGAAATGATAATTACTATAAAATGATTGTTTATCAATCGCCATTTGTTTAAAAATTTCTAAGTTTAACAATTGTTCTTCATTATCACTAGCTATTCTTCCTAATATATCAGCTTTAGATAATATATATAACATTTCTAAACTAAAATATTTTGTAAGGCTATTGTTTGTGGATAATTTGATAATTCTTTTATAATTATTTTCACTAACTATATATAATGGAACCATATGATATTTAATTAATAAGCATATACCTTCTCTTACTTCTTGATATTCTTTTGTACCACTCAAACCATACTCTTGCCATAAATACTTTCTTATTATATTAGAACCTTTTCTAGCATGATTAACAACTGTAACTTCATTATCTAAAATTTGTGTTGAAACAATTTTACCTACATCATGAAACAAAGCACTGATAAACAATACCAATTGTTCAACATTATTCTTTTTTTGATATTCCGGTAGTTTAATTAATTGTTCACATACAAATTTTGTATGATTAAATACATTTCCTTCACCATGCCACTTAATATCTTGTTCCGTATTTTTTAAGTCTTGAACATATGGTTTTAAAATTTCTTCTTCAATCAGAGTCCAATTAATTATATTATTAATTGGTAAGTATTTATATAAATTATCTATCATTTATTTAAATAATTCATTAATGTCTCTATTTAATTTATTAGGGATTATTGGTCTATCTAACCAATGGGAATCCGATTCTTGAACTGATTGATAGAAAGAATATCTCACATATTTCATTCTATCAATGACTTTTCCATTTTCTTCAACCTTTATATATAATCCTTCCATTAATGTAGAATCATTATAAATTGTATCTTCCTTTCGCAAATTATTTTTTTCAACTTCTATATCTAAATTATTTTTATGATCTTTTGTAATATAATTCGAATCTCCAAGATATTTTAATACATCTTCCATTTTATTAAAACATCCTTTTGACAACACTGGAACACTTATGATTGGTGAACCTTTTAACATTTTATGCCTTGTTTCAGTATCTAAATACTTTTTATTTATTTTATCATAAATATCAAACTCAAAGAAATAATGTGGTAAATTATCGTAATATATTGTGTGTTTAGCATACATCCATTCACCATACATAATATATTGCGTTCCAAGGATATTATATAAAACATTTTGATGGATACTTGCCCATTGTTTAAATAGATTATAATGTCTTTCTCTATATCCGCCTGTTAAATAATGCCCTCTACTTTGTAATAGTAATTGACCATTATCATTAAATGATATTGCACTATTAGCACCATCTATTTTTTCTTCTACTACTATATATTTTCCTTTGATTGTTGAGAATGGTATTTGTTTTAAATCTTCATCCCCTTTTTGTAAACGAGACCCCTCTATATGAGGTGTTCTTGGATATTTAATTATTTGATTATTCATTTTTATTCTTCTTTCTTATTATATATAATTATTATAAACTTTATGTATTTATATTTATTTTATTCATATTTATCTAGTTCTTCTAAATTAGCTTTGAAATAATGATTTTTACCACTTTGAATATCATAACATAAATTATGTTTTTTCAAAGCACCTAAATACTCAGACATTTTAGTATTTCCTTTACCTAATATTTGATTCAATTTTGCTTTATTCAAACCAAAATCGCCAAAAATACTACACTGAATTAAGATATGTAACAATTTTAAAATATCATCCTTATTTTTATGATGTTCATATAAAGGCATAACATTATTCATTATTTGTATATATTTATTATATCTTTTAATTTTATCAAGTGCATATAATTCTGTTTTTTGATATGCCTTATATATTATATCGAGAAATTCATATACAAAAGTTGATACATCACCTTTATTTCTAACATCATTTGTATGTTCAAAAGCCTCTATATATTGACTTAGATTTTCTTTAATTGTCATGCTTAATCTAAAACCTATAATTTTATTAAAATATTTAGATAAAATATAACTAGAAATAAATCTATTGATTCTACCATTTCCATCATAAAACGGATGAATATAGCCAAAGAAATAATGGAAAATGGCAACTCTAAGCAAAACATCAATTGAATCTGAATTTAGAATTTCTAAAGCTTTATTCATATATTCAATAATTTTGGATTCTGGCATTACCCCATTATGAATTATTTTATCTGCTGATTTATAAACAAGAACTGAATCTTTTCTAAAAATTAATCCATCTGGTAAATTTTTCTCATCTTCTATTTTTATTTCGTTATACAACATTTCATCATACAATTCTCTTATATCTTCAGCAGTATTGAATTCAATTTGTTCGTCAAAAAGCATTAAATATTTGTTAACTATACCTTCAAAACGATTATGTGAAATTGTTTTTTTATTTATTTCATTAATTAAATCATTTATATCTTTTCGTGTTGAGATAACACCTTCGATTTGATTAGTATACTCTATTTCATCAATTAATGATTTTCTTAAATATTCCTCTTTCGCAATATCTGGTAAGATACTAAATATATCATTTATTTTATAATTAAGAATATTAATCTTAGAAACCAACGCCATAATTTCACTATCATAATTAAAAAACGACTGATTATTATTAATAAATAAATCAAACTTAATTGTGGAATTGGAATTGAATTTTTCATTATACATTTTATTAAATGTGGATGAATCATTCATAACATATAATTTATATAATGATTTATAACTCACGATATCACCTCATTTTTATTTGTATTATATCATCAAATATTATAGTTGTCAAATCATATTTATCTATTTATGAATTTGAATATATTATTTTAGCATTAAAAAATTCATTTTATAAGTTTTATGAATGCCAAAAGCAATTATAATATAGTATATACATAAATTCACGAAAAAATGTATTTAAACTTTATAAACTTATTAATCTAGAATAATCAAATTTTATTTTAATTTTTAAAAATATGACATATTATGTCACACATTAAATTTGTTTTATTATCGTACAAGCAAGAAAAATATTTAACTTTAAAAAATACTTTTATGACAAAAACAAATCAACTTTATTTTCTAAAAAATCAATTATATTAATATGAGTAATACCATTTTTGGACATATCTATTTTATCTAAACTTAATACATATTTGGG
>CAZFAM010000001.1:0-55824 GCA_964516425.1 uncultured Bacteroidales bacterium | reverse complement strand
GAGTAATACCATTTTTGGACATATCTATTTTATCTAAACTTAATACATATTTGGGCGAAGCATCTTTAATAGGTGAAAATGCATTAAGCTCTCTATCTATTGTTTCTTGAGTTTCAAGAGTATATACTACTTGAATAAAACATTTTTTTCCATTTTATCTATATAATTATAAATAGAACTTAGTGAACAATATTCTTTCCCATGATTATATGATTTCAAGTAATTATATATTATTTCCGCATTAAAATCATTACCACCATTTACTAAAATATATTGGTAAACCCTATTAAATTTTTCTCTTTCAATTTCACTGTCTCTTGAAAAAATATCTTTTTCACAAATATTATTATATAACTCTACTAAGTATGATTTTATATTTTACTCTGTATTTAAATTAAACCTAAAAGGATATCCACCTAATTTCAGATAATCATAAAAAGTATTTTCTATAATACTGTAATTATTAAGCTTTCTAAACTTTAAACTTTCACCATACGAAAAAGGATATATTGTAAATTCAATTATTCTACCTGTTAATAAAGATGAAATTTCTGACGATAGCATTTTAGAATTAGCGCCTGTTATAAAAATTGAACAATCAAATGAAACTCTAAAAGAATTTATAGCCTTTTCAAAATGTTTAACATATTGTATTTCATCAAAAAACAAATGTACTTTCCATCGTTAACTTTTGTTTTAATAAATTCATTTATTTTTTTATAATCATCTATGTCCTCATAAGACAAATCTTCAAAATTAATACTTATTGTATGATCTTTGCTAACACCTCTATCTAAAAGCTCATTAATAATTAATTCTAATACTTTTGACTTTCCTGACCTTCTAGAACCTACCAAAACTTTAATAATGTCTAAATCATAGAATGGTCTAATTTTACTAAAATATTTTTCTCTATTTACAAGCATATTTTAACCTCAATTACTTTATATCTTAATCTTGGAAAAATTGCAAATTTTTTGAGTTTTTCCAAGATTTCATGAATTATATTTACAAGGCATTATATAAATAGTTGTAAATATAATACTATTATTATTTTATACTTTATTTATGATTCATAAAAAAGCTAGAGCAAAATAATACTCTAGCATTTATATTAATTTCTATTCTTATAATATTTTTCTAATTGTTCAGTAGTTAAATCCTCTCTCATCTTATGTAATTTATCAACTGACACTTGGGCATTTCTCACAAGATCAACATCATTAAATAATTCAACTTTCTCAATTTTATTTATTTCATATGCTACACCTAATAATACTTCTCCTAATCCTTTACATAAATCCATTATATAAATAATTGGGTATTTAAATCCTGATAAATTCGCATGAGTATGATAATGGCATTTCTTATAATATATTTCTAAATTAGATGCATAGTTTTTAATTTTTCTATCTTTATAAACTAATTGATTTACTAATTTTACAACATCAGAAAAATTATATGATTTTTTTATACCTAAATATTCAAATTCAAATATACTATCTAACCATCCAAAATTTAAATAAGCTATCTTATTAACATCTTTTCCATTCTTTATATACTCTTCTTCAAACTCTTCTGATAATTTAAATTCTGCATCATATTGTATTTTATATTCATTAAATCTCATATAATCATAAATATCAGCATTTGAATAATTCAAAGCTAAATATGTTAAATACATTTCAATAATGTTTCTTAATATTGGATATCCACTATCTAATGAATCATAATCTATAACTGCTAAAACAGCTCTTGCTTTACCTAAAATATTGGCAAGAAAAATATTTAGTATATGACGTTTAACATTATCATTACCACTAATAATATCTCCTGAATTTCTTTGAATTTTATTTGATATTGTTATTAAATATACTAATAAAACATGCAAATTATATACCGGTGGATAATATAGGTAATCCTCATTACCAAATATTTTTCTTTTTCTAAATAACATACTTCCATATTGTCTTACTTTAACTTGTTCTAACACTGCATTTGCAAGTTCTTCAATATATTTTGGGTTTTGTTGTTTTGCACCTCTTTCATATTCTTCAGTTAATAACATATTAAACGTATGAATTCCAACAATATGACAACACAAATCCAGTTCAACATTTTCAGTACTCAATAATGTTGATACAGGATCTAATCTAAAAAACCCAGGATAATACTTTAAAATATTATCGTAATGATTAGTTAGTTTTTGTATTTGTTTTAGTACTTTAAACATAAAGGATACTTTAATCGTATCTTTAAAGACTGTTCTTAATGCTTCTCTATCTTCTTTTTCTATATATTTTTCAAAAGAATTATCACAAAATACGTCATTCATATTTTCCTCCAATTAATGCTTTTAGTCCCAATACTTTTACTAATTTCTAATATTTATAATTAAATTGTACTTATTGGTTAACTAATACTTACATTTAACATAATTTCAACTTTTTATTTAATAAGATTAGAAAATATTATTTTTAACATTTCATCATCAATATTCTTATTAATAACTGAAATAGCATTATAATTATCTTTATCTATCTTTAATATTTCTTCTTTCACTAATTTATTTATGAATAGCTCTATTCTCTTATGATATTCTCGTTTAATCATACCGAAAGTTTTTATTTCATTAAGCTTAAATGAAATTATTGTTTTACTTTCTTTACCACTTAAGAAATCTTTCAAAGAACTGAAGTTAAACTTGAATTTAGGATATTTATTTTCCACTAGTTTAATTGTTTCAATTGTTACAGTAACAAGCTCTTTAATTGGATATCCCATGAATATCATTTTATCTAATGTCATCTTTTCATCATAGAACGCTACTGCAAGTTTACTCTTATCCTGAGTATAATTATATGGCATTAAATATCCTTTGCAGCCAGTACCATCCTTTTTATAGTTAGTACATCCAAGCATTCTATTTCCAGTATCTTGTCCTTCTTTGTTTCTAATCGGTTTTACAATTAAATATCCATCTTCACAATCAGGACATTTTGATATTGATAAATATCCACCTCTCAAATCATTAGTCATGAATCCACATATTTCAGGATCATTAGAACATATCCATAATGTTTTAGATCCAGTCATAAACTTGAAGTTACTCTTTCTTCTTTGCAGTGGGTAACCACAATTTGGGCACTTTCTTCTAAAATCATTTTCTTCAGTAGGATTAAGTTCAACACCTTTTAAAACTACAGTAGTAAATTGGTCTTTAATTTCTAATATGAACTTAGATGGTCGATATTGTGGAGTTATCAAATATACTCTATTCTTTGTTCTTGTTAATGCAACATAGAACAATCTTCTTTCTTCAGCATAATCAATATCTTCATCATCTTTGATTACTAACTTCATTACAGGGTCGTCTTCTATTTTTGAAGGAAATCCCATGATGTCATCCTTGCCATTAATTACAATAACATTATCATATCCTAATCCTTTTGAACTATGTGCTGTTAAAAAATCTATATTTAAGTTAGGATATTTCTTTGATTTAATTTTATTACCATTCATGTAGAAAAAATCTTCTAACTTAGCAAGGTTTTTACCATCAAACCCAAATCTTCCAATTAGTAAAATATTCTTCTCTTCTCCATTTACTGAAACTATATGGTCAAGTGAATTTTCAATAGCTTCTCCTAATCTATAGAAAGGGCCTTTGTTATTTTCATCTTTCTCATATGAATCATTATAACTCATTAATATAACTGGTTCTTTAATTGTTTTATTTGACTTTAAAGATTTTTTTATTTGTTCATCATTTGCCATAATGAATCCACCAGCAATATCTATTAGTTCTTGTGAATTACGATAAGTTTTAGTAATCTTTAAAATATTCGCATATCCCATTTTCTCTTCAAATTTAGTGAATAAATCAATCTTTGCACCACTAAATCTAAAGATTGATTGCCAGTCATCACCAACAGCTATTATTTTAGCATTACTTGCTTTGCTTAATTTTTCACATAAATCAAATCTTTGAAGTGATATATCTTGGTACTCATCAACCAGTATATACTTATATGGCAATAAATCATTTTCTTTGATACGTTTATCTAAAATGTTTGCGGCATTATTTATCATATCTTCAAAATCAATAGCGTTATTATCTCTTAATGCTTTTGTATATGCTAAATAACATTGATAACAAATATCAATAAACAGTTTAGTTCTTTCATCTTTAACATTAATCTTCCATTCATCAAATTTAGCCATTGCATAATTATTAACTTTAAACTTAGAAATAAAATTACAAACTAAAGTAATGAACTTACTAAAATATTTGTCTTCAGCTGTTTTTACTATTCTTCTATAAATCTCTATATTTGATTTAGTATCAAGTTTAATATTTGCCTTTTGAAGTTCTTCTTTTAAATGCTCAATTAAATCTCTTCCATCATTATATTTAGAGAATGTATAAATTAGTTTTGTACCATGTTCTCGATGAAGTTTAATCTTATCATTAACATGGCGCTTATATTCTTCTAATTCTTTTTCATTAAATCTATTATTTTTACCATCTTGTGATAAACCAAAGTGTTCTAAATAAATAATTTCTCCATCTTGCTTAATAGCAAAGTCTGGACAATATGGTTTAATAGTATCTTTAAATCCATATCTATATACTGGTTCATACATATAATCTATACCGTTAATATATAAATAGTTTGCTATTCTACATTCATCTATAGATCTAACTCTTTCATTATTAATAGTAACTCTATATTTAGTTTTTTCGTTTTGATAATCATTAATTAATGTTTCTAAATCAGTTTTTAATGTAGTAATGTTATCGTCTTTTAATGATTTAAATAATAAAACTGTATTTGTTTCATCAAATGGCATATTTAAATATGATGCAAAGAATAACAATATCTTTTTAATAAAATATTCATCATCAAGTTTAGTTGTTAAATATTCTCTTATTTTGTCATACATATATCCAGTAGAAACAATACGATGTCTTACTGGTTCATTTTCTTTAATGATAGTATTGCCGATTGAATGAAATGTTGCAATATTAACATCAAGTTCCAAACGTTTAAATCTTTCTTTCAGTTCTTCAGTTGCTTTTCTTGTAAAAGAAATAATTAATATTTTATCAGATTCAACATTTTGCTTTTCCACTAAATACTTAACTTTTGCTTCAATTGTTGTAGTTTTGCCAGCTCCTGCTCCAGCAATAACAAGTGTATAATCTTCATCTGATAATACAACTTTTCTTTGTTCATCATCTAAAATTATGTTAGGATCATCTTTCAATAAGATTTCATCTAAATATGTTTTATCAATCTTTAAATGATTTTCAATAAATTCATTATTATGTTCATTTACTAATGTATCTGTGCCAGCAAATTTATCAAGATATTTTTTTAATAGTTTATAATCAATATGATTTTTTTTGCACCATTCTTTTAATATTAATTTTTCTTCCATTAAGTTTAATTCTTTATATATTTCAATAGCATCATTATAAAAACAAATATAATCTTTTCTAGAAATAAATTTATCAAGACTAAATAATGAATCTATTTGCTTACAAAACATTTCAATTGTAATAAATTCTTTATTATTATTTTTATAACCAAATAAACCCATATTTTTCACTCCTCATATAATAACAAATTTCTTAATAAAAGCACAAAATGCTATACTATAAACATTTTTTTATTAATTTTTCTAAAATTTTAATCAAATTAAATCTAAGAACAACTCATCTGCATCCGCAAAATCCAATTCTTTTAATTTTTCTTTATCACACCACTTAGATGATTTATGTTCTAAAAGAGTTGGTTGGCTATCTTTTAAACTACATAAATATACATGCATAGTTAATAAGAATGTATTATATTCATAATTAATTGTTGTAATAAATCTTTCAATTTTTATATTGCAATTCAATTCTTCTTTTATTTCTCTTACTAAAGCTTCTTCTTTAGTTTCTCCTGGTTCTATTTTTCCACCAGGAAATTCCCATTTAAAAGCACATTCTCCTTTTGGTCCTCTTTGACAACAAAATATTTTCCCATCTTTTTTTATCACTGCCGCTACAACTTCTAAATGTTTTTTATTATTCATAATCATTTCCTTTTGGTATTTCAAAATCCATATAATATTCTTCACTCACTTCATTATCTAAAATAATATCAAATGTTAATGTATCAAAGTGATTATTCCTAGTTTCTTTTACATTTGTAAATATTCCAGTTCCAAAATAAGTAAATGGTAAAGTTATTCCATCTTGTTCATCCATTTTTCTAACAAACAAATGGACTATCTTTGTATTAAGTAATTTCTGACCTACACTGTTTTTTAATGTTGTGTTATTTTCACTTTCCCATTGAAATACTTTACTAGATAAAAATTTATCTTTATAATTAAGTCTCTCTTCTTTTGATGAATCCTTCTTCAACCCAACAAATACATAAGTTGTACCATCACTATCAAACTTTGTTCCTTTCATGAACATTAATGATTTTTCTAATAATATTCTCATAATTTGTTCTTTGTAATAATTACCCATTATTTTAAATTTTCCATCAAAGTCTCCAAAATCAATTTCATATTTTATTAAAGCGTACTCAAATAAATCTTTTAAATAAAAATTCATATTTTCTGATAAGTTATTAATATTTATTTTATTATCAATAGTTAGTATATTTTCTTTTTTAAGCATTTCCATTGCATGATTAATAGTATTAATTGTAATTTTAGAACTATATTTAAGTATACTATTATTTTCAATACTACCAAATTCTAATAATGATTTTAGTATTAAAATTTCATCACACCTTACAACAGGTAATAAATCTGAAATTTTATCAATTAGTTCGTTTTCTTCACTTGTAAATATTGGTATATTATCCTCGTTAATCTTTTTAAGAAATGAATAATATGACTTATTTTTTTTACCATTTATTTTAGATTTCATAAATCTAATTAAATCAGGTGCAATATCTGAATTAATATAATCAACATGTAATGGATACGAGTCTATTTGCATATACTTCTTAAAGTTTTGATAATCTTTCTTTAAATAATCAGCTTTATTAAAGTTTTGTCTATTTATACAATTTATAACTTCAACTTTCGAAAGATCATCAAAAAATACTTCAACTCCTGGTATATTTAACGAATTAAAGTCTGTTCTAATCATTTCACTTAAATATGCTTTTTCAGTATATGTAGTTTTACCTAGTGTCCCGAGTGCAAGTGCTATTTGAATTGATCTTTCATAATTATTACCAATAAAATCAAGTACTGTTACATATTTTTTATCTAGATATTTTCTTAATCCACGACCTAATTGTTGCAAGAATATTGTTTGTGATTCTGTTGGTCTTAAAAATAATACCATATTAACCGATGGAATGTCTACTCCTTCATTTAATATATCTACAGTACATATTATTTCAAGATGTTTAGAATCATCTTGTAATTCTTTAAATGCTATAATTCTTTCTCCAAAATTATTACTTCCAGTTAGTGCTATTGCATTATATCCAATATCATTAAATCCTTGAGCCATCATTTTGCAATGCTCAATACTAGAGCAAAAAGCCAAACATTTAAGTTTTTTATTTTTTTCTCTCCTTAACTCTATCTGACTTCTTATAAATTCTACATTTATGTTTTTTGAAATCTCTCTTGCAATAACTGCTTTATCATTACTACTATAATCAACAAATTCATCTCTAATAGCATAATAGTGAAAAGGAACTACTAAATCATTAATAATTGCATCTCTTAATCTTAATTCAAATGGTACATTATTTTCAAATAATTCTAATACATTTTTTTCATCCATTCTTTCAGGTGTAGCTGTTAAACCTAATAAAAATGTTGGTTCAAAGTATGTAAATATCTTTTGACCATTTTCTGCCATTATATGATGCACTTCATCATAAACAATATAATCAAATGTATCTTTATTAAATTCATCTAGGTGTCTTGCTACCATTGATGAACCAGCAAATACAAAATCTGCATTTAAATCTTGTTTTCTTCCTGTATAAAATCCATAAGTATGCTCATATCCAAATACTTTTTTAAATGTATTAAGGGCATCATTTAAAATAGTATCTCTATGAACAATATATAAAAGTCTGTTAGGTGAAAAATTTCTTGCATCAAATGCAGCTAAATATGTTTTACCTGAACCTGTAGCAGCAACAACTAATGCTTTATCTACTCCTAGATCTCTATATCTTCTTAATTCTTTTAATGCGCCTCTTTGCATTGAATTAGGTTTAACAGTATTAATACACGGATTAAAATAATCCATATCCCATTTTTCAATAGCATAGCTTAACATTATTCTATATTTGTCAATTAATTCTTCATTTAATTCATATGTAGTATCCCATAATATATTAAACTCTCTGATTATGTTAGTAACTAATTTATCTTCATTTTTTCTAAACAGAGAAACATTCCATTCAATATTTTTCAAAATTGCATATCTAGTAATATTAGTGCTCCCAACAATTACTTCAAATTCATTATCATATTCAAAAATATATCCTTTAGAATGAAATCCATTATCACCAAAACAGTTCAAATCTAAATGACATTCAAAATTAGAGTATAATTTTTGATATTTAGTAAATAATTCTAATGATGCTATATCCGTAAAATTTTGATAAGTTGATGTAATAATCTTTACTCTAGCCCCTCTTTTTAATGCATTTTCTAATTCTTTTTCAAATAGAATTAAGCCTGCCTTTTTTATAAAACTTACTGAAAAATAGCAACTATTACATTTTTTTAATGATTCTTTTATTTTATCTAAAAACTTTATGCTAGTATTATTTGTTATTAATATATCATTCATATTTTACTCCGAATTAAATATTATTCTAAAAATATCTAACTATATATTATCACAATTTGAAAAAATTTAAAAGCATTAGAGAAATATTTTGAAACATATTTAGTTTTTTATCAAAAATAATTATTAATTCGATTACCATACTATTATATCTAAACTATTCTGTTTTTACAATCTTTTAAGTCTGAAGTCTGGTATAATCATAAAAATGAGTACTTAAATTCATTTCGGATTTCAAATAAAATTATTATATTTTAAATATATTAATTTTATAAACCGTAAAATTATGTAGTATATTATATAAATTATTTATCCGATACTATAATCATATAAAATAGCAAACAACTAAATCACTTAATAATGTTTTAGAAAAAAGAATACATCCAAATCTTATCCTTACCAATATAAGCAATTTTAAGATTTAATAGTAAATCTTTAAACTTTTCACCTTCAATTTCGTAATTTTCTAGTAAATCACAATTGTTATAAATGTCAATATTTCATCATATATATGTGTATTATCAAATGATCATTCATCTTCAAATAGTGTTGAATATATTAACGCTAGTCCCATCTAATTTTTTTGCCATAAGTGTCATTTTTATTACATATATTCACATATATTTTGAATTTAATTTTTTCAAAAAAAGATAACTTATAGTAGCATAATTTGTAAAATTAACATTCTACTTTTTGGTTATCTTAATTATATCATTAACAAAATATTTTAAATAATAAAAAATTAATACTTTTCTCGTTCTCGTCTCGTTATTTCTTCTATACTGTAAGTTTAATTTCTTTTTCATTTTAGTATACTTTAAAAACACGTGAAATTAAAGTACATCTTGACATTTTACTAAAATTTAGTCAGATTAATCGTTGAACTCAATTTAATTTATTTTAGTAGATTGAATAATATAAGTTGTAAATTAATAAACTATCAATATTTTAATAGAAATTGAAACTTGAGTAAGATTAACTATGCTTTTTTTAAAGTAAGAATAATTTGATTAAACTATAAAATGGATTGGCTTAGAATGTAAATATTTTGCTCCTTTTAAATTCAAAATATTACATTGAAGTAATAAAAATTAGTCGTTTAAAATTTAGCGTAGTTAAATCTCTATGTGGGTGATATCTACCTACGAAATAAGCCACAAATAATAAAAACTTTAAACTATTTAGTACAAGAGTCCTATTTTCAATAAATAATAATACCCCCATTAGAAATAATAACAAATCAAAAGATAAAGTTGACAATAAAAAATAAGGATAAATAAAACAAGAAAAAAACAAAAATTTATAAAAGGATTAAAAACAACAACTAAAAATTGGAAAGCGGATTTTATCCTCAATTATTTTATAGGAACTCTCAACTAACATTAGCTATTTTAAATTATTAAAAGTTAATAAAAAATGGTGTTATGAACTGGAAAAAGAGAAGATTAACTAATTACATTTTCTGTTCGATTTTCCTAGTAATATTTAATAAGGTTAACGATTCTAAGCTTATTCACCAATAAAACAACAAATTGTATATAAGAAAAGTCATAATTTAATTTGCTGTTAATATGAATATCTTAAATGCTACTTTAATCCAGAATATTGGTAAATAATCAATAAATAAAACCACCATGCATAGACATTTTTATAATCATTAAAATTACTTATATGTCCATGTGCAAAATTGTTTCTTAAATTCAAACCATATTTCGAGTCAAATATAGATTTCAAGTTAAATACTATGTCTTCATCAATTATTTCTAAAAACTTTTTATTATTGATGATAAATGATAAAGTATTAGATTCTTCAGCATTACACTGTGTCAACTTATATGTCGGAACACCACACATATTTGCTAATTCCCTAACGCTTGCTTCTACTTGAGGAATTAAAATTGAAAGGCCTGCATCAAAGTCTCCATTATAACAAAAAATCATACCTTTCTTAACTAGACTTTTATTATTTTCTGCAATGATACTACTTTCTTCTATTATATTGTTCAATAAGTCATTTATATCTGGATATTTTTCATTTATCAAATTTATTAATTGTAATATATATTGCCCTCTCAATTGCATTTTAGAAACAGCTACCCTTATTCTATATATTTCTACAATATTTTCATCATCTTTATCATATGGCAGAATAGTTTCTATTGTTTTCCCATCACTATTAACTAATGTTGATGTAGAAACATGTATAAACACACTATTTTTTGAATAAGTTACTAAGTATTCTTCAGCTTCAACCTTTCTAATAATCGGTATGAAAGATAGTAAAAATCTTATATTTTGTTCCTTATTATGCAAATTCACATTTTCTCTTAAAATATTCAACATTTTACTACTATCAATCGATAAACTAACAGGCTCCATTGTACTTACAATTTCTTTTTTGCATTTATCAAGCATTATCCTAACATCCTCAAATTTATCTTTGTCGTTATAACCATATTCTATATATATCTTAATACATTCTTTAAAATAATATTCTTTAAAGTGAACTTCATCAGTCGATTTTGCAAATTCATAATACCGATTTGCTATAAATAATTTATAATTCTTCATAAATTCTGAATATTGTGAATCATCTATAAGTTTTTTTTCTTTTTTCACTTTATATATTTGTTCTTTCAATTTACAGTATCCATCAAAAATAAATGAATTAATCATTGTTTGTTCTATTATTCTATTATCACATATACTCAGCAATTCATCTAAGTCTATCATTTCTAATTCTAATAATAAGTTATAATAATTTAGTCCAAATGCATTATCATTAGTATCAACTTTAAAAAAAATATTAATTATTGCCTCTTTTAATAATTCTATATCAAATTGTTTTTGTTTGCCCAATACACAATAGATATAATACGCTGAAAAAATACATGAACAATTAAATTCAAAGTCTAACTCATTAGATATACATTTTATATAATTTTCATACGCAATTTTGCCATCAATAAATTTTTCATTTCTGTTTGAAAATAAATAATGATGTAATCTAGCAATCACAAAAGGATTAGCTTCATCATCTAGATTGTTCCTAATTATATGATTTTGTTTTTCATCATATATTATATAAAAATATTCACCTTCATGATAATCCACAATTTGAAAATTATGGCATAACAAAATAACTAAATTTATGAAATCCTTATCTCCTTCAATATTTTGAGGTTTATTAATATTTGATAAAAATATACTTGTTTCTTGTTTTATAAAATTACTAATATACATATTATTACCTTTACCTTATAAATATTTTATCATAAAAATACTGGTATCGCAAATTATTCATTCAAACCAAATTACACAAAAAATTTTCAATTGATTCAAAAAAAATATATTCATATTTCATTAATTAAATATAACTATAATCTTTTCCAAAAAATTAAGATTCTCTCCATTAAAGGACTTATCGATTTCGGTTTTACTAACAATTTGGTTATTTTGTATTTTTTGGGAAATCTTATAAAAAAGGCAACTAAAATTATTAGGATTGCCTTTTTATTTACATTAATTTCCTATATAATTATTTTGATGGTCTATGTCTCATTACCATTGCTTTAGTTAATACATAAAGATCTTCTTGCCTTATGTAGTAATTAATTTATACTTAATTAATAAAGCAATAAACAATCTTGCTGTTTCATCTTGTAAATTTTTAGGTAATTTACTCACCTTTTCTAATACTTTATCAAAATCAAGTATTATATCTTTTAATTCTTGTTGATGAAAATTTGGCAAATTGATTTGCCTTAATATTTCTTTTTTAATTTCATTTTTTATTTTTTCATTCATACGTATACTCCAATTAATCAAAATTAACTTCTTCTTCTGCTTTGTTATAAATATCAATTCTATAATCAACATCAATACGATTAACAATCCAACCGCGTGCCATACAAAGTTTAATAAAATCATCAATTCGGTTTTGACCAAACATTTCTTTCAATGTTATTACTAAACCAAAAGGCATTTCTTTATCAATCTTTTTAATTAATCTTTCTTTTGTTTTGATACTTAATCCCCAGTTACCAATACCATATTTCATTTTTGGAATTTTTCGTTCTTTAACCTTTTCACTTATATGTTTAATGTTATCCCATTTACGATATAAATTTCTTGCTGGACCTTCATAAACTCCTACTTGTCCTCTTTCGTCTTGAATATTTTCATTTATATCCATTATTTGAACACCTTTTTTAGTTTCTTTGATTCTACCAAAATGTATATCCATTTCAGTATCAGTATAATCTACACCTTGATTTCTAGAACATCTTGGAAAATAACAAAGGGTTGCTTTTGCAAAAAAAGGTTGCTTATCATTAGAAACTGGCACAGGAATATTATAAGTATAAGTTTCATATTTTTCTGCAACACCTGTCATTATAAATTTTATTTCATCAGTTGGAGATTTGACTATATCTTCAATTTTTATTGGGACAACACCATAACCAATTGAATGAGACATATCATCTTGTCTATCCCATGCAGCAGCTGAATCAATAATTAATGCCTTGGCTACTTCTCTACTAAATCCCATATTATGAATTAAATAAGCTATTTTTCTAGTAATCCATGGTGCAGCAAATGATGTTCCACAAACATATCCTTCTCCAGTTGGAGTGCAAACTCTAATTGGCTCTCCTGTATCTCCACCATAATAACTTACATCTGGTTTATGAAAAAAAGATAAGACTGGTCCAACTCTATGGTATGAAGTAGGTTCTCTATCTTGAGTAACTGCATTAACAACTATAGAATTTAATGAATCTGCTGGAGCCCCAATTTTCATTTTTCCTTGTACGCCTTTAGGTTTGTTAGTTCCAGCAACTACAAAAACAACATCATATTCGCATTGTATTCTATCTAATTCTGCAGCCTCAGGTGAGATGAAATTTTGATGAATTTCTAGTACTGAACCTAAAGATAAATTCCACACCTTGATATCAGTGTTATTAGCTATGATTTCTCTAATTTGTTTTAAAATTGTAAATGAACTAAATCTACCACCAGTAGCCACTCCAAAGTGTCTAACTTTAAATCTACCACATCCATCATCTAAATTAGGATTAATTGTTGGTCCATCAACAATTAAAGATGTAACAGATGTACCATGCTTACAATCGTTAGTTGTAGTAGTCTCTAAAATAGTTTTATCAACCATTGGAATATAATCAACCCAATCACTAAAATAAACATCTTTATAGAATAACGTATCAATTACACCAATAGTAGGCTCATTAGTTGGTTTAGGAATTGTCACAACATTTGAATCAACAAAATTTATATCATCTAAACTAATTTCTGATAAATCTTTTATTTCCATTGCAATAAGATATGGAGCTTTTGATTTTAATGTTTCTAATTCAGAAGGTAATAAACTAATTGTTGTTTCATCTATAATTTTAGATTCAGAAATGTTAATTCCAATTTTTCTTAAAAGTTCACTTGTTTTAAATTTAGTTTTATAAATTGTAATAATTGCTTCTTCTTTTAATTCAGAAACATCCTCATCTACCCCAAATCTATCAACATAAAAGCAATCAACAATTAACTGTAAAAACTTAGATAATGCAATGTTATCAAATTTAAAAGCATTTTTATTATTAACCAAATTTTTAATTGCATCATGAGTGATTCTACCATCAAATTTTTCAACAATAATATCATGACAAATATTTAACTTTTCAATAGCATTTTTTATAATTTGTAAATCAACATAATGAGTAAATACATGATTTATCTTCTCATCAACTTGTTCAAACTTAGATCCACGAATTGATGAATTAGAGTCAATTTGTGAATTGACTTCAAAAATAGATTTAATTCTATTACTCTTCGCAACTACTTGTATATAATGAACGCTAACTAATGCACCATCAATTAAAGTATCTCTTTCCCATTTTCTTAATACTACTGTTAATTCATTGATTAATTTTTTGATATGAACTGATGACACACCACATTTTTTTGGAAGATTTGGAAATCCGATTAAATTACTATTTTTTTTACTCTCAAATGTGCCTTTTAATTGTAATATACTATTCATCTACATCCTCCTTTAGCTCTCTAGCAACTTGACTTTTTGAAATGCCAGTTAAGATTTCAATTTCTCTTATACTAAATCCTTGTTGCTGTAATTTTTTTAAATCTGATGTAGCATCGGCATAAATATTATTATATAGACGTTTTAAATAATCAAATTCATTACTACTATCACTAAAAGCCAATGATGTCTTAATGAGATTCTTTAATTCACCGGGACTTAAAACTGGATTCATTAATTCAATTATTTTTTTAAATAGTTTCATGTTTCTTCCAGCAAATTTAAATTTAGTCAAATAATCATTTAAGAAACTTTCTGCTACATTAACTAAATCATCCACATTATATCTATCAAAATCAATAATTGAATCAAAACGTCTAACTATTGCCTTATCAAAATATTTAAATAAATTAGTTGTTGCTACTAATATTATTCTCTCATCCAAATTATCAAATTCTTTTAATAAGGTTGATGTAGCTCTTCCCATTTCTCTAAGATCATTAGAATTAGTTCTATCAAGTGCTATTGCGTCAATTTCATCAAACAATACAATAATTTTTTCTGGATGAGGAAAAGATTTCAATTCATTAAACAACATAGTTATATTTTTTTGGGTTTGACCTAATTTACTATCTATAACTGCAGAAAAATCAACGCTAAATAAATCTCTTTCTAAAATTCTTGCCAAGTGTTTAGTAGCTTCTGTTTTACCAGTTCCAGGAGCACCTTGAAAAAGAAATTTATTCAATCCAACATTATGGCCGATTGCTTTTACAACACCCATGAAATCATCAAATATAACTTCTGGTAATTTCATACTATTATTGTTTAATGATTCTTTTCTAAAAAAACTAGAATAATTATCATTAATTTGAGGAACAAAAGTATTAGCATTTGACATCAATGCCATAATATATTCTGATAATTGATAGTCACCAGTTTCATCAAAATCTTTAGCAATTTGATATGCCTCATTTCTAAAACCTGCATCATTCTTTTCAGAATAATACTTTATTAAATTAATTATACTCTTCTTTTTCATTAGTTTGTCTCCTTTCATGCACATTAATATTATACCACATTGGGACAGCAATGTCAAGTATATGGACACTTTTTCTCAAAGAGCATATATTTTATGATGGTATAACTTGTTTTCGCCAATAAATAATCCAACTTTTTTTATTTACAATTACAGTTTACTAATTCTTTTTGTAATGTCAGTAGAGTGAGCTTCCTCTAATGTTCGTACCCATAACACTTTTCTTATTAATTTATCACCATTGTCCCTTACAAGTTGAATTACTTGTCAAATCTATCATAGTTGTAAATACAACTATTGTTTTTACAACAAAAATTCATTCATTTTCATAAAAACAGATATTCTAACCATATTTGACTAAAACGCCCTACACAATCAAATAAAAAAAGCCTCCACAAGAAAACAAGATTCTCTAGAAGGCTTATTCATTTCTACATAATGGTACACCCTTGGAGGCTCGAACTCCAGACCCACTGATTAAGAGTCAGTTGCTCTACCAACTGAGCTAAGGGTGCATAACTATTGACTTGTATATTATACTATAAATACAATATAAAGTCAAAGTATTTTTTTATTTTACTATTTCACCATAAACATTTCCAACTAATCCCGCATTAGATTCATCAGTATCAATATGCATTGCAAGTTTAAATTTAGGACTTACTCTTACAACAACATCACCAAATACTAAACTACGGCAATCATTATTAATAGCAACTTTTACTATTTCTTTATCTTTTATTCCAAGCATTTGTGCATCTTCAGGTGTTGCATGAATATGTCTTTTAGCTACAATTACACCTTCTTGTAAGTCCAATTCACCACAAGGTCCTACTAATTTAATTCCAGGTGTACCCGCAATATCTCCTGATTCTCTAACAACAATATTAACTCCTAATGTACGTGCATCAGTTGCTGAAATTTCCACTTGATTTGCACTACGGCATGGTCCTAAAATTGATACATTAGCGATTGATTTTTTTGGTCCAACTAATTCAACTTTTTGTTCTGATGCAAATTGACCAGGTTGTGATAACATTTTTTTAACTGTTAATTCCGCGTTTTCTCCAAATAATACTTTTAATGCTTCTTCAGTAACATGTACATGACGTGCAGATGTTTCTACTAATACTTTCTTTTCCATAATACTTCTCCTTTTATTCTTCTTCCGCAAATATTTGTTTATAAACAGATTCCGCATATTTATATATTTTTCTTTGTTCTTTTTCATTTTCCATATGTTTGTAATGACTTTCTGGCCAATTTCTAACAGCAACACTAAATGCTAAAGGATCATATGGTATATGTAATGATAAATGTGTTTTTAAAATTGTTGGACAAACATCATAATCCACAGATCTAATACGATTAGGATTAACCGCAATTATTGGTTTACCAATACGAATTGCATGTTCTACTTGCCATTTAGAAAAACGACGCATACTCTTTAATGTTTTTGTTAATAAAATAACAATCACATCAGCTCTTTCTAAGTTTTTTTGTATTTTAAGTTTTAAAACATCATCCGGTGTTTTATCTAACTCTTTAAAATAATCAATACCATCGAATATTACATAATCATCAGATTTTGATGAAACCATTTGTTTAAAATCTTCATAATATTTTATATCTTTGCTTGCATCAATTGCTACATATATTTTCGGTTTATTCATAATAATCCTCTCTTAACTCATTATATATATAATATCACTTTTTAATATAAAAATCAATCTTTTAATTCTTTTTTCATTAATGCGAACGATTGAACAATTTTAAATCCTGCCCCCATATAAATGTAGCGTGCATAATTATTTAGTCCTGTATAGAAAGTCATAAATTCAGAGCCACCCATTTTATTATAATAAGCAAGAGATGAAAATAAAGCTTTTCCAATCCCTTTACCACGATAAGAATCTAAAATAGCAATACCATCAAAATGTCCTCTACCACTTTCTTCATTCCACATCGCACCTGTCCATCCAACTATTTTATTATTATCCGCAACAACTAAAAATGGATATGGATTTGCAAGTTCTAAATTACTTTTAATTACTTTTTCAAAATCATAGATATTTAAATTTTTATAAAATTCATCTAACCCATAGTGCTTATTCTTATCATATAATTCAATAGTAATATTTTCTTTTTTTAAATTATCTAAAATTGTTTGTATAGATGGTGATATTTCATAATCACTCAAATTCAAATGAAATGCATCTTCTTGTCCCACAATTTTATAACCACGATGAAGTAAGAAGAAATATTCTAGTGAATTAATTCTAATACCTGGAGCACAAGGATGATCATGATTATTAGTATTTGGTATAAACCATGAATAACACGATGGTAAATAATAAGATGCTTGAATGTATTTTTTTCCTAATTTTTTAAAAAACTTTTCCATATGTCTTAACAAGGAAGAAGCAATGCCTTGATTGCGATATTCCTTTTTCACAATAATCATATTAACATATCCTGGAACATTTTCATTATCTTTATACATTTGTCTTATATAACCAATTACATAGGCAATTAATTCATCATTTTCTTTAACCCCAAAAACAGTATCAAAAGAAAAATCTGGATTTTTTAATAATTTATCTTCAAATTGTTCTAAAGACATAGGTTTATAAAAATGTTGTTCATTGGTAAATTCATTCCATAAACTATGCATAGCTTTTAAATCATTATTTGTTAAAGAAATTATATTCATATTTACTCCTTACTTCACGCTAATTGTAAAAACAATCTTTTAGAATCTGAAAACATTTCATAATCAGAAGGTAAAGTTATTGTTACTCCTTCTTTCGTTATAGTATGGTCAGTTATTTCTTCTAATTGCATCCTGTTAACAGAAAAACTAAAACTTTTTTTCATATCACATATTCTACTTAAATATTATATCACAATTTATAATAAATAAAAAGACCAATAATGGTCTAAATCATTTGGTATTTATCTTTAATTATACTAGCAATAGTATCAATATCTAAATTATTAGTATCAATAATTAAATCTAAATGGTTAAAATTAGAAGTTGCAAAATATTTATAGTCATTTTTTAATCGATTATCAATGCTTTCAATTGCATCTTTGCGTTCAATCATTCTTTTTCTTCTATTTTCTTCTGAAGCATCTAAATATACTAAGAAAGCATCTTTGTTTAATTTTTCATAATAAGTATTTGCACCTTGTGGTTCCACTATTAATATTTTATCACCGGAAATATCATTAAAAGCAGTCCCATAATAATTGTTATTATAAAAAGCATACTCAATAAAAAAGTCATTATTTTTTTTATTTAAAAAGTCTTCCAAAGAAATAAAATGATAATCTATATCATCTACTTCATTAACTCTTTTGCTTCGTGTTGTATAAGTCACAATTTTTTTAAATCCAAATTTTTCAATCATTTTTTTGGCAACTACTGATTTACCACTAGCACTTGGTCCAACTAAAATTATCATATATCCTCCGTATTATTTTAATTTAAATGTAAGTACAGTAGGATTATGATCGCTATATTTAAATTCTGTATCTATCACTTCTGTCTTTATTACTTCCACATTTTGATTACAAATGAAACCATCAATAATAATAAACTTATTCACACCTTTTTCATAAGAAATATCAGCACCGCGACATGTAGGAGCATTATTTCCCGCATATACTTTATAACTCGCATTTAAATTCTCATGATCAAAAATAGCAGTTTCAGGAAGATACTCAGTTGGAAATTCCGTTTCATCTAAAATGTGATTAAAATCTCCACCCACAATTACATAGTTATCTTTTTCCTTTTCTAAAACTTCATTTAATAGTTGCATTTGTTTAGCTCGAACTTTTCCACCTTCATCATATGCGGACATATGAATATTAATTATCACTAATTCTTTATCTAATACTGGAATACGAAGCATCATAAACGAACGGTCTAAATCAAATAAATTATCAAAAATTGATTCGCTTAATGGTAAAGAATATCTTGTTGCATTATTAATATGATATTTTGACAATGTAACTAAACCAGCTTCTGCTTTTCCCATCATATCATTAAAAGGATATAATAAGTAAGCTGTGTGCAAATTAGATGCATATATAGAACTATATTTAGGAAATGCTTCTTGAATGGCCAAATATTGGTTAACAAAATAACTTCTATTAGCCTCTTTATCTACTTCTTGAATTAATGCAAAATCCACATTTAAATCTTTTATTGTTTCAATTGCCCCTTCTGTATTTTTAACTGTATGTTCTTTTGATACTGCTTTAGAATATATACCAGTTGTTACAGTTCCATCTAATTTTGTTCCTTCATCTAAAAAGAATGAATATTCTTGATCATAGGCACCAAAGCCAATATTATAACTTGCTATTGTATATGTTGTATTAGTTTCAACTTGTAAATTTGTATTATTTTCAACTTCTAATACTAAATTATCATCAATGCGATAATATTGTATTAAAACATAACCACAATATCCTAATACAAGTACAATACATGCAATAACAATAATAATTGCGGATTTTAAAATTTTTTTAAATAATTTCATTTTTGTATTATAGTGCATATTGCTTCGGCACTAATGCCCTCCATTCTTCCAATATATCCTAAACCTTCACCACGTGTTGCTTTCACATTTACCTTATTAACATCAGTATGTAATAATGAAGCAATATTTTGTTCCATCAAGGCTTTATAATCTTTTAAAATTGGCTTTTCTAAATATACTGTTATATCAAGATTATTAATTATATATCCACTTCTATCTAAAATTTTATATACTTCTTCCATAAAATAACTAGAAGCAATATCTTTATATTTTATATCATTATCGGGAAATAATGTTCCAATATCTCCTAAACCTAAAGCTCCAATAATTGATTCACAAACTGCATGATAAACAACATCAGCGTCTGAATGGCCTAATAATCCTAAATGAAACGGAATGGTAATTCCACCTAATACTAGTTTTCTATTTTTAACAAGACGATGCGTATCTTTAGAATGACCAATTTTTATTACTTTATCTTTATTTAATAAAAATTCCATATAATGTATATCCTCATCAGTCGTAACTTTAATATTGTCATATCTACCTTCAACAACAAATGCTTTGATATTAAAATTCTTTTCCAATACTTCCACATCATCTATATAAAATGCATTTCTATTTTTTTCTAACCCTTCAATTAACATTTGGCGGTTAACGGCTTGTGGCGTTTGCACTTGCCATAGCACACTACGATCAAGCGTCTTAATTACTTGATTATTTTGAACAGATTTAATACAATCTTTTGCTTTAACGGCCAAACAAACAGCTTTATATGTTAATGCTTGTTGATATACTTTTAATATTTCTTCAAGCTTAATATTACATCTTGCCGCATCATGAATTAAAATAATATCTTGAGTTGATGCTAAAGCACCATTATATACACTATCAAATCGTTCTTTACCACCAATCACAATATCAATACGATCATTTTTTAAATAAAGATATTTTTCATATTCTTCTTCTTTTACAACTAATATAACTTTATGACATTCTGAACATTTTAAAAACATATCTAAAGGATATTTATATAATTCTTTATTATTAATTTTATAATTAACTTTATTAAAATTTAAAGAAGTCCTTTTTCCACTCCCCGCCATTAATAAAAGACAATCAAACATACTATTCCTACCTAGACATATTATACCAAAATCTTTCCAAAATAGAAATAGTTATTTGCATTTAATTATTCGCATGTCGGAAACAATATAATCAAACTTAACATCATATGTATCAAAGCATTTAAAATCAGTAATTTGTTCTTCATACACAACTACTATCTTAATACATTGTTGGTGAGATAAATATTTATCATAAAATCCTCCTCCATATCCAATACGATAACCTTCTATATTAACTGCTACAGCTGGAGCAATAACGATATCTAAATCATTATTAGTATTAGATACAATTGAAGGAATTCCGACTTCATCTTTCACAAGGCGATTTAAAAATGTGGGAACAATAATTTCATGAAATTCCATTTCCTTTTTCTTGTTACAATAAGGCAAATAAAACTTTTGATGCTCATTTATTAATCCCATAATATTAGGTTCATTATTAATGGCATAATATATACCTATATTATTATAATCCGCAATTATAAACTTCAAATTAGTAATAATATTTATATCTTTCTCTTTTCTATTTTTAATATTTTTTCTTATTTGATAATACTTTTTTCTTACTTCTACTTTTTTCATCTTATATTACTTCTTATATTTAATAAATCGATTTCTAATTCCTCAAATGGTTTTTCTATTTTTTCTTCTTGCGTATATATAGCATAATCCCCAGGATAATCATCTTGCATTGCTAAAGAAGCCATATTAAATGCTTCTTCAATCACCTTTTTAGAACTATTACTATCAATATCCTTACTAGCCACAATTCCTAGTTTTGCATTAAGTACAATATTATTATTGGCTATTTTAATTACTTGACTAGTTAATGGACAATCATTATTATCCAGTTCACTTAATAAAATTTCATATTCTGTTTTGTCATTTATTAATAATATATATTTGCTTTTATCAATGAAGAAAAGTTTAGTTTGATCAAAATAATCAATATCATTAATCATTTTTAAATAACTATTAACAACAATATCTCCAAAATCTTTTCCATAAAAAGCATTAATACTTGGTAAGTTAATAATATTAATATTTACCAAATAATAATTCACTTCATTTTCTAATACTTTATATAAATGTTTGAATGAATGCAAATTAACTTTAGTATCTTTAATGCTACGCATTTTATTAACTAAACGGAATTCATGATTGTTAATATTAAATATTTTTTCTTCAAACCAAATACTTTCATTATCATTATTAATTCTAAAAGTATTATAATTTTTATCACTAATAGAAGTCAAATCATCTTTATTAATATAACTATAGAATTCATTTCTCTCTATAGAAAATTTATTTACTTTAAGAATTTTCATCATTTCTGTATTAATAATATATTTTCCTTCATAAAAGCAACAAAGTGGCTCTTCAAATAATTCTAAAAAAACTAATAAACTATTTAATTCATCAGGATTTTCTTTAATTTCAATTAATTGATTTTGTTCTGTTAAAACATGTGGTTTCTTTTCTTTCTTACATCCTATTATAAATTCAATTAAAGAGATTAAACAAATAGCCGAACAAATGTAGATAATATAATAATCTATATTTTCATACCCTTCTGTTATTTTTTCATAATATTCAATATCAAAATATTTAATACAAAAAAACAAACTCATAATAATAAATAATACACTTGAAAGAACAGCTAAATGTTTATTTAAAATAACATTCATCAAAATAATAACAAAAATAATTGTTATTAAGGCAATAAAAATATTATCCATAATAACCCTCCTATATTGAGTATAGCATAATCAAAATCCCCATGCAAGAAAGTTTTAAATTAGAAAAAGATTTTTATAATTATTCTTTTTTTATTGCTAAAATACACAAATTTTTTTAAAGTTTATCAAGGAAGAATATTATTTTTTGTTATATTTTGTTATTAATAATAAAAATTAGTCCTACTATAATATAGAAAGTCTACTAATTATAATAAAATTAAGTTATTTTAAATTATCTAAAAAAGTACTAAAGTAATTATACATACTTCAGTACTTTAAAACTATTTTGATAATAAGTATTGTGCTAACAATTCTTTTAATCGATCTTTTGTTAAGTCTTGTTGAATAATACCATCAACAGTTATTGAAATCTTTCCTGTTTCTTCAGAAACAACAATTGTTACGGCATCATATCTTTCACTTAAACCAATAGCAGCACGATGTCTTGTTCCTAAGGATTTAGGAACATCATATCGTTCTGTTGAAGGAAGATATGCACCAGCACACATAATATAATTTTTACGAATAATTACAGCACCATCGTGGGTAGCAGATCCCACAAAGAATAATGACGTTAGTAGCTCTTCAGTAATATTTCCTTTAATATAAATAGCTTTATCAATAAATGAATCTAAGTTATCACTTCTTTCAATTGTAATTAAAGCACCAATTCTTCTTTCTGATAAATAAGATGATGCATTAACTAATAAATTGACAACACGCATTTTTTCTTCTTCATTTACATATACACTACCGGATGAATTGGAATGTAAAGCAATACCCAATGAATGCTTAATGTCTTGCGAATATACAATAACTAACACCCCAATAAACCAAAAGGCTAACGTTTTTAATAAGCTAAAAGTTATATCAAAATCTAAAAAATAACTAAAAGCAAATACACATAAAACTATAGCACAAAAAATCATAACTCTTTTAAATTTAAGTTTAATTTTTATCCATTTACAAATTCCAAATATTACTCCGAAACATAATAATAAATCAAGTATTAAAAAAACTATACCAAGAGTACTAAAATTATTAGTATAATCTTTTAATGCTTCCACAAATTTTTCTAAATTAACCATTTATTTCCTCCTTTTTCTTTAAAGATTGTGCAGGAATAAAATTTTTTTCAATAAAATAATTAAGTATTTCTTTATTTTGTTCTTCAATCGCATAATCAATAGGCGATAAATTATTTTCATCAACCATATTATAATCCGCTCCATTTTCAATCAAATACTTAGTAATCGGTAGTGATCCAATAGAAACCGCAATATGTAATGGTGTTTCTTCCATTTCAGCCCCCATATTAACATCCGCATTATTTTGAACTAAAACTTTCACTAAATCTAAACGGTTATTAGCAACGGCTAAATGTAAAGGTGTATTTCCCGAACTATCCGCAAGGTCAATAAAAACTCCCGCATTAATAAACAATTGCATTAATTTTTTATCTTTTAATTTTATTGCTTCATGAATTAATGTTTTTCCCATATTCGTTTTTTGATTTAAATCACCATCATTAGCGATAAACTCACTTAATTTTAAACGAACTTTATTATAACTATGAGTATTGTCTTTAATAAAGGCAATAAATTCTCGAAATTCTTTTCTCGTACCACGTTTAATCATGAAGTAATCTCCTTAACAACCTTATGCATTACACCATTATAATCATTTATTAAATCGCTTAACCAAATGACAATAATCGGAAATTCATTGGATTTAAATTCGCGATACTCATTTAAAACAGTAAATTCAGTGTTTATAGGATTTTCAATTAATATTATTCCATAATATTTATTATCATATTCTAACACTAATGATAGCGGATAATAAGCTCCAATAGTTTCAATTTGCGATTTTCTTAATGTTTTACTAATTTTTTCAGATAATGATAAAGGTATTAAAGATAAATGATATGGTTCAGTTTTCACAATATTTGTAATCAATTCTAAAAACTTACTATTTATTTGGTGATGATTTAATATATTTTTATTATCTAAAATAATGAGTTTTTTTCCAGCCGAAATTAATAAATCAGCCATATTATAACTAATATATTCATCATTCACATCATAATAAGTACTTAAATCAAGAATGTTATAATCAGCTTCAATACTATAACCATTTTTTAAATCACAAACATTTAAATGTTGTTCAAAGAAATGAGCTATTTCACTAACTGACAAACCCTTATCATATAAAATATTACCAATAACTTGATATATATTATGTGCTTTGGCATTAGAAGCAGTAAAGAAATTAATTTTTGCATCTTTATCATTTTTAATAATTTTCGCAATTAAAGAGTTATAATTATCTTTAGAAAAGCTAATTCCTACATTACTTTTCACATCACTATAAAATCTTCCTTTAATATTTTTCATTTTGTTTAACAATGATAAAGGAGTTCTTGTATATCGATACTTAAAAGGGATAATAGCGTTATGACGAATTCTGGAAATCAAACTATTAGAAATCGATGTTTGTAACTGTTCAGTACCCGCAATTACTACTTGACCACATTTAATAGCTTTATTATATTCATTCGCATTTAATAATTGACCATCATCAATTAAAACAATATCAAATAACGTCATATCTAAAAATAAATTCACAATATTGGTATCACTTAAAAATAACATTTTAAGACCTTTATTTTTAGAAATAAATTTATTAAAATTCATATGATTAACTTTACCAACACGACCATTACGACCATT
This sequence comes from uncultured Bacteroidales bacterium, assembly GCA_964516425.1. Lineage (GTDB taxonomy): Bacteria > Bacillota_I > Bacilli_A > ML615J-28 > CAG-698 > CAKOMG01. The sequence continues at coordinate 29,737 of CAZFAM010000001.1, read as the reverse complement.
GCTAATTTTTAATACTTCCACATTACTATCTATTAAATCATCTTCTAAATTTGTTATTTTATCAAGTATTTTACCATATTCAGATACATTTAAAAAATCAGGATTTTCTTTAATATACTCTTGATATATATGATTATAATATGAATATTTAAAACGATTTGTTATACGTTCTTTATCATTATCGATAATATAGTTATTTAAATCATTTAATTTATATTTCAAAATAACTTTCATTTGATCGGTAATATCTAAATATAAACGTAGTTCATTTCTTGATTCCGATAATACTTTAAATGTATTAATAACTGTTTGAATATCATCATAGTAATATTTACTAACACTATCCTTAAACATTTTAATATAACTTAAAAAATCATCATTAATATCACTTATTATTTTTTGTGCGTTTTTAATATGTTCTTGAATACCATTGTTATTCTCTTTATCAAAACTTTGAACAACACTTTCTGCGTTTTTAAAAAGCATTAAATAAACTTCAAAATCATTAATTAAGTTCCAAATTTCTTTTGGATTAGAGTGTTCACCTCTAAATAACTTATCAAACAATACTTTATATTCTTTATTTTGATTAATGCTGCGAATAACACTTTTCAATTCTTCAGATTTATTTTTATAATATAAGTAACAATCCAAATTAATATATTTATGGTGTATCATTAAAAACTGATTCATTTGGTTTTGCCAATTATTTACAACATTTATATAATCTAAAGCATGAAATATTTCTTCTTTTTTCTCAATTATATCATTTGTTTCATTCACTAAATGATAATGTAATAAATAATCAAATAAATCATTAATCTTAGTATACGTTTGTTCGTAATTTAATGTTATTTCCAAAATATCAAGAATATCACTGCTACGCATACTTAAAATTGCATTATCAATTTGTTTTTTTGTTTTTTCGCTTGATATTAAATCATGTTTGGCAATTAATTCTTTATAAATATTAGATAAATGAACATTATATTCATAATTAGCATTTGTTAAATCTTTATACTCTTTTTTCATTTGCGCTACTTTCAAATTATGCTTGCGAATATAATACAAATGTGGTAATAAATTAGATACTAATATTTTTTTAAATTTTGTATTTGGATCTTTTTTATTTTTTTCTAATAAAGAAATATTATTATCTATATTTTGTAATGAATCAAATGCTTTAGAGTAAATATTTACACTTTCTTCATATTGATCTAATGTTGTTTCAATAAGAATCATTTTATTTAAAATGCCTTCACTCTTAGAATAATCTAACCAAGTTTTTGAAAAATATCCTTTTGAAAACACATTAATATAATTATTAACTTCTTCAATTTCACGAGTATCATTTAATAATAATGAAAAATCTAATTTGCTTTTTAATTGTTCAAACAATAATTCTAATTTTTTAGGCAAATCTTTTCCAGAATTAATTTTATCTAATATATCTTGATAATTTTTTAAAACATTATCCACATATTCTTTTTTTTCTAGTGTAAAACCATTAGAAAGAATATCTTTAATAGCCATATCTACATCAAATTGCATCTTATTTACATTATATATACTTTTTATTTCCAAAGAAGTATTTTGATAATGTTCAATTTCCTCTTTAAATTTAGCATATATTTTTTTAGCTTTTAAGAAATTATCAAATGATTCTTGAACATTAGCATTGTTTTGATATTCTTTATACCATGATACTGGCACAAGACTTTTATCTAATTTATTAAATGAAGAAATTAAATTTTTAAATTTCGCATAATTAATAATACTATTAAATCCATAGTTTGTCTCTAATATTTCTCTTTCTTTTTGTAAAACACTATAATTACTATAAATGCTATCAATTAATAACATTGGTTGATTAATATCCATAATTTGATGTGTAATAGGAATATTTATAAAATGTGAATTTTTAAATGAACCTATTTTAGGCATTTTTTCATCAATTAGTTTTAAAGCATTAATTATTTCTTTAATCTCGTATTTATATAAATTAAATGATGCCTTCATTATTTTATCGCTAAATACTCTTGCTGGTTTAGGTGTTAAAATTAATTCATTCATTACTTCAATTATTGGATAATTTTTAACTTTTGCACTTAATTGTTTTTCATAGTTATAAATAAGATCATATTTTTCATTTAATTCCGATTTTAAGATATAATCAATGATTTGACCTTTTTTATTTTCATGATTGCGTTCATTAATCATATGAAATGGTTTAGAAAAATTTGTAACAAAAGATTCTAATTTTTTTTCTTTAAACACTTCATATACTTTACTAAGTGTAGCATCATTGTTAGAAACATATAATACTCTTTTTCCCTGTTTAATCGCATCACTTGCAATACTAATTAATGTCGTTGTTTTACCAGTTCCTTCATAACCAGTAATAGCAAAGGAATTGCCTTTAGAAGCTATTGCTACCGCATTTCTTTGATTTTGGTCAAGATATGTAATGTTATAATTAGAATTTAAACCATCAATAGAATATTTTTCGGTTAATGTTGCTCCATATACATTATCTAGTTTAAACATTTCATGATGAATTTGAATTTCTGGTTGAATAGTTTCAACGAACGTTAAATAGTTCTCTAAACGAACATTAGATGTTTGATGCTTTGTAAAACTCATAACATATTTATCAATTGAATAAATATCATCCATACGTTCTTTATTATATTTTTCCATTTTAACAATAGTACGGTCTTTTTTTAGTAATGGATTTTCAATTGGTTTACTAATCATTTGAAAATATATACTATCATTTTCTAAATACATTTTTACGGGAATTAAAACCATTGGAGCAAATGATTCTTTATAACCTTTTCTTTGCATTAACAAACCATATGTTATAGTTAATAGGTAAGTTTTATTTTTTGAAACAATATTATAAAAATGCATAAATGGTAATTTATATTGCATTTCTTTACTTGAAGAATCCATTGAACCAAGTCCACGTTTCATAATATCGAAATATGAAATATTGGTATATTCTATTAACTTCCCTTTTAATAAGTCAGAAATTGTATCATGATCAATTGTTCCAAGTTCTAAATAATAATCGTCAGTAAAAATATCTAACAAATGATTATTATCTTTAGATAGCTTTATTTTTGTTTTAAATTCATTTGCCATCTTTTTACCTCCAATATATTCCCATTATATCACTTTTATATTAATTTATAAAGAAAAAAATAATAAAAAAGAATGTGTTTAATATAATCAGAAAATTATAGATTATATTTCTTGATAAACTTTACATATAAAAAATATTTTATAAAATCAATTTTTATATTAGATTTTATCAAAATTTAATAGTTATATATTCACTAAAAGTTTTATGTTTAAAAGTTTAAAATATGTCAAAATAATACTAACACATTTATTCATAAATATAATGCTTCATATGAATATAGTATATCAAAAAAACGATAATAGGAAAATTGTAAAATTATCAATTTATTTTTTTCTTTTCATTAACCTTTCTCTTTTTTCCTTATGCAAGTTTTTTACAATCTTGGGAATTACTTTCTTACAATCTTAGGAATTTCTATTGAATTATTCTTTTTTTGTGCTATACCACTTTAAAATGGGATCTTTAATACGGAAAAATATTAATGTATAGAAAAAGGGACTCAAAATGTGTCCCTTTAGAAGGATAATAAAGTCCCTAAAAAATGAAAAGCGAAACTAACCACCACTTATTTTAAATTACCGTTTTTATTTTGTTATAGGAATATGCAATTATCCTAATGAATTTATTCACCTTTATTGTTTTGAATTAAAAATTGTTCCAAAGTATGCATATATACCATTTTATCACTTGGATTAATAGCACCGATTAATAAACCTATAACTTTTCCTGAAATAATATCAAATACAGGTCCACCACTATTTCCATGAAAAGCATTAGCATCAAGAAAATACATTAATTTATGATTAATACTTTGGATTGATGAAATAAAACCTCTTGTAATACTTAATGATAAATCATTAAGTTCATCACACAATTTTCTTCCATATGGAAAACCAACTATTGCAATAGCATTATTTTTCAAGTTATTAAAATTGGTTTCTACTTCTAAAAAGGGGGTATTTTGTTTTTCTATCTTAATCACTGCATAATCATATTCTTGATTATATTTTTTTAAAACACCATGATATAACACTTTTTTATTATTTTCATTAACCATTACATTAATAAATTCACTGTCATTTATAACATGACTACATGTAATAATATCACCTTGATTATTAATTAAGAAACCTGTTCCTGAAGAACAATTTGTTTCAATATACACAATTGCTTTATTAATATCATCTTCAAATTTTAATATTTCTGAACAGTTTAAATTGATGTTATCTACTTGATAACTTAAATCATTAGTTAATGTAATGTGTTGCTCATTAACCCCTTTTTCTAAAATAAAATTTGCTTCCACAATTTCTTTGATTCTTCTTTGTTCATAAGCATCACTTTCATTATCACTAATTGATAAACAATTGGTAATAGAATACAAACAATCAAGCATCACTTTTTCATAGTTTTTACGAGTGTTCATATTAACGATATTAAAAGCATATAAAAATCTATTACGAGCATTAACTAAAAAATCATCCACAATTTGAAAAACAGTATCTATAGAATCATAATCCATTTTCAATAATGTTTCAAAGGAAAAATTTTGCATTCCTTTTTCTTCAAGATATGCTTGTAAAATAAATTCTAATGTATTATTGGGTGTTAGTTTATCAATGTATAATAATTCATTAGGATTAAATTCACCATCCACATATGCAATTTTTAATAACACTGCTTGAATAGCAATATGAATATCCATTAAATATATTTCTTTATTATCTTCATATATTTCTTGTTTATATTTTGATGGTAATAAATCATACATTTTAGTTGTCATATCAATTAAATAATCATAATAAAACTTTCCTCGTTCGTATAGTGCTTCCATATTTTACTCCCTAATATATAAAAGTATACAATAATAGAGAGTGAAAGTCAAAGATTAAAAACCGATTTTATTATTATTTGTATCCATGAAAAGTAATATCGTATTAAAAAAATTAATATTTCGACCTTGATAATCTTTAATAACACCTGTATCTAATATTTTACTAATTAATCGTTTATAAAGATAATCATTAGGACTAAAATTTTTAAAAACAATAATACTTATATAATTTTCATTAATATGTTTAAATAATAATCCATTATCTTCATATCCCACATATCCTGGAGAAGTCCCAAGAAGTGTCGATATTAAATGTTCACTATTATAATCATTTACATCGATTGTCAAAACGGTTGAAAAATCCAAATTAAAGATTTCTTGTAATTTTTTAATTTGATTTAAATTATCAATATTAGTTTTTAATATGTATTTTTCTCCTTCTAAATTAAAATACTTTTCTATTCTTTCCTTTATACTTTTATCTAAAGATGATTGCTTTAATAGCAATAAACTTTTCCGATAATCAATCCCCAGATTACTAAAAACAATATCTTTTACTGTTTTTTTATTGCCAATTTTCTTTTTATATGCACCATACTCATCAAAAATATCTATTGCTTTATCTGGATTATATAAAGAAGGATAATATAATGAAGCATTTAATATTTGTTTTAAATCTTCTTTTGTATATTTAATGTTATAAAATTTTTCAAAATCTTTTTTTATACCATTTAAAATACTATATGTTTCTTGAAGGGATGGTTCAAAAACAATAATATTTTTAAAGCGTCTTGCTAGTGCTTTATCTTTCGCAATCGTTTTATAATATTCATCCATTGTCGTTGCCCCAATGCACTTTAATGAACTTCTTGCTAAATAAGGTTTTAATAGATTTCCAATATCAATAGAATTTTCATTATTACTATTATTTAAAATATTATGAATTTCATCAATAAAAATAATATTATTAGGGCCCGCAATTGTATCTAACACATTCATTAATTTTTCTTCAAGATCTCCACGATATCTTGTTCCAGCTATTAAGCTACCCAAGTCTAATTGATAAATTGTATAATGAGGTCTTTTTTTTAAATAATAATATGCTAGCCCTTCCACAATTCCACTTTTTCCAACTCCTGCTGGTCCAATTAACATACAATTATTTTTTTGTTTTTTGGATAATACTAAATCAATTTTTTGAAGATAATGTTTACGCCCTATAAATTTATTAAGCTCCTTCATTTTAGCTTTTTTTGTTAAATTGATAAGTAATCGGTCATCTTCTTCTAAAATATCTAAAGCATTTTGCAATTCATCTTCAATTTCTTTTCCCACAATTTGAAAGTGTGCCAAAACTTCTAATGCACAACAATTTTTATGTTCTAATATGCTATATAAATAAGCTTCATCAAGTAAGTATTCATTTTCTTGTTGAAGCTTATCCGCATACATTAAAACATCTTCTAAAGTTTTTGTATATTTAGTATTTTCTCGAATAAAGATACAATTATCAATAACATTTTCTAAATCGTTTAATTCAATATTTAATTCTTTTAAAATTAAATTAGTCATTGTATCTTCAATGCTCATTAATGTAAGTAATAATATTTCTGTTCCCATTGCTTGATAATCTACTTTTGTTCGATACTCTTCAATTTTCTGAATAATTTCTTTTTTTAATATTTCGTTATTCATTTTTTTCCTCTCTATTAAGTATATGAATATCTAATATTTAATTTCCTTTTTTTAAAATAAAAAGTCATAGTTCAAGAAACCTCAAAACTATGACTATTGTTTTATTTTATATAACTAAACAAATTACTTTGTTCTATACTTTGATAATAAAGTGTATTTTTAAGTTCCATCATTTGGTCTTCATAATATTCTGATTCCAAACGATAACCATTATTATCAATATATAAACTTATTGTTCCATTTCTTTGATTAAATCGATCTTCACTAGAACATTTATAAGTGATGTTCTTTGTATCTACAGTACCATCAATTGTTCCACCACCACAAATAGCATAAACTAACATATTACTATCATAGTTATATAAGTTATAAATGGCAGTTGGTGTTGGATGTCCGTGTTTATTTCCCAAATAGTTACCATTACATATAATGGCTACTTCTGGATCAATAGCTTCTAAAAACTCTTTTGATGTTCCATTTGCGGTTCCATGATGTACGACTTTTAAGATATCAACATCTCCCACACTATTCATATATTTATTTTCTAAATCGGTATGGCCACTAGCATTATCAGCGTCGCCTGTCATTAAAACTTTTTTACCATATGCGGTAATAGTGAAAACAATACTTTTACCATTTGATTCTGAATTTTCATAATACATCGTATCCACAAAAGAAATATAAATATCACTACTTAATTCAATAAACTTATCTTGTTTATTTAAATCCATAATATCTGATTTAATTTGATAAACATTGCATTGTTCTTCTAAATATGCTTTTTCCATATTTTGATATTTTTTTGTATGATATGTCCCTTCAAATTTAATCAAATTCTTAATAGTATAAGTTTCAAATAAACTTGCCATACCACCAATATGATCACCATCCGGATGAGTAGCAATAACATAATCTATAATACCGTCTTGTAAATGTTGATTAATGACTTCATTAATTGCTTTTTTACTATCGGTAAAATTATCACCCGCATCAACTACAATATCAATATTACCATATTTAATATAAATACTTTCCCCACAATCACCAGCACCATACTTACCAATATCAATAAAATATATTTCTAGGGCTTGTTTAGTAGTTTTACCATTAATTGTTACTTCGATAGTAATTTGTGAAGAAGAATCAAGATATGTCACAGTAGCAGTTAAAATAATTTTTTGTGTTTCATCAGTTTTATTAACATAACCAAAAGATGTTAAATTATCTGATGGACTTTGCCAAACAATTGAGCCACCATAAATAGTTGTAAATGGCAAAATAAAACTATTATTAACATTAGATGGTGTATTGTTAATAACCCACTCTTCTAGAAGATCTAATGAAACTTTTGTATTAACAATAACATTATCAATATCAATATAAGTAACTGTTTTCCATGAGTCAACATGTTCAACTTTTATACTAATACTTTTATACATTGATAAATCAATTTCCTTTGTTATAAATGATTCTTGATGCAATACTTCTATTTCTATTTTTTCAACTTCATTATTTAATAAATTAGTAATATAAATATACAATTGAGAACCATTACTACTTTGAGAACCTGAAAATTGATAATCAAAAGAAAATGATTTTGGATTTAAAACATTATTAATAAGAAAACTACCGATATTCACATCATTTTCTTCTGCCCCATTACTGTCATCCTTATTACGCATTCTAATAATTGAAGGTGTAGTTGCATTTAAATCTTCTGATTCCTCCACTTCTTCTTGGGCGATAATACGAGCATTATTATATATTACATTATTTGTACTAACTATTTGTTTATAATTAGATGTTGGTGCTTGATTATCAAAATTATCATCTACCATATTAATTACTTGTTCGCTACTTAATACAACTAATTTAAACTCTTTATCAACACTTGCGTCTTGACAGTTGATTGTTGCTGTTAAAGTTACAATTGTATCATTACCCGGATTATTTACCTTACCATTATAATCAATTATACTTGCATTACTACTTGTCCATTCTATTAAAATATCTTCATAACATGCTTGTGTAGGTAATGTTATTGAATCATATGTTTGTTCAATTAATGTTAATCTATCATAAACATTTTGAACTTTATCCATTGGAGTAGCAGTTTTTGCACTTACAGGGACATCAAAAACAATATTTTCAAGATCTTTAATGAAGAAATCAAAAAGTGTTTCACTTAATAATTCTTTAAATGTGAATTTTATGGTACCTGTTAATGTTACTGTTGTATCTCCTTCTTCAAAATCAGGTCTTGAGACTGTTCCATCATTTTTAATTACTTCTTGATTACTAGAATTCCATTCGATTTTTATATTTTCATTAATTGAAATAGGTAATTCTATTTTATCATTTATTATCTCAGGAGTTTCAAATGTAAATGCATTTAAATCTTGCTTTAACTCATTTAATTCTTGATAACTTTTATATCCTAATACACCAATAACGCCAATTATTATAAAAACTATTAACACTAATAAAAATCTCTTAAAATGATTTTTTTTCTTTCTTTTTTTCTTTGCCATTAATGTTTCCTCCTTTTGTTTGTTCTATTATAACTTATTTTAATTAAAATTGAAAGAAAAAAATAAAGAGATTTAAAACTCAAATATTAAGTCTTAAATTGCCATTGTAATCATTTTTTGTTGTCTTTGTGATTAAATAGATGTGTTATTAATTTAAAACATTAAAAAGAGAATTTTAAAATATTTCTTTATATTAAGATTAATTTATGATATACTATTTCAAGTTAGAAAGTGGTGATGCCAAATGAACAATGAAAGATGTAAGACAAGATAGTTTTGTTTCATTGATTTAATTATTAGATTAATATCAATGAATATTTTTATTGATAGTTAATCATTATTTGATTTTCTTGATTTAATGTAATGAAAGGAGTCAATAATATGCAAAAAGGAATAATTGTGGGTGTTAACACAAATAATAAATCATTTAATATGGAAATGGAAGAATTACAAGATTTATGTAATGCTTGTGAAATTGAAATATTAGATAAAGTTACACAAAATTTAATAGAAGAAAATAATAAACTATATGTGGGTAAAGGAAAAATTGAAGAAATTAAAACTGCAATAGCAGCTTTAGATATTGATGTTGTAATATGTAATGATGAATTAAGTCCATCACAAATCAATAATCTTCAAAACATTTTAGAAGTTTTAGTTTTTGATAGAACTTATGTGATATTAGAAATCTTTAAACGTCGTGCAAAAACAAAGGAAGCACAGATTCAAGTAGATATTGCTTCCCTACGTTATATGCTACCACGTCTTTCAGGACTTCGAAGTGGGTTCTCTCGTCAGAGAGGTAATGGGGGTATGGCACATGGTAAAGGTAAAGGAGAAACACAGTTAGAAATTGATCGTCGAAATATTGGCGAAAAAATTAGTTTACTAAAAAAAGAACTTTCTGACTTAACTATTAATCGCCAAATTCAAAGAAAAAGCCGAAAAAATATTAATACTGTATGTCTTGTTGGATATACAAATAGTGGTAAATCAACAACTCTAAACTCCATTCTTAATTACTCTAGTGAAGTAAAAAAAGAAGTTATGGAAAAAGATATGTTATTTGCAACTCTTGAAACAGCAACAAGAAAAATTAAGTTACAAAATAATCGTGAATTTTTAATTACTGATACAGTAGGTTTTGTTAATAAGCTACCTCACCAACTAGTAGAAGCATTTAAATCAACACTTGAAGAAATTAAAGAAGCTAATTTAATACTTCATATTGTGGATGCATCACGTGACGATTTTGAAACCCAAATTCAAACAACAGAAAGAGTATTAAAAGAAATAGGCGTTGAAAATATTCCCATTATTTATGTTTTTAATAAAATTGATAAAGTTGATGATTATTTTTATATTCCACCTCAATATGAAAATGCCATAAGAATTAGTGCTAAAACAGGATATGGAATGGATGATTTAATCTCTTTAATCTGCGAACATTTATTTAAAAATATCATAAATAAAACATTTATTATTCCCTATACTAAAGGTAATATTATAAATGAATTAAAAGAGTATAGTGAAGTTATTTCAATTGAATATAATGATTTTATTGAAGTAAATGCAAACATTAATGAAATTGTTTATAATAAATTTAAAAAATATGAAAAATTAAATAGTTAAATTCCAAAAAAGATAGCGAGTAATTTCGCTATCTTTTTATTGAATATTTAAATTTCTATGTGTTTTGACATAAAAAAATCTTTCATTATTATTAGTTGCTACGCAAATTTAGAAAAGTATATGATTTATTAATACTTTTATTAACAATTACAGCAATAGTTAATTTGATTATTATTAAAGCAAAAGAAACGCCTAATATAAAGCGTTTCTTTTGAAACCTCCACGATCTATTAATAAAAATAGATAGCCCTGTAATACACTATAATTTTAACATAAATATTTACATATGTCAACTAAATGTTGTTTAAATCACAATATTTGGTTTAAAAAGTAACAAAATGTTAACAATAGTTATTACATAATTATTATATGCATTTTTAAACATTAAAATACTTCCTTATTGCATCTTTTATTTCAGAAATTGTTTGCTGATCTATAAAATATGTTTTCTTAGTATTATTATCAATTAATGGTTTTTCAATTCTCTTGATACTAATTCTTTTTCCATCATTTACTTTAATAATATTTTTTTTACCATTAACATATATTTCAATATTATAATAATATTTTTTTTTAGGAATTTTAGAAGATATTGGAAATATAAAATAAGAATTTTCATCAGTGCTTTTAGTATTTATATGTTCTTTCCATATTAATACGGGTCTTAGTTTTTCAATTTCACATCCTAAATTACATCCCATATATGCCCAATATACATTATTTTTCATTACATTTTTTATATTATTCTTTTTTAAAAATTTCAATTCTTCTTTTTTTTCTGTCCAAATTAAAAATCTTATGATTTTTTCTGAAAAAGTGACATCAATTATTTTATCATTTACATTATCATAATTACAATCAATCAGTTTTAAAATATCAACATTATGTATTTTCAAAATATTTTGGCATAAGTCTACTAGTAAATTATGAAATTCTAATGATGTTACGGATACAATTTTTCCTTTTATAAATAAAGGCGAAATTACAGTGTTTGGATTTATATAAATTATTTTATCGATAAACATTACCATATTTGTTAAACACGAAATTTTTCTATATTGTCTAGTACTATCAATAATGCCAACTTCCGCAGCAAAAATTTGATTAGAATTATCACTATCCCCCAAATATATAAAATACTTATCTTTACCATCATTATATTTATATATGTTTCTTATAATAAAATTCATATTTCAATCTCCTATAATTAATATTTATAATTTCAACTACATATAGCGCAATACAACATACAGTTTTTAAATATAATAAATCAATCGATCCCATTAATAAAAACATTTTCGAATTTAGTGTTTAAATACTAATTTTATCTTGTAACTACTAAATAATCCTATTTCTATTTTACTTCTTATTCTTAACATTCTTTGCTTAAGAACATATTTATAGACTAAAAAAACTCTATCTTAGCAAATGATTTCATCAAGTATTTTTTTTAATTAAATGTCATTCATTAAAAACTAATATTTTATTTTTTAATTTTGAAGAACAAACGTAATATTTCTTAATGATTGTCCAAAAACATTCCGATGAAATTTAAAATTTGTTTTTTATGATAATACTCAGGAATTTCAGTTAAAAACCACCATATCTCAGCTAATTTTTCATTTTTTTCTAATAGCCCTAACTTGTTATTCATTCTTTGAATCACATAAATTTGAGCAATACTCTCTTTTAAATTTATCTCCTAAATTTTATTGTCTTTATAAAATTTGTTCGCATCAACTTCAAACTCTAGGTCTTTTTTATTTTTAAAACCTTTTTTAAAGAATTTAACAAGCAATTAATCGGTTAAAATTTTGACAAAACACGGATATATTAATATACAACTTTACCACTCACTGTATGGAATTGCATTTTCCATTTATAATTTTCTAAATTTATTAATTCTCCATCACTAATACCCATCCATTTACCAGTGGCAACATTTGTAATTCCTGATGAATATGTCGTAAACCTTGCATCACCTGAAGCAGTACACGCAATTAACATAGTATAACTATTATAATCTTCTTCAGCTTGTCCATCAGTATAATATATAACATCAAAAGAAAATACAACATCTTCATATACAGCGCACATTAATACTCCTTCTATTACATAGGAAGCAACACCACCAACTTCCATACCCGTAACTGTTATATATTTCCAATAATTATCTTCATTAAGTTCAATTGTTGTTTTGGAACCTTTTGATTTACAACCAGTCATACTAAACATTAAAATTAAACCTATTAATAACCCAAAAATTCTTTTCATTGATAAATCCCTCCTACAATATTTTAATTATATTTATATATTATCACACATATTAATTTTTTTCAACTATAGTCAAATTTACCACTTTAATTTGAGATTTGTCGCTGAATCATTGAAGCATATTTTAGTAATTCAAGCAACCATGCATATTTTATAAATTATTTACAAATATAATTTAACTTAACACCAAAATACTCTTTTGTATTACTAGGAATTGGGGATTCTTATATAAACACAATTGGGGCCTTCGACATTTTTTTAATAGACATAATTAACATTCTACTTTTTTGTATTAATTCATATATAATTTGAATTAGTGATACATTATTGGAAGACTATATTTTATTTTTTTGTTATAACAAATTTCTTATATTGACATTTATACAATAAAAAGGATAAAAAACAAATAAGATTACATCAATAAAAAATAGATTATCTAATGGCCCTATGGAAGGATGTAATTCTAGAATTAAATGCAACATTAAAAACGTTAATACTTATAAAAAATTCAAAAGATTTAGAGAAAGAATTTCATTTTAAATAAATGATAATGCACCAATTAAAAACAATAACAAATCAAATGATAAAGATAATATCAATAATAAAAATTAAGATAAATTGCAAATATAATTAAATATCATTACGAATATTAAACTTGATAAAATCCCACCTCATTGAGGTGGGATCAATCACTAATTCATAAAAACACATTATCTTTATAGGTGATTTAATTCATGAAAATTCAAAAACGTATTCTCATAAAACACAAGTTATTTTAAATTACCTTATTTTTTTTCATTCTATTTTTATAAATTATTAAGCATCCATTTTATGATGTTCTAAATATATTTGTTCTGTTTTATGTAATGTTTCTTGGTCATTAATACCTGTTAATTTATAACTATCTTCTTTTGATACAATATAGCTATCAACATGATTATTTGTACCAATTATTTCAATAATATCAGTAAAATAATATTCCGAACTATTATTATAATTATTAATTTGATGAAGTGCTTTAAACATCATTTCCACATCACAACAATATAATCCACTATTAATTTCTTTAATTTGTAATTGTTCAGCAGTTGCGTCTTTTGCTTCTACAATTTTTTTAATTGCACCATTTTCGCGATAAATTCTACCATATGCTTCAGCATCATCAACAACCGTTGTAACAACAGTTAAAGAGTTTTTATATTCTAAATGTTTAGTAACTAATTCGTTAATGATTTGATCATCTATTAAAGGCATATCACCAGGAAAAACTAAACATAAGCCTCGCTTATTTTTAAAGTATTCTTCACAACATAATGTTGCATGTCCAGTTCCTAATTGTTCTTGTTGGTAAATGTAAGTAACTTCATTTCCTAAGATTTGTTTTATATAATTACCATTATATCCAATAACAACAACAATGTCATTAACATGAGCTTTTTTTAAAGCATCCACTATCCAACAAATCATTGGCTTTTTTAAAAATGGATATCCACATTTTGGAAGTTCGGAACACATTCTGGTTCCACGACCAGCGGCCAAAATAATTGCATATTTATTCATTATATTTTCCCCCATTAATTAATATTTTGGCATTATTATAAAATATATCTTGCACATATTGTTTATTGTAATGTTTGTTCATATAATTATAACACTTTTGTAAATGATTTTTACGATTGCTATGAATATCCGAAGCAATAAAACTTATATATTGTTGCTTTAGATATTTCTTACATCTTTTCTTAATCTTTAATCCATATTTCCCAATAACACTAGAAGCATTCATTTGTATCAAAGCACCAGACTGAATAATCTCTAAGATATTATCACTACTAAGATATTCGTAACGTTCAATATGAGCAATAATAACTTTATAATTATATAAACTTGCTAAAAAAACAATTTCGGAAATATCAATTTCTCTTGTATATGAAAATTCTAGTAATAAATATTGGGTATTATTCATTGTGAAAACTTGTTTATTTTCTAATATTTTTTTAAAAGAATTATAGCTTTGCACATATATTTCTTGTCCTAAATATAAATTTATATTTTTAGCATTTTGTTTTAAAATGTTAAAATGTTCACTTATTTTTTCTCTAGAACTCTCAAACATTCCTTTTCGATAATGTGGTGTACAAATAATATCTGTAACCCCTTGTTTCTTCTCTTCTTCAATTAAAAAGATGGAAGTATCTAAATCTGCACTTCCATCATCAACATCGAACACTAAATGTGTGTGAATATCAATCATTAATTATCCTTATTTGTATATTCATATGATTTATAATAATCATATTCTACATAATTACTTGTTCTTTTAGGATTGAAGAAAGAGAATGTTGTTCCTAAAATTGGAATATTATTTTTGCGCAATAAACTTAAAGATTCCATAACTTGCTTTTTCTTTGTTCTTGCATAAGCAACCACAAATAATACACCATCACTAAAACGAGATATATGAATATAATCACTAATTAATAAAACTGGTGCGCAATCTAATAAAACATAGTCAAATTCATTTTTTAAATCATTAATTAAATTTTTCATTTTTTCACTTGTTAAAATGATTGAAGCATTGCCTACTGTTGCACCTCTATTAATAATGCTAACATTATGATACTTTGTTTCTTTAATGATTTCTTCTTTAGTAGCTTCGCCAACCATATAATCAGCAAGACCTTTATTATTTTCCACTTTAAATATTCTATGAACTCTAGCTTTAATAAAGTCCAAATCGACTACACAAACTTTCTTTCCACTTTCTCCTAAACAAACAGCTAAGTTACAAATAATAGTTGATTTTGCTTCTGATGCCACTGATGATTCAATTTGAATTACGCGATTATTACCATCAACGCTCAAATATAATAAATTATCTTTTAAACGATTAAATTGTTCTTTTACTCTTTCATAACCTGGAATATTATAGACAATACTTTGTGATACTGGTAATTGATTTTTCTTTTTAATAATTGACATTATAAATTACCTCCATTACTACTTATTTCTGGAATTGAAGCAAATACTGTTAAACCTGTCATTTGTTCAAATATTTCTTTTGAAGAGACTGTATCATCGGCTAAGTATTTAACTAAAACAATACCCATTGAAACAACTAAACCAATTAAAAAGGCAATTATAATAGTAGTTCCTGCACCTCTACTGAAAACAACATCAGATGTATTTTCAACTTTTTCCATTGCAACTAATTTCTCCGCAAGAACCAAATATTCATATACTGGATTTCCATCGTTATCTAAAACAACATTACCATTATTATCATATTTATATTTATTAGCTTCCTGAATAGTACTTTCTAATATTGTATTGGCAATTGCTTGTGCTCTTGCACGGCCTTCAGTTTCATCTTTTGATGAAACTTTGGCAACAATAGTAATAATTAAAGAATTACTTTCTGTTCCTACAGAAATGCAATCTTTTAATTCTTTTCTTGAATATTCATATCCTTTTTCATTTAGATTTTTACACGCTAAAGAAAGCACAGGATTAGATTTGATAAATGTGGAAAATGTACTAGTAAAATAAGTTGCATAAGAGTAGTTACTAACTACATTACCAGAACTTCCAGATGAAGATGTATCCACAAATACTATTGCGGTAGTTGTTGCTGTAAAAGTTGGTTTTTTAATTTTTAGACCATATATACCACCTAAAACTGTAAAAGCTAATGTTATAATAAGTATAAGCGAAATATTACGTTTTACTAAAAACCATAAATCCGCAAATGTTATACCTTGTTCCTCTTTCATTTCGTTGTCCATTTTTTCCTCCTAATATTATATAATTTTAATCAATAAATCCTAATTTAATTATCATTCAATAGCATCTAAGTAATCTTCTAACTATTTGTATGTATTATACCACTTGGTATAAAAAAAGTAAATAAAAAGAGCATTTGAAAATTTTTCATTATCTATTTTATTTTCTTTTTAATAGATTTTTTCCTATATATTTATATCAAAGTTTTTATCTATAACTGACGTATATATAATTTTTTTATCCATATCATTCATATTAATCTTAATTAATTGTCCTACTTCAAATTCTTTAAAATTAATATCTAAAGATTCGCATGATTCTAAATTTACAATATAACAATAATAAATATTATCTTTTTTAGTAGTTAGTGTTGCTTTACCAATATACTCATAATTATTTATTAACCAACGCTTTTCTTGTATTACTTTTTGAATTAGTTCATCATGAAAGAAATCATGGTTTGCAAATTTTATAACTACAGATTCATACAAATTATCTTCTGCTTCTTTTAATATGAAGTTATTATTATGTTTTAAAATAATATATAAATATTCTTTCTTCTCCTTAATTGTGGGAATAACCTTCTTATTTGTGTGGACAAAACTTTTAAATCTTTGTTTTAATTTATATCCTTTAACATAATTTAGCACAAAAAATAATATTGTGTAAAAGACGCTTGCAATTAAATATATGAAGTAATAAATATCAAATTTATTATTAGGATATAAAAAATCTTTTGTTATGACATCATATATTATGCCACCCACAAATACTAAACTTACTATGCTTCCACTTATAAGAATATATATACTTTTTCTAATATAATTTTTAGTTCTAATAGCTCTAACAATTAAAAAATATACAAATCCCATAATTAAAAAAGCAGCTAATATATATTTTAATTCTTCCATAAAACACTCCTATAAATATAAAAAGACGCACCAATTAAACCCACCTAAGCCTAAAGTTGAAATGTGCTATCCAACTGGTAAGATAAATCTTCTATAAAGCACAATACGAGCTCAACTTACAAGTATAATATATGTAAGCAGTCTCAAAACGGTCTATGACGTAGTTATGGTATAGCATTCTTTAAAACATAAGTAAATATTTGTTTTTATAATTATAGCATTTTTACAGTTAAAAGTAAAGAATTAGAAGTTTTCAAAAAACTAATTTTAAATTTATGAAATTAATTTTATAAGTTTTTTTTAAAGAATATTAATTAATGGTTTTTACTAGATTAATTATACATTAATTGTAAAAACATTGACTAATTAAAAAGATAATAGTATAATTCAAGTAAATACAAAAGGGGGCATAATGGAAACAGTAATAATAGGCATTGCGGGTGGAACCGCAAGTGGAAAAACAACAGTAGCAAAAAAAGTATTTAAAAAAACATCTAAATATGGTACAGTGGCATTAATTAAAATTGATGACTATTACAATGATTTAACTAATGTACCATTTGATGAACGCATAAAAGTAAATTATGATCATCCGGATGCATATGATATTAAATTATTAACTAAACAAATGATGGATTTAAAGAATGGTTTAGAAATAAATAAACCTATTTATGATTTTGTAGAACATAATCGTAGTTTAAACACTGAGAAAGTTGCTCCCGCAAATATCGTGATTATTGAAGGTATTTTGACCTTAGCAATTCCTGAAGTGCGCAATATGTGTGATATTAAATTATTTGTGGATACACCAGATGATATTCGTTTCATCCGCCGACTAAAAAGAGATATTGAAGAACGTGGTCGTAGTGTTGATTCCGTTATCAACCAATATTTGGACACTGTTCGACCAATGCATCAATCATTTGTGGAACCATCTAAATCATACGCTGATTTAATTATTCCTGAAGGTGGTAATAATCATATTGCTATTGATTTCATTGTGACAAGAATTGTGGATATATTTAGTCATGGAAAACATCATTTTGATGATTAAAAAAAGCTTGGATTGAATATCCAAGTTTTTTATTTTAAAATTTAATAATTGTTAATTAAACTATTACAATATATATTGCCAAGTCCAATAACAATTTTTCCATCATCAATTGACATCCTATACTCTATTTAAAATTCTATTGATAAATTTTTCATTATGATTTTTAGCATCAACTAATACAAAAATATCTAATGAACAAAAATCTCGATCTATAAAATACTCTTTTGAAAACTTAGCACCAAATAATATATATGCTTTAAGTAATGCTGTCATTTGTTCTTTAACTTTTGTTTTATCTAGTTCCTCTTTTTCTAATAACTTTATTGAACAATTTGGTTGTGTTGATTTAATATTTAAATCATCACTAATACCATAGTTATAATAAATATAGCTCAATGCATATTTATTATCCTCAGGTTTCATACTCGTAAAACTAACATCACCAATAATATATCTTGCACCAACCTCAAGAACATAATTAAACATATATTGCCATAGTAGTAATAAAACATTGGAATTACGATATTCCGTTTTCACAAATGCACGACTTAATTCCGCAATTACTACATTATCTTTTTTTAATGACTCAATATTAAATTCTTCTTCACATAAAAATTTTTCATTTGGTCCTAAATCTGTAGATAAAACAATACGATAACTACCAACTATTTGATTATTAGATGGATCAATTGTAATAATTGCTTTTGCTTTATCATCATATGGTGTATAATCAATTTCATTTTGAGGTATTACATTATTCATTTCATGAAAATAACGAATCATCTCATCATAACGTACTTTATATAATTGTTCAAATTCTTCTTTTGTTTCCGCAAATTTTACTATAAATTTTTTATTATCCATTTTTTATTTTTGGAATACAATATGACCCTCACTAATTGTCATATAAACATTTAATTTATTGTCAATTACTGCAAAGTCTGCATCCTTTCCCTCTCTTATGCTTCCTTTGTTTTCGTAAATTCCTAAATTAATTGCGGGATTTTTTGATGCCATATCAACAGCATCTTCTAAACTTACGTTTAAAACATCTCTAATATTTCTTACAGCGTCATTCATTAATAATGTTGAACCGGCTAATGTTCCATCAATTAATCTCGCTTCTTTATTTTTCACATATACTGGTTGTCCACCTAATTGATATTGTCCATCAGGTAAATGTTTTGCTTCAATACCATCAGTAATAGCACATAATTTATCTTTTCCTTTAGCCTTATATAACACTTGAATTGCGTATTTAGATAAATGAATTAAATCACAAATCATTTCACATGAAGCTTCATCCGCAAGTAATGCTGCACCAACAGTTCCTGCTTCTCTATGATGTAATGCCTTCATTGCATTATATGTATGTGTAAATGAAGTTGCTCCTTCTTTTACAGCTTCTAATGATTGTTCACAAGTAGCATCAGTATGTCCTAAACTTGCTACTATATGATTATCACGTAAATAATTAACTAATTCTTTACCATTTTCTTCATAAGCTAAAGTAACTTCTTTAATATGGTTACCACTAACATTTTGGAAATGTTTAAATGTTTCAACATCACATGGAATAATACAGCTTTCTACTTGAGCACCTTTATATTTTTTAGAAATGAATGGTCCTTCAAGGTGAACACCAATTGCTTTAGCTCCACAATGTTCATCTAATTCAATAAATTCTTTCGCATTTTTTAATGCTGCATCTATATTTTCAATTGTTTGTGTCATCGTAGTTATTAAATAAGATGTAACACCTTCAGATGCAATTGTTTTTGATATATTTCGAGCATCTTTTAATGTTGGATACATACCATCAGAATTATTAGCTCCATGAACATGTTTATCAATAAATCCAGGTACAACTATTTTATCATCACTTAAAGTTATATAATCATTATCTGTGGGAATATCATCACTAATACGAACAATTTTTCCGTTTTGTACTTCGATTGTTTTTTTAACAATTCCTTGACCTTCCACATATACATTTACTTGTTTAAATCCTTTAAACATATTCTCCTCCTATTTAAAGCTATAGTTTTTAATTTCTTCTAATGTCATTTCAATAGTTTCTGAAGTTTGGGCATTCCTTAATTCCACAATTCCTTCATTTATTCTTTTACCGACAATTACTTTATATTTACAACCTATTAAATCAGAATCTTTAAACTTAACACCTAAAGATTCGTTACGGTCATCTAATAATACTTCATATCCTTGCTTTACAAAATAATCATGTAGTTCTAAAGCTTTATTGAATCCATCACTACCAACTTTATCTGCGGGTAAAATATGGATATTAAATGGTGTAATTTCATCAGGCCATACAACTTTTAAATCTTCATTATTTTGTTCTAAAACTGCCATTAATACACGGCTTACACCAATTCCATAACAACCCATAATAACTGGTTTTTTCTTATTATCGACATCAATAAACATTAAATTCATTGGTTCAGAATATTTAGTACCTAATTTGAATATATGTCCTAATTCTATTCCTTTAGCATGTTTTATTGTTCCTTTTCCATCAGGTGATGGTGCACCTTCTTGTAAGTCACAAAGTTCAGTGTTACTAGCAAAATCACTACTATCACTATAAATTATTGTATCTTCACCAACTTCACATAAAGCCATAAATTCTTCACTACTTTTGCCACCAATTTGTCCACTACTAGCATTAACAATACGGAACTTTAAGCCAATTCTTGTAAATATATTAATATAGGCTTGTCTAATTTTATTATACCATTCATCTAATCCTACTTGATCAGATGTAAAAGTATATAAATCTTTCATAATAAATTCTCTTCCTCGCATTAATCCAAAACGGGGACGGAACTCATCACGATATTTGGTTTGTATTTGATATAAAGCTAAAGGTAATTTTTTATAGCTATTAATACTGTCTCTAACTACTGCTGTAATTACTTCTTCATGTGTTGGACCTAAACAAAATTCTCTGTCATGGCGATCTTGAAGACGCATTAATTCTTTACCATATGCTTCCCATCTTCCACTTTCAACCCATAAATCTTTTGATTGAAGGGCAGGCATTAATAATTCACTGCATCCGATTTTATCTAATTCTTCACGAATAATGTTTTCTATTTTTTTTATAATTTTATAAGCTAAAGGCATATATGTATAAACACCAGCTGCATGTTGCTTAATATAACCACCTTTTAATAATATTTTATGACTTGCAATTTCTGCATCCTTGGGAATATCCCTTAATGTTGGGACAAACATTAAACTTTGTTTCATTTTATTTTACTCCTATCAATCTCAATATATCGTTAAATGATACAAATATAATTAATGCAAATAATAATAACATTGTAATATTAATTAATATTGTTTCAACTTTTGCACTTACTTTTTTCTTTGTTACGGCTTCAATTCCCACAAATAATAATCTTCCACCATCAAGGGCAGGAATTGGTAATAAATTCAAGAATCCAACATTAACACTTAAGAATCCAATCCAATATAATAAATTAGCAAATCCACCTTGAGCTGCTTGACTTGTTAATGAATAAATACCAACTGGACCACTTAAATCATTAATACCTACTTCTTTACTAAAGAATAAATATCCTAATGTAAAAAACATTTTTTTAACAGATGCCACTAATTCAGTAAATGAATAAGCAATACTTTTCCAAAAACTATGTCTTGTAGTTGGTGAAACGCCTAACAATACAACAGCTGTATCAACACTTTGTGTTCTTTTAAATAAGTTACGAGAATATGGATCAACAGTACATTCAACAACTTCACCATCTCGTAAAACAGTAACGTTCATTTCATTGCCTTCTTCATTATTTAAAAAGATATTATATACTTCTTTCCAGTTATGGACATCATAACTTTCTCCATCTACATAACTAATTTTTTGAATAATATCTCCTGTTCTCATACCACCTTTATATGCGGGGGCAGCTTCACTAACCTCTCCTACTTTAACATTTGTTCTATCAGTTAAATCTTGTAAGATACTAATAGAATATATAACTGTTTGTGGATAAATCATAGTAGTTTTTTGTTCACCATTACTTGTATAGTAAACTTTAATCTCTTCGTATGAACTTGTGTCTTCTTTATATTTAGTCATAAATGAAGAAATGTCATCCCATTTTTTTGTTTCTTGTTTTGCGATTGTATTACTTTCTAAAGCTGTAATAACATCTCCATCTCTTAATCCCGCAATATATGAAGCTGTACCTTCGCTAATACTAGCAAGTTCTGTTGATGATGTATCACTAAATCCCATCATTAGTCCCGCAAAGAAAAAGACAATAACTGCCAATACAAAATTCATTAAAGGTCCACCAAACATTACTAATGCTCTTTGCGTTTTAGTTTTTGCATTTAATGTTCTATTGTGAGGGGCAATTTGAATTTCAGTTGCATATTTATTTCTTTTTTTCTCAATATCTGTTATTTCGCCAGTATATGGTTTTGTGAAAACATACATTGCTTGAGGATCAACTGGATACTCCACTTCCTCTTCATTTTCTTTAACGACCATAAATAATTTTCCTGTATCTTGTTCATCAAAAATGTCATATCTTACAATTTCATATAATGGATATTCATCAAATAAGTGATTTTTGTCATCCACAATAAATTTTTTAATTACACCATTTTCAATAACTAATCGAACTTGCTTTAATTCTTTTAACGGGTCATCTTCAACTTCTTCACCCGCAATTGCACAATATCCACCTATTGGTAATAAATTAATAGCATATGTTGTTTCACCTTTTTTATATTTTACAAGTTGGGTACCCATTCCAAATGCATATTCACGACATAAAATATTTGCTCGTCTTGCAAAAAAGAAATGCCCTCCTTCATGAATTAAAATAATTAGGGCTAAAGCAAATACAAAAGCTAAAATCCCAATTACTACACTTCCAAACGATAAAATCATATTAAATTGTTCCTTTCATTAAATTGTTTTTGAATTTTATTTCTTACTTCTTGATCAACACTTAATATTTGATCTAAAGTAGGATTTATTATATTATTTGTATTTTCGATATTTTCAAGAATAATTTTTTCAATATCTAAAAATTTAATTTTCCCTTCAATAAATAATTTAACTGCTTCTTCATTACTAGCATTATATACTGTTGGCATAATGCCACCTGCTTTTCCGACCTTATATGCTAATTCAAGCATTGGATATCTTTCAGAATCCATTTCCGTAAATGTTAATTTATTAAATTGTTTGAATGATAGTGAATCATCTAATGTAAATGAACATTTACTTGGATATGTTAATGCGTATTGAATTGGTATTCGCATATCAGGTTTTCCCATTTGGGCAATTACTGTATTATCATTATATTCAACCATTGAATGAATAACACTTTCTTTGTGAATAATAGTTTCAATTTTTTCATATGGCATATCGAATAAAAAATGTGCTTCTATAACTTCAAGTCCTTTATTAACCATTGTTGCACAATCAACTGTAATTTTCTTTCCCATACGCCAATTAGGGTGATTTAAGGCATCATCTATTGTGACATTTTCTAAATCACATCGTGAATAATCTCGAAATGCTCCACCACTTGCGGTGATAATTATTTTTTTTACTTCTTCTTTTTTTCTTCCTTCTAAACATTGTAATATTGCACTATGTTCAGAATCAATTGGTAGCAACTCAACTCCATATTCTTTAACATATTTTTTTATTATTTCCCCACCTACTACTAATGTTTCTTTATTTGCTAATAAGATGTCACGTTTTAATTTTATGGCCTCAATTGTAGGAACAAGTCCAACCATTCCAACAGCACTATTAACAACTAAATCTTTTCCTTCACAATTAGTTTTATATGTAGCTGCTTTTAATAAACCTTCTCTACCATACCCTAAATCTAAATTAGGATATTCTTTTTTTAATAATTCATATATTTCTTTAGTTCCACAACTTACAAATTGTGGATTAAATTCATCAATTATTTTTTTTGCTTCATCATAATTATTATTAAAACTCATACTTACTAGTCGATATTCTTCTTTAAAAGAGCGCAATACTTCAATTGTTTGTTTTCCGATTGAGCCGGTACCTCCCAGCAAATATATATTTTTCATAATAACTCCTTACATAAATAAACTAATAATATTCATAATTACAAATAAAAGTGATCCTGAAAAAATTAGACTATCAAAACGGTCCATTACTCCACCATGTCCAGGGAATATAAATCCATAATCTTTTATTTCATAGCTTCGCTTCATTTTTGATGCTACTAAATCCCCCATTTGAACAGTTGCGGAAATTAATAATGATAATCCATATACGCTAATTACAGACCATAATGAAAATGGAAATACATCTAATATTATACCAACAAAACATCCAACAGCTGCTCCAAGTACTAAACCAAAAATAGCACCTTCAACACTTTTCTTGGGACTTATTTTTTCACATAACTTATGTTTTCCAAGTAAACTACCAAAGAAATATGCACATACATCTGTTGCGACAACATTACTATATAAAAATGCAAATACTTTACCACAGTAACTAGATGAATTACTTTCATCATAAATTAGTGGTTTTAAATATTCTACACTAAAAGCCATTGATAACAATAATCCACCATATGTTAAACTCATAATACAACTCATTATATCGCTGGCTTCTGTTCCATCTTTAAATATTCCAAAAGCCATTGATACTAATACTCCAAGTGCCATTACAGCAAGTGGGAATATAGTATTATTTTGGTTAATTGCAAAATAAAAAGCTACCATCATTAATCCTGAAAAAATAGGCATTATAAAACGCATTATTTTTAAATTAGGATTTTTCTTGTAACACATATCCATTAATTCATATGTAGCTACAACAGCAAAAAATGTTGATAAAATTAAAAAGTATAATCCTCCAATTATAATTGCGGGAATTATAACAGCCATTAATACAATACCTGTAATTATTCTAACTATAAAGTTCTTTTTATTTTTCATCTTTTAAGCCTCCAAAGCGACGATCTCTATGCATATATGCATCTAATGCTTTATCTAATTCTTTTGGTGTAAAATCAGGCCAATAAACATCTGTGAAATAAAATTCGCTATAAGCTATTTGCCATAGTAAAAAATTGCTAATTCGCATTTCTCCACTTGTTCTAATTAATAAATCAACATCTTGACTTGAACTTGTGTATAAGTATTTATCCACATTTTCTTTTGTGAATGGTAATTGATCCTGTGATAATCTTTGAAATACATTTATTAATTCATCTTTACTTCCATAGTTAAATGCAATGTTTAATAATAAGCGATTATTATTTTCGGAATTTTTTTCCACATTTTTAATTGTTTCTAATAAGTCTTCACTTAATCCTTTTTTTTCACCTATTACTTTTATTCTTATTTGTTTTTTAGATAATTTTTTTTCTATTCCAATTAAATTTTCTTTTAATAATTTTAATAAATAATCTATTTCTTTTTGAGGACGATTCCAATTTTCTGTAGAAAAGGCATAAACTGTTAAGTTTTTTACACCAATATCTGAACAATATCTAGCAAGTTTGATTAATGCTTGCACTCCTTGACGGTGCCCTAAATTTCTTGGTAATCCTCTTTTTTTAGCCCATCTGCCATTTCCATCCATTATGATTGCAATATGGTTAGGCAATAAATTTACATCATACATTAATATCACCTACTTATCTAATCTATTATACCATAATTGGCTTTAATTATCTAGTTATTTAATTATATTTTAATATTTTTAAAAAAAGAATTAAATTTCCTAATTTGTATTGTTTGTAAAACCGTTATATTTATTTAGTAATTATTTCCTAACACAGAATTAGATGAATCCTTATTTTTAACAAAAAAAGGGTACAGAATAATTCTGTAGCCCATTATTATTTTAATTACTTGATTGCTTATATCCCCATACAACTGGGCAATTGCTGTAATTCCAATATTTTTTCCAATCACTTGGTTTACTAGAAGCTTCACAATAGATTGTTAAGCTTGTACATCCATAAAATGCGAAATTTCCTATGCTTGTAACACCTTCTGGGATTGTTATACTTTCTAAACTTGCACAATTATAAAATGCGGAATATCCTATGCTTGTAACACTTTCTGGAATTGTTATACTTGTTAGACTTGTACAACCATAGAATGCAGCATACTCTATACTTGTGACACTTTCCGGAATTATTATACTTGTTAAACTTGTCCAACCATCAAATGCACTGGACTCTATACTTGTGACACTTGATGGAATAGTTATGTTTGTTAAATTTTTACAATCTTGGAAAGCAAATGCTTTTATAGTAGTTACACTTGATGGAACTGTAAACTCTTTTTCTTTTTTTCCTATAGCATATTTTATTAATATTGTTCCATCTTTTGTATATAAATTACCATCTATCGATTTATAATTTTCGTTATTTTCATCTACAAGTATATTGCTTAAACATGCACATTCAAAAAATACATCTTCACCAATACTTACAACATTTGCGGGAATTGTTATACTTATTAAATTTGTACAATACCAAAATACGTAATTTCCTATATTTGTAATAGTATTAGGAATTATAATGCTTTCTAAACTTGTACAATTATAAAATGCATAATCTCCTATGCTTGTAACACTATATTCAATATCATTATGTTTTATTATTGATGGTATTTCTAGTATTGTACTATTCCCTGTATAACTAGATATAGCTGCAGTTAAATCATTTAAATCTAATACAAATGCAATATCACTTATTATTACATAATTATTGTCATTTATTCCCCAATATACTGGACAATTGTTCCAATTCCAATCACTATCCCATTCGCCAAGTTGTGAAGTAGCTTCACAGTAGATTGTTAAACCTGTACATCCACGAAATACCGAATACCCTATACTTGTA
Source organism: uncultured Bacteroidales bacterium (assembly GCA_964516425.1). GTDB lineage: Bacteria > Bacillota_I > Bacilli_A > ML615J-28 > CAG-698 > CAKOMG01. The sequence goes on along the minus strand of CAZFAM010000001.1, from coordinate 1,954 downwards.
ACACTTGATGGAATTGTTATGTTCTTTAAACTTTTACAATTATAAAATGCATAATCTCCTATGCTTGTAACACTATATTCAATATCATTATGTTTTATTATTGATGGTATTTCTAGTATTGTACTATTCCCTGTATAACTAGATATAGCTGCAGTTAAATCATTTAAATCTAATACAAATGCAATATCACTTATTATTACATAATTATTGTCATTTATTCCCCAATATACTGGACAATTGTTCCAATTCCAATCACTATCCCATTCGCCAAGTTGTGAAGTAGCTTCACAGTAGATTGTTAAACCTGTACATCCACAAAATACCGAATACCCTATACTTGTAACACTTGATGGAATTGTTATACTTTCTAAACTTGAACAACCTTCAAATGCATAACCCCCTATACTTGTGACACTTGATGGAATTGTTATGCTAGTAATATTATTAAATCCACAGAATTGATAATCACCAATTTCTGTAATAGAATCTGGTATTACAATCTCTGTTAATTCTTGATATTCATTATTACTATCTAACATATAAAAATGTTGTGCATAATACATTGGATTAGAATAAGAATAATTAAATGTTATATTACACCAATCTTCTATTGTTCCGTTATAATATACATTGGTTAAACCTGTACATCCACGAAATACCGAATACCCTATACTTGTGACACTTGATGGAATTGTTATACATTCTAAACTTGAACAACCTTCAAATGCATAACCCCCTATACTTGTCACATTATATGTATTATAATCATACGTAATTTCTGTAGGTATTTCTAGTTTATTATCATCGCCAATATAACGCATTAATATTGCTGTAGAATTATTTTGTTTTATTGCATACTCAATATCATTTGATTTGAAATATTTTGCATTCCAATATACAAAATCATTATAAAAAATACTTGGCCAGCCACTTGGTTTTGATGCAACCTCACAATATATTCTAATCTTATAATACGCATTATCAAAAGCATCATCATCAATATATTTAACAGTTTGAGGTATAAAAATAACACCTGATGCTTTTGTACACAAAATTAATGTTGTTCCATCTTTTGTATATAAATTTCCATCAATTGTTTTATAATTTTTATTATTTTCATCTACTATTATACTTTTTAAATTATAACTACCTTCAAACGCATTCTTTTCGATATAATTAACACTTGATGGTATTTTAATCGTTTCTATGTAATCACATTTATTAAATGCATTAGAACTTATTGTTGTACAACCTTCTAATATTATTACTTCTTTTAAACTTGAAGGCATTTGTATATCATTTATATACGAAGAACCTGATACTCCAAAAATATATATTAAAGATGTATTACTATCTTTACTTCCTCCAATAAATGGTAGACTAATGCTTGTAAGACTATTACATCCTTCGAATGCTGAACTTCCTATACTAGTAACCCCTTCTGGGATTGTTATACTTTCTAAACTTGTACAACCATAAAATGCTGAACTTCCTATACTAGTAACCCCTTCTGGGATTGTTATACTTTCTAAACTTGTACAACCATAAAATGCTGAATATCCTATACTTGTAACCCCTTCTGGGATTGTTATACTTTCTAAACTTGTACAATTATAAAATGCTGAACTTCCTATACTAGTAACCCCTTCTGGGATTGTTATACTTTCTAAACTTGTACAACCATAAAATGCTGAACTTCCTATACTAGTAACCCCTTCTGGGATTGTTATACTTTCTAAACTTGTACAACCATAAAATGCTGAATATCCTATACTTGTAACACTTGATGGAATTGTTATATTTGTTAAACTTGTACAACCATTAAATGCTGAATATCCTATACTTGTAACACTTGATGGAATTGTTATATTTGTTAAACTTGTACAACCATTAAATGCTGAACTTCCTATACTTGTAACACCTTCTGGAATTGTTATGCTAGTAATATTACTAA